>NZ_CP022889.1:1470000-2205000 GCF_002269345.1 Tsuneonella mangrovi
ATACCGGTGGTTTCGTCCACCCGCTCTTCCATCGTCTGTGTGTCGATTAGGTCCTGGTACTTCACGATGCCGCTGGTTTCGGTGATGATCGGCAGGGTGAACGGGTCCCACTCGGCCAGGCGATCGCCTTCCTTCACCTTGGCCCCATCCTTGAACATCAGGACGGTACCGTAAGGCACCTTGTGGATTTCGCGCTCGCGCCCTTCGGCGTCGATCACCGCCAGCTCGCCGTTGCGCGCCATCGACAGGATCTTGCCGCGCTTGTCGACGATCGTCGGCATGTCGCGGTATTCGACCTTGCCGTCGGAGATCGATTCGAGGTGGCTCGTTTCGTTGAGCTGCGCCGCGCCGCCGATGTGGAAGGTCCGCATCGTCAGCTGGGTGCCCGGCTCACCGATCGACTGCGCGGCGATCACGCCGACAGCCTCGCCGATGTTGACCGGCGTACCGCGTGCGAGGTCGCGACCATAGCAAGTCGCGCACACGCCCTGTTCGGCCTCGCAGATCAGCGGCGAACGGATCTTCGCAACCTGCACTTCGGCTTCCTCGATCGCCTTGACCATCGGCTCGTCGAGCAGCGTGCCTGCCTTGACGATGACTTCGCCGGTCTTGGCGTTGACGAGATCCTCGGCCACGGTGCGGCCAAGGATACGTTCGCCGAGCGATGCGATGACCGAACCGCCCTGCACGATCGCGCGCATTTCCAGCGCGTTGCTGGTCTTGCAGTCGTCCTCGACGATCACGCAGTCCTGCGACACATCGACCAGGCGGCGGGTCAGGTAACCCGAGTTTGCAGTCTTGAGCGCGGTGTCCGCGAGGCCCTTGCGGGCGCCGTGGGTCGAGTTGAAGTACTCAAGGACGGTCAGACCTTCCTTGAAGTTCGAGATGATCGGCTGCTCGATGATCTCACCCGACGGCTTGGCCATCAGGCCGCGCATCCCGGCGAGCTGCTTCATCTGCGCCGGCGAACCGCGCGCACCGGAGTGGCTCATCATGTAGATCGAGTTGATCTCCGCCTCGCGGCCGTCGTTGTCCTTCGGCCGGGCACGGATCTCGTCCATCATCGCGTCGGCCACCTGGTCGCCGCAACGGCTCCAGGCGTCGATCACCTTGTTGTACTTTTCCTGCTGGGTGATCAGGCCGTCCTGGTACTGCTGCTCGTAATCGGTGACGAGCGCCTTGGTCTGTTCGACCAGCTCGACTTTCGAGTCCGGGATGATCATGTCGTCCTTGCCGAACGAGATGCCCGCGCGGAACGCGTGGCGGAAGCCAAGGCTCATGATCGCGTCGGCGAACAGCACCGTGTCCTTCTGGCCGGTGTGGCGATAGACCTCGTCGATCACGTCGCCGATGTCCTTCTTGGTCAGCAGGCGGTTGATGACCTCGTAGGGCACCTTGTGGCTCTTCGGCAGGCATTCGCCGATGAGCATACGGCCCGGGGTAGTCTCGACCCGCTTCATGTACTCCTTGCCATCCTCGTCCGTCTGCGGAACGCGAGTGATGATCTTGGAGTGAAGCGTCACGCTCTTGGTGTGGAGCGCCTGGTGCACTTCGGCCATGTCGGCAAAGCGCGGTAGCTTCTCGATCTTCTCGCCGCCCTTTTCCTCGATGAACTCGGGGGTCTTCTCCTGCCGTTCCATCGACAGGTAGTAGAGACCCAGCACCATGTCCTGCGAAGGCACGATGATCGGCTTGCCGTTGGCGGGGCTGAGGATGTTGTTGGTGCTCATCATCAGCACGCGCGCTTCGAGCTGGGCTTCCAGCGACAGCGGCACGTGGACCGCCATCTGGTCACCGTCGAAGTCGGCGTTGAACGCCGAGCACACCAGCGGGTGTAGCTGGATCGCCTTGCCTTCGATCAGCACCGGCTCGAACGCCTGGATGCCCAAGCGGTGGAGCGTCGGCGCGCGGTTCAGCAGCACCGGGTGCTCGCGGATTACTTCATCCAGGATGTCCCAGACTTCCTTGCGCTCCTTCTCGACCCACTTCTTGGCCTGCTTGAGGGTCATCGACAGACCCTTGGCGTCGAGGCGCGCGTAGATGAACGGCTTGAACAGCTCGAGCGCCATCTTCTTCGGCAACCCGCACTGGTGCAGCTTGAGCTCCGGCCCGGTCACGATGACCGAACGGCCCGAGTAGTCGACGCGCTTGCCAAGCAGGTTCTGGCGGAAGCGACCCTGCTTGCCCTTGAGCATGTCGCTGAGCGACTTCAGCGGACGCTTGTTGGCACCGGTGATCACGCGGCCGCGGCGGCCGTTGTCGAACAGCGCATCGACCGCTTCCTGCAGCATGCGCTTTTCGTTGCGGACGATGATGTCCGGCGCGCGCAGCTCGATCAGGCGCTTCAGGCGATTGTTGCGGTTGATCACGCGGCGGTAGAGATCGTTTAGATCCGAGGTCGCGAACCGGCCGCCGTCGAGCGGGACCAGCGGGCGCAGTTCCGGCGGGATGACCGGGATCACCTCGAGGATCATCCATTCGGGGCGGTTGCCCGAATCGATGAAGCTTTCGACGACCTTGAGACGCTTGATGATCTTGGCAGGCTTGAGCTTGGACTTGGTGGTCGCCAGCTCTTCCATCAGGTCATCGCGTTCCTGCTCGAGGTCGAGGTCCATCAGCATGACCTTGACCGCTTCGGCACCGATCCCGGCGCTGAAGCTGTCCTCGCCGTATTCGTCCTGCGCTTCGAGCAGTTCGTCTTCGGTGAGCAGCTGGAACTTCTCGAGCGGGGTCAGGCCCGGCTCGGTGACGATGTAGCTCTCGAAGTAGAGCACGCGCTCGAGCTGCTTGAGCTGCATGTCGAGCAGCAGGCCGATGCGGCTCGGCAGCGACTTCAGGAACCAGATGTGCGCGACCGGCGCGGCGAGCTCGATGTGGCCCATGCGCTCACGCCGGACCTTGGTCACGGTCACCTCGACGCCGCACTTCTCGCAGACGACGCCCTTGTACTTCATGCGCTTGTACTTGCCGCACAGGCACTCGTAGTCCTTCACCGGACCGAAGATGCGCGCGCAGAACAGACCGTCACGTTCGGGCTTGAACGTGCGGTAGTTGATCGTCTCGGGCTTCTTGATCTCGCCGAACGACCAGCTGCGGATGCGCTCGGGCGAGGCGATGCCGATCTGGATCTGGTCGAACGTCTCGGGCTTGGCGAGCTGGTTGGTGAATTTGGTCAGTTCGTTCATTTTTCGGTCCCTCTGGGGGTGAAATTCGTACTTCGATCAGTTGCCGGTGGCTGGGAGTTGAACCCGCACCCCGTTTCCGGGGACCACTGGAGTGGTGCGTCTACCGTTCCGCCACACCGGCTCTGATCATTACTCCGCCGCAATGGCCGTCATGCCGTCGTCGTCCTCGTCCTCGCCGAGCGAGGAGAGTTCGACGTTGAGGCCGAGGCTGCGCATTTCCTTCACGAGCACGTTGAAGCTCTCCGGGATGCCGGCCTCGAAGGTGTCGTCGCCCTTGACGATCGCTTCGTAGACCTTCTGCCGGCCGACCACGTCGTCCGACTTCACGGTGAGCATTTCCTGCAGCGTGTAGGCGGCGCCGTAGGCCTGGAGCGCCCAGACCTCCATTTCGCCGAAGCGCTGGCCGCCGAACTGCGCCTTGCCGCCCAGCGGCTGCTGGGTGACGAGGCTGTACGGCCCGATCGAACGCGCGTGGATCTTGTCGTCGACGAGGTGGTGGAGCTTCAGCATGTAGATGTAGCCCACGGTCACCTTGCGGTCGAATGCCTCGCCGGTGCGGCCGTCGAACAGCGTGACCTGGCCTGAAGTGGGCAGGTTGGCCTTCTCAAGCATCGCCGACACGTCGCCTTCGCGCGCGCCGTCGAACACCGGGGTCCCGAACGGCACGCCGTTCTTGAGGTAGCCCGCCATCTCGACGATCTCTTCGGCCGAACGGCTGTCGATGTCGGCATGATACTGCTCGCCGTAGACGTCCTTCAGCTTCTCCACGACCGCGGTCGGCGCCTTGGCCGCCGTTGGATCGGGGTTGGCTTCGCGCCATTCATCGAGCGCCGCAGTGATCTGCTGACCGAGCCCGCGCGCGGCCATGCCGAGGTGGGTTTCGAAGATCTGCCCGACGTTCATGCGCGACGGCACGCCCAGTGGGTTGAGCACGATGTCGACCGGGGTGCCGTCCTCGAGGAACGGCATGTCCTCGGCGGGCAGGATCCGGCTGATGACGCCCTTGTTCCCGTGGCGGCCGGCCATCTTGTCGCCCGGCTGCAGCTTGCGCTTCACCGCGACGAACACCTTGACCATCTTGAGCACGCCCGGTGCCAGTTCGTCGCCCCGCTCGAGCTTCTCGCGGCGGTCTTCGAACTTTTCCTCGATGCCCTTCACGGCTTCATCGTACTGGGCCTTGATCGCTTCGAGCTGGCTCTGGCGGCCATCATCCGCAACCGCGAACTTGAACCATTCGAACCGGTCCACGCTCTCGAGCAACTCGTCGGTGATCTTGGTGCCCTTCTTGACGCCCTTGGGCGCGGCCGAAGCGGTCTGGCCGACCAGCATGTCCTTCAGGCGATTATAGGTCGCCCGGTTGAGGATCGCGCGTTCGTCCTGGCTGTCCTTGCGCAGGCGCTCGATTTCCTCGTTCTGGATCGCGCGGGTACGGTCGTCGACCTCGATGCCGTGGCGGTTGAACACCCGCACATCGACGATCGTGCCGCTGGTGCCCGGCGGCAGGCGGAGCGAGGTATCGCGCACGTCGCTGGCCTTTTCGCCGAAGATCGCGCGCAGCAGCTTCTCTTCCGGGGTCATCGGCGATTCACCCTTGGGGGTGATCTTGCCGACCAGGATATCGCCCGGGTGCACTTCGGCACCGATGTAGACGATGCCCGCCTCGTCGAGGTTGCGCAGCGCTTCCTCGCCGACGTTGGGAATGTCGCGGGTGATGTCTTCCGGCCCGAGCTTGGTGTCGCGGGCCATGACTTCGAATTCCTCGATATGGATCGAGGTGAACACGTCGTCCTTGACGATGCGTTCGGAGATCAGGATCGAGTCCTCGTAGTTGTAGCCGTTCCACGGCATGAACGCGACGAGGCTGTTGCGACCCAGCGCCAGTTCGCCGAGCTCGGTCGAGGGACCATCAGCGATGATGTCGCCGGCTTCGACCGTGTCGCCCACCTTCACCAGCGGGCGCTGGTTGATGCAGGTCGACTGGTTCGAACGCTCGAACTTCTGTAAGCGGTAGATATCGACGCCCGACTGGCCGGGTTCGACATCGCCGATCGCGCGGATCACGATGCGGGTCGCGTCGACCTGGTCGACCACGCCGCCGCGATTGGCGGTGATCGCCGCGCCCGAATCGCGGGCCACGGTCTCTTCCATGCCGGTTCCCACGAACGGCGCTTCGGCGCGAACCAGCGGCACCGCCTGGCGCTGCATGTTCGAACCCATCAGGGCGCGGTTCGCGTCGTCGTTCTCGAGGAACGGGATCAGCGAGGCTGCGACCGAAACCAGCTGCTTGGGGCTGACGTCCATCAGCGTGATCTGCTCGCGCGGGAGCATCACGAATTCGCCGCTTTCACGCGCCGAAATCAGCTCTTCCACGAAGCTGCCATCGGCGTTGGTTTCGGCAGACGCCTGCGCAACCGCGTGCTTCTGCTCTTCCATCGCCGAGAGGTAGACGACCTCGCCGGTCACCTTGCCGTCGATCACCTTGCGGTACGGCGTTTCGATGAAACCGTACTTGTTGACGCGGGCGAAAGTGCTGAGCGAGTTGATCAGGCCAATGTTCGGGCCTTCCGGCGTTTCGATCGGACAGATGCGGCCGTAGTGCGTCGGGTGAACGTCGCGGACTTCGAAGCCCGCACGCTCGCGGGTGAGGCCGCCCGGGCCGAGCGCCGACACGCGGCGCTTGTGGGTGACTTCCGACAGCGGGTTGGTCTGGTCCATGAACTGCGACAGCTGGCTGGAGCCGAAGAACTCGCGCACCGCAGCCACGGCGGGCTTGGCGTTGATCAGGTCGTTCGGCATCACGGTCGACACGTCGACCGAGCTCATGCGCTCCTTCACCGCGCGTTCCATGCGCAGCAGGCCGACGCGGTACTGGTTTTCCAGCAGTTCGCCGACCGAGCGGACACGGCGGTTACCGAGGTTGTCGATGTCGTCGACTTCGCCCTTGCCGTCCTTCAGGCCGACCAGTTCCTTGACCACTGCAAGGATATCTTCCTTGCGCAGCGTGGTCACGGTGTCTTCGGCGTCGAGGCCGAGGCGCATGTTGAGCTTCACGCGGCCGACGGCGGATAGGTCGTAGCGTTCGCCGTCGAAGAACAGGCCTTCGAACAGCGCTTCGGCGGTTTCCTTGGTCGGCGGCTCGCCCGGGCGCATCACCTTGTAGATCGCCTCGAGGCCTTCGTCGCGATTCTCGGCCTTGTCGACCTTGAGCGTGTTGCGGATCCACGGGCCGGTGTTGACGTCGTCGATGTCGAGCAGGACCAGCCGGTCGATGCCTGCGGCATCGAGCTTCTCTAGGTTCTCGGCATCGACTTCGTCGCCCGCTTCGATCCAGATGCGACCGGTCGATTCGTCGATCATGTCCTGCGAGGCAAAGCGGCCGAAGATTTCCTCGGTCGGGATCAGCAGGTCCTTGAGACCGTCCTTGGCTGCCTTGTTGGCCGCGCGCGGGCTGATCTTCTGGCCGGCCGGGAACACTTCCTCACCGGTCTTGGCATCGACCAGCGCGAAGGCCGGCTTCTGCCCGCGCCAGGCGTCGGCGACGAACGGGATCTTCCACCCGTCCTTGGCGCGTTCCCAGACTACCTTGTCGTAGAAGAAGTCGAGGATGCCTTCGCTGTCGAGGCCCAGCGCGTAGAGCAACGCAGTGACCGGCAGCTTGCGCTTGCGGTCGATACGGACGTTGACGATGTCCTTGGCGTCGAACTCGAAATCGAGCCAGCTGCCGCGGTAGGGGATCACCCGTGCGGCGAACAGCAGCTTGCCCGAAGAGTGGGTCTTGCCGCGGTCATGGTCGAACAGCACACCCGGCGAACGGTGCATCTGGCTGACGATGACACGCTCGGTGCCGTTGATGATGAAGGTGCCGTTCTCGGTCATGAGCGGCATGTCGCCCATGTAGACGTCCTGCTCCTTGATATCGAGGACCGAGCGGGTCTCGGTCTCGGTATCGACCTCGAACACGATCAGGCGCAGCGTCACCTTCATCGGGGCGGCGTAGGTGATGCCGCGCTGGCGGCATTCGGTGGTGTCGTACTTCGGCGGTTCAAGCTCGTAGTGCACGAAGTCGAGCTCGGCGGTGCCGGCGAAATCACGGATCGGGAACACCGAGCGCAGGGTCTTCTCGAGGCCGGAAACATACCCCGTCGACTTGTCCGAGCGGAGGAACTGTTCGTAGCTCTCGCGCTGGACCTCGATCAGGTTCGGCATCTGCACGACTTCGTGGATGTCGCCGAAGATCTTGCGGATGCGGCGCTTGGAGGTGCCGGTCTGCTTGCGGGCGGTCTTGGCCGGAGCCTTTGCCGCCGCCTGCTTCTTGGTGGTCGCCATAGGGGAATATTCGCCTTCGATTTGTGCCGCCTCCCCGAAAGGTGCGGCCGGATTGTCACTTCGCCTGCACGAGGAAGCAGCCAACCGGGACGCACGAAACCCGCAGCAAACGGCGCACTCCATCCCGGAGCGCTGCTGCAGGTCGTCGAAACGTCGCGATTATGGCTGTCGCCGCTTCCATCCTTGCCGGGCCTTCGCGCACAGGCCCCGCTTGCTCGAAGCGGTCGGTGTGAGCGCCATGTAGGAATCGTCCGCGCGCGAGTCAAGCGCTGCGTCCGGTTCGAATCGGGTGCAATCCGAGACAGCCGCATCCCACTCTCGCCGCGCGAGCGCCCGGCTCGATCAGAATTTCCGTTTTTCGATCAGCATCATATCGTTTTTCAATATTATTGATTGACAATATGGCCGACTCGGATTATTGAATATCGATATCAAGCTTATTGGAGAACGGAAAAATGACCCTCAAGACCAACCTTTTCGCAGCGGTGATCGCCATCGCGATGACCGCCCTGACCTTCCAGCAGCTGATCACGATCCCGGCCAGCGTGTCTGCCCCGGTGGTCACTCACCAGCTGCTCGCCTGAGCCACCCAGAAGGAGTGCATTCGATGAGCACCATTACCTCCGACCCGCTGCTCGCCGTGGCCAAGGGAATCCTCTATTTCATCCTTGGCGCGATCGGCATTGCCGGCGCCGGGGTCGCGATAGCCATCCCCGCCCTCGCGATCTTCAACGGCAAGGCTATTGCCCAGCTGACGCAGGCAGGCGCCCCCGGCTACACCGTCTGGCTTATCATGGCGCTACTCGCGATCGTCGTCGGCGTGCTCTATCTCGCATGGCGGTTCTTCGTGCACATGCTTCGCATCGTAAGGAGCGTCGAGGAAGGCGATCCGTTCGTCCCCGCCAATGCGGACCGGCTGACGTCGATGGCGTGGATCATGCTCGCCATCAATGTGGTCTCGATCCCGGTGGCGGCGCTCGGAGCCTATATCGCCAAGCTGGCCCATGACGCGTCGGTCAACATCGACGTCGGTGTCGGCGGCGGAGGTATCGTGCTGATCCTGACCCTGTTCGTGCTCGCCCGGGTGTTCCGCAAGGGCACCGAAATGCGCGCCGACCTGGAAGGAACGGTGTGATGGGCAACGAAACCGAAGGAAACAGGATCATGGTCAAACTCGACGACCTGCTGCACGAACGCCGCATGACCCTCACCGAACTGGCCGAGCGGGTGGGCCTCACCCTAGCCAACCTCTCGATCCTCAAGACCGGCAAGGCCAAGGCGATCCGCTTCTCTACCCTCGAGGCGATCTGCCGCGAACTGGAGTGCCAGCCGGGCGACCTGCTGGGGTACAACCCCGACTGAGGCTCTTCTTGACTTGCAGGCCAGAATCGCTAGAGGCCCGCCACTGACCGGCGGGCCTCGTGCCATTCGGTCGTCCGTCCGAGACAGTTGCTGGCCGGGATCTGCCCGACCTTAATTTGCAGCCTAGGCGGGGAACAGAGATTTACCGGGCGGTGCCGCAAGGCTCGCCCTTCGCGCTATCGGCGCACCTCCTTCCCTTGTCGATGGACTCGCCCGCTCGCGGATTTCCGTGGCGGACACGCATGAGCCGGTCGCGCGGCATTAGTCACGCGACCATAGTGAAGGAGTAAGGCATGGATCGTTCGCAAAAAGCCGACGCGGTCGCATCGCTGAACGAAGTCTTCAACGAGGTCGGCGTGGTGGTTGTCACCCGCAACCTCGGCATGACGGTGGGCCAGTCCACCGACCTGCGTGAGAAGATTCGTGACGCCGGTGCGTCGTACAAGGTCGCGAAGAACCGTCTCGCCAAGCTCGCCCTCAAGGGCACTCCCTACGAAGGGCTGGAAGAGTACCTCTCCGGCCCGACGGCGCTCGCCTGGTCGACCGACCCGGTGGCGGCAGCCAAGGCTGCGGTGGAGTACGCCAAGACCAACGACAAGCTTGAAATCGTCGGTGGTTCCATGGGTGGGCAGTTGCTCGACGAAGCCGGGGTCAAGGCGCTCGCCTCGATGCCCTCGCTCGACGAGCTGCGCGGCAAGCTGGTCGGTCTCATCAACGCCCCGGCGACCAAGATCGCCCAGGTCGTCAATGCACCGGCCGCCAAGCTCGCCCGCGTCTTCGGTGCCTATGGCGCCAAGGAAGCGGCGTAAGCGGTTTTCGTACTTTCGAACCAGACATCTGGGGCCACAAGGCCCCGCCACAATTTGGAGTAACCAATCATGGCCGATATCGCCAAGCTTGTTGAAGAACTGTCGAAGCTGACCGTCCTGGAAGCCGCTGAGCTTGCCAAGGCGCTCGAAGAAGAGTGGGGCGTTTCCGCTGCCGCTGCTGTTGCCGTTGCCGGCCCTGCCGGTGGTGGCGATGCTGCTGCCCCGGTCGAAGAGAAGGACGAATTCGACGTCATTCTCACCGGCGACGGTGGCAAGAAGATCCAGGTGATCAAGGAAGTCCGCGCCATCACCGGCCTGGGCCTGACCGAAGCCAAGGGTCTCGTCGAAGGCGCGCCGAAGCCGATCAAGGAAGGCGTGAACAAGGCGGAAGCCGAAGAGATCAAGGGCAAGATCGAAGCTGCCGGCGGTACCGTCGAGCTGAAGTAATCGATCTTCTCGATTTCGAGATCGCGAAGGGCGGTGCCGCAAGGTGCCGCCCTTTTCCTATCCGCCGCGGTGTTCAGGAGTCCCGGTTCGCCAGTCGCTGCTGCTGGCGGATCACCATCTCGCGCGCTGCACGGTAATCCCCTGCCTCAAGCTGCGCGTCGAGCCGTTCGGCATCGGTCTGGCGGTATTGATGCTCGGCTTCGTCGATGTTCTGCTGGCTGTCGCCGAGCGCATCGAGCGCGGCGCGGGCCATTGCGACTGCCGATTCCATCAATTCGCGCACGGCATAGTCGTGTGGCGCATCGCGCAAGTCGATCAACGTGCGCCGGTCGTACGCGCGCACGAACACCCGTGCTTGCGGGAACGCCTCGTGCACCGCTTCGAGCACACCCGCATCGAGTTGCTTTCCGTCGAGGCAGAAGCAGATGATCGTCGCTTCGCCGGCCCCGGCCTGTCGCAACAGGTCGATCCGTGTTCCGTCGCCGAAATAGACCTTTGAACCGAACTCGCCCGCAACGTCGATCATCTCGGTATCGGTGTCGATCAGCGTGACCGGGATGTCGCTGGCGATCAGCATCTGCGCCACGGTCTGTCCGAACCGGCCATAGCCGATCACCAGTGCGGTCGCGCCATCGGCGCGTGGCCCTTCACGCTCTTCCGTGCTGGCGGACGTACGACGCAGCGGCGCAGTGATCATCATGAGGAACGGCGTGGTCGCCATCGACAAGGTGACGACTGCGCCGAACAGGCTGGCCGCCTGCGGCTCGATCAGCAAGCCGTTTTGCGCCTGCGCGAACAGCACGAACCCGAATTCACCCCCCTGGCTCAGCAGCAGGCCAAGTGCGAGCGCGCTTCGCCACGGCATCTTCATGGCGAGACCGAGCCCGCCGATCACGATTGCCTTGGTCGCGATCAGCGCCAGCGCCATGCCGATCACGAACAGCGGCCGCTCTGCAATCGCCGAAAGATCGAGCATCATCCCGACCGAGAGGAAAAACAGCCCCAGCAGGATCGAGCGGAACGGCTCGATGTCGCTCTCCAACTCGTGGCGATAGGGCGTATCGGCCAGCATCACCCCGGCGATGAACGCCCCGAGCGCGGTCGACAGACCGAGTACTTCCATCAGCGCAGCGGATGCAATCACCGTGAACAACGCCGCGACTATGAACATCTCGCGTTCGCCGATCGAACCGATCAGGCGGAACAGCGGACGGATCAGAAAGCGGCCCGCTGCGATCAGTCCGGCAATCGCCGCGATCGTCATCAGCGCCAGCTGCCAGCCGGGAGGTCCTTCTTGCGAAGCCGGATTGCGGCTTAGCGCTGCGATCACCGTGATCAGCGGGATGATCGA
This sequence comes from Tsuneonella mangrovi, assembly GCF_002269345.1. Lineage (NCBI taxonomy): Bacteria > Pseudomonadati > Pseudomonadota > Alphaproteobacteria > Sphingomonadales > Erythrobacteraceae > Tsuneonella > Tsuneonella mangrovi. Next base: position 1,481,481 of record NZ_CP022889.1, read on the forward strand.
CAGGTCCTGGAACAGGAGGACCGAAAACGCGCGCTCGCCGAAGGGGGTCCTAAGACGCCCCGCCGATTGCAGCATCGGCAGGACCTGCGCGGTCGAACTGAGCGCCAGCGGCAGGCCCAGCGCCAGCGCTGCAGCCCATGTAAACGGAGTCGCCAGCCCGATGACAACGGTCAGTGCCAAACCGCACAGGACAACTTGCGCCAAGCCCAGTCCGAAAATTTCCCGCCTCAGCCGCATAAGCCGCGCAGGTGCCAACTCGAGCCCGACGACGAACAGCAGCAGCGTGATGCCGAAATCGGCAAACTGGATCTTGGTCTCGGCCCCACCGGCGAGCGCCAGCACTTGCGGGCCGACGACCGCCCCGGCCACGAGGTATCCCAGTGTCGCGCCAAGCCCGAGGCGGCGGAACAGCAGCACGAAGCCGAGCGCAAAGCCCAGCAGGACTAAGCCCTCGTACAGGTAGCCTGCCCCTCCCCCCTCGTGCATCGGCTCAGGTCACAGCGTCTTGAGGTAGTCGATGATCTGCTGGCGCTGAGCGGCGTTTTTCACGCCATAGAAGCTCATCTTGGTACCCGGCACGACCGTCATCGGGCTTTCGAGGAACTTGTCGAGCGAGGCATCGTCCCAGGTCAGGCCCGACTTCTTCATTGCATCGCTGAACCGGAAACCGGCGACTTCGCCCGCCTTTGTCCCGTAAATCCCTGCAAGTGACGGGCCGATCAACGTCTGGCCGGGCTTGGTCGAATGGCACGCTCGGCACTGCACGAATGCAGCCGGTGGTTTCCCGCCCGCGGCCACGGGATCGACCATCGCCGGCGGATCGGCGGTTGCAGCGGCGGGAGTAACCTCGGCGGCAGCCGTCGCCCCTGAATCGACCGACGCGGCGGAAACGGTCGAAGCGGCTGGCGCAGCGGAAGCTTCACCGGTGGCAGCGGTGGCTGTGTCGCTTGGAGACTTACCGCAAGCGGCCAGTGCAAGCGTAATGGCCAGGACTGAAAGGGTGGAGCGAATTCGGAGCATGGCAAGTTGTCCTTCGATCGTCGGGCTATGGTTGCCCCCCTTGCGCCCTCTCATACGCCGCCAGCCGAGCGCGTCAAAGGTGCAAGTTGAGCCGCAATCCGATCGTGTCGATGCCTGGGTTCTGCTCGCTATTGAACAGCCGCGCGTTCGAAATATGCACCCAGCTCGCCTCCACGGTCAGCCGCGGTGCAATGCGCGTACCGACAGCGATCTCGGGTTCGAACAGCACCCGGCTGCCGAGGTCGGTGCGATACCCGGTCGCCATGTCGACGCGGTACCCGGGCGCATCGTGGACCACCAGTCCGACGCCGGGGCGCACATAGATCAGGCCGACAGGAATCTTGCGGCTCACCCCGACACCGCCGAAATCGGTATTGCCGTCGAGGTTGACCGAACCGAATACATAGGGCTCGATCCGGAGCGGGCCGAGCACAGGGTCGAACCGGTAACCGAACTGTAGATCGGTCCCGCCTTCACCGGTTTCGAGCGTGAACGGGGTATCGACCGCGTGGGCGTAGACCCCGCCGTACACCTCCCCGGCGTGAGCCGGTGCGGCAAGGGGGACGAGGGCGAAAATCGCAGCTGCGGCAGCAATACAGGTCCTGATCATGCCGCAATCCTGCCTGTGACATGCTTGCCGCAAGCTTAAGCGATTCTTTCCGGCCGATCCGCTCCGCGCTTTCCCGGCGTGTCCGGCGCGCGTATCCGGGCCGGCTTTATGTCGCACACAGGAACCCTTGAGCGCTCTGGCGCATGGCGCAGCGAGATCGCTGCCACGCTGACGCTCGCCTGGCCTCTGGCGGCGGCGAACCTGCTGCAGATGCTGGTCTACGCGGTCGACGTGATCTTCGTCGCGCGGCTGGGCGAGCTGTCGCTCGGCGCGACCAGCCTGTCGATCGCGCTGTTCGGCACGGTCGCGTGGGCGCTGTCGGGGCTCACCGCGATGGTTTCGGCACTCATCGCCGCTGCGATCGGGCGCGGCACCGGGATCGTGCGCGAAGTGCGCCGCGCGACCCGCATGGCGCTCTGGCTAGCGGTCATGTTCGGCCTTGCGGTCACTGCGATGTGCCAGTTCGCCGAGCCGATCATGCTCGCCGCCGATCAGGAGCCGGAGATCGCCCGGCTGGCAGGCACTTTCCTGCCGCTGCTCGGCTGGGCTGCGGTGCCGATCCTGATCTCGAACGTCCTGCGCAGCTACGTCGCTGCGCTCGGCCGGCCGATCTTCGCCACGGTAATCATCGCGGGTGCGGTGCTGGTCGCCGTGCTCGGCAACTACACGTTCGTGTTCGGCCACTTCGGAGCGCCAGCGATGGGCATCCGCGGGTCGGCGCTAGCAGGCGTGATCACTTCGAGTTGTACTGCGCTGGCCTACGTGGTCGCAGTCCAGTCCGACCGGCGGCTTGCCCGGTTCCACATTTTCGGCCGGTTGTGGAGCCCCGACTGGCATTATTTCCGCACGCTGCTGATCCTCGGCGCGCCGGTGTTCGGCACGGTGCTCGCCGAAGCGGCGCTGTTCAACGGCGCGGCGTTCATGATGGGACTGATCGGCCCGGCAGAGCTTGCCGGACACACGATCGCGCTGCAGATCGCTGCTTTCGCGTTCCAGGTGCCGTTCGGCGTCGGGCAGGCGGCGACGATCCGCGTGGGCTACTATTACGGAGCGGGCGACCACGAGGGGATCCGCCGCGCAGGGACCAGCGCGATGCTGATCGGCGGCGGATTCATGACGATCACTGCATCTGCCATGCTGTTCGCGCCGCACACCCTCCTGCGGCTCTATATCGATCCCTATGCTCCCGCGAACCTCGCGATGGCGGCGTTCGCGGTACGCTTCATGACGGTCGCCGCCGGCTTCCAGCTGTTCGACGGGATGCAGGCAGTGACCGGCGGAGCGCTGCGCGGCTTGCAGGATACCCGGGTGCCGATGGCGATCGCGCTGATCGGATACTGGGTGCCGGGCCTCGGCGCGATGGTCTGGCTGGGATTCTATACGCCGCTTGCCGGGACCGGGATCTGGCTCGGCCTGCTGGTCGGGCTGGTGGCGGTTGCCGGATCGCTGTTCTTCCGCTGGACCCGGCGCGCCCGTTTCGGACTCCTGCCAAGGCGCGATACGGCGTAAAATTTCTTGCTCGCGCGGCCTTGACGGCCACCTGAACGCTGCACATATGCGCCCCGCTGGCACTCTCCATGCGGGAGTGCCAATCGCGATCATTTTACTCACGAGAGAGGTCACAGACATGGCATTCCGTCCGTTGCACGACCGCGTTCTTGTCCGGCGCATCGAAGCCGATTCCAAGACCGCCGGCGGCATCATCATTCCCGACAGCGCACAGGAAAAGCCGAGCGAGGGCGAAATCGTCGCCGTCGGTTCGGGCGCCCGCGCCGAAGATGGCAAGGTCACTCCGCTCGACGTCAAGGCGGGCGACCGCGTGCTCTTCGGCAAGTGGTCCGGCACCGAAGTCAAGATCGACGGCGAAGACCTGCTGATCATGAAGGAAAGCGACATCATGGGAGTGATTGGCTGAAGGCCGATCACGCACACCCCTGCGAAAGCAGGGGTCTCGTGCCGCTGAATTGAACATTCGAGGGGTCGCGTAGGCCCCATGCGATCCCAGCTTTCGCTGGGATGATGAAACAGGAGAAACGAAAATGGCAGCCAAGGACGTGAAATTCTCGCGCGACGCGCGTGAACGCATCCTCAAGGGCGTGGACATCCTCGCCGATGCAGTGAAGGTCACGCTCGGCCCCAAGGGCCGCAACGTCGTGATCGACAAGAGCTTCGGCGCACCGCGCATCACCAAGGACGGCGTTACCGTCGCCAAGGAAATCGAACTCAAGGACAAGTTCGAGAACATGGGCGCGCAGATGCTGCGCGAAGTCGCCAGCAAGACCAACGACCTCGCCGGTGACGGCACCACCACCGCCACGGTGCTGGGCCAGGCGATCGTGCGCGAAGGCATGAAGTCGGTCGCTGCGGGCATGAACCCGATGGACCTCAAGCGCGGCATCGACCTCGCGGTTACCAAGGTGGTCGAGAACCTCAAGGGCCGCAGCAAGGACGTGGCCGGTTCGGCGGAAATCGCCCAGGTCGGCATCATTTCGGCGAACGGCGACAAGGAAGTCGGCGAAAAGATCGCCGAAGCGATGGAGAAGGTCGGCAAGGAAGGCGTGATCACCGTCGAAGAGGCGAAGGGTCTCGAATTCGAGCTCGACACCGTCGAAGGTATGCAGTTCGATCGCGGCTACCTCAGCCCGTACTTCATCACCAACCCCGACAAGATGACCGTGGAGCTGGAGAACCCCTACATCCTGATCCACGAGAAGAAGCTGTCGAACCTGCAGTCGATGCTGCCGATCCTCGAAGCCGTGGTCCAGAGCGGTCGCCCGCTGCTGATCATCGCCGAGGACATCGAAGGCGAAGCGCTGGCGACCCTCGTGGTCAACAAGCTGCGCGGCGGCCTCAAGGTCGCAGCGGTCAAGGCGCCGGGCTTCGGCGATCGCCGCAAGGCGATGCTGCAGGACATCGCAATCCTGACGCAGGGCGAGATGGTTTCCGAAGATCTCGGCATCAAGCTCGAGAACGTTACGATCAGCATGCTCGGTGAAGCCAAGCGCGTCCAGATCGACAAGGACAACACCACCATCGTCGATGGCGCCGGTTCGGCCGACGACATCAAGGCCCGCGTCGGCGAAATCCGCGCGCAGATGGAAACCACCACCAGCGATTACGACAAGGAAAAGCTGCAGGAGCGCCTTGCAAAGCTCGCCGGCGGCGTTGCCGTGATCAAGGTCGGCGGTGCATCCGAAGTCGAAGTGAAGGAGCGCAAGGATCGCGTCGACGACGCTCTCCATGCGACCCGCGCTGCGGTCGAAGAAGGCATCGTCCCGGGCGGCGGCACTGCGCTGCTCTATGCCACCAAGGCGCTCGATGACCTCAACGGCGAGAACGACGACCAGACCCGCGGGATCGACATCGTCCGCCGCGCGCTTCAGGCGCCGGTGCGCCAGATCGCCGAGAACGCCGGCCATGACGGCGCGGTTGTCGCCGGCAAGCTTGTCGACGGCGGCGACGAGACCATGGGCTTCAACGCGGCAACCGACACCTACGAAAACCTCGTGAGTGCCGGCGTGATCGACCCGACCAAGGTCGTGCGCACCGCGCTGCAGGATGCGGCTTCTGTCGCCGGCCTGCTGATCACCACCGAAGCGGCGATCGCCGAGAAGCCGGAAGACAAGGCTGCCCCTGCAATGCCCGACATGGGCGGCATGGGGGGAATGGGCGGAATGGGCTTCTAAGCCCGAACTGCCTCACGGCCGAAACAACGACGGGCCCGGCGGGAGCGATCCTGCCGGGCCTTTCCTTTTACCGGCCCCGATTGGATCGCACGACCCCAAGATATTATAAGAATTGACATTTTTTTCAGACCCGTCACTCTCTGTCGCCGGGGGTATTGGGGCGATGGACGAAACCGGCAAACCACCGCGCGTCGTTGGCAAATTCGGCGCAACGCTGATGAGCATCAACGGAATGATCGGAGCGGGCATCTTCGCACTGCCAGCACTGCTCTATTCCACGGTCGGCAATTTCGCACCGTGGCTGTTCCTGATTTTCGGCGTGTTGTTTGGCTGTGGGACTTTGGTCGCCGCGCGCTTCGCGATGATGTTCCGCTCATCCGGTGCAGCGCAGCTGTGGACCCAAGTGGCATTCGGCCCGCTGGTCGGCTTTCTCGTCGGATGGCTACTGATCCTGGCGATGGCAGCGGGGCGCGCAGCGACGCTCTATGTGCTGGTCTCCTATCTTGCGGTGATTTTCCCGGCGATGGGCGATCCGGCAATGCGGGCGCTGACGCTCGCGGTACTGCTTGCAGCGCTGACAGCGATCACCACTTCGGGCATGAGCAAGAGTGTTGGCGGGTTAGCGGTGGGCACCGCGCTCAAGCTCGCTCCGATCGTACTTTTGTGTATGTTCGCCTTCGCCAGGGGCGGGATCGCCACCCATTTCGAGTTGCCGCAACTTGGAGAAGTGGGCAGCGTCGCGCTGTTGGTCTATTTTGCATATTCAGGCGTTGGCACAGCCACCAATTCGGCTGGCGAACTGAAAAATCCGCGCCGCGATCTGCCGGTGACAATGCTCGGTTCGCTGGCGGCGATCACGTTGTTCTACATGCTGGTTCAATGGGCCTACATCGCCGCAGGCGCTCCGCAAGGATCAGGCGACAAAACCCCGTTGGCGGCGGCTGCCGGTGCGGTGATGGGCAATTGGGGAAGCCTGCTCCTGAGCGTCGCGGCGATCTTCTCGATTGCGACGAATTCACTCAATTTCTTCATCGCTGCGCCGCGTGTGATTTATGGCATGGCCGACCGCGGCCTGCTGCCCGCCACTCTGACGCATGTTTCAACCCGCTTCGCCAGCCCTGACCGCGCAATCGCGCTGTTCGCGGTGCTGGTCGCGGCAATGCTGGGCAGCGGCGCCTTTACCTTCCTGGCCGAAGTCAACTCACTCGCCGGCACCCTGATCAGCGTGGTCTGTGTGCTCGCTTTCATCGTGTTGATGCACCGCGCCGAGAACGGCCATGACGGCCATATGGCGTGGTACTGGTGGGTGGTATTGGCCATCTTCAGCGCCTTTTGTTTCTACATCATCGCGCAAGCTCAGCTCAGCGCCTATTTGTTGCTCCTTGTGCTGCTGGTGCTTGGATACGGGCTTTATTATATCGCCCGCCGGGACGAAGTGATCGCGCCCGAGCCCGAATTCGACTAGGCGGCCATAGACACCCCCCTTGCCAGGCGCTTGTGAGCGACATCTCTCGCGCGTCCTCGACGAAGCCGACGCACTCGCCTGACGGGAATGGGATTGGGCGTGTCATACAACAGTGATACCGTTCACGCCCGGATACGAAGGAGAGGATTGATGCGAAACCAGCTCGCGATTGCGCTTGTTGCAGCTCTTTGCGGTTGCGCTTCGCTCCCGCCGGTCCAAACCGATCATCTCGCGCTGACGACCGACGAGTACCAGACCCTCATCGACGCCGCGCACAGACCTGCGGCAGACGTCGCGCGTGACGTCGATCGCAAGCCCGCCGAGCTGATGCAATTTGCCGAAATCCTGCCTGGCGAAAAGGTTGGCGACGAGATGATGGGCGGAGGATACCTGACCCGTGTCGAAGCGGCCGTGGTTGGGCCGAAGGGCCACGTCTATGCCTACCAGCCCGACGAATTCATCGCCTTCCGCGCGGCCTATGCCGACGATCAGAAGGCAATTGCCGCCGCCCTGGCGAATGTCACCGCTGTCAACGGCCCGCTTTTGGCGCAGCCATACCCGGTTCCGCTCGACACGATCATCACGGTGCAGAACTTCCACGATCTCTATCTCAAGGACCGGCCTCCCGGGACGCCCGAGAAGGTCGCCGCGAACATGTTTGCCGCGCTCAAGCCGGGCGGCACGCTGGTGGTGGTCGATCACCGGGCAAACCCGGGAGACACCAACTCTCCGAACGAGTTTCACCGGATAGAGAAGGATCGGGTCATCAAGGTCGTCGAAGCGGCGGGTTTCAAGCTCGATGCTGAAAGCGACATGTACGCCAATCCGCAGGATCCACACGATATCTCGGTGTTCAACAAGGCGATCCGGGGACACACCGACCAGTTCGCCCTGCGGTTTCGCAAGCCCGGCTAGCACCCGAATCCGGTGCAGCACCAAAGCATGATGTCGCGCGGAGGACACTTTTCATCGCCGCGCGCTTGCCGAAATCGTGCTCCACGTTAAGCCTGTGCAAACCATAAGGGAGTAACGCCGGGGGTCATGGGAATCGGATCGCACTTTGGCCGGTGGACGGCTGGCCTCGCATTGGGCTTCGGCCTCGCCTTCAGCACTGCCTTGCCGGCACATGCCAGCGGGGCGTCGAGCGTCGACCAGGCGTTCGACCAGATCCTCGGCACCGACATGCGCGCACCGCGCACGTTCGACCTCCAGTTCAATACTCCGCTCGAACAGCTCGTCGGCCAAATCGCCGATGGCTCCAAGGGACGGATCGGAGTGGCCGCGGTCGACCTTGCAACCGGCGAACAGGTCTCCGTGCTGGGTGACCAGCGCTTCCCGATGGCCAGCACCAGCAAGATCGCGATCGCCGCAACCTTCATGCAAGGGGTCGAGGATGGGCGCTGGACGCTCACAAGCGAATTCCCGATGATGGTTCCGGTCCGTTCGGAACCGTTTTCGTCGGCTGTCGCCCCGGTTCGGCCCGGCAGGTATTACCAAGCGGTCGACCTGATCGAGATGATGATCACGCGCTCGAACAACGAAGCAGCCGATGCCTTGCTCAAGGTGGTCGGCGGCCCCAAGGCGGTCAACGCCTGGGTCCACGCCCACGGGGTCGAGAATTTCCATATCGACCGCGATATCGCCACGCTGGTGCGCGATGATGGGGCAGTCGATCCGGCGAGCCACATCGAAACCCGCGATTCCGCCACGCCCAAGGCAATGGTGAAGCTGCTGACCGACCTCTACCAGGGCAAGGTGCTGAGCGATTCCAGCCGCCAGGTCATCCTCGGCGCGATGGAGCGCTGCCGCACCGGCGTGCGCCGGATCAAAGCGCTGCTGCCCGACGACGCGATCGTCGCGCACAAGACCGGATCGCTGCACAACACCTCGAGCGACATCGGCTTGGTCAAGGCACCCAACGGCCATACCATCGCGGTGGCGATCTATGTCACCGGGCAAGGCTCGCGGCTGGCTCGCGAATCCAAGATCGCACATATCGCGCTGACGCTTTATGACGGATACACCGGCGAAACCGACAGCGGTCGCCAGTATGCGTCTGCCAACTACTGAGCGACCGCGACGAAAACCGAATTTCGATTGGGCACGAAAAAAGGGCGGCACCTACCGGCACCGCCCTTGAACGTTTTAGCGGTTTGGCCGCCGAACGGCTGCTTACTGGGCAGCTGCGTCCGAAGCCATGTCCGAAGCGCCGTCCGAAGCGGTGTTGGCCATCGCGTCGGCATTGGCCGAGGTGTCAGCCATCGCCGAATCGGCGGTGGTGGCGGCAGCGTCCTGGGTCTTTTCCGAGCAGGCGGCGACCGAGAGGGCAGCACCGGCAACAGCGGCGGCGAGAAGAATCTTACGCATAATTCGATGTTCCTTTGAACAGCGTCATAACAATAGCTCGGCTCAAGGCCGTGCGGCTTGCGGGAATAATGGCCAAATTGTGGCGAAGCAAGCGGATTTGAACATTCCGGCCTGAATTTGGCCGCAATTTGCCTCGGAATTGCCGGATTCCTGCCATTCTCGAGCAAAGATTATTTCCGGCTGACCGGACACCCAAGCGCTGCTAGCAATCGGGTAATGGCAGACAAGCAGCACCTCTATCTCGTCGACGGATCGGCCTACATTTTCCGGGCCTATCACCGCCTGCCGCCGCTGACCGATCCGCAAGGGACACCGGTCGGTGCCGTCTACGGCTACACCACGATGCTGTGGAAGCTGGCCGACGACCTGCACAAGGCCGACGGCCCCACGCACCTCGCGGTCATTCTCGATGCGTCGGGCCACAGCTTCCGCAACGACCTCTACGACCAGTACAAGGCGAACCGCCCCGAGGCGCCGGAGGACTTGAAGCCGCAGTTCCCGCTGATCCGCGATGCCACCCGGGCATTCAGCCTGCCTTGCATTGAGGAGCAGGGTCTCGAGGCCGACGATCTTATCGCTAGCTACGCCAAGGAAGCGACCCGGCGCGGGTGGGATGTCACGATCGTCAGCTCGGACAAGGACCTGATGCAGCTGGTCGGTCGCTGCGCCGAACCGCACGACGGCATCGACGGCGGCTGCATCGACATGCTCGACACGATGAAGAACCAGCGGATCGAGATCCCCGAGGTGGTCGAGAAGTTCGGCGTGCCGCCAGAGCTCGTCGGCGACGTGCTGGCGCTGATGGGCGACAGCGCCGACAATATTCCCGGGATCTACGGTGTTGGGCCAAAGACCGCGACCAAGCTCATCCAGGAGCACGGCTCGCTGACCGCGGCGCTCGATGCCGCGCCCGATATGAAGCCCAGCAAGCTGCGCGAACGGCTGATCGAGGGCCGCGAAATGGCGGAGCTCAGCCGCGTGTTGGTGACGCTAAAGGACGATTGCGAACTGCCGCTGCCGCTCGATGCGTTCAAGCTGGACGCGGTGCCCAAGGAGCCGCTCGCAGCGTTTCTTGAGAAGCATGGCTTCACCAGCCTTTTGAGGCGCCTTGGCGATGGCCGTGGCAGCCCTGAACGCCGAACCGACCTCAACCCGGCGAAACAGGAAACTGCCGGAGCGCCGGCTACGCCCGACGGCAATCGCCAGCCTCTCCCCGACATGCCCCCGGTCGACCGTTCGGTCTATGCCTGCGTCCAGACCGAAGCGGCGCTGATGGACTGGGTCGAGCGTGCCTATGCCGCCCGGCTGGTGGCGGTCGATACCGAGACCAGCGCGCTCGACGCAATTTCGGCGGACCTCGTCGGGGTCAGTCTCGCGGTCGGGCCGAACGAGGCGTGCTACATCCCGCTGGGCCACGGCGGGACGGACATGTTCGCCGAAAAGCCCGAGCAAGTGCCGCTCGCCACCGCGGTCGCGCTGCTCAAGCCGCTGCTCGAGAGCGACGCGGTGCTCAAGGTCGGGCAGAACATCAAGTACGACCTCAACGTACTCGCGCGCCACGGCATCGCGGTCAGCCCGATCGAGGACACGATGATCGTCAGCTTCGCGCTCGACGCCGGGCGCGGGATGGAGGGGATCGGTGGCGGCCACGGAATGGACGAGCTGTCGGTCCGCCACCTCGGCCACACCCCGCTGGCGTTCAAGGACGTGTGCGGCACCGGCAAGAAAGCCATTCCTTTCGGCGAAGTACCGCTCGACCGCGCGACAGAATACGCCGCAGAGGATGCCGATGTTACTTGGCGGCTCTATAAGCACCTCAAGCCGCGCCTCGCAGCCGAGAGCGGGACGCGGATTTACGAGCGGGTCGACCGCCCGCTGATACCGGTGGTCGCGCAGATGGAGCGCGAAGGAATCAAGGTCGACCGGGCGGCACTCGCGCGATTGAGCGAGGAATTCGCCGCCCAGATCGGTATGCTCGAGAAGCAGGTCCACCAGCTGGCCGGCGAAGAGTTCACAGTCGGCAGCCCCAAGCAGCTGGGCGATATCCTGTTCGACAAGCTCGGCTACAAGGGCGGCAAGAAGGGCAAGAGCGGGCAATATTCGACCGACCAGTCGGTGCTCGAGAAGCTCGCTGGCGAGGGTGCGGAGATCGCCGAAAAGGTGCTCGAATGGCGCCAGTTGTCGAAGCTCAAAAGCACCTACACCGATGCGCTGCAGGCGGCGATCAATCCTGACACGGGCCGGGTGCATACCAGCTACAGTCTCGTCGGCGCGCAGACTGGGCGATTGAGCTCGACCGACCCGAACTTGCAGAATATCCCGATCCGCACCGAGATCGGCCGCCAGATCCGCGAAGCGTTCGTGGCCGAGGAAGGCAACGTCCTGCTGGCCGCCGACTATTCGCAGATCGAATTGCGGCTGGCAGCACACATGGCCGACGTGCCTTCGCTCAAGGAGGCATTCGCCGCCGGTGAAGACATCCACGCGCGCACGGCGCAGGAGATGTACGGCGAAGTTACCCGCGATACCCGCGCCGCAGCCAAGACGATCAACTTCGCCATCCTTTACGGCATCAGCCGCTGGGGGCTTGCGGGCCGGCTGGGGATCGAGCCCGACGAAGCGCAGGCGATGATCGACCGCTATTTCGAGCGCTTCCCCGGCATCCAGAAGTACATCGTCCACACGCTGGAGGGCGTTCGCGAGCGCGGCTATTCGGAGACATTGTTCGGCCGCAAGACGTGGTTTCCGCGGATCGATTCGAAGAACCAGGCAGAACGCCAGGGCAGCGAACGCGCGGCGATCAATGCCCCGATCCAGGGCACCAGCGCGGACATCATCAAGCGTGCGATGGCGCGGATGCTGCCTGCTCTCGCCGATGCCGGGCTGGGTCATGTGCGGATGCTGCTGCAGGTCCACGACGAACTGGTGTTCGAACTGCCCGAAGGCGACGTTGAGCGCGCCAGCCCGGTGATCGAACGGGTCATGGCCGAAGCCGCGCTGCCTGCAGTCAAGCTGACGGTCCCGCTGGGGATCGAAATCGGTACCGGCAAGAGCTGGGGGGCCGCGCACTGAGCGCGGTTGGCATCGAACTTGGCCCGACATAGGCTCGATCGATGAGCGAACCATCAGACGGGATGGCGATGGCCCGCGACGCCCTGCGTCGGTTTGTCCGCCAGTGGGGCAACCTGTTCGTGTTCGCAGTCATCGCCGCGGCGCTGATCGGGGCGGTCATGCTGATCTTCCAGACAGTCGAAGCCGAACGGCACGAGCGCGAACAGGTCCAGCGCACCAACCTCGTCCTGCTCCAGCTGCGCAACATCAGCCGGGCCGCGCTGAGCGCGGAGACCGGCCAGCGCGGCTACGTCATCACGCTCGACCGGCGTTACCTCGGCCCGTATCTCTCGGCCAAGGACACCTACCGCCCCGCGATCGCCCGTTTGCGCGAACTGCTCGGCCCCGGGATGACCCCGCGCCAGAGCGAACTGGTCGACCAGATCCAGACGCTTGCCGATGCCAAGTTCGCTGAAATGAACCAGACAGTGAAGCTGGTCGACACGCGCGACCTGCTGGGCGCGCGAGCGCTGATCCTGAGCGACGAAGGTCTCGAGTCGATGGGCCGCTTGAAGCTCGCGATCCGCGAGATGGAGGATATCGAGCAGCAGATCCTCAGCACTGCCACTGCCGACACCGCGCGCGCGGAAGGGCGCGTGATGCCGCTTCTCAGCGGCTTGCTGATCCTGCTCACGGTCGCGCTTGTGTTCGGCTACCTGCTGGTCGGCCGGACCGCGAAAGCCGAGGCCGAAGCGGCACAGGCTGCGGCGCTCGCCGAAGCACGCGACCGCGCGGACCTGCTCGCGCGCGAACTCAACCACCGAGTGAAGAACCTGTTCGCTGTGATCCTCGCGATCGTCCGGATGGGAGCGCGCAGCGCACCCGAAGCAAAACCGGTGACCGACGGGATTGCCGACCGGATCCACGCGTTGCTGACCGCACACGAAGTAACCCAGGGGCTGGGCGCAACCTCTGCCCCGCAGCTCCGCGAATTAGTCGAAACGACCGTCAAGCCATATCTCGCGAGCGACCGCGAAGCCCATCTGGACGGTGCGGCAATCGCACTCGACGCCCGCCAGGTGACACCGCTCGGCCTCGTCCTCCACGAACTGACGACAAACGCCGTGAAATACGGCTGTTGGGCGGTTGGGGGCCTGCTGACCGTGCGTTGGCACCTCGAAGACGGCGAAGTGCGCATCGCGTGGATCGAGCAGGGCATGGCCGACGATCAGCGCGCCGCGCGCGAGGCAGCCGCGTCGAACGAGCCCGAACGCAAAGGCTTCGGCAGCCTGCTGATCACCAGCGCCGCCCGGCAATTGGGCGGCAGCATCGAGCGCGACTTCGCCCCTTCCGGTCTTGAGGTGACAATTGCTTTCCCTGCCTCGAATTAGCGCATGATGTCTGCCAGGGCCCTTGCCACCACCGACCGGCATCCATAGGTCTCCCGCCATGTTCCGCGAACTCGACCTGACCCGATACACCCTCGACCTGCCTGCCTTGATCCATGCGGTCTCCTATGTCGTGCTGGCGGTCGCTGCCTCGTTGCTGATCCATTCTGCCGTATTTGCCTTGTTGAGGCGGATCGCCGCACGAACCGAAACCGGTGCGGACGATCTCGTTGTCGCAAAACTGCATGCCCCCAGTCGCTGGGCGATACTGGCGGTCGGGATTTCGCTGGTGGCGCAGGTCGATTCCTGGGTGGCCTACTTTTGGCTGGGCGTCAGCAAGTTCGTGGTCCCCGCGCTGCTCGGCTGGATGGCCTTCGCAATCGTCCGCGCATTCGCGCTCGTGCTCGATATTCGGGCGGAAGCGCAAGAGGAACTCGCCGCAGCGCGCAGCCAACGCACACGGATCGCGATCCTTTCGCGCACCGCCACCTTCATCATCGTGTTCATCACTGTCGGCCTGATGCTTCTGGGGATCCCCGGCGTGCGCCAGGTCGGGGTCACGCTGATGGCCTCTGCGGGCCTGGCCGCGCTGGCAGTGGGCGCGGCGGCACAGCCGGCTCTCAAGTCGCTCATCGCCGGCCTGCAGATGGCGATCACCGAGCCAGTGCGGATCGGCGATCTTGTGGTGGTCGACGGGTTCACCGGGCGGATCGAGGAAATCCGCATGAGCTTCGTGGTCGTGCGGATGTGGGACGAACGCGCCGCGATCGTGCCGACCAGTCGCCTGCTCGATACCAGCTTCGAAAACTGGTCACGCGTCAGCGAAAAACTGTCAGGGCCGGTTTTCCTGCACTTAGACCCGGCGACCGAGGTCGCGCCGATCCGCGCCGAGTTTGAGCGGTTCCTCGAGCAGCAACCCGAATGGGACCACCGCATGGGCACGCTGGTAATGACCGAAGCCCACCCCGAAAGCATCGAGCTACGGCTTGGCATGAGTTCCAACTCGATCGGCGACCTGTTCGCGCTGCGAAGCAGGGTTCGCGAACACATGCTCGACTGGCTACGGCGGGAAATGCCCGATGCGCTGCTGCGACACCGGCTGGAGGTCGAGGCGGCAAACGCCCGCGTGAGACCCTGATCCCGAGAGAATCCGGCTAGCGATCGCCTTCGGGCGGGCCGTGCTTGAACTCGCGGGTCGGCTCGAGCATTCCATCGGAGATAAAGCCGATCCTGGGATGCGCTTCGGCCGCGCGCTTCTTCAGCTCGCCGCGCATCTTCTGATATTCGGCTTCCATCTCCGCGCTGACCGTGGCGCGCGATTCCGCCAGCGCTTCGGCGAAGTCGGCCCCGGTAACGCTCTCGACTTCGCCGCCCGCACGTCGGAGCGCGTTGAGCCCCGCACGGCGTACGACATCTTCGAGATCGGCCCCGGTGAACCGGTCGGTCTTGCTCGCGATCGCGCCGAGGTCGACATCCTTCGCCAGCGGCATATTGCGCGCATGGATGCTCAGGATCCGTTCGCGGCCGGCCTTGTCGGGGGTGCCGACATAGACCAGCTCGTCGAACCGACCCGGACGCAAGAGTGCCGGATCGACCAGTGTTGGGCGGTTGGTCGCGCCGATCACGACGACCGACTGGAGTTCTTCCAGCCCATCCATCTCGGCCAGGATCGTGTTGACCACCCGGCCGGTGACCGCAGGCTCGCCCTGTCCGCTGCCGCGCGCCGGCACGAGGCTGTCGATTTCGTCGAGGAAGATCACACACGGGGCAACCGAACGGGCGCGCTGGAACATTCGCGCAATCTGTTGCTCGCTCTCGCCGTACCATTTCGACAACAGGTCGCTGGCCTTCATCGAAATGAAGTTGGCTTCCGACTCCTTGGCAACCGCCTTGGCGAGCAGGGTCTTGCCGGTGCCCGGCGGGCCGTAGAGCAGGAAGCCCTTGGCCGCGCGGATTCCCAGCCGGTGGAATGCCTCGGGGTTCCTGAGCGGCAGCTCGATCCCTTCCTTGAGCTGCTCGGTCGCCTTGGCGAGGCCGCCGATATCGCTCCAGCCAACGTTCGGCACCTGCACCATCACTTCGCGCATCGCGCTCGGCTGGACGCGCTTCAATGCGCTGAGGAAGTCGTCGCGCGTCACCAGCAGTTCTTCAAGTACCTCGGGCGGGATCGTGCGCTCGTCGAGGTCGAGCTTCGGCATGATCCGGCGAACCGATTCGATCGCCGCTTCGCGCGCGAGCGCCGCGATATCGGCCCCGACGAAGCCGTGCGTGGTGCGCGCGAGTTCGCCGAGATCGACCTTGTCGCCCAGCGGCATCCCGCGGGTGTGGATCGCGAGGATCTCACGGCGGCCCTTTTCGTCGGGCACTCCAAGCACGATCTCGCGGTCGAACCGTCCGGGCCGGCGCAGCGCTTCGTCGATCGCATCGGGGCGGTTGGTCGCTGCGATCACCACGATGTTGGCGCGCGCTTCGAGTCCGTCCATCAACGTAAGCAACTGGGCGACGAGGCGCTTTTCCGCTTCGCCGGAAACCCGGTCGCGCTTGGGCGCGATCGAATCGATCTCGTCGATGAAGATGATCGCCGGCGAGGCCTTGGCCGCTTCCTCGAACACTGCGCGCAAGTGCTTCTCGCTCTCGCCATAGCCCGACCCCATGATTTCCGGGCCGTTGATGATCAGGAAGTTTGCATCGCTTTCGTTGGCGACCGCTTGCGCCAGCCGGGTCTTGCCGGTTCCGGGCGGGCCGTGGAGCAGCACGCCTTTCGGCGGATCGACCCCCAGCCGGGTGAACAGTTCGGGATAGCGCAGCGGCAGCTCGACCATTTCGCGCAGCTGCTGGATCGTGTCGTCAATGCCGCCCACATCGTCGTAGTTGACCACCGCCCGGGCATCGCGCGGCTCTTCGTAAGCCGCGCGCAGTTCGACCTCGGTGTTTTCGTCGATGTGGACGATCCCCTTGGGGCTGGTCGATACCACGCTCAAGCGAATCTGGGTCAGGGCATAAGCCGGGGCGTTGAACATCCGGCGCACTTCGGGAGGCATGTTCTGGACCGGTTGCTGGCCGGTCGTGGCGACGATATCGCCGGCAACCAGCGGGCGCCTGAAGAAATTGCGTTGCAGCGCCTGCGTCGGCCCTTGCAAGCGCATCTCGCGCTGGGCAGGCGCGAACACGACGCGCGTGGCAGGGCGCGATTCGGCCGCCCGGATGGTGACATGTTCGCCCGAACCGATCTCGGCATTGCCGCGCTGGAGCCCGTCGAGCCGGACCACATCGAGCGTCTCGTCTTCCGGGAACGCCTGTGCGGCAACGGCGGCGGTCGCACGCTTGCCGACCACTTCGACCACGTCGCCTTCGGTTATGCCGAGCGCTTGGAACGCGGAGCGGGGCATCCGGGCGATCCCTTGCCCCGATTCCTCCTGCCGGGCCGCCGCGACCTGGAGCCTGACGGTTCGTTCCTGTGTCGCTGTGTCAGCTTCGGGCATCGCGGAAAGGCCTCCATCGCGTCATCGGTAGTGCTCCGAACTAGGGAGCGCTCGCTGATTTGCCAATGAACGAGGATCGATTAGGTGCCTCGCGCGCGCCCGGCGGGATTGGTCGCAAAGCCGGAGGCTCAAGAAAAAAGGGCTCGGAGGGGAAGCCCGCCGAGCCCTTGAAGTCTTGGGAGAGGATGCCTGAAAGGCACCTACACTGATGTCAGTAGGCAGCGATTTGTGCAAGTGCGAAATACTCATAGAGTGTTGCAAATACTGCAACTTAAATAGCAATACCTGTTTATAATCATGATTATATGACAACCGATCATACAACTCTCCCGCATCGAATCTCGAACGTTGCTGCGTCGCACAATCGATCGCCGCCGAATCTGCTGGCGCTAGGGAGCGGCGCGTGACAGGCCTGTGACCGCACGCTAAGGAACCGCCCCATGAACAAGCTCTACCCCGACGCTGCCGCCGCGCTCGACGGCATCCTCAAGAACGACATGGTGATCGCCAGCGGCGGCTTCGGCCTGTGCGGCATCCCTGAACGCTTGCTCGATGCAATCCGCGATTCGGGGGTCACCGGGTTGACCTTTGCCAGCAACAACGCCGGGATCGACAACGAGGGAATCGGCAAGCTGCTCCGCACCAAGCAGGTCAGCAAGATGATCAGTTCCTACGTCGGCGAGAACAAGGAGTTCGAACGCCAGTTCCTTTCCGGCGAACTCGAGGTCGAGTTTTGCCCCCAGGGCACGCTGGCCGAACGGATGCGCGCGGGCGGCGCGGGCATTCCGGGCTTTTACACCAAGACCGGCGTCGGTACGCAGGTTGCCGAAGGCAAGGAAACCAAGGTGTTCGACGGCGAGGAGTACGTGCTCGAGCGCGGGATCTTCGCCGATCTCGCTATCGTCAAGGCATGGAAGGCGGACGAAACCGGCAACCTCGTGTTCCGCAAGACCGCGCGCAACTTCAACCAGCCGGCGGCAACCTGCGGCAAGGTCTGCGTGGTCGAAGTGGAGGAGATCGTCCCCGCCGGATCGCTCGATCCCGACTGCATCCACCTGCCCGGGGTCTACGTCCAGCGGATGATCGTCGGCGCACCTTATGACAAGAAGATCGAGTTCCGCACCGTGCGCGAACGGGAATCGGCATGATCCGCAATTGGGCGAGGTTGTCGCTTGCCACTTTGGCCCTGACGGGGTGCGCGACCACGCCCGCCGCAGTACCCCCTGCACCGACAGCGCCAGTTGCCGCAAAGGCTGCCGCCATTGAAGGTGATTCACCCGCGCCCGCACGGATGCAGTGGCTCTACGGCTCGGCCGAAGGAGCGGCCGAATCGATCCAGGTCTATCACGCGATGGTCGATTACGTGCGGAGCGCTGTCGCCGACCGGCCGCACGATAGCGTCGTGCTGGCAAGCGACCCCGGCGACGGCCCAGCGCAGTTCGTGCCGTGCGGCGACAAGCCTTTCGCGGCGATCCTCGATGTCGACGAAACCGCCATACTCAACCTCGGTTACGAGGCGCTGCTCGCCGAAGGCAGGGCCAACCGGCAAAACCTGATCGCCTACCAGACGAGCGGGACCGACAAGGCAGCCCCCGTTCCCGGCGCGCTCTACGCGGTCAAGGCGATGCGGCAGATGGGCGTGAAGGTGATCTATAGCACCAACCGCGATGGTATTGCCGCCGCAGGCACCGCCCAAACGCTCGACAAGCTCGGGTTCGGTCCGGCAGTGCATGGCGATACGCTGTTCCTGCGCGGCGATGCCAGCAGCAATCCGGAAAAGGACGGTCGCCGCGAAACGCTGTCGCAGCGCTATTGCGTGGTCGCGATGGCGGGGGACCAGATGGGCGACTTTGCCGACCTGTTCAACGCCAAGGGACTCAACATCAAGACGCGGCGCAGCATGGCCGCGCATGGCTGGGCTGCGAAGATGTGGGGCAACGGCTGGTTCCTGCTCCCCAACCCGACCTATGGGCCGGGCCTGCGCGGGACGATGGACGAGGTGTTTCCGCCCGACAAGCGCTGGACGCCCGAAAGTATGGGCAACACAGCGGGCAAGTAATGCGATCGCGCTCGACAGCCCTCATTGGCCTTGTTGCAGGGTCGCTGCTGCTGTCGGGATGCGCAGCGGCGATGGTTCCGATCATCGCCGGAGGGGCCCTGGCCCGGACCAGCATGGACAAACATGACAAGCAGGACGCTGCGAACGCCCCGGCTACCACAGAACCAGCCGCGACATCACCCGCCACTGCAACACCAGCTGCGCCAAGCGATGCGCCGTCTCCAGTGCAAACAGCCATACCGGCGTCTTCGCCCGCGCAAGTCGCGCTGGCGGGCAAGCTCCGCCGCGACCAGGTGGAGATAGTCTCGGGCGGATTGCCGCCGCCAAGCGGAACCGCAGGCGGGATTTCCGATGGTGGCAGCATCGCCGACCCGATCGCGGCGTTCGCCGACTACGCCGACAAGGCCGGCACTGTCCCGCCGATTGGATACGAGCGCCACTCCGCCATGCTCGCAAACCCGGCCGCGCTCGACGGCAAGACCGCGGTCTGCTCGGTCCACCCGGCTGCGGTACTTGTCGACCTCGATCCGAAAGGCAGCACATTCGCCGTTCCAGAGCATCCGGCCGCCGCGCCGGGCCTTGCCACTGCACTCGCCCGCTTGCGCAACGATGGCATCACGGTCGGTTGGGCGTCCGGCGCGACAGCCGACAAGGCGGGCGCAATCTCCAGGGCCCTGGTCGCATCGGGGCTGGACCCTGACGGGAAAGACACTCTGGTGCTGCTGAGGTACCCCGACGACCGCAAGGAAACCCGGCGCCAGGACTTCGCCAAGCAGTACTGCGTGGTTGCGATTGCCGGCCAAGATCGCACCGATTTCGACGAACTCTATGCCTACCTCAAGGATCCGTCCGCCGCGCTGCCGCTGGAAAAGCTGGTCGGCAAGGGATGGTTCCTGATACCCCAACCGCTCAGTTGAAGGACGAATCGCATGCCCTGGACCCGAGATGAAATGGCCGCCCGCGCGGCGCGCGAACTGAAGGATGGCTATTACGTCAACCTGGGCATCGGTATCCCGACGCTGGTTGCCAACCATATCCCCGCAGGGATGCAGGTTACCTTGCAGAGCGAGAACGGGATGCTCGGCATCGGCCCATTCCCTTATGACGACGAAGTCGACGCGGACCTGATCAACGCGGGCAAGCAGACCATCAGCGAGCTGCCGCACAGCGCATACTTCGACAGCGCGCAGAGCTTTGCAATGATCCGCGGCGGGCATATCGACCTGACCGTGCTGGGCGCGATGGAAGTTGCCGAGAACGGCGACATCGCCAACTGGATGATCCCCGGCAAGATGATCAAGGGCATGGGCGGGGCGATGGACCTCGTCGCCGGGGTCAAGAAAATCATCGTGGTGATGGAGCACACCAGCAAGGCGGGCGATCCCAAGTTCATTCCGGCGTGCACCTTGCCGCTGACCGGCAAGAACGTTGTCGATATGATCATCACCGACCACGCGGTGTTCCACCGCGCCGATCACAGCAGCCCGTTCCGCCTGATCGAGCTGGCTCCCGGCGTAACGGCGGACGAAGTGGCGGCCAAGACGACAGCGCACTACGAAGTCGCGCTGCAACCGGCATGAACAACGCGGCCTGTCGCCTGACGGGGGCGGAGTTCCCGCTGTTCGCGTTCAGCCATTGCCGCGACGTGGTCGCCGCGGTGAGCAAGGCGGGCGGGTTCGGTGTGCTCGGCGCGACGCGGTTCAGCCCCGATCAGCTCGAGGAAGAGCTCGCGTGGATCGACGCCCATGTCGACGGCGCGCCTTATGGCGTCGACGTGCTGGTCCCCGAAACAATCGACCCGCGGGTCGCGGCGCTGCACGACAATGCCGAGCGCGCGGCGGCGATCGACCCGCAGTTCCAGGCTTTCGCTGCCGACCTGCTGGCGCAGTACGGAATCGACGCCGGACGCGAAGTACCCCAACTGCGCGAACGCATGGGGATCACGCCCGAAAACGGCCTCGCGTTGATGGAAGTGGCATTCCGCCACCCGATCCGCCTGATCGCCAATGCACTGGGGATCGCTCCGCCCGAGATGATCGCCGAAGGCCGCGCGCGCGGCGTACCGGTCGCAGCGCTCGTCGGGGCGAAGGAACACGCGCTGCGGCAGGCCGCAGCCGGGGTCGACATTATCGTCGCCCAAGGCGGCGAGGCCGGGGGGCACTGCGGCGAAGTTTCGACGCTGGTGCTGATCCCCGAAGTCGTCCGCGCGCTGCAGGCGGCAGGCCACGACACGCCGGTACTGGCGGCTGGCGGGATCATGACCGGCGGGCAGATGGCAGCGATGATGGCTGCGGGTGCGCAAGGCGCGTGGACCGGCTCGGTCTGGCTGGCGACGCCCGAAAGCGAGGCGAGCGACGCGTTCCGTTCGAAGATGGTCGCCGCGCGCAGCCGCGACACCGTGCGATCGCGCAGCCGGACCGGCAAACCCGCCCGCCAATTGAAGAGTGGCTGGCACGCGGCATGGGACGGCGACGGTAGCCCCGGCCCGCTGCCGATGCCGCTGATGGGCATGGTTTCCGAACCGGCGCTGGCGAAGATCGAGCGCGCGGTCGAGGCCGGCAACGAAGATGCGCGCGAACTGGTAACCTATTTCGTCGGGCAGGGTGTCGGCCTGGTCGACAGCGTGCGGCCGGCACGGGCAATCGTGCAGTCATTCCGCGAGGAATTCGTCGAAGCGGTGTCCGCACTCAACGCGGCATTCGAATAGGCGGCTTGCCGACGGCGCGATCGCGGCCTAGCTTCGGCATCATGTCGCGCCTTCGCCGACCATCCCCAGCGTTGGCGCTCACCCTGCTGACCGCGATCGGCACCATCGGGTTCGTTGACCGGATCGTCGTCAATGCGCTGGTCGAGCCGCTCAAGGCCGAATTCCACCTAGACGACACGCAGATCGGGTTGCTGGGCTTTGCCTATGCCGCGCTCAATATCCTGCTTGGGCTGTGGATCGCGCGGCTCGCGGAGAGGAAACGCAGGCTCTCGTTCACGGTCGTCGGCACGCTGCTGTGGTCGATAGCAGCGGCTTCGTGTGGACTGGTACAGAACTGGACGCAGTTGCTGCTGTCGCGGATCGCGGTCGGGGTCGGCGAAGCGGTCGGCCTGCCCGCCAACCAGTCGGTGGTGGCGGATTACTTCCCGCCCGAAAAGCGTGCCTCGGCGATGTCGGTCATGCTGCTCGCGCCGCCGCTCGGGATCTTCATCGGGCTCGCCGGTGGCGGCTACGTGGCGCAGCACTGGGGCTGGCGGGAGGCATTCTTCATCACCGCAGCACCGGGTGTAGTGCTGGCGCTACTGGTCTGGCTGTTCGTCAAGGAGCCGCCCCGCGGCCAGCATGACAAAGCCCACGACGACAACGTCCCTCCGATCGGCGCGGTCATCCGCCGGTTCGTCGAACTGCCTAGCGCGCGGCACCTGGTGGCCGGGTCGGTGCTCGCCTCGCTAGCCGGTTTCGGACTGAGCGCATTCTTCGCGGCGATGCTGATGCGCAGGTTCGGGATCTCGCTGGCCCACGCGGGGCTCTACGCGGGCCTGATCACCAGCTTGCCGGCGAGCCTGTCGGTCCTTTCGGGTGGCGCATTGGCAGACAAGCTCGCGCCGCGCTTCCCATCAGCCTATGCCTTGGTGCCGGGGATCAGCCTGGCGATAGGCGGGCCGCTCTATGCCTTCGCCGTGACTCGCAACGAGCTATGGCTGCTGATGGTACTGGTGGCGATCGCGGTCCTGCTGCAGTTCACCTATCTCGGGATGACCTTCGGCACCTTGCAGAACATGATGCACCCGAGAATGCGGGCAACCGCCAATGCACTGCTCAACATCATTTTCGGGTTCGCTGGGGGGATCGGCCCGGTGGTCGTCGGGGCCGCGAGCGATCGGCTGGCGGCAATGGGCATGCCCGCGGGCCACGCGCTATCGGTTGCAATGGCCTGGACAGCGATCGTCTATCTGTGGGCCGCGCTGCATTACCTGTGGGCCGCCCGCGACGTCGCCGCTGACCTGGCAATCGTGCGCGAAGGCCGGATTTAGCCGGAGGTCAGCTCACCGCTTCACGCAGGTCCGCCGCGAGATCGGTCCGCTCCCAAGGGAAGCTGTCGCCTTCCGCGGTGCGCCCGAAGTGCCCATAGGCGGCGGTGCGGCGATAGATCGGCTTGTTGAGCCCCAGCCCCTCGCGAATACCGCGCGGGGTCAGTCCGCCCAGCTTGCGCGCGGCGACTTCGCGAATTGCTTCCTCGAGCTTGTCGTCGGCAATCGTCCCGGTCCCGTGCGTATCGACATAGAGCGAGAGCGGCTCGGACACACCGATTGCATAAGCGACCTGGATCGTGCAGCGCTTCGCTAGTCCGGCGGCAACGACGTTCTTGGCGAGATAGCGGGTGACATAGGCTGCCGAGCGATCGACCTTGGTCGGGTCCTTGCCGCTGAACGCACCGCCGCCATGCGGGGCGGCCCCGCCGTAGGTATCGACGATGATCTTGCGCCCGGTGAGCCCGGCGTCGCCGTCGGGCCCCCCGATCTCGAACGAACCGGTCGGGTTGATGTGCCAATTGGTATCGTCGGAGACGAACCCTGCCGGCAGGATTTCGCCGACAACTTTCTTCACGTAGGCTTTAAGTTCGGCTTCCTGCTCACCCGCGTCGTAGCCTGCCGCGTGTTGGGTGCTGACCACCACCGCGGTACAGGCCACCGGCTTGCCATCGACATAGCGCAAAGTGACCTGGCTCTTGCTGTCGGGCTCGAGGAACGGCGCCGCGCCGCTCTTTCGGTCGATCGCCATCCGCTGGAGGATCTTGTGGCTATAGTCGATCGGTGCCGGCATCAGATCGGGCGTTTCGTCGCACGCAAAGCCGAACATGATGCCCTGGTCGCCCGCGCCTTCGTCCTTGTTGCCGCTGGCATCGACGCCTTGCGCGATATGGCTGCTCTGGCCGTGCAAGTAGTTCTCGAACTCCAGCGTTTCCCAGTGAAAGCCGGCTTGCTCGTAGCCGATATCCTTGATGACGTTGCGCACGGTTTGCTCGATTTCCTCGAGTGCGCCGTCTGCCCATGCACCATTCTCGTAAACGCCCTTGCAGCGGATCTCGCCCGCAAGCACCACGCGCTGGGTCGTGGTCAGCGTTTCGCACGCTACGCGCGCCTGGCTGTCCTTCGACAGGAACAGGTCAACGATAGCGTCGGAAACCTGGTCCGAAACCTTGTCGGGGTGCCCTTCGGACACGCTTTCGGACGTGAAGAGATAGTCGGCGCGCATGAATTTCCGATCCCGATATAAAGAGAGCTTTATGTCTCGATTTGAAGTGCGCGCAGGCCTAGCGATCCCTCCGCCGCATGGCAAGCAGCGAGAGGCCCAACAGGAGCAATGCCCAGCCGAGCGGAAGCAGGTTTCCGAGCCGGGCAAACAGCGTGGGCGGGAGCGGGAGTGGCACCTTGCCGTCGAGCCGCCCCGGCGCGTTGGCGGCAAGAACATGGCGCACGACGCCGTGTGCGTCGATCACCCCGCTGATCCCGGTGGTGGTCGCGCGCAGGATCGGCAGCCCTTCCTCGATCGCGCGCATCCGCGCCTGGGCGAAATGCTGCGGCGGGCCGAACTTGCCGAACCACCCATCGTTCGACGGGTTGAAGATATAGTCCGGGCGCACTTGCGGATCGACGACCTGGCCCGAGAAGGTGATCTCGTAGCAAATCTGCATCCCGGCCTTGCCGTAAGGCCCGAAGTCGAGCGTGCGCGGCCCGGGACCGGGAAGGAAATCGATCGCGCCCGCCACCAACCGACGCAGCCCGAGCGGTTCGAGCAGCCAGCGCATCGGCAAATATTCGCCGTAGGGCACCAGGTGCGCCTTGGCGTACGAGCCGACGATATCACCCTTGTCATCGAGCACGGTAACCACGTTGTAGGCACCAATCGCGTGTGCATCGGGCGTGCCCTTGTCGGCAATTTCGAGATTGACCGCGCCGGTCATCAGCAGGCTGCCCGGGCCGATCACCCGCGCGATCCGCTGGCGGGCATAGCGCGGGTCGCCGCCGGCTGTGGTCGCAAGGTAGTATTGCTCTGGATAGCCTTCGCGCAGGTAATCCGGCACACCCGATTCGGGCCACAGCACCAGCCTGCGTCCGTCATCATGCCGCGGCGCGGTCAGCGCAGCGAGCTTCTGGAACTGGCTTTCGTAGAGCGCCGGGTTGTCGAGCTCGCTCTGCGGAATGTCGGGCTGGACCAACGTGAAATCGACTGTGCCGGGGCGCGATGGCGGGCTAGGCAGGTACATCCCGATCGCCAGGAGCGCGAACACCGTCACGACGCGCCACCATGCGCGTGCGATGACCAGCCACGCAATCCCGCCCGCGACCAGCACCGCGAGGCCCGAGAGGCCATAGGTTCCCAGCCACGGCAGCAGTGCCGCGATCCCGGGGCGGGAGAACCCGCCAAGGAACACAAGGCCAAACGGGTCCCATGCATAGCCGGTGAACACCCAGCTCTTGA
Organism: Tsuneonella mangrovi; assembly: GCF_002269345.1. Lineage (NCBI taxonomy): Bacteria > Pseudomonadati > Pseudomonadota > Alphaproteobacteria > Sphingomonadales > Erythrobacteraceae > Tsuneonella > Tsuneonella mangrovi. The sequence goes on from NZ_CP022889.1 coordinate 1,507,078, forward strand.
GCCATTCGGCAACGATCCAGCTACCGGCGAGGGCAAAGGCGACCGGCAGCGGGCGCTGTCCACCAATCGCGCGGGCCGCAGCGGCAGCGAGCGCCGGATAGACCGCGAGGTAAAGCGAGAGCAGCGGCACCGCGAGCCAGCCGAGCGCAGCTGGCATCGCCGCCTGGTAGGAAAACGCCGTAGCGATCCAGTTGTTGGCCAGCGAATAATGGGCAACACCGAACAGCCAGCCAATGGCCAGAGCACGACGCCAGCTGCTCGATTGGGCGACAAGCGCAGCAAGCGCAGCCATCCCGAGCAGTGCGAGAGGCCACAGGTCGAGCGGGGGGAAACCGAGCGCAGCGAGCAGCCCGGCACCGAGCGCCGCAATGCGCGGGTGGGTTGTCAGCCAGTGCGAAGCGCGTCGCACGGGAAGCTCGACGCGATCCACCGGCATTCTCCCGCTACCGGTCAGCCAACCGCCTTAAGGCTGTCGTCATCGTCATCTGCGGCCTTGCGGCGGCGGCGTGGTGCGGGCTTGCGCGGTGCTTCGTCGTCATCGTCGCTTGCACTGATCGACGGTGGCAGCGCGCTCGAATCGATTTCGCCGCCGCTGTCGCCGTCGTCATCGCGTTGGCGCGAGCGTCGGCCGGGGTTACGTTGGCTGCGGTTGCCGCGCACGAAAGGGTTATCCGACGGTTCGTATTCATTGCCGTCGTCTTCGCTCGAGTCGTCGCGATCATCGCCATCGCTCTCGCGATCGTCGCGCCGGTTGCGCTGGCGGCCCGAATTGCGGCCGCGCGACTGCTGGCGCTGGTCGCGATTGTCGAAATCGGTCTCGCCGTCGCTATCGTCACCGTCGTCGTTGTTGGCATCGCGGTCGTCGCGACTGCGGCCGCGCGCTTCGTCCTGGCGGGACTTGTTGTCGGCGATCACGCGGAAATAGTGGTCGGCGAACTGCAGGTAGTATTCGGCCTGCACGCGGTCGCCGTTGTGCTGGGCGTCCTGCGCAAGCTTCTTGTACTTGTCGAGCAGCTGCGGGGCATTGCCGCGCGCACGATTGTCGATGCGGTTCTGGTTGTTGCCGCCTTGCTGGCGATTACCGCGCCCGCGGCGACGGTTGTTATTGCGATTGTTGTTCAAGGAATCTCTCTTCCTTACCGTTGATCGACCCGGAGCAATCGTTTGCCGGGCGCTGATCGCATGACCCCTGTGGCCGCAACCGCCATTCGGTTTGCGGTGCCCCACCTGCACCTGTGCTCGGGCCCGATGCCCGGCTGGTTTGCAATTGTCGGAGCTAGGCCTGACCGGTTGCGAAACGCGCCGCTGACCGGAGACCTGAGGCAAGACGTAGTCGTGCGCGTAGCGTTTGCCAAGCCTTAAGTCAGAATCAATGCACGGTCGCGATTCGCCAGGTCCTTGCGCACCTGTACGGCAAAGCCCGATTCGCGAGCGATGGCGGCGACCGATTCCGCCTGATTTGCGCCGATTTCGAGTACCGCCACGCCGCCAGTCTCGAGCAGGCTTGACAGCTGCGGGACGAGGATCCGGTATTGGTCAAGACCATTGGGGCCTGCAAACAGAGCGCCTGCGGGTTCGAAATCGCGCACCGACGGATCGAGCGGAGCATCGTCCTCGACATAGGGCGGGTTGGCGATCACGAGATCGAAGGTGCCAAGGTCGTTTGCCCAGTGTGCTTGCGCCCAGTCGGCTTCGTGCAAATCGGCCCGTTCGCCAAGGCCCAATGCTGCGGCGTTCTCGCGGGCCACTGCGAGCGCCGCGGGCGCGCGGTCGATACCGACGCCTGACGCTTTGGGCCGCTCGGCAAGGATCGTTAGCAACAGTGCGCCGGAACCGGTGCCGCAATCGAGCACGCGGCGCGGCGCCGGGCAGGCTTCCAGCGCGGCCGCCACCACGGTCTCGCTGTCGCCGCGCGGGATCAGAACGTCGGGCGTGACCGTGAAACGCCGACCGTAGAATTCGGCGGAGCCAAGGATATAGGCGATCGGCTCGTGCGCCAGCCGACGGTCAAGCAACGCCTCAAAGCCCCCGGGCACCGGATCGCGCATATGGCGCAGCAACAGGTCCGAACGCGACACGCCCAGCGCGTGCGCCATCAGCAGTTCGGCATCGCTGCGCGCCCATTCGCCCTCAAGCTGCGCGGTGGCATCGCGCAGCGCTTCGGCAGCGGTGGTCACAACCTCACCCCGTTCGCCTCGAGCAGAGTCGAGAGGCGGTTGTGCGAACGTGTCTCGACTACGCTCGACACGAACGGATGAGCGATCCTCATTCTCCCAGCGCGGCGAGCCGCTTGGCTTGGTCCTCGGCGATCAGCGCATCGACCAGCTCGCCCAGGCCCGGCCCGGCGAGCACGTCGTCGAGCTTGTGCAGCGTCAGCCCGATGCGGTGGTCGGTCACCCGGCCTTGCGGGAAGTTGTAGGTGCGAATGCGCTCGGAACGGTCGCCGCTGCCGACCATCGCCTTGCGCGCTTCGGCCTCCGCGCCGTGGGCTTCCTCGCGTCGCTGCTCGTAGAGCCGCGCACGCAGCACCTGCATCGCCTTGTCGCGGTTGCGGTGCTGGCTGCGTTCGTCCTGCATCGCGACGACGATCCCGCTGGGAATATGCGTGATCCGCACCGCCGAATCGGTGGTGTTGACGTGCTGGCCGCCCGCGCCGCTTGAGCGGTAGATGTCGATCTTGAGGTCGTTGGGGTCGATCGTCATGTCGACCTCGTCGGGCTCGGGCAACACCGCGACGGTCGCGGCGGAGGTATGGATGCGCCCGCCGCTTTCGGTCACCGGCACGCGCTGCACGCGGTGGACGCCGCTTTCGAACTTGAGCTTTGCGAACACGCCGTTGCCGGTGACGTTGGCGACGACTTCCTTGAAGCCGCCGATATCGGACGCGCTGAGGCTGATCGTCTCGACCCGCCAGCCCTGCTCGGCGGCGAAGCGTTCGTACATCCGGAACAGGTCAGCCGCGAACAGCGCGGCTTCGTCGCCGCCGGTGCCGGCGCGGATTTCGAGCATCGCCGGTCGCGCGTCCGCCGCGTCGCGCGGCAGCATCGCGATTGCCAGCGCGCGCTCGACCGCTGGGAGTTCGTTGCGCAGGCGCATGATCTCTTCTTCGGTCAGCGCCTTCATTTCGGGATCGGAATCGTCGAGCGCTTCGAGTTCGGCCAATTCGGCCCGCATCGTGCGCGCCTGCTCCGCCGCGCGGGCGACCGGCTCGAGTTCGGCATAGTCCCGGCTCGCCTGGACGAACGCATCGCCCTCGAGCGTGCCCGACGCCATCCGCGCCTCGAGCTCGGAGAAGCGATGCGTGATCTGGTCGAGACGTTCGAGCGGGATGGTCATGGAGCGCGGGATGTCACGTTGAGATCGACCAACCCTGCCTTGACCAACTTCTGATGTGTGTCCCAGTCACACTTCACGATCATGTTGGGGAAGCCACTTTCTTCAATGACGTAGGAGATGATCGCCTCCGCACCGCTTTTCACCGCCTTGTCGAAGCGCTTTCGAGGGCTGCCGCTGGCAAAGATTTCGACGCTCACTCCGTTGGATCGAAATGTGGTGGCCGCCCACTGAGCAGCGACAAGCAAGCTTTCTGCTTCGACTACTAATGCGACCTCAAGCGGAGCGGCCTCTCGCTCCCCCACCAGCATCGCCAGCCGCTCGATCCCTGCGGCCCAACCGACCGCTGGGGTTGCCGGACCGCCAAGGCTCTCCATCAATCCGTCGTAGCGCCCGCCGCCGAGCACGGTGCTCTGGCTGCCGAGCGCGTTGGCTGCGGCCGAGCCTTCGTCGGGCACGAATTCGAACGCGGTGTGGCGGTAGTAGTCGAGCCCGCGCACGAGGCTTTCGGCGCGCGCCCACTTGACCCCCGCCGCATCGAGGCCGCTGGTCACGCTTTCGAAGAACGCCAGTGCTTCGTCCGACAGGAACGCGTCGATCTTCGGCGCATCGGCGACGAAGCGTCTATCGCGCGAGTCCTTGCTGTCGAGGATCCGTAGCGGGTTCTTTTCGAGCCGATCCTGCGAATCCTCGGAGAGGTCGCCCTTCACCGCGCGGAAGTGCTCGACCAGCGCCGTGCGCCATGCCTCGCGGCTGGCGACATCGCCCAGCGTGTTGAGCTGGAGCGTCACGCCCTCGATGCCGAGCTCCTTCAAGAGCTGGTCGGCCATCGCCAGCAGCTCCACATCCGCCTGCGGCTCGCCCGCGCCGATGATCTCCGCATCGAGCTGGTGAAACTGGCGATAGCGGCCCTTCTGCGGGCGCTCGTAGCGGAACAGCGGGCCGTGGGTCGCGACTTTGAGCGGCGCGTACTGCTGCCAGCCATCGGACAGGTAGGCGCGGGCGATCCCGGCGGTGAACTCGGGCCGCAGCGTGAGCGATTCCCCGCCGCGATCCTCGAACGAATACATTTCCTTCGAAACCACGTCGGTGGTCTCGCCGATCGCGCGGCTGAACACTTCGGTGCGTTCGAACACCGGCATTTCGACGCGGCGGAAGCGATAGAGCTTGCGCACGCGCTCGAACGTCTCGACCACGAACGCGAACGCTTCCGCGTCTGCGCCGAAAATATCCTGGGTGCCGCGAATGGCCTGGGGCGTCTTGGAACTCATGGGCTGGCGCGTTAGCGCGTTCGGTCGGCGGCGAAAAGACGCTCGTCGAACCGGTGCTTGAATCCGACGGATTGTTGAAGCATTGGAGCACCATGAAAAACCGGATCGCACTGCCGCTGGCAGCCCTCGCCCTTTCGCTCTCCACAACCCCCGCAATCGCCCAGACCGTTGAAAAGTCGCGGCCGGTCGCGGTGCAGCTCAACGATGCGACGCCGCTCCCGGCGGACACACCGTGGCCGGGCGGGACGATCAAGCTCAACATCGACGCAACCGATACGGTGCGCGGGCTCTACAAGGTGACAGAGACGATCCCGGTCCCTGCGGATACAACCAAGCTTACCTTGCTTTATCCCGAGTGGCTGCCCGGCAACCACGCCGCGCGCGGGCCGATCAACCTTCTCGCCAACATCTATTTCTACGCCGACGGCAAGCCGGTAACCTGGCTGCGCGACCCGCTCGACGTTTACGCCTTCCATCTCGACTTGCCGGCCGGCACCAAGGTGGTGACCGCCAAGTTCATCCACACCTCGCCGCTCGACCGCAGTCAGGGCCGGATTACGATGACGCAGGAAATGCTCAACCTGCAGTGGGAAAAGATGAGCCTCTATCCGGCGGGCCACTACACCCGGCGCATCGCGATCGACCCGACCGTGACCGTGCCCGATGGGTGGACGGTGTTCACTGCGCTCGACGGCAAGGCCCGCACCGGCAACACCGTGACCTGGTCGACCGTCGACTACGAGACATTGGTCGATTCGCCGATCTTTGCAGGCAAGTATGCCCAGAGCTGGGACGTCGGTAAGAACATCAAGCTCGACGTGATGGCCGACGAACCCAAGGATCTCGCGCTTGCGCCGCAGAACCTGCAGGCGTTCAAGAACCTCTACGCCCAGGCCGACGACCTGTTCGGCGCGCGGCACTTCGACCATTACGATACGCTGCTCGCGCTGACCGACCGGATGGGCGGCATCGGCCTCGAGCACCATCGCTCGAGCGAAAACCAGTTCGAGCCCAAGGCGTTTACCGACTGGGACAACATGGATTGGGACCACAACGTGGTCGCGCATGAGCTGGTCCATTCGTGGAACGGCAAGTACCGCCGCCCGGCCGACCTGTGGACGCCCGACTATCGCACCCCGATGCAGGATTCGCTGCTGTGGGTGTACGAAGGTCAGACCCAGTTCTGGGGCTACGTGCTCGCCGCCCGCTCGGGCATCCAGACCAAGGACACCGTTCTCGGCCAGTTTGCCCGCGCCGCCGCCTTTTACTCCGAGGGCCAGCCGGGCCGCAAATGGCGTTCGGTCGAAGACACGACCAACGATCCGATCGTCGACGGCCGCCGACCTCAGCCTTACCCCTCGCTGTCGCGCAACGAAGACTATTACGTCGAAGGCGCGCTGGTGTGGCTCGAGGCCGACCAGATCATCCGCAAGGGTACGGGCGGCAAGAAGGGTCTCGACGATTTCGCCAAGGTGTTCTTCGGGGTGCGCAATGGCGACTGGGGGATCAACACCTACACGTTCGATACGGTCGTAAACGACCTCAACCAGGTCTACCCCTACGACTGGGCGAAGTTTCTCAAGACCCGGCTTTATGAGCCCGGCCAGCCGGCCCCGCTCAACGGTATCGAAATGGCCGGCTACAAGCTGGTGTTCCACGACAAGCCCGACGCCTACCAGAAGGGGCTGATGGCCGCGCGCAAGTCGCTCGACCTGACCTATTCGCTGGGCATGTCGCTGGGCAAGGACGGCAATGTGAATTCGTCGCTGTGGGAAGGCCCGGCGTTCAAGGCGGGCATCGTCGATGGAGCGACAGTCGTTGCGGTCAACGGCCGCGACTACAGCGATGAGGTGATGAAGGACGCGATCACCGCGGCGGTGAACTCGAAGGATCCGATCGAGCTGCTCGTGAGACGCGGCGAGACGTTCTCGACGATCCCGATCGATTACCACGGTGGGCTGCGCTATCCGGTACTCGAGCCGGTCGGACCGGGCGAACAGGGCCTCGACAAGCTGCTCGCCCCGCGCGACTGACCACTCTCCGGCAAGGATTGGGCCGAAGCTCCGGATCTTCGGTCCAATCCCTCCGAATCATTGTTGCAGTGCAGCAATGGCCGCATTAGAGGCTGCCTCGAATCCCAGGCGCATGGCTGGGAGCGGGCTGGCACCGAGTGGAAAGCAGATGCAGATCGACAAGATTCCCGTGGGCGATAATCCGCCCGAAAGCCTCAATGTCATCATCGAGGTCCCCACCGGCGGCGAACCGGTCAAATACGAGTTCGACAAGGATAGCGGTGCGCTGTTCGTCGACCGGATCCTTCACACCCCGATGCGCTACCCGGCAAACTACGGCTTCGTGCCGCACACGCTTTCGCCCGACCGCGACCCGCTCGACGCGCTGGTGATTGCGCGCAGCCCGTTCATCCCGGGCTGTGTCGTGCGTGCCCGCCCGATCGGGGTGCTCAACCTCGAAGACGAGCACGGCGGCGACGAAAAGCTGATCTGCGTGCCGATCGACACAACCTTCCCGTATTATTCGGACGTTGCGGAAACGAAGGACCTGCCGTCGATCATCTTCCAGCAGATCGAGCACTTCTTCACCCACTACAAGGATCTCGAAGCCGAGAAGTGGGTCCGCATCGGCAATTGGGGCGATGCAGCGGATGCGCGGCGGATCGTGAGCGAAGCGATCGAACGCTATCAGACGAAGGCCTGAGCGTTCAGCCTCCCGCCACGGTCATCCCATCGATCCGGATAGTGGGCACGTTGATCGCGCGCCAGGTCTCCAGGTCGTTCGCAACGCGCATCCGGGAAAACATCTCGAGCAGGTTCCCGGCGATCGTGAATCCGGCGATCGGCCCGGTGATCTCGCCATTGACTATCCGCCTGCCCGCCGCGCCGCGACTGTAATCGCCCGTCACCGGATTGACTCCCTGGCCGATGAGGTAATCGATCAGCACCCCGTCGCGAATGTCGGAAATGAGGTCGGCGACATCGGTCTCGCTCGCGAGCAGGTCGAGATTGCTCGATCCGACCCCGGGCGATCCACCGATACCGCGGGTTGCGTTGCCGGTGAGGTCGAGCCCGAGCTGCGCAGCCGATGCGACGTTGGTCAGCCAGCCGGTGACCTGCCCGTTTTCGACCAAGGCCTTGCGCGCGGTCGGCACCCCTTCGCCGTCGAACGGCCGCGAGCGTTGGCCGCGCAGCTTGTGCGGATCCTCGACGATGCGGATATCGCTCGGGAACAGCATTTCCTTTTCGTGCCCGATCAGGAACGAGTGCTGGCGCGCGACTGCCGCACCCGACATCGCACCCACCAGGTGGCCGACGAGCGAACCGCCGACCCGCGGAGCGAACACCACCGGCATGGGTCCGCTGGCGATTGCCGCCGGATCGAGGCGCGCGACCGCGCGCTCGCCCGCCAGCCGACCGATCTCTTCCGGCGCAAGCAGGTCTTCGCGGTGGCGCATCGCGCGATAGGCGTAATCGCGCTGCATCGCTTCACCCGACCCGGCAATCACGCTCGCCGAAATTCCGAAGCTGGTCCCGCGATAGCTGGCGGCAAAGCCGTTACTGGTCGCCAGCGTGACTTGCGCTTCGCTTGCGCTCGCTCCCCCGCCTTCGGAATTGGTCACTCCCGCAACCGCACGCGCGGCATCTTCGGCAGCGAGGGCCATCTCGCGCAGTTCCTTGGGAGAGATCGACGATGGATCGACAAGCTCGAAATCGGCAGCCTCACCCTTCAGGAGGCGATCTGCCGGGGCCAGCCCGGCGTATTTGTCCTCGGGTGCGATCCGGGCCATCGCGACCGCCCTCTCGGCCAGCTCGTCGATCGCTGCCGGCGAAAGGTCGCTGCCCGATACGCTCGCGGTCCGCTGGCCGACAAACACCCTGAGTCCCGCCTCGGCGCTTTCGGACCGATCGACATCCTCGAGATTGCCGAGCCGCATCGAGATCGATTGCGACCGCGAAACGGTGTGCAACGCGTCCGCGTGGTCGGCGCCGTGGCGATGCGCGGCCTCGACGAGCGCTGCGGCAATGTCGAGGGCGGAATTGGTGGAAGGTGGAGCGATATTCATCGCTCCCGGCTAGGCGGAGTGCGTGCGGCGGGCAAGCCGGTGTTTTGAAAGCAACTCGTCAGTTGAGCGCGGAAAGCGCCTTGAACATTCCCGTAAGGAGGAACGGCAGGCCGATCGCCAGCGCCCACAGGAACATCTGGTCGCGGCGAAACGCCGGACTATAGGCCGGGTCGGCGGCATCCGCGTCGGAGATCTCCATCCAGCGGCCCTCGAACGCGCGGCAAGCGGGAATGATTGCAGCAACCAGCACGACCAGCGCGATATAAGGCAGCATCGACGCAGAGCCGCTCTTCAATGCGTGGACCGTCACGAAAATCTGCAGTCCGGTGTAAACCAGCAAGGCGTAGGCAACGTTGTTGCTCATGCTCTTGCGCCAGTCGAGCGCGGCTCCATGATGTGCTTCATGCTCTTGCGGCGCGGCGCGATCGATTGCCTTACGCATACCCGGCACTCTCCCCTGTCTCTCTCCACCGGAGAGTATTCCAGATCGAGCGCCTCGCGGCAAGAGCGCTAACCATCCGTTGCAAACGGCGCTTCGTCGAATACCATGCACGAATCTTGCCAATCTGGCGAAAACGGTCTTTTCAGGCGGCTTCGCGCTGCTACATGACTGTCACGATGGACCTGATGGAAAGCGACACCGCGATGCCCGCCGGGGCTGAACCTCCAATTTCGCAGGGCGGGCTCGAAGTGATTTCGATCGCCAAGAGCTACGACAAGCGCGCAGTGCTGACCGACATTTCGCTGCACGTTGCCAAAGGCGAAGTGCTTGGCCTGCTGGGCCCCAACGGCGCGGGCAAGACCACCTGCTTCTATTCGATCATGGGTCTGGTAAGGCCCGATGCGGGCCGCATCCTGATGGACGGCGAGGATGTGACCAAGCTGCCGATGTATCGCCGCGCGATCCTCGGGCTCGGCTACCTGCCGCAGGAAACCAGCATCTTTCGCGGCATGACCGTGGAGCAGAACATCGAATGCGTGCTCGAACTGGTCGAGCCGGATGCCGAAACGAGGGCCAGGGAACTCGACCGACTACTCGACGAATTCGGCCTCCAGCGCTTGCGCGATACGCCGGCAATGGCGCTGTCGGGCGGCGAACGGCGGCGGTGCGAGATCGCCCGCGCGCTGGCTGCAAAGCCCTCGATCATGCTGCTCGACGAACCGTTCGCGGGGATCGATCCGCTCTCGATCAGCGACATTCGCGACCTGGTGAAGGATCTCAAGGAGCGCGGCATCGGCGTGCTGATCACCGATCACAACGTGCGCGAGACGCTCGATATCGTCGATCGCGCGTGCATTATATACGGCGGGCAAGTGCTGTTCGCCGGTTCGCCCGAAGCGCTCGTCGCCGATGAAAACGTGCGACGGCTCTACCTCGGCGAAGGTTTCACGCTGTGACGACCGCGCCCTCGAAAGACTGACCGATGGCGCTGGGCCCGCGGCTCGACCTCAGGCAATCGCAATCGCTGGTGATGACGCCGCAGCTCCAGCAGGCGATCAAGCTGCTGGCGCTGTCGAACCTCGAACTCGAAGCCTTCATCGGCGAGGCGCTCGAAGCAAACCCGCTGCTCGAGGCGGGCGAGGTCCGCGCCGATGACGCCCCGATCGAACCACTGGAGGAAATGCCGCGCGAGCCTGGTGCCGATACGGTGTCGGAAGGCGAAGCGGCACTCGACATCGACCCGGCCGCGCTCGACCGCGATCGCGATACCGGCGACGGCGAGTGGGGCAGCTCGATCTCGCTTGGCGGTCTGGGCGAGGAAGGCCCGGGGATCGACGAGCGCGGCGCGAGCGAGGGCCCAAGCCTTGCCGAACATCTCCACAGCCAGATTGGCGCAGTAGCCCAGGACCAGCGCCAGGCGCTAATCGTCGGCGCGCTGGTCGACCAGCTCGACGAGGCGGGTTACCTTGCGACGCCGCTCGCGGAAATGGTGGCGATGCTGGATGCCCCGCTGGCCGAAGTTGAAGAGGCGCTGGCCGTGCTCCAGTCGCTCGACCCGACCGGGGTCGGCGCACGCACCTTGGGCGAATGTATCGCGCTGCAGGCGAAGGAAGCCGATCGCTACGATCCGTGCATGGCGCGGCTGATCGACAACCTCGACCTGCTCGCGCGCGGGGAAATCGCCCGGCTCAAGCGGATGTGCGATGTCGATGACGAAGACTTCGCCGACATGCTGACCGAACTGCGCGGCTACGATCCCAAACCCGGACTCGCGTTCGGCGAGGCGGGCGAAGCGGCGATCACTCCCGATGTGTTGATCGCTCCTGCCGCGAAGGGCGATGGCTGGGATATCCGATTGAACGAGGCAACCCTGCCGCGCGCGGTGGTCAACCGGCAATACTATCTCGAGCTGCGCGGCGGCTGTGCCGACAAGCAGTCGCGCGCGTGGCTGAGCGAACAACTGGCCGAAGCCAACTGGCTGATCAAGGCGCTCGACCAGCGCGCCCGGACGATCCTCAAGGTCGCCGCCGAGATCGTGAAGCAGCAGGAAGGATTTTTCCGCCACGGGGTGTCCGACTTGCGTCCGCTGACCCTGCGTACGGTGGCCGATGCGATCGAGATGCACGAAAGCACCGTTAGCCGGGTGACCAGCAACAAGTACCTCGCTTGCCCGCGCGGGACGTTCGAGCTCAAGTACTTCTTCACCAGTGGGGTCGGCAGTGCGGATGGAGAGGGCGCTTCGTCCGAAGCAGTCAAGGCGGCGATCAGGGAACTGATCGATGCCGAGGACCCGAAGAAGATCCTGTCCGACGATACGCTGGTGACCCTGCTCAAGGATCGCGGGTTCGACCTCGCACGGCGCACGGTGGCGAAGTATCGCGAGGCTATGGGCATCGGCAGCAGTGTCGAGCGACGGCGCGCCAAGAAGCTGGCCGGGTTGGGTCGGTGAAGTTAGGCTGCGGCCAACGGGAGAACGATTATGGCTGGGGACCTGGCTGAACGCCGCATCGCGGTGGTGCGCGATCACATGGCGCTCGAGTGCGTGCACAACTGGGACGCGGTGATCGCGACCTTCGACGGACACCCGCGCTACGAAATGGCGACCGGTCAGGTGTTCGACGGCGAAGAGGCCGTGCGCGGCTATTTCGCGGGTTCGCGCGCGGTGTTTCCCGACCAGGCCAACGAAGTGATCGCAATCGCCCACGCCGATAACACCGTGTTGGTCGAATTCTGGCTGACGGGCACACACCTGGGGGCGGTGCGGCTCGGCGATCGGACGATCGAGCCGACAGGCAAGACATTACGCGCACGAATGGCGGCAAGTTTCGAATTCGCGCCCGGCAGCGACCGGATACTGATCGAGCGACCATACTACGACCAGCTGGGAATGCTGCGCTCGATCGGCATCGCACCCTGAGCGCCGGTGTTGCGCGAAAGACTCATAACATTTTCAGCAAGGCGCTTTACCTGCTGTTAACCTTTCTCGTTCAGATGTTTTGTGGTTAATCGCAGGCAACACCTGTTTACACGGGGTTACCGCAAGAGTTCTGGGGCACAGGGGGGACCTACCCATGCGCGTATTGCTGATTGAGGACGAGCCGACCACCGCGAAGGCGATCGAGCTCATGCTCACGACGGAGGGATTCAACGTCTATGGCACCGACCTGGGCGAAGAGGGCCTCGATCTGGGCAAGCTGTATGATTACGACATCATCCTGCTCGACCTGAACCTGCCCGACATGCACGGGTACGACGTGCTCAAGAAGCTGCGCGTCGCCAAGGTGCAGACGCCGGTGCTGATCCTTTCGGGCATTTCCGAGATGGACAGCAAGATCCGCAGCTTCGGCTTTGGCGCCGACGACTACGTGACCAAGCCGTTCCATCGCGAAGAGCTGGTCGCCCGCATCCACGCCGTGGTGCGCCGTTCGAAGGGCCACAGCCAGTCGATCATCCGCACCGGCAAGCTGGCGGTGAACCTAGATGCCAAGACCGTCGAAGTCGACGGCGCGCGGGTCCACCTGACCGGCAAAGAATACGCGATGCTCGAGCTGCTTTCGCTGCGCAAGGGCACCACGCTGACCAAGGAAATGTTCCTCAACCACCTTTATGGCGGGATGGACGAACCCGAACTCAAGATCATCGACGTGTTCATCTGCAAGCTGCGCAAGAAATTGAGCCACGCATGCGGCGGTGACAACTACATCGAAACCGTGTGGGGCCGCGGCTACGTGCTGCGCGATCCGCAGGAAGAGGCCGAAGCGGCCTGATCACCCGAATACAACCCGCTCTTCTCCTCTAGGTCTTCGGAAGTGGGGGCGAACCGCCCGGTGCAGCGATGCTCCGGGCGGTTTTACTTTGGGTTGCGGACGTTCAGGTCATCGCCAGCAGCGTTAGCCGAGCCGGTTCGAACACTTCGATTACACCGTAGCTGCGCGCGATCAGGCCCTGCGCTTCGAGCGTCTTGAGCGCGGCGTTGGCGGTTGCCCGCGTGACCCCCAATAGATCGGCGATTTCCTGCTGGGTCACGCCGACCGTCCGCGGCTCGGACCCGCCACCGGCGAGGTTCGCCAGCAATCCCGCCGTGCGCGCAAACGACGTGCCGCTGCGCATCCCCGCTAGCAGGTCGAGCGTTTCCTGCAGTTGCGCCGCCATTCCGCCGAGCAGCGCGCGCATCGCCGAGGGGTTTTCCGCCAAGACCCGCTCGAACAAGGCGCTGCCTATGAAGCGCACCCGTGCCGGGCCGCGCGCGAGTGAATCGACGATCCGCGGACGGTTGGCGAGGATCGCCAGCTCGCCGTAGGAATCGCCCGGCCCGAGAAGTGCGACCGACCGGAATTCCCCGCTCCGGAGGAACTGGCCGACCGAAACGGTGCCTTCCTCGATCAGGCAGAACCCTTCCGATTCGGTGCCGCGCTGGTGGATCAACTGCCCGTCGGAAAACAATTGCGACGGGCTGCCCGCGCGCAGTTGCACCTGGATGTCAGGTGCCAGCGCTTCGAACATCATCGCCGCCAGCAGCGAGCGCAGCGGCGGGGACGGCGCAGCCTTGTCAGAAGAATGTTCGATATTTGACATTCTTCTTGTGCCGATAGCGGTATTCGGGCCCCAAGAAAAGGAGAGAGAGATGCCCCATTCGACCCTGGCCGTTGTCGCAATCTATCTCGGGTTCGCCTTGCTCGAACTCGTCGGCTCCAACCTGTTCGGCAAGCAGGAGCAGACCCGCGACGACGGGATCGTCGAGATTATCAGCATGACGATGCTGCTCGCGGTTACCCAGCCGGCAATCGTCGTGGCTGTTGCCGCGATCGCCGGAGCGGTCGCGCCGCAGTGGGCGGGAGCACTGGCCGGGATCAACGTGTTCGCGGCGATCGCGCTGTTCCTGGTGTGCGACGACATGACGCAATACTGGTGGCACCGCGCGAGCCATTCGTTCCACTGGCTCTACAACCTCCACCGCGCGCACCACAACGCGCGCTACATGTCGGTGCGGCTCGTTTACCGGAACAACATCATCTACTACGCGATGATGCCCGGCCTGTGGTTCGGCGGCCTGTTCATCTACCTCGGGCTCGGCTGGGCCTATGCCGGATACCTGGTGTTCAAGATGCTGGTGATCATCGGTGCGCACTCCGACGTTGCGTGGGACAAGCCGCTCTATCGCATCAAATGGTTGAGCCCCGTGATGTGGGTGGTCGAGCGGACCATCTCGACCCCGGCGACGCACCATGCCCACCACGGTCGCCATGCGTCCGACCCGGCAACCAACTACAAGGGCAACTACGGCAACCTGCTGTTCTTCTGGGACGTGCTGTTCGGCACCGCCAAGATCACCCGTACCTATCCGGAAAGTTACGGGGTTGAGAACCTTGCCCCCGCAACACTGGGCCAGCAGCTGCTGTGGCCGGTGTTCCCGGAGAACAAGGAAATGGACGAAGGCGCGCCGCAGCCGGTAGCCGCTGAAGCGACCGCCTGATCATTTTTCAACCAAAAGCCTGAGCGGTCGGGGTCAGACGATCCCGACCGCTTTGCCTGCCCGCTCGAACATACCGAGGATCGTCCCGACTTCCTCTTCGGAATGCTCGGCGCAGAGCGAGCAGCGCAGCAACGTCATGTTGGCAGGCGTTGCCGGGGGACGCGCCAGGTTCACGTAGAGCCCTTCGTGCAACAGCGCCTCCCACATCGCTGCGCCGCGTTCGAGATCGGGCATGATCACCGCCACGATCGCACTCTGAGGTTCCTTCGTGCCGAGCTCGAACCCGAGATCGGTCAGCCCCTTGTGGAGCCGCTTGGAATTCTCCCACAAATGCGCGCGCTTGTTGTGCCCGGTGCTCATCAACTTGCGGATGCTGGTCGCGGCAGTGGCCACAACGCTCGGCGGGAGCGAGGCGGTAAACACGTAGGGACGGCACACCAGCCGCATGATCTCGAACTTGGGGTGGTTCGAAACGCAGAACCCGCCGACCGTGCCGACGCTCTTCGAGAAAGTACCGATCACGAAATCGACATCGTCGAGACAGCCCTGGTCTTCGGCGACACCGCGACCGTTGGGGCCGATGAAGCCCATCGAGTGCGCTTCGTCGACCAGCACCATCGCGCCATGCTTCTTGGCGACCGCGATCATCTCCTTGAGCGGAGCAATGTCGCCGAGCATCGAATAGACGCCTTCGAGCACGACCAGCTTGCCCGCGCCCTCGGGAATACGGCCCAGCCGCTTGTCCATCGCTTCGATATCATTGTGCTTGAACGGCACGATTTCGGCATTGCCCATCGCGCAGCCGTCCCAGATCGAAGCGTGGCTATCGATATCGAGCACGACATAGTCGCCCTTGCCCGCGATCGTCGAAATGATCCCGAGGTTGGCCTGGTACCCGGTGGAAAACACCATCGCGTGGTCCATGCCGTAGAAGTCCTTGAGCGCGTCCTCGCACTCGCGGTGCCCCTGGTAAGTGCCGTTGAGCACGCGGCTGCCGGTGGTCCCCGAGCCGTATTCCTCGAGCGCCTTCTTGCCCGCTTCGATCACGTCGGGATCGAAGGTCATGCCCATGTAGTTGTAGGTGCCGAGCAGGATCGTGTCGCGCCCGTTGCAGATCGCGCGGGTGGGCGACAGCACCTTCTCCATCACCAGGTTGAAGGGATCTTCCAGCCCGGCATCGAGCAGGTCGGCACGCTGCTTGATCAGCGGGTCGAACTTGCTGAACAGGTCCGGCGTCTCGGCAGCTTCGCTCATTTGTTCTGCATCTCTGTTACTGCGTCGATCAGTTGGCCCCAGGTCTCGATTTCGGCCTGCTGGTTCATCGAGATGATGATGTCGAATTCGTCCTCGATCGCAGCGACGAAATCCATCACCGTGAGGCTGTCGAACTCGAGGTCACCGGCAAAGGTAGTGTCCTCGTCTAGCGTCACGCCCTTCTTGTTGAAGGGTTCGATCAGCGTGCGGATGCGGGCATCGACTTCGGCGCGATCCATCGGTGGGCCTTTCCAATATTCTTCAGGGCAGGGAATGCCTGCCAATTGCGTGGCGCTTGCCAAAGCGGTCCATCGCGCCGCTTGTCAAGCGGCAGCGGCATCGGTCACTAGCCGACCAGTTGGCGCACAGCCGCCATGAACGGCCCGATCGAGACCGGTTTGGCGAGGTAGCTGGCCGCACCTGCGTCGCGAATCTTTTCCTCGTCGCCTTTCCCCGCATAGGCGGTCACCGCCAGCACCGGCACGTCGCTCAATTGCCCGTCGCGGCCCATCGCCACGATCAGGTCGAGCCCCGAAACGTGCGGCAGCTGGATGTCCATGATCACCAGGTCCGGGTCGAACGCACGGGCGGAGTTGAGTACCAGTTCGCCGTCGGCCACCGGCTCGACCTCGAAGCCGCTGGCGCGCAACACGTCGCAGAACAATTTCCGGTTGAGGTCGTTGTCCTCGACAACGAGGATTCTCTTTGCCACTGGAATGGCTCCCTAAGCGTTTGACCAGCGCTTTATGGCCCAGCGAGGACTGACACAATCACTAGCCACCCGCCTACCCACGACCACCATTCCGGCGATGCCGACACGCTGGCCCTTTCCGCGCTCGGCTGGGTGCTATCCGACAGCCAGCGCGCCGAACGGTTGCTGGCGCTGACTGGGCTGACGCCGGAAGCGCTGCGCGACAACCTGACCGACAAGGCGACGCTGTCCGCCGTGCTCGGTTTCCTCGAATCGCACGAACCGGACCTGCTGCTCGCTGCCGACGCACTCAACGTCGCGCCTGAAGCGCTGGTAAGGGCAAATGCGGAGCTTTCGGCATGAGCCGCCCGTTGGTTATCTCCGATTGCGACGAAGTGCTGCTGCACATGATCGCCCATTTCAAGGCGTGGTTGGAGGAAGGGCAAGGTGTGACCTTCAACCTCGTCGGGAACAATTTCGCAAACGCGATGCGCTGGCAGGAAACCGGCGAGCCGGTGGGCGAGCGCGATATCTGGCGGCTGCTCGGCGGGTTTTTCGATACCGAAATGCACCGACAGGACCCGATCGAAGGCGCGATCAACGGGATCAACACTCTGGCGGAAAGCGCCGATGTCGTGATCCTCACCAACCTCAACGACGAACGCCAGCAACGCCGCGCCGAACAGCTCGCCGCCTATGGTGTGCACGCGCGGGTGTTCACCAACCAGGGGCCGAAAGGGCCTGCGCTGAAAGCGATCGTCGACGAATATGCACCCAGCCGTGCCGTATTTATCGACGACCTTGCACAGCACCACCAATCGGTCGCCGAAATCGTCCCCGGCGTGCGCCGCCTGCACCTGTGCGGCGAACCGATGCTGGCGCCGCATATCAATTGCGCCCACGAAGCGGGCCATGCCCACGCCCGGATCGACACTTGGGCGGAGGCATTGCCGTGGCTGCTCGACCAGCTGCACAATCACGATCAGGAGGAAGATGCATGAGCCACGAAGCCCGCCTAGCCGAACTGGGGATCACGCTGCCCAAACCGGCCGCGCCGGTGGCATCCTATGTCGCGGTGGTCGTTTCGAATGGATTGGCCCATGTCTCGGGCCAGTTGCCCTTCATCGACGGTGATCTCGCAAAGGGTCGCCTGGGCGAAAGCGTGACGGTCGAACAGGGCATGACGGCCGCGCGCGCCTGCGGACTGATGATCCTCGCCCAGCTCAAGGCCGCGCTCGGCTCGCTCGACCGGGTCGAGCGGGTGGTCAAGCTCGGCGCATTCGTCAATTCCACCCCCGATTTCGTCGACCAGCCCAAAGTCGCCAACGGTGCAAGCGACCTGATGGCCGAAGTGTTCGGCGATGCCGGCAAGCACGCGCGCGCGGCGGTTGGCGTGCCCGCGCTGCCGCTAGGGGCTGCGGTCGAGGTCGATGCGATTGTCGCTGTATCGGGCGCTTGACCGGCTGATCGTCCGTCAGCCCGATCCCGCGCGGGTCGGCTGGCTCCGGCAGTGGACTTATGCCCACCGGGGATTGCACGGCGAGACCGTCCCGGAAAACTCGCTGGCCGCAGCACGAGGCGCAATCGCCGCTGGGTTGGGCATCGAATGCGATATCCAGCGCAGCCGCGACGACTGGCCGATGGTGTTCCACGATTGGGAGCTATCCCGGCTGACCGGAGCGGACGGCGATACGGGAGACCTCACCAAAGAAGAGTTGCAGGGGCTACATTACACGCGAAGCGAGGAACGGCCCGCCACACTTGCTGAACTGCTCGAACTGGTCGCGGGACAGGTCCCGCTGCTGATCGAGATCAAGTCGAAGCGCGGCTACGATGTGATCCGGACCTGCCGCGAGGTCCGCGATGCCCTCACCGGCTACAAGGGCGACCATGCGGTGATGAGCTTCGATCCGCGGGTCGCCCGATGGCTGCGCCGCCATTCGCCCGGAACCGTCGCCGGACTGGTCATGCGCGAGGACAAGTACGGATATACCCAGAAGCCCTGGGAGCGGCACATGGCGCTCTGGCTCGCCCGGCCCGACTTCCTTGCCTACCACGTGGCAGCGCTGCCCAATCCGATGGTCGCGGATCTGCGCGAACGCGGCCTGCCGATCCTGACCTGGACGGTCAAGTCGCCGGATACGCGCGAAACCGCGCGCCGCTACGCAGATGCGTCGATCGCTGAGGGAGCAGGACTGGCGTGAGCGACAGCGATCTTAAGGCACGCATGGCCGGGTCGGTCGGGGAATTCAGCGCACAGCAGTGGGACAGCCTTACGGATGGCAGCAACCCGTTCGTCAGCCACGCATTCCTGACCGCGCTGGAGGATTCGGGAAGCGTCGGCGAAGGGACCGGCTGGCACCCTACCCCACTGGTGATCGAAGGCAGCGGAGAGCTGCTCGCGGCGCTTCCCGCCTACCTCAAGGGTCACAGCCAGGGCGAATACGTGTTCGACCATTCGTGGGCCGATGCCTACGAGCGGGCCGGCGGGCGATATTACCCCAAGCTTCAGGTCGCAGTGCCGTTTACCCCGGCCAGCGGGCCGCGCCTTCTGCTGCACAATACCGAGCTTGCCGCGCCG
The DNA here is from genome assembly GCF_002269345.1 of Tsuneonella mangrovi. NCBI lineage: Bacteria > Pseudomonadati > Pseudomonadota > Alphaproteobacteria > Sphingomonadales > Erythrobacteraceae > Tsuneonella > Tsuneonella mangrovi. Next base: position 1,526,201 of record NZ_CP022889.1, read on the forward strand.
CTGCTGGGCTTTGCGGAGAAGTTCGCCGAAGCCAACCGGCTGTCGTCGATCCACGCAACGTTCCTCGAGCCCGAGCAGGTGCCGCTGTTCGAGGCGGCCGGATGGATGATCCGCAACGACATCCAGTATCACTGGGAAAATCGCGGATACGCCACGTTCGACGATTTCCTCGCCGCGCTTTCCAGCCGCAAACGCAAGGCGATCCGCAAGGAGCGCGCGGGCGCGCAGGAAGGGCTCGACATCCGGCAATTGCGCGGAGCCGACATCAAGCAGGAGCATTGGGACGCGTTCTGGCAATTCTACCAGGATACCGGCGCGCGCAAGTGGGGCCGCCCCTACCTGACCCGCGAAGCGTTCGAGCTGATCGGCGCGCGGCTGGGCGACCGGGTGCTGCTGGTGTTGGCCTTCGACGGCGGCAGGCCGATCGCAGGCGCACTCAATTTTATCGGGGGGAAGGCCCTCTACGGGCGGTACTGGGGGTGCGTCGAGGACAGGCGCTTCCTCCATTTCGAGCTGTGTTACTATCAGGCGATCGATGCGGCGATCGAGCTTGGCCTGGAGATGGTCGAGGCCGGGGCGCAAGGCCAGCACAAGCTGGCGCGCGGCTATGAACCGGTGGCGACTACCTCAGCGCACTGGATCAACGATCCCGGCTTTCGCGAAGCGGTGGCCGATTTCCTCGAACGCGAACGGGCCGGCGTGGCGCACGATCGCGACTGGCTGGGCGGTCATTCGCCCTTTCGAAAGGGTTAGGCCGGTTCAGGCGGCGCGGCGGGCATCCTGGCGGAGCCATTCGCGCGCGCGGCGCTGGGCTTCGGCGATCTCGCGAGCGGTCATCTCATCGGAAATGTCCGCGCGGCACCAGGACGCTTCTTCATGGCCACCGGCAGCGGCGAGGTTGAACCACTTGTGCGCTTCGACGAGATCACTCTCGACCCCGTGGCTACCGGTCGAGAACGCGACGCCGAGGTCGAAATAGGCCGACCTGTCGCCTTGCGCGGCGGCGGCGAGACATTGGGCCACCAGCAAATCGGCGGCTGCGGTATCCTTGGGCAGTTCGCTGCCGCCTTCGATCTTGCGCAGTTCCATTTCAATCGATCCCCCTGTTGCGGCGATCCCGTGTCGCCGACAGGCAGAGTTCAACCCTGTTATGGTCAACAAATGGTTAACAAGGCCGTCGAATTTCGGGACAGGCCCCTATTTTCGGTGGACGATCCGGGACACTTCGGGATTGCCGCTTGTGCCGATCCCAAGCGGCAACTATAGGCGCGCCAAAGCGAGCAGAACGGCGCCAGAAACCTGTGGGAAGGTGGATTGGTAAGGGGGTCGCCGGAGCGGCTGGTTGATCTGGTTAAGAGGACCGTTATGGCCACTTTGGCATCCAGCGATATCGATATTCTCGAACGGGCGAAGCGTGCCCTTGCCCCGGACTATGTTCCAAGCGAGGATGAGGAGTACATGTCCCCGTCGCAGCAGGATTATTTCCGGATGCTGCTGCTCGAATGGAAGCGCTCAATCCTCGCATCGTCGAGCGCAACCCTCCAGTCTCTCCAGGACGGTCCGCTGCGCGAACCCGACCTCAACGACCGGGCCTCGAGCGAGACCGACTGGAGCATCGAACTGCGCACCCGCGACCGCCAGCGCAAGCTGATCGCCAAGATCGATTCCGCATTGCGCCGGATAGAGGCTGGCGAATACGGATTTTGCGAGGTCACCGGCGATCCGATCGGCCTCAAGCGGCTGGTTGCCCGCCCGGTCGCGACAATGACCGTCGAAGCGCAGGAAGCGCACGAACGTCGCGAAAAAGTTTCGCGCGACGACTAGGCCTCACCGGGCGGGGTTCGCCCGGCGTTAGTCTTTTCGCAACGACCCGGCTTAAGCCTTCATTAGCGCGATCGGGACTATGTTCCGGACTACGGGCGGCGATCGTGCAGTGGCCGCCTCCGACACACGTTTGGACAAGGGAATGGTCAGCCGGATGGCAGGCGTCGATACCCGGAACATTGGGCGGGACAGCCTTCTTCTTACCGCCGAGGTTCGCCTCGAGGGCGAGGGCGACCCGGTACGCGTGAAGGTCCGCAACCTGTCGGCCGGCGGCATGATGGGCGAAGGCGACCTCAAGGTCGCGCGCGGTTCGCGCGTGGTCGTCGCGCTGCGCAACGTCGGCGAGATCGAAGGCAACGTCGCCTGGGTGCAGGGCAATCGCTTTGGCATCGCATTCAACGTGGAGATCGACCCCAAGGCCCCCCGCACAGCGGTTGCCGCGACCCCCAACGACATGGCGAGCCCGCGTTACACCCGGCCTGCCGGGATCGCTCCGCTCGGAGAAGCCGAAAAGCTCCGCAAGCTCTGAGCCGCGCGCAGGCTTCCGGGGATCGCATGAATCTTCCCCGCTGACGGCTGCCTTGCGAGGTGCTAGGCGTGCCCAATCCATGAGCCGCCGCGTTGCCTTCACACTCGCCGCCTGCACGCTTCCCGCCTTGTTGAGCGGATGCGGATCGTCGGGCAACCCGAACGAAGTGCAGATTGCCTTCATCGGCAGCCCGAAGCAGTTGGTCGAGAAGGGCCTGCGCCTTTCTCCGCCCGGCCAGCAGGTCCGCGCGGCGACCACCGCGGGGCTCGTCGCGCTCGATGCAAAGGGCGAAGTGGTGCCTGCGCTTGCCGAGCGGTGGATCGTGACCGAAGACGGGTTGAGCTACATTTTCCGGGTCCGCGATTCCGATTGGCCCGACGGAAAGCCACTCACCGCCGAACAGGTGCGCGATTCCCTCAAACTCACTTTACGGAAACTACGCGGGACATCGCTCGGCCTCGACCTGGCGTCGATCAGCGATATCCGCACGATGACCGGGCGGGTGATCGAGATCGACCTTTCCAGCCCGGTGCCCGACTTCCTCCAGTTGCTGACCCAGCCCGAGCTGGGCATCACCTACCGCGGGCAGGTAGCCGGTCCGATGGCCGTTTCGACCGCCCAATCGGACGGCGATGTGGTGCTCAAGCCCATGCCGCCCGAGAAGCGCGGGCTTCCTGCACAGCACAACTGGGAAAAATCGGTCCGCGAACTGCAGATTCGCGCCCTGCCCGCACGCGATGCGATGAAGGCATTCTATTCGGGCGATGTCGATGTCGTGTTCGACGGACGGCTGGCCGACCTGCCACTGGCCGACACCGGCCCATTGTCGCGCGGCACGGTTCGGATCGACGCCGCGATGGGCTTGTTCGGGCTTCGCGTCCTGCGCGACGACGGCCCGCTGGGCGACCCCGTCCGCCGCGAGGCACTGGCGATGGCAATCGACCGCCAGGGACTGCTTTCGCCATTCAACGTCGCCGGCTGGCTGCCGAGCACCCGGATCATCCCGGTTTCGTTGCTCGGCCCAGGGGCGAGCGAACGCTGGCCCAACCTCAGCCTTGAACAACGCCGGAATATTGCCCGCGAGCGCATCGCTGCGTGGACCCGGGCGGGCAATTCCGCCGATGTGCGGATCTCGCTCCCGGAAGGCCCGGGATCGCAGAAATTGTTCAATGAGTTGGCTAAATCGTGGGCGGCGATCGGCGTCACCGCGGAACTCGTCGCCCCCGGCAAGCAAGCCGACCTCGCGATGGTCGATGCGCTCGCGCGGTTCGGCGGGCCGCGCTGGTTCCTCGACCAGTTCAACTGCGGCGTGCGCAAACTGCTGTGTTCCCCCGAAGCCGACGCACTGGTGCGCGAAGCGGTGAACGAGGCCGATCCCGAAAAGCACCGCACCGACCTGCTCGAAGCCGAAACCCGCCTGATGGCCAACGAGGGCTTCATCCCGCTCGGAGCGCCGGTGCGCTGGTCGCTGGTGCGCGGCGATGTGCCCGGCTTTGCACCCAACCGCTGGGCTACCCATCCCTTGTTCCCGCTGGCGATCGACCCCAAATAGGGGCGATGATCGAACCGAACCCTTCGACCAGCCGCGTCCAGCGCATGCCGATCGACCTGCCGATCGGCAACGATCCGGCCTCGATCCGGCGGCGGCTGGAGGCGATGGAGCAGTTGCTCGAAAACGCCTTCGAGGTACCGGGCACGAAAATGCGCGTGGGGCTCGACGCAATCGTCGGATTGATCCCCGTGATCGGCGATCTCATCACTACCGCGATGGGCGCGTGGATCGTGTGGGAAGCGCGCAACCTCGGACTGCCCAAGTGGAAGCTGTGGCGCATGGCTGGCAACGTCGCGTTCGACACCGCGATCGGCGTGGTCCCGGTCGTCGGCGATGCGGCGGACTTCCTGTTCCGCTCGAACACCCGCAACCTGAAGATCGTCAAGCGCCATCTCGACAAGCATCACCCGGCGCAGCGCACGATCGAAGGCTAGCCGCCCGCGGGTAGTTTCAACCGCGACCGGTTTGCCCTAGAGGCGGGCGATGGCCCGCGACGTTACCTACACTTCGTACCTCGATCTCGACCGCATCCTGTCGGCCCAGCACCCTGCGTCGGGCGCGCACGACGAGATGCTGTTCATCATCGTCCACCAGGCCAGCGAGTTGTGGCTCAAGCTGTGCCTGCACGAGCTGTTCGCCGCGCGCGACCTGATCGTGGCCGACGACCTTCGCCCCGCGTTCAAGATGCTTGCCCGGGTCGCTCGCGCACAATCGCAGCTGATCGACAGCTGGGATGTGCTGAGCACGATGACCCCGCACGATTATTCGCAGGTCCGCCCGCACCTGGGGCATTCGAGCGGGTTCCAGTCGGCACAGTACCGGCTGATGGAATTCCTGCTCGGCGGGCGCAACGCGAAGATGGTGAAGCTGCACGAAGCGACGCCCGAAGTGGCAAAGGCATTGCGTGAGGAACTCGAACGCCCGAGCCTTTACGAGGAATCGGTCCGCCTGCTCGCCAAGCGCGGGTTCGCAATTCCCGAGGCGGTGCTGGTGCGCGATCACACCACGCTGTGGGAGCCATCGGGCGACGTCGAAGCCGCGTGGGCGGAGATCTATCGTCACCCGAACAAGTACTGGGACCTCTACGAGCTGGCCGAGAAACTGGTCGACCTCGAATACCATTTCCAGCGCTGGCGCTTCGGCCACTTGAAGACCGTCGAGCGGATTATCGGCTTCAAGCGCGGCACCGGCGGAACCGAAGGCGCGCCCTATCTCGAGGGGGTGCTCAAGCAGGCATTCTTCCCGGAACTGCTGAGCGTGCGGACGGCGATCTGATTGCTTCCTACTGTCCGCTGAAACGGACGCCTCATGGCGCTTGAAGCGGATGGGAGCGCGGCTTACATGCGATGCACTGCCACGGTTGGAGCAAATGACCATGCCCGGTTCGCTGAAGGATATGCTCGCGGAAGCCAACGAATGCGTGCCGAAGATTTCCGTCGATGAGGCGCAGCGCCTCGTCAGCGAAGAGGACGCATTGCTGGTCGATGTTCGCGACGCACCCGAACTGGCGGCGTCCGGCAAGCTCGCCGATGCCCTGAACGTCTCGCGCGGGATGCTGGAATTCAAGGCCGACAGTGCGAGCCCGTACCACGATCCCGAATTCCGGACCGATCGACCGATCGTCGTCTATTGTGCGTCGGGCGGGCGCTCGTGCCTGTCGGGCAAGGTGCTCAAGGACCTCGGCTATGCGCGTGTGTACAACCTGGGCGGGTTCAAGGACGCTGCCGAAACGGGTTTCCCGACGCAGGATTGCTGAGCCCGCGTCGCAAGGTGGCGCTGACATCCTGAAATCAAACGAGCCCCCCCCGGGGCTGGACACAAGACGCTCCAGGCGACAGTCTGCTCCTTGCATTCAGCAGGGGAGGCTCGATGTACCATCCAATTCCAACCGCGCTGATCGGCGCGCTCTTGCTTGCGGCCATCCCGGGCGCGAGCCAAGCTCAGGCCGAACCGTCCGGCCCAAGCGCGCAAGCCACCGACCGAACGCAGGCTGTCGTCGCTGAAATCACTGCACTCGAGGGGCAATGGTCCGACGCATTCGTGAACAAGGACATCGACTTCATCGAGCGGATCGTCGCGCCCGATTTCATGCTCGCCATCTTTGAAGGCCGACCGATCATCGTCCCGCGCAAATACTGGATGATGAACACTCGCAAGTGGGACATCCAGGCCTTCTCGGCGAAAGTGCTCGACGTTGCCGTGGCGGGAGACACCGCGGTTGCCACCGTCGAAGGCAGCTGGCAGGTGGCGGACGAAGGAAAACTGATCCGCGACGACAGTTTCTTCCTCACCGATACATGGGTGAAGAAAGGCGACAGCTGGCAAGTAATCCGCCGCCACTCGCAGACTACCGAGGATCGGATGGAGCGGGATTAATCGAGGCAAGCGGCAGGACCGGGGAGGATGGCGGACTGACCACGCAATGCAAGCAGTGAAAACCTGCAACCGTCGATCTATGCCACGCCCATCAACTTCGGCACCGTCGCGAACCACCAGCTTGAATTCCACAACATCCGGATGATCACGATCGAGATCGCCATCAGTCCCAGCCAGATGACATAGGCCCGGTGGATCCGGCGCAGGCGGACCATGTCCCAGACAAACATCGGCGTCACGATAAGGATGGGATACAGGTCGACCGTCAACGGGTCGTCGGGCAGGGTCGAGGGCAGCCAACCGATTCGCACAGTCGCCGCTGTCAGCAGGACCGTTGTTGCAAGGATCATCATGCGCTTGTGGAACGCGGGATCCTTCGATCGATAGTGCAACCCAAGCCCGATCAGGATCGGGAAGAGGATACCCGGCCTGATCAGGTAAAGGGTCGCCCTGTCATCGAAAATTGTCTCGGGCAGTATAACGCCAGGCGGCAAGTGCGGATGCGCTGCCAGTGCCTGCGCCAGATGTTCGGAATACATCGTGGGAACGAGCACGATTCCCGTCACTACGATCGCAGGAGCGAGAACTACTGCGATAACGCCAAGCTGCATGTGCCAACGCGGTTTGCCGGTCGCCATAAGGATCGTTTGCGCGAGCAGCAGCACGATCCATGCGCCCATCAACGCGGCATGAACATGAAGCACGATCGGGAGCGGGGGCCTCGCACCGGTTTCCACCGCGCGGACGAGCCTGATCGAATCCGGCACGAAGCCCGACAGCACTGTCGCGAGTATCAGCGACGCCATGAAGACCCAGATCCAGCGATCGACGAGTTGCGACACAGGTGTTTTACCGGAAGGCCGACGGATCGGCTCTTGTCCGGATTCCGAGATGCTGGTCATCGCGATTATGTCCCCTGCGCGCCTATAGCAGCAATCCGAGTTCGACGCTTGCTGCCTATTCCCGATGTCCGCAACCGGGTCGTTACCAGTCGGTCCGCTTTCGCACCTCGTGCTTCCAGTCAACTAGGTCCCCATCGGGTTCAAGGCCGCTTCTTGCACCTAAACTGCACTGCGTAACTGCCGCTGCGTGCGTTTCTTAGTTTTTGGTCGCTGTGACAAAGATCGCGCTGAGCGGCATTGATGCACCCAGTCGCTCATTCAAGACGTTTTCCATTCGTCCGCATACTGCCTCGGGATCGATTTCGCGCTCGAGCAATTCGTTGTGGAGCGGGTTGCCGTAGACAAGTCCCCTCGCAAACAACCCCGGATCGCTCAGGGTCTGAGTGTGGTGCTGGATTTCGACCTCGGAGTTTCCAAACCCCGCAAGGTCGAGCGCTTCCCTTATGGTATCTACGTCGTTGTAACTAAAAGGGACCTTGTAGAACGAAGGAGGGTTGTGAGGTACAAACTCAGCGCCGACTTCGTAAGCAATTTCTGCAAAGGGGTTCTCTGACCAACTGTTCCAGACGCTGAAGAGATATTTTCCACCTGGGTTCAGGACTCTGAGCACCTCTTCGTAGCTCGCCTGTCGATCGGGATAAAACATGATGCCGAACTGGCAGACCACTGCATCGAACTGGCTATCTTCGAAGGGTAGATCGCAAGCGTCAGCAGCCACAAATTCGAGTGCGCCAGCGCCCTCCAGCTTTTTGGCAGCGTAGTCGAGCATAGGCTGATTCAAGTCGGTTACGGTAATCGGGATGCCGGGCGCGAGTTTATCGCGAAGGCAACTGGTAACGATCCCTGTTCCGGCAGCAGTTTCAAGAACTGTCCCCGGGTTCAGTCTTGCGCTGCGCTTTGCCATTTGAAGTGCGTAAAAGTCGAAGATGAAAGGGCCCAAGCCTCGATCATAGTTCTCCGGCACATTGCCCGAGAAACGTTTCTCCAGTCCTGCCATCAGCAAATCCCCTCATCCAACGAGGGTTCCTATCATGGATGGCTTGCCCCGGCTAACTTCCGCTATCGGGTCGTTAGCGGAAGGACGGCTTTCAGCCTGACGTCACGAATGTAGCCGTTTCCCGATAACGCTGTCCTACATGCCGTCGGATCGCCATGCCGCGTGCATGGCCGTCGCTTGCATCCCGACCGGAAGATCCGCTCTCCAGAGCACCCACGCCAAGGCGGTTTTCTTGTTTCAGGACTGTGTTCCATGCGTTCCAGCCGTGGCTGGCGTGCGACGAACCGTTGCCCTTGCGGGGACCCGATCAGGCCTCCAGTTCGATGTCCCAGTAGAGCCAGTCGCGCCAGGTTTCGTGAAGGTAGCCGGGCGGGAAGGCCTTGCCGTGCTGGTGGAGCTGCCAGCTGGTCGGGCGGATCGGGCGAACCTGCAGGTGCATGTGCGCCTGTTGCGGGGTGCGCCCGCCTTTCTTGAGGTTGCACGGCGCGCAGGCGGTGGCGATGTTCTCCCACGTCGTCTTGCCGCCCATCCGGCGGGGCAGGACGTGGTCGAAGGTCAGGTCCTTCTCGCTGCCGCAATACTGGCAGGCGAAGCGGTCGCGCAGGAACAGGTTGAACCGGGTGAAGGCGGGAAACTCGCTCGGCTTCACGTATTGCCGCAGCGCGATCACGCTCGGGATCTTCATGTCGAGCGAAGGCGAATGGACCTCGCGGTCGTAGCACTCGACGATGTCCACCCGTTCGAGGAATACCGCCTTGATCGCGGTCTGCCACGGCCACAGGCTGAGCGGATAGTACGACAGCGGAGTGTAGTCCGCGTTGAGCACCAGCGCGGGGCACGAGCGCAAGTTGCGCGTCGGATCCTCGTCGGCGCTGCGAAAGCGCGCGGCCTTTTCGATCAGTTCGGCTTTGAACACTCTTGCGTGCCCTCCCTGATTGATCCGAAGGGAGCATTTGCCGATTCACGCGTCAAGACTGTTACAATCGCACAATCCACAGCAAGGGCTGCGTCTTTCTCCATTTGCGCCGAAGAGCGGTGTGGCTAGGCTGACGAGGATGGAAACCACCCGCTTCGCCCCCAGCCCGAACGGATCGCTGCACCTGGGCCATGCCTATTCGGCGATCGTCGCGCACGACCTTGCGGCCGAACGCGATGGACGGTTCCTGGTCCGGCTCGAAGATATCGACGGCGCACGCTCGCGCCCCGAGCTGGCGGAGGAGTTTGCCGCAGACCTCGCATGGCTGGGTCTCGAATGGACCGATGTTCCCGCGCAATCGACCCGGCTGGCGACCTACGCCGCTGCTGCCGAACGGCTCAAGGCAACGGGACTGCTCTATCCGTGCCAGTGCACCCGCGCCGAGATTGCCGCCGCCGCCACCGAACACGGCCCCGAAGGCCCGCTCTATCCCGGCACCTGCCGCGGGCGGCCGGTCGATCCCGAAGGCGCGGCATGGCGGCTCGACGTCAGCAAGGCGATCGCGCAAACCGGACCGCTCGAATGGATCGACGAGGTCGCCGGACCTCAGCACGCCCGGCCCGAACTGCTCGGCGATGTGGTGCTGGTGCGCAAAGATGCCCCGGCGAGCTACCACCTCGCCGCCACGCTCGACGATGCTGCCGACGGGGTGACGTTGGTGACCCGCGGGAAGGATCTATTCGCCGCGACCCACGTCCACCGGCTGCTCCAGGCGCTGCTCGGCCTTCCCGTTCCGCGCTGGCACCACCACGCGTTGCTGCTGGACGATAGCGGACAGAAGCTCGCCAAGCGGCGCGGATCGCCTTCGCTGGCCGATCGCCGGCACGCGGGGGATGACGGGCGGGCGCTGGCCGATGCGCTGCGATCGAACCGCTTCCCCGCTGGAATTTCGCTCGGCTAGCGCCTACATAAGCTCCATGAACGTCTTCCTCACCATCGTCCTCGTCGTCCTCATGGCGCTCGTCGTCATTTCGCTTGTGCGCGGGATCATCGCGTTCCTCAGGAGCACGCGCGAAGATATCGACCGCGGCGGCGATGGCACCGGTGCGACCGAGATGCAGCTGCTGCAGAACAAGATGATGTTCAACCGCGTGAAGTACCAGGCGCTGGCGATCCTGGTGATCATCATCATGCTGGGAATGTCGCGCGGCTGACCGGCGCGCACAGCGCCCGATGGTCAAGCTCAACAAGATCTACACCCGCACCGGTGACGATGGCACCACCGGCCTCGTCGATGGTTCGCGAACCGCCAAATCGTCCGCCCGGATGGAAGCGATCGGGACGGTCGACGAAGCGAACAGCGCGCTCGGGCTGGTCGCTGCGGAACTGGCGCAGAGCCACCACGCCGCAGCGGTCGCGCATGTCCAGAACGACCTGTTCGACCTCGGCGCGGACCTTGCGACGCCGGGTGACGACTTTGCACCGTCCGACATGGCCTTGCGGATGGTCGCGGCGCAGACCGACTGGCTCGAAGCGCAGATCGACGCTGCCACCGAACGGCTCGAACCGCTGACCAGCTTCGTCCTGCCAGGCGGAAGCGAAGCATCGGCGAAGGTCCACCTGGCGCGCGCAATCGTCCGCCGCGCGGAACGCACGATGGTGGTGCTGGCAGCCAGCGAGCCGGTCAACCCGGCGGCGCTGGCCTATATCAACCGCCTGTCGGACTACCTCTTCCAGCTCGCCCGCCTGCTCAATGACGACGGGCGCGCGGACGTAAAATGGGTTCCCGGCGCAAACCGCTAGCCAAGCCGCGCCGCGCCCGCTAACCCGCGCGCTTTGCTGCAAGTGCGAAGGGAAGTGCGGACATGATCACGATCGGCGTCATCGGAGCGGGTCAGATGGGTTCGGGCATCGCGCAAGTGGTCGCGCAGCACGGGATGAAGGTGCTGCTGTCCGATATCGATCTCGCCGCTGCCGAAAAGGGCAAGGCGGGCATCGACAAGGCGCTCGCCAAGCTGGTCGGGCGCGGCAAGCTCGAAGCCGCCGATGCCGAAGCCGCACTCTCGCGGATCGATCCGCTGGCAGACCTCGCACCGATGGCCGATGCGGCGTTCATCATCGAAGCGGCGACCGAACGCGCCGATATCAAGCGCGGCATCTTCGAAGCCGCCGGCAAGTTCCTGGCATCTGACGCGATCATGGCGAGCAACACCAGCTCGATCCCGATCACCCGGATGGCCAACTGGACGCCCGATCCGGCGCGGTTCATCGGACTGCACTTCTTCAATCCGGTACCCGTGATGGGCCTGATCGAAGTCATCCCGGGCCTCGCCACCGCACCCGACACCGTCGCCCGCACCCGCGAGCTTGCCAGGAACCTCGGCAAGGAAGTGGTCGAAGTGCAGGATGAACCGGGCTTCGTGGTCAACCGTATTCTCGTGCCGATGCTCAACGAAGCGGTGTTCGTGCTCGGGCAAGGCACCGCCAGTATCGAGGATATCGACAAGGGTTGCCGGATCGGCCTCAACCACCCGATGGGCCCGCTCGAGCTGGCCGATTTCGTCGGGCTCGACACCTGTCTCGAAATCATCCGGGTGCTTTACGAGACGACCGGCGACAGCAAGTATCGCCCCGCTCCGTTGCTGGTAAAATATGTCGAAGCCGGATGGGTCGGGCGCAAGGCCGGGCGCGGTTTCTACGATTATTCTGGCGAAGTTCCGGTCCCGACGCGCTGAACCGGAACGCTAGCTGAGGCCGATCGCCCCCGGCTTGAGGACCCACATCCCGACGATCAACACGATCGAACCGAAGATGACTGCGTAGGCGAGCAACCGGAACAGCATCGGCGATTCGCTATCGAGCATATGCGGGTGCAAGCGCTTGAGCGTCGCGGAAGTCCGCCGCTCGACGAAGTACGCCAGCACCGCCCCTGCAGCGATGAACACGGTCGCAATCGCGCGGGGAAGCCACCACGGCTCTAGATCGCCGAATACTGCGCGAAAGGCGAGTCCGATGCCGATCGCGGCAAACGACGTGCGAATCCAGCCGGCAAAGGTCCGCTCGACCGCCATGATGTTGCGGTCCTCGGCGAGATCGGTGCGTTCCTGCGCCAGCGAATTGTTGCTGTGCGGATCGTAGGTGTCAGGGGTTTCCGCCATTGGGCGGCAGGTTAGCACCATCAGGGGCCGGGGCAACGCTTGCATCGGGATTCTCGACCGGAGACTGTCCTTCGATGACGGTGCCTTCGTCATCGGTCATCGCATCGGGCGGCGTCGGATCGATCCCGGCAGTATCGTCGATCAGGTCGTCGTTGTCAGACCATTCGACGACAGTGCTGTCATCGCTCGGCGCGCTCGCATCGACATTCGCACCATCGCGCGGACCGGCCGCCAGACCGTCCACCGGTTGACTGGCGTCAGACGGCTTCTGCCCAGTGACAGCGCTGGCTACGCCGTCTCTGCCCATAAACGCAACGACCCCCGCCGCGAGAATCACGACGAAGAACAACGCTCCCCAGCGCTTGATGAAACTGTGCTCGGGCATCAGCGCAGGATAGGCGCCAAGCGTTAATGTTCGCTTTCGTCTGCCGTGCGCTTCAATTCGTACAGCAGATCAAGTGCTTCGCGCGGCGAAAGCGCGTCGACATCGACGCCTTGGAGGCGCTCGCGCAGCGGATCGTCGGGCTCACCCGGCTCCGATGCCGCAGCCGCGAACAAGGGCAGGTCGCCGAGGCCAACTGCCAGTCCACCGGTCTCGGCGCGGCCCTTCTCGAGCCGGTCGAGCACCGATTTGGCCCGCGCAACAACCTCTTTGGGAACTCCCGCCAGCCGCGCGACGGCGAGACCATAGCTGCGGTCCGCCGCACCTTCCGCCAGTTCGTGGAGCAGCACCAGCTCCCCCTTCCACTCGCGTGCGCGGACATGGTGCAAGCTCAGCGCATCGCAAGTCTCCGCCAGCCGCCCCAGTTCGTGGTAGTGGGTCGCGAACAGGCAGCGGCAACGGTTGGTTTCGTGGACTGCCTCGACCACCGCCCACGCCAGCGCCAACCCGTCGTAAGTCGACGTGCCGCGCCCGACTTCGTCGAGGATCACGAAACTGCGCTCGCTCGCCTGCGCGAGGATCGCGGCGGTTTCGACCATTTCGACCATGAACGTCGAGCGCCCGCGCGCGAGGTTGTCGCTCGCGCCGACCCGACTGAACAACCGGTCGCAAACGCCGATCGTCGCCGATGTGGCGGGCACGAACCCGCCGGCCTGCGCGAGCAGCACGATCAACGCATTCTGCCGAAGGAAGGTCGACTTGCCGCCCATGTTGGGGCCGCCGATCAGCCATAACCGGTCGTCGGGCGAAAGCGCGCAGTCGTTGGCCACGAACCGCTCGCCATTGGCAGCCAGTGCGGCCTCGACCACCGGATGCCGTCCGGCCTCGATCCTCAGCAATGGCTCGGCCACGATCTCCGGGCGCGCCCAGTCACCTTCCGCTGCGCGTTCGGCATGGCTGGCCGCAACATCGATCCGGGCAAGCGCAGCGGCGGTCGCGGCGATCGCCTCGCGCTCGGTATCGACGCGTTCCACCAGCAGCGCGAAGTGCGCTTCTTCGGCTGCGAGCGCATGGCCCCCGGCCTCTGCGATTCGGCTCGCTTCCTCGTGGAGGCTGAGCGAATTGAACCGCACTGCGCCGGCCATCGTCTGACGATGGGTGAAGCCGCTGTCGGGCGCCATCAACGCATCGCCATGCTTCGCAGGCACTTCAATGAAGTAGCCGAGCACGCCGTTGTGCTTGATCTTGAGCGCCGCGATCCCGGTTTCGTCGCGGTATTTCGCCTCGAGTGCAGCGATCGCACGGCGGGCATTGCCCGAAACCTGGCGCAGTTCGTCGAGCGCGGCGTCGTAGCCCTCAGCGATATATCCTCCACCGTGCCGTTCGGTCGGCGGCGAGGCGACCAGCGCGCGCTGCATCAGGTCGACCAAAGCGCCATGCCCGGCGAGACGCGGCAGCAGTTCATCGAGCAGCGCCGGGCGATCGGATTGGGACAAGAGGTAGTCGTGGATCGCCCGTGCTTCGGCGAGCCCGTCGCGCACCTGCCCGAGATCGCGCGGGCTGCCGCGCCCGGCGACGATCCGCCCAAGCGCGCGGCCGATATCGGGCAATCCGCGCAGCGCAGTGCGCAGGTCGTTGCGGAGCAACGGATCGCCGTGCAGCCAGCCGACCAGCGCCAGTCGCGCTTCGATCCGCGCCCGATCGGTCAGTGGCGAAGCGAGGTCTTCCGCCAGTTGCCGCGCCCCGGCCCCGGTCGAGCAGCGATCGATCGCAGCAACCAGCGACCCGGCGCGACTGCCTTGCTGCGACAGGAGGATCTCCAGGCTCGCGCGGGTCGCTTCATCCATTGCCAGCGTACTTCCACCCGCCCGCGCGACCGGAGGCAGCAACAGCGGCAGGGTTCCGCGCCCGACATGGTCGAGATAGCCGATCAAACCGCCTGCCGCCGCGAGCATCGCGCGGCTGAAATCGCCCAGTCCATCGAGTGTAGCGAGGCCGTGCACGGCACGCAGCCTTGCATCCCCTTCGTCGCTCGCAAACTGGTGTCGCCCGCGCGCGATTGCGCCATCGGGCGCGCCGTCCCAATCCTCGGGCACGACGACTTCGCTCGGGCCGAGCCGGGCAAGCACGGCTCCAAGTGCAGCGGGTCCGCAATCCTCCAGTTCCATCCGCCCGGTCGATATATCTACGCTGGCGACGCCGCAGGTCCCGCGCACTTCGCACACCGCGGCAAGCACGTTCGCACGGCGCGGCTCGAGCAAAGACTCTTCGGTCAGCGTACCTGCGGTGACGAACCGCACGATGTCGCGCCCGACCAGCGCTTTCGACACCGGCGTGCCTTCGCGCTTGGCGCGGGCCTTGGCTTCCTCGGGCGTTTCGACCTGCTCGGCAATAGCGACCCGGTGCCCGGCCTTGATCAGCCGCGCGAGGTATCCTTCGGCCGAATGGACCGGCACCCCGCACATCGGGATCGCTTCGCCGCCGTGCTCGCCCCGACTGGTCAATGCGATGTCGAGCGTCTGCGATGCCGCCTTGGCATCGTCGAAGAACAATTCGAAGAAATCGCCCATTCGGTAGAACAGCAAGCAATCGCCTGCCTCGGCCTTGAGCGCGAGGTACTGCTGCATCATCGGGGTGACTTTGGCCGCCATCGCGATGGGGTTAGCGGGAGGAGCGATGATTCGGAACGGGAGGTATCGGCGCTTTCCCCTGTTGCCGACGCGAGAGTTCCGTTAGGGCACGCGGGCATTCACACACGAAAGGTGCCGCTTTGGCCGACGACAAGCCCACTGCCTTTACCACCCGCGAGGCGCTGTTCTACCACGAGACGATCCGCCCGGGTAAGATCGAGATCATCGCGTCCAAGCCGATGGCCACCCAGCGCGACCTCAGCCTCGCCTATTCGCCCGGCGTTGCCGCGCCGGTGCAGGCGATTGCAGACGATCCTTCGAACGCTGCGAAATACACCGCTCGCTCGAACCTCGTGGCGGTGATTTCCAACGGCACCGCAATCCTCGGCATGGGGAACCTCGGTGCGCTCGCCTCGAAGCCGGTGATGGAAGGCAAGGCCGTGCTGTTCAAGCGCTTCGCCGATGTCGATTCGATCGATATCGAACTGGCGACCGAAGACCCCGACAAGTTCGTCGAGGCGGTCGCGTTGATGGAGCCGAGCTTCGGCGGCATCAACCTCGAGGATATCGCCGCTCCGGAATGCTTCGTGATTGAGCAGGCGCTGCGCGAGCGGATGAACATCCCGGTGATGCACGACGACCAGCACGGCACCGCGATCATCGCCGCTGCCGGCCTCATCAACGCACTTCACCTGACCGGTCGCGACATCAAGGACGTGAAGATGGTGGTCAACGGCGCGGGTGCTTCGGCGCTGGCCTGCACCGCGCTGATCAAGGCGCTCGGCGTTCCGGGCGACCAGGTGATCGTGTGCGACCGCTCGGGACCGATCTACCCGGGCCGCGAGAACGTCGACCAGTGGAAGAGCGCGCACGCCACCCAGACCAAGGCGCGTAGCCTCGAGGAAGCATTGGTGGGTGCCGACGTGTTCCTCGGCCTCTCGGCTGCCGGGGCGCTTAAGCCCGAATGGGTCGCCAAGATGGCGGACCAGCCGATCATCTTCGCGATGGCCAACCCGGACCCGGAGATCCTGCCGGAAGACGCCAAGGCTGTGCGGCCCGATGCGATCATCGCCACCGGGCGCAGCGACTATCCCAACCAGGTCAACAACGTGCTCGGCTTCCCGTTCATCTTCCGCGGAGCGCTCGATGTCCAGGCTACCGCGATCAACGAGGAAATGAAGGTCGCCGCCGCCGAAGCGATTGCCAGCCTCGCACGCGAAAGGGTGCCCGACGAAGTCGCCGCCGCCTATGGCGTCAACCACAAGTTCGGCACCGACTACATAATTCCCGCGCCGTTCGATCCGCGGTTGATGGAAGTTGTCTCCAGCGCGGTCGCGAAAGCGGCAATGGACTCGGGGGTCGCTAAGGCCCCGATCGCGGATTTCGACGCCTACCGCCTGTCGCTCAAGGCGCGGCTCAACCCGACTACCTCGGTCCTCACCAGGGTTTATGAAGACGCCAAGGCCGCGCCAAAGCGCGTGGTGTTTGCCGAAGCCGAGGAAGAGGTGGTGCTGCGCGCCGCGATCCAGTTCCGCGATTTCGGCTATGGCACGCCAATCCTGGTCGGGCGGACCAAGGCGATTGCCGACAAGATGCACATGCTCGGGGTGTCGGACCCGGGCAGTTTCGAAATCCAGAATTCGGCCGACAGCAAGCATGTGCCGGCGATGGTCGAATACCTCTACGAGCGGCTCAAGCGGCGCGGCCGGACCGAGCGCGACGTACGGCGGATGGTCAACCAGGAACGCAATATCTTCGCTGCGCTGCTGGTCGCGCTGGGACATGGCGATGCGATGATCTCGGGCCTCACCCGCCCGTTTGCGCAGACGATGCGCGAAGTGAGCCTCGTGCTGGATCCCAAGCCGGAATCGATCGCTTTCGGCATCCACCTGATGATCGGCAAGAACTACACCGTGTTCCTCGCTGACACGACGATCAATGAACGGCCGAGTGCCGAACAGTTGGCGCATATCGCCCGGGAAACCGCAGCGGTCGCGCGGCGCCTGGGCCACGAACCGCGCGTTGCGTTCCTGTCCTACTCGACATTCGGCAATCCCGAGGGTCGCTGGCTGGAGAACATTCGCGATGCGGTGCATATCCTCGACAGCGAAGGGGTCGACTTCGAATACGAAGGCGAAATGGCGCCCGATGCTGCACTCAATCCCAAAGTGATGGAACTCTATCCGTTCTCCCGCTTGTCGGCTCCGGCCAACGTGTTGGTGATGCCCGGCCTGCAATCGGCGAACTTGTCGGCCAAGATGCTGCGCGAGCTGGCCGGCGCGAGCACGATCGGGCCGATGCTGGTGGGTATGGAAAAGCCCGTCCAGATCGCCCCGATGACCGCAATCGCGCCCGATGTCCTGACACTTGCGGTGCTCGCCGCGGCCGGAGTGGTCGGCTAGGCAGGCACGGGCCATCCGCGAAGGCCCCTAAGGATATCTTTACATCGTTCGGGCAAAAGCGTTGCCTATGGCACGCAAATCTCGCCCCATGCTCGGAGTAAGGTCCGAAACGCCGCGCGCCGGCAATCGCCAGCCGGTGTCGCTCGTCGGCGAATGCAGCGTATCAGGGAGCGACCCGGTCGAGGTGACCGTGCTCGATCTCGATGCGCATGGCTGTAAGGTTCGCGGGTTGCCGCTGGGTGTCGGCAAGCATGACGATCTGGTGCTTGCCATCGGCCCTGTCGGGGCGATTCAGGCGCAATTGCGGTGGGTCAAGAGCATGATGGCCGGGCTCGTCTTTACCCGCCAGCTTTCCGCTGACGAGTTGACCCGCGCGCTAAGCGAAAGTCGGTCCTCAGGCGAAGCCCATTCTGTCCTCGCCTTTCGCCGCCGCGCCTGATCAGCGCCGCCGATAACGGAAATACCACACCTCATGGCCGAGCCTGCGGGCCTTGGCTTCGTAGCGCGTTTCGGGCCACCCGCCGGGCCTCTGCTGGAAGTCTTTCGGGCCTTCGCACAGCCATTCGAACTGGTGCGTGTGCCGCCGCATCACCATCAGCGCGTGACGCAGGTAGACCGGGTGATCGGTGCCAAATCGGAATTCGCCGCCGGGCTTGAGCTTTGCCGCGATCATGTCGAGCGGTCCGTCGTTCATCATCCGCCGCTTGGCATGGCGCGCTTTGGGCCACGGGTCGGGATGGAGCAGGTAGGCCATCGTCAACGCGCCGTCAGGGATCCGGCCAAGCACCTGCAACGCATCACCGTGCTGGATGCGAACATTGCGCAGCGCTCCGTCGCGCACGTGGGTAAGCGCCTGGGCAACGCCGTTGAGGAACGGCTCAGCGCCGATGAACCCGTGGTCGGGCAGCAGGTCGGCGCGATAGGCCAAGTGCTCGCCGCCGCCGAAGCCTATCTCGAAATGCAGCGGACAGTCGTGGCCGAACAGGCGTTCGGCGGTCACCTGTCCTTCCTCGGGCACTGCGATCTGCGGCAGGAGCGTATCGACGAGGTGCTGTTGCCCTGCGCGCAGCGGCTTACCCTGGCTGCGGCCATATAGCCGGTTGAGCGTCGTTGGATCGCCTTGCTTGTGCGCGGTCATCTGTCTCAGGTCGCCGGTGCGACGATTGCGGGCGGCGAAGTGCAAGCATCCTGCTTGGCCGATCCGCCGTCCGACAGGAACGTGATCGCCACGAACCCGCCGACCACCGCCACCACGAAGCCGATCGTCACTAGCCCGAGATACCGGTCGATGAACGCCTTGATAGGTGCACCGAACAGGCGGAACAACACGCCCACGATCATGAAACTGATCGAGCGGCTGACCACGCTCGCGAGGATAAACGGCACCAGCGCCATGTGGATGAAGCCGGCGGTGATCGTCAGCAGCTTGAACGGGATCGGGGTGGCACCCTTGATCATGATGATCTCGGCCCCGTATTCGCGCAGGTAACAGGCCGCGACCGGGAAACTTTCGGTCATCCCCAGCGCGGAGATGAGTTGCTGGCCCACCGTATCGTAGAGGGCGTAGCCGATCGCATATCCGAGCAGGCCGCCAGTGACCGATGCGAGCGTGGCGATCACCGCAAAGCGGATCGCCTTCTTCGGCTCTGCGAGGCACATCAGGCCGAGCAACGGGTGCGGCGGGACCGGGAAGAAGCTCGCTTCGACGAACGCGAACAACGCCAGCCACCATTCGGCATGTGGATGCCCCGCCTTCTCGATCGTCCAGTCGTAAAGCTTGCGCAGCATGGCCGCCTCGTCTCGCCCCCTTCGGAAATGCGTCGGGCGCGTGTAGGCGAGCGGGCACGGTGGCACAATCCACACGCAAAACTAACCTATTTGGTTTTTTATGTTGACATCGTCACGCTGTTCTGGCACATAAGTCGAACATCGCAACAGACCGATTCGAAGCGGGCGGCGCTCCCCAGCGGGAAAGCCGCCCGTTTTGCGTTGGACCGCGCGAGAAGTGGACGGGATCGACTGCATGACCAAGCCGCGCAAGAAACGCGCCCCGGCGCGCTGGAAGGCCAAGTTCCTCGATGCGCTGGCGGAAAGCTCCAACGTCACCGCTGCCGCGAAGAAAGCCGGGATCGACAAGAGCGTAGTCTACAAGACCCGCCGCAGCGACACCGATTTCAACCGCGACTGGCAACGTGCATTGGCCGAAGGCTACGACAACCTCGAGATGGACCTGCTCCACCGGTTGCGGATCGGCCAGCTCGAAGGCGGCAAGACCCAAGCGCGCCGCAAGTACGACAACGCCATCGCGTTCCGGCTGCTCATCGCGCACCGCGAGGCGGTCACCCGGCACCGCGCAATCCGCGCCGACGAGGACGAGGAAGCAGTGATTGCCTCGATCACCCGGAAGCTCGAGCTGATGCGCCAGCGCCAGCTCGCCGCCGCGGCCGACGACGCGGCATACGCTGCCAGGGCTGCCGCGAAGGAAGGCGATGAATAGCGCGCACCTGCGCGCGCTGCTCGAGGCCGAACCGGAGGAACGCGAAGCCGAAATCCGCGCGATGAGCAAGGCGGAACGCGAGACGATACGCTATCTCTGGAAGCTGTGGGCACGCCGCAACCAATTGCCGCCGCGCGGCGACTGGGACGTGTGGCTGATCTGCGCCGGGCGCGGCTTCGGCAAGACGCGCGCGGGCGCCGAATGGGTGCGGCAATATGCGCGGCACAACCCCGAAGCGCGGATCGCGCTGGTCGGGGCTTCGCTCGCCGAAGCACGCGGGGTGATGGTCGAAGGCGAGAGCGGGCTGCTTGCGATCGCCCCGCCCGACAAGGTGCCGCATTACGAGCCGTCAATCCGGCGGCTGACCTGGCCCAACGGCGCGCAGGCGTTCCTCTATTCGGCTGCCGAGCCGGAGAGCCTGCGCGGCCCGCAGCATCACGCCGCCTGGTGTGACGAGCTTGCCAAGTGGGATGCCGCTTCGGAGCGCGCGAGCCGTGCGTGGGACAACCTCGTGCTGGGAATGCGGCTGGGCGAGCACCCGCGCATCTGCGCCACGACCACCCCGCGCGCGGTGCCGCTGATGCAGGCGCTTGTCGCGCGCGAGGAAAGCGGCAAGGTCGCGGTCAGTCGCGGCACGACGAAAGACAACAAGGAACACCTGCCCGCGCGGTTCCTGCGCGAAATACGCGCCCAGTACGAAGGCACCGCGATCGGGCGGCAGGAGCTCGAGGGCGAACTGCTCGACGAAGTCGAAGGTGCGCTGTGGAGCCGGGCACTGCTCGAACGCTGCCGCGAAACCGCCCCTGCCGCCGAGTGGCAGCGGGTCGTGATCGGAGTCGATCCGCCCGCTTCGGCGCACGGCGACGCCTGCGGGATCGTGGTCTGCGCGCTCGGCGTGGACGGGATTGCAAGGGTGCTCGCCGATTGCTCGGTTGAGCGCCCGACGCCCGAACGCTGGGCCCGCGCGGTGGCCGCTGCGGCGCGCGCGTGGTCCGCCGACCGGGTGGTCGCCGAAGCGAACCAGGGCGGCGCAATGGTTTCAGCCGTGCTGCGCGCCGCCGATATCGCGCTGCCGCTCAAGCTGGTCCACGCTGCGCGCGGCAAGGTCGCCCGCGCCGAACCGGTCGCGGCGCTCTACGAAGCGGGCCGTGTGCGCCACGCAGGGCTGTTCGCGAAGCTGGAAGACGAGCTGTGCGGCCTGATGGCGGGCGGCACCTACGAGGGCCCGGGCCGCTCCCCCGACCGCGCCGACGCGCTGGTGTGGGCACTAAGCGAACTGATGTTGGGGAAGAAGGTAGGGCCGCGGGTGCGCACTCTGGGATAAACACACATCAGTCGGGTTCAATCGGAGCACCACGGGCGGATTGCTCCAACTCAGATCGCAACCTGGCGTCGATTCGTCGATTCAACGCCGGCTCTCTCAGCCATGCACGAAGGAACAGAACGAACCATGCGATCGCCCAAAATACCGGCATCCACGCATAGTAGATATAGACGCTCGGCTGGTAACCCGTTCGGGAGCCGAACTGGTCGGCGATGAATTGGAGCACCAACCGCAAGATCGGCTCGCACCAGCTGCGCCGGGAGAGCATCAGTAAGCCCAGCAATCCGAACCCGATCGTTCCGACGAGGCCGAAACCTAAAATTCCGGGGCGACTGCTTGATTGAGGCAATCTTAGTTTCATCAGACGGGTCGAGCCTCGGCGTAATCAGAGAGGAACTCGAGGATCCGCTCCAGTTCGGACTCGGAATTTCGCGTCCCGATCAAGTGCATCGCGACCGGCAAGATTATAAGCAGCGGGACAATAATTGAAAGAGCTCTCCAGTCGGCACCTGGCGCTAAGCCAGCTGGACTGAAAAGTAGTACCCAGAGGGCCAAAAAGAACACGAAGGACCAAATACCGAAAATGACCTTGACCCAGATCGGCGCACCAAAGCGCGCCCGGATTTCGGTGCTGCCAAGCCTCTCTTGAAGTCTGCCGAACAAGACGGGGCTGGCGTTGTACTGAAGATCCGAAGTGAAAAAGCCCAACCTGACAAATCCGAAATATGATCCGCCAATCACCTCGCAGAGACCGAACGGTCGATAGATTAAGCTGGCCGCCGCATTGATGCGCTTGCTGACTTCATCCGGCGAGAGCGGGGAGCGAAGCTCCAGTTTCCGGCCAACCAGGTACTCGCCGATGCGCATGACCGCTTGATGGCGGCATCCTGCTGAATTCGCAACCGAAAGGAACTCCATGTCCTTCTTCGAAAACCTCGCTTCCGCCTTCAAGGGCGGGGGCGACGCCCGTGTGCCTATAGCGCGCGGGTTTATCTCTCCGTGGGCGCTGGCCGTGGGCGACGGCGCACCGCCGCCTTACGAATACACCCGCAGCGTTCGCCGGGCCTATATCGAAAACCCGGTGGCGCAGCGCAGCGTGCGGCTGGTCGCCGAAGGCGTGGGCCGCGCGCCGCTGGCCGCGACCGACCCCGCGCTGGCGGCACTGGTCGGGGCGACGTCCGCCGGGCAGTCGCTGGTCGAAACGCTCGCCGCGCAGCTGCTGCTCCACGGCAACGGCTATGTCCAGGTGATGAAGGATGCGAGCGGCCGCCCGGTCGAACTGTTCGCGCTGCGGCCCGAGCGGGTGAGCGTGATGCCGGGGACGGACGGCTGGCCCGCTGCCTATCGCTACAAGCTTGGCGAGCGCACGATCGACATTACGCTGGAAGACGAGGCGGGCTGGCCCAACCTGATCCACCTCAAGGGCTATCACCCGGCGGACGACCACTACGGCGCGGGCTGCCTTTCCGCCGCCGAGCAGGCGGTGGCGATTCACAACGCGGCTTCGCTGTGGAACCGCGCGCTGCTCGAAAACGCTGCGCGACCTTCCGGCGCGCTGACCTTCGACGCAGGCGACGGCTCCCCTTTGAGCCCCGACCAGTTCGAGCGGCTGAAGGCAGAACTGACGCAGGCCTTTGCCGGCGCGGGCAACGCGGGCCGGCCGATGCTGCTCGAAGGCGGGCTCAAGTGGCAGAGCATGGCGCTTTCGCCGGCCGACATGGACTTCGCGACGCTCAAGGCCGCCGCCGCCCGCGACATCGCGCTCGCTTTCGGGGTGCCGCCGATGCTGCTCGGTCTGCCGGGCGACAACACTTACGCCAACTACCGCGAGGCCAACCGCGCGCTGTGGCGACTCACGCTGCTGCCGCTGGCGGGCAAGATCCTCGGCGGGCTGCAGGAAGGGCTCAACGTCTGGTTCCCCGATGCGCCGCTGGCGGTCGACCTGGACAAGGTTCCTGCTCTCGCAGAGGACCGCGAGAAGCTGTGGGCGCAAGTGAGCGCCGCGAGCTTCCTCAGCGACGCCGAGAAGCGCGCAATGCTCAACATCGGAGTGAAGCCATGACCCGCGAGGAAATGCTCGCCCGCCTGATCGCACAGGCCAATACGCAGGGCGGCGATCTGGTGACCTTGCGGGCGATTATCGAGGAAGCCAGCGAGATCGGCGCGGGCCGTGTGCTCGACCGGCTCGGCCTCGCCGACGAAGGCGCGCAGGACGACATCGACGAATTGCGGGAACTGCTCGGCGCGTGGCGCGATGCCAAGGCGAGCGCGTGGAAGGCGGCGATCGAATGGATCGTGCGCGGGGTGCTGGCGGGGCTGCTCGTGGCGATCGCGATGCGGCTCGGCGTAGCGGACCTGCTCAAGTGACCCCGGGTCCAGCCCGGGGCAGTGAGCCGCTCCGCTTCGCCGGATACGCCGCGCTGTTCAATCGGGCGGACGCGGCACGCGACACAATCGTGCCGGGAGCCTTCGCCCGCTCGTTGGCCGAGCGGCAAACGCCGCTGCCGCTCTACTGGCAACATCGGCCCGACCAACGGATCGGCTGGGTCGAGCAAGCCAGCGAAGATGCGCGCGGGCTGCGGGTGATCGCCGCGATCGACAACCCCGATGGACGCGCGGGCACGATGCTCGCCCGCCATGCGGTCAACGGCCTAAGCTTCGGCTACCGAGCGCGCGGCTTTCGCCATTCGCCCGGTGGCCGCGTGCTCGAGGATATCGAGATCTTAGAAGTCAGCCTCGTCACCCACCCGCTCCAGCATGGCGCGCGGGTCCACTTCGTCACTCCCTGACGCCCCCAAACTCCCCCCGAAGAAAGGTGAACTGCCCCATGGACAATGCGATTCCCCCTGCCGCCGACGCGGCGACTGCCGATACCCAGGCGGCTGACAGCTTCGATATCGTCGCTCGCCAGGACAAGACCGAAGCCGACGTGAAAGTGCTTCGTTCCGACGTCGATGAAGTAAAGGCCCGGCTCGACAAGGTCGGCCGCGCAGCGATCCGCCCGGCGATTGCCGGCGCGCCCGCCACCCCCGAGGTCAAGGGCTTCGTCGATGGCTACCTGCGCCGCGGCTCGACCGCCGAGGTCAAGTCGCTATCCGGCGCAGCGCCAGGTGACGGCGGCTATGCCGTCCCGCAGGAAATCGATGCAGCGATCGCCCGCGAGCTGACCGCGATCAGCCCGATCCGGGCAATCGCCCAAGTCGTGCAAACCGGCTCGGCGGGCTACCGCAAGCTCGTCTCCACCGGCGGCACCGCATCGGGCTGGGTCAGCGAAACCGCCGGTCGCCCCGAGACCGACACGCCGACATTTGCCGAGATCGCTCCGCCGAGCGGCGAACTCTACGCCAA
This sequence comes from Tsuneonella mangrovi, assembly GCF_002269345.1. Taxonomy (NCBI): domain Bacteria; kingdom Pseudomonadati; phylum Pseudomonadota; class Alphaproteobacteria; order Sphingomonadales; family Erythrobacteraceae; genus Tsuneonella; species Tsuneonella mangrovi. The sequence continues at coordinate 1,551,038 of NZ_CP022889.1, forward strand.
TCCGGCGGCGAGCCAGGCGATGCTTGACGATGCCGCGTTCGACCTCGAATCTTGGCTCGCGAGCGAGATCGCGATGGAATTCGCGCGGGCCGAAGGCGCCGCGTTCGTCGGCGGCAACGGCACGGACCAGCCGATGGGCTTCCTGTCCGCCCCGACCTCGCTGATCGGCGACGGCGCGCGGCCGTTCGGTACGGTGCAATATCTCGGCTCGGGCGACGCGGCGACCCTCGGCACCGAGCCCGAGACCCGGCTGATCGACCTGATCCATGCGCTGGGTTCGGGGCACCGCCAGGGTGCGAGCTGGGTAATGAACTCGGCGACGCTCGCCGAAGTTCGCAAGCTCAAGACCGCCGACGGCGCGTTCATGTGGCAGCCGGGCCTCGTCGAAAGCCAGCCCGACCGCCTGCTCGGCTACCCGGTGGTCGAGGCCGAGAACATGCCCGACATTGCCGGGGGCGCATTCCCGATCGCGTTCGGCAATTTCCGCGCCGGCTACCTGATCGCGGAACGCAGCGCGACGCAGATCCTGCGCGATCCGTTCACCAACAAGCCGTTCGTGCACTTCTACGCCACCAAGCGGGTCGGCGGCCAGGTGCTCGACAGCGCGGCGATCAAACTCCTCAAGATCGAGGCCTGATCGCCCGCACCCGCGTCGGCTCTTCCCCTGGCCGGCGCGGGTGCCCCCGCTTCTTTGACAATCCTCTGACCGGAGACCGCCGACATGCGGACAATCGTCATACCCGCGCCGCTCCCGGGCACGGCCGTCGACGACCTCAAGGCGTGGCTGGCGATCGGCTCGTCCGCCTACGACGGACAACTGACATCGCTGCTGCGGAGCGCGCTCGATACCTGCGAGGCTTTCACCGGCCTGATGCCGATCACCGCCCAATGCACCGAAATACTGCCGCTTTCCGGCGAATGGCAATCGCTGGTGACCCGCCCAGTGCAGTCGATCACTTCGGTCATTGCTGCACCCGTGACCGGTTCGAGCCAGGCGCTCGCCGCCAGTGACTACGAGGTCGATATAGATGCCGACGGCACGGGCCTCGTGCGCGTGCTGAACGGCGGCGATGCCACGCGCATCTTCGTGAGCTTTTCCGCCGGTGTATCGCCCGACTGGACGGTGATGCCGGAGCCTATCCGACAGGGGGTAATCCGCCTGGCAGCACACCACTGGCGCGAGCGCGAAGACGGCACTTCGGGCGCGCCGCCCGCTTCGGTCGCTGCACTGTGGCGCCCGTTCCGCCGGATGCGCCTCGCATGAAGACGAATGGCCTGATCGACGCTGCAACCAGCCCGAACCCGAACGCCTTTGTGGCCCGGCTGGCGGCCCAGGCTGGCCGGATTGCCAAGGCACGTGCCGAAATGGCGCTGCGCGAGCGTGGCCGCGACCCGCGTGCGTGGCGACAGGCCGGCTTGCTGTGGCCGTTGTTCGGAAAGGAGCGATAGATGGAATATGCCTTGCGCGCCGCGCTGCTCGACTGGCTCCGCTCCGGTCCAGCGCCGCTCGACACGCTGACCGCGGTCGAGGAGGAAGCCCCTGCCCGCACCACCGCGCCGTGGCTCGCCATCGCGACCAGCGCCAGCACCGACTGGAGCACCAAGGACGTGGCCGGACGCGAGGTCCGCATCGCGCTCGAGCTTCATACGCGAACCGACGATCCCGCTTCCGGCGAGTTGCTCGCCAGCGCAATCGGCGCACGTATCGAGAGCCTGCCGCGCGCGCAGAACACGTTCGAAGTCGCCACCATCCTGTTCCTGCGTACCCGCACCCAGCGCCGCGCGAACAATGCGCGCGCCACCCTGATCGAATATCGTTTCCGCTGCCTCGCAGCCTAACCGGAGTACACGCCCATGACCGCCCAGAACGGCGCAGCCTTCCTGCTCAAGATCGGTGACGGCGCCCAGCCGCCGACCTATTCGACCGTCGCCGGGATGCGCACCACGCAGATGTCGATCAACGGCGACACTGTGGTCGTCACACACAAGGACTCGGCAGGGTGGCGTGAGTTGCTGTCGGGCGCGGGTACCCGCTCCGTGACGGTTTCTGCGAGCGGCATCTTCCTCGGCAGCCAGGCCGAGAGCGACATCCGCGCCCAGGCGCTTGCGGGAACCATCACCGACTACCAACTGAGCTTCGAAGACGGCGCGAAACTGCAGGGCCGGTTTCTCGTTCAGCGGCTGGACTATGCCGGAGATTTCAATGGGGAGCGGACGTATACGCTCCAGCTCGAAAGCTCGGGCGCGGTGCTGCCCGCGTGAGCCAATTCAACATCGCCGTCACCGAACCACCCGCCAATCCGCTGCGCGGCGAAGCCTCGATCGAGATCGCCGGATCGTTGCGCCTGCTGCGCCCGACGTTCGCGGCGCTGGTCGGCGCAGAAGAAGAGCTCGGCCCGCTGTTTGCACTGGTCGAGCGAGCAGGAGACGGGCGGCTGGCGCTCGGCGAGATGGCAGCGCTGTTCTGGCATTGCCTGGCGGATCGCGATGGCCTGGCCCGCGCGGACGTGGGCGAGGCCATATCCCGACACGGCCTCGCCGCCTGTGCCAAGCCCCTGCGGGCATTGCTCGCGGCAATCCTGCAAGGGCAGCCGTGAGCGACCGCTTCGGCGCAGCAGCGATGACGCTGTGCCGTTTCGCCACCGTCGCCCTCGGCTGGCGACCGCACGAATTCTGGGCCGCGACGCCCGCCGAACTGGGTGTCTGTTTCGCCCCGCCCGATGGCTCCGCTGCCCCGCTGGGCAGGGCCGATCTCGAACGCCTGATGGAGAACAATCCCGATGGATGAAGTCGACCAGTTGCTGGTCGAAGTCCGCGCCAGCACGCAGGGCTTCGCCAGCGACATCACCCAGATGCGCGGCGCCTTCGATTCGACGCTGACCGACGGGTTTGCCAAGGCGGGCAACGTGCTCGAGACCGGCCTGCTCGGCGCAATCCGCAAGGGCAGCCTGGGTTTCGAGGATATGGGCCGGATCGCATTGCGGGTGGTCGACCAGATCGCTGCCCGGGCGCTCAAGGTCGGGTTCGACAACCTGTTCGGCAGCGTTTCCACGGGCGGCAACGCCAACATTGGCGGTTTGCTCGGCGGAGCACTCGGCGCGGTCTTTGGCCTGCCGGGACGGGCGACCGGGGGGCCGGTGTCTCCCGGGCGTGGCTACCTCGTGGGTGAAAACGGTCCGGAGCTGTTCGTCCCCACGACCGCGGGGCACATCAACGCCAATGGCACAAGCGGAGCTGCGCGCGACGTAAAGGTATCGATCAACCTGGCTGCCCCGCGGGGAACCACGGCGCCGGTCGCGCTCCAGCGGTCGAGCCGCCAGGTAGCCAGCGCCGTCGGTCGCGCCTTGCGGGAGGCCTGAGCCATGGCGTTCTGGCTCGCCCGCGAACGCAACGGGCAACAGACCGACTGGATCCAGCGGTTCGATCCGCGGTTCTGGACGGTCAACTTCCCGCGCCCGATGATGGCCTCGGTCGTCACCACCGCCGCCGATGCGCTGCGCGTGGATTGCGAATTTCAATACCAAGGCGAACTTGCCGGATTGATCTGGGCGAGCGAGGATACGCTCGACCATCCGTTGACCGCCTATGCGACCGACCGCGACTATTCGCGGACGACTCTGAGCTTTCGTTGGCGGAGCAGCGGGGTCATTCCGCTCGACGAGGTGAACGGACCGACGCTCACGGTCGAAGGACGCGATGCAGCGGGTACCGCCCGGACCTGGTACGTCCGCCTGTGGAACTATGCCACCGGCACCAACGAGGATGCCACGATCGTGCTGCCGTTCTCGCAGCTTGAGAGCGGCTGGTCCCTTCCCGGCGAACCGGTCCATCCCGCCGACATCGACCGGATGTTCATTTCGCTTGAGCCGCCGGGAAGTTTCGTTGGGAGCGGCCCTCCACCGGCAGTTCGGGTGAACGGCTGGGTCGAACTGAGCGAGATCGCCTGCGACGGCGAACGCGCGATGGCCGAAATCGGCGACGTCCTGCTGCCCCCTCACGGAGTAGGCATTGCCACTGCATACGACGATGCCTTCAACCAGACCCCGGCCCGCCTGCTGCGAACCGCGCGGGCGCTCGGCTATCGCGGCGAGTTGGTCCACTATGTCGGGATGAGCCACTTCTTCCGGCTCGGCTCCGACGGGCTTGCCTTGGCCGACGGAACGCTCTGCACTCCGGCCGAACAGTGGCACCAGAGCTTCTTTGCCAGTGCCGCCGCAATGGGATTCGAGCCGATCGTCTCGCTCAGCTTCGAATTGCTCGCCGATCATTGCCCTGACGCGTGGCAGCAACGCGCTGCAGGCGGCGAACCGGCCCGCACAGGTTGGGTGCCGCCTTCCGCGCTGCTCTCGCCTGCCAATTCCGCCGCTGTCGGCTGGTTGCAAGCGGTTGCAACGACTTTCGCAGCGCTTGCGGAGGCCGCCGGATTGCCGGTGCGCTTCCAAATCGGCGAGCCGTGGTGGTGGGTGATGTCCGACGGAAGGCCGTGCCTTTATGACGATGCCGCCAGCTACGCGTTCGGAGGTACTCCGCCGGTGATTGCCGATTTGCGCGAGACATTGGCACCCGACGAGCTCGACCTGCTCGACCAGGCCGGATCGCTGCTTTCAGCAGCAACCGATGCAATCGCACAAGCCGTCCGCACGCAAGTCCCCGGTGCCGAGATCCTGCTGCTGGTGTTTACCCCGACAGTGCTCGATCCCGCCATGCCCGAACTCAAGCGCGCCAACTTGCCGACCGATTGGGCCAGCCCCGCTTTCGACCGGCTGCAGGTCGAGGACTACGACTGGCTGACTTCCGGTGCTGAAGCTCTGCGCCGAAAGGCATATTCCGAAGTCGATGCACGCCTCGGCTACCCGCTCGCGAGCCAGGACTATCTCGCAGGGTTCGTGCTCGATCCGGCGAATGCCGATGCACTGTGGCCGCTGATCGACGCCGGACTCGACGAAGCATCTGCGCGCGGCGTCCCGCGGCGCTTCGTGTGGGCTCTGCCGCAGGTTTCGCGCGACGGCTACACCCGCCTCGCGCCTTCGCAGGAGGAACAGGTGCAAGCATTCGATGACGTGCTCTACCCGCTCGCGCTGGGCCGTGATGCCGGGGTCAGTCCCGAATTCTCTACTTCGGTTGCGGTCACCGCTTCGGGCCACGAGCGGCGCAATTCGTTGTGGACCGATGCACGGCTGCATTTCGATGTAGGCCCCGGCATTCGCTCGGAAACCGAACTGGGGGTCCTGATCGCGTTCTTCCGCGCCCGGCGCGGCGCGGCGCGCGGGTTCCGCTTGGCCGACCCGTTCGACTTCAGCTCGAGCGGGATGACGGGAACGCCGAGCGCGACCGACCAGCCGATCGGCACCGGCGACGGACTGACCGCCCGCTTCCAGCTAACCAAGAGCTATGGCGACGGAGCCGAGCCGCAGGTTCGCCCGATCACGCGGCCCCGCGCCGAATCGATCGCAGTCAGTATCGACGGGGTCGCGAGCTCGGCCTGGTCACTCGATCCGGGCGGATGGATAGTGTTCGCGGCTGCCCCTCCGACCGGGGCCGAAATCCGCGCCGGGTTCCTGTTCGACGTGCCGGTGCGCTTTGCCGAGGACCTGCTCAACGTAACCGGAGCGACCTTTGCCGCTGGCGATGCGCCGTCGGTCCCGCTGATCGAGATCCGCGAGGCGTCATGAGCCGGATATTCTTTTCGCAGGAACTTGAAGGCGTGGCGACCTTCTGGCGCATCCATCGGCGCGACGGCGTCACGCTCGGCTTCACCAGCCACGATCGCGACCTGACCTTCGGCGGGATCCGTCACCGCGCCGCGCCGGGAATGCTCCCTTCGGCGATCCGGCGCACCGCCGCACTCACCGGAGACAGCGCCGAAATGCAGGGCGCGCTGGCGCACGATTCGATCTCCGAAGAAGATCTCAAGGCCGGACTTTTCGACGCTGCGCAGGTCGAGGCCGGCGCAGTCGATTGGGAGACCGGCGAGCACGCAGTACTCTACTCCGGGACGATCGGCAGCGTTTCACAGGAAGCGGGCACGTTCTCGGCCGAGCTCAAATCCGCCAAGACGGCACTCGAAGTCGATGTCGTCCCGCGCACCAGCCCGACGTGCCGTGCGCCGTTCTGCGGCCCGGGGTGCGGGCTTTCGGCACCGCGCTTTACCCACGAAGCCCAGGTTATCGGTATCGACACACAGGCCAATCGGGTGCTCTTCGATGACCCCGCTCCATCACTGATGGCGGGCGGCTCGGTCCGCTGGATCGAAGGGCCCCACGTCGGCCTGGCGATGGACGTACTCGATGCCGACGCGACCGGTCTGCTGCTCGATTCGCGTCTCGATCCGGCCCTCGGCTCCGGCACCCGCACGGTGCTGCGCGAAGGCTGCGACCATACGCTCGCCACTTGTCACGCCCGGTTTGCCAACGCGGTCAATTTTCGCGGCGAGCCGTTCCTGCCGGGAAACGACCTGATCGCACGCTATCCGGTCGGGCGGTGAGTGCAGCCCAGGTCGCCACCAGCGCCGAAGCGCTGGTGGGCACCCCGTTCCGGCTGCATGGACGCGACCCGGCAACCGGGCTCGACTGCATCGGAGTAGTCGCGGCCGCGTTGGCGCGAGGTCACCGACCAGTGTCGGCCCCAACTGGCTACAGCCTGCGTAACCGATCGATCGTTAGCCAATTGGCTTTCGCTGAACGGGCTGGATTGGTCGAGGCGCAGGGGCAAATCGAACCCGGCGACATCGTTCTCGTCCGCCCCGGCCCGGCGCAACACCACTTGCTGGTCGCCGTCGCCGACGGAAGCTTCGTCCACGCCCATGCGGGATTGCGCCGGGTGGTCAGCACCCCGGCTCCCCTGGCCTGGCCGACCGTTCGCCACTGGCGCGTCGCGCCCTGAAAGCAAAACTAAGGAATCATGCCATGGCCACCTTGCTGCTCACAGCCGTTGGCACGATTGTCGGCGGACCGGTCGGCGGTGCGATCGGCGCGCTCGCCGGGCGTTCGCTCGACGCAGCGATTGTTGGTGGCGGGCATCGCGAAGGGCCGCGAGTCAAGGACCTGGCGGTTACCACTTCAAGTTACGGTCAGCCGATCCCGCGCCATTTCGGAACGATGCGAACCGCCGGAACGATCATCTGGTCGACCGAACTCAACGAAACCAGCGAGACAAGCGGCGGCGGCAAGGGGAAGCCTTCCACCACGACATACACTTATTCGATCTCGTTCGCAGTGGCGCTCGCCAGCCGGCCGATCGATGGCATCGGGCGCATCTGGGCCGATGGCAACTTGCTGCGCGGAGCCGCCGGCGATTTAAAAGCCGCAGGATCCCTGCGGGTCTATTCGGGATCGGGCGACCAGCAACCCGACCCATTGATGGTCTCCGCGCTTGGCCTGCAGTGTCCGGCGTTTCGCGACTGCGCCTACGTCGTGTTTGAAGACCTCTCGCTGGGCGATTTCGGAAATCGCATCCCGGCGCTGACATTCGAGGTCTTCGCCGGATCCGGCGCGTCGCTCCTGGCAGAACTGACTGCCCCCGCGAGCGCAAACCTGAACGTCGCGTCCCTGCTCACGCAGGTCGATGGATTCAGCGATGAAGGAGGGGATATTTCGACGACCCTCGACACGATCGATGCGCTCGTCCCGCTTTCCCTTACAGTCAATGATCGGCTGCTCACGCTATCCACTGCGGACAACTCCGGGCCAGTCCAGGCCGCACTCCCCCAGGCTGCGCTCGGATGGGACCAGACCGATTTCGGTAAACAATCCGGCGAAGCGCGCGACCGCAATGCCGGCCTTCCCAACCGGATTGACACCGTGCGCTACTACGACATCGCGCGCGATTTCCAGCCGGGCGTGCAGCGGGCGGGCGGACAAGCAAAGCCGGCACGCTCGCGAACCGTCGATTTTCCCGCGGCGCTCGCCGCCACCGACGCGCGTTCGCTGGCCGACGCAGCCGCTCGCCGAACAAGCTGGAAGCGCGAGACACTGCGCTGGCGTATCACCGAACTCGACCCGGCGCTGGTGCCCGGCGCGCTGGTGACGGTGCCCGGCGAGACCGACTTGTGGCGGATCGAGAGTTGGGAATGGCGTGAGCGGGGCATCGACCTTGGCCTGGTCCGCCAGCAACCATTGGCTGGACCGCAACCGGCATCGACCGACCCGGGAGCGCTACCTGCGCCGGCGGATTCCGAAGCTGCTCCAACGGTGATGCAGGTGTTCGAGACCCCGGCGTGGACCGCGTTGAGCAGCGACCAACCGCTGATGTTTGCCGCAACATCCGCCACATCGAGCGGCTGGAACGGCGCCGCCCTTTATCTCGATCGAAACGGTAGCCTCATCCCGCTCGGTGCGAGTGGGCGGCGACCCGCTGCAATAGGTGATTTGGCGACTTCATTGCCGCCATCACAAGCAGTCCGGTTCGAACCCGACGCCTCCCTTAAGGTGACCTTGTGCAGTTCGGACCTGGCGCTGGCCTCGAGCGATCTCGGCGGGCTCGCATTTGGAGCAAACCGCGTGCTGGTTGGCGGTGAGGTGCTCCAATACGCGATTGCCGAGAATCTGGGAAATGCCGTCTGGCGCTTGACCGGGCTCCTGCGCGGCCGCGGCGGGACCGAGCTTGCCGCCTTCGCCGGTCATCCCGCGGGTGAAGAATTTGCCTTGCTCGACGGCCGGCTTAACCCGCTCGACGGCTCGATTGTACCGTCGGATCCGGCCACCCGGATCGCGGCGATCGGCCTGGGTGATACCGATCCGGTCTACGCTGCGCTGGCCAACCCCGGGTTGAGCAGGATGCCGCCCAGCCCGGTTCACTCACAAGCCAAGACTGCGACTGACGGAAGCCGCTTGTTTTCGTGGGTCCGCCGCGCCCGCGGCAGCTGGGAGTGGCCAGACGGCATCGAAATCCCGCTCGTCGAGCAGGCTGAAACATATCAGGTCGGGGTCGGGCCTCTCGATGCCCCGGTTGCAAGCTGGGAGACGAACGTGCCGAGTCTTGTCCTCGACAGCGCAACGTGGAGCGACTTGCAGGTATCTGCATCGGGGGCAGCTGTGTGGGTCCGACAGATCGGCACGTGGGCCCGTTCTCCTTCACTCTTGCTCACTCATGTCGACTAGTTACCAAGGAAATCCCCTCCATGCCTGATCCGATCTCCTATACTTCGACCACGCCGCGTTATGCACTGCCTCTCCTTTACCCGGGGCAGTCACAGAAGGAAGCATTCGTCAACGCCGCGTTGGCCCTCGCCGACCTGTTGCTCCATCCCGCCATCCTCGGTGAAGCCACTGATCCTCCAGCATCGCCTGTTGAAGGTGAGACATGGCTGGTCGCTGCAAGCGCGACCGGTGCATGGGTGAACCACGACAACGATCTTGCATCGTTCCAGAGCGGCTCGTGGGCCTTTGCCAGCCCAAGCGATGGGCTGCAGCTTCTCGACCTCTCCACCGGGCAGATGGTTCGCTACCTGAATGGCTGGCAACGGCCGACTGCTCCCGCCAGTCCAGCAGGTGGCACGACAGTCGATAGCGAAGCCCGAACTGCGATCGCCGGGATGATCGATGCACTGAAAAACGCAGGGATTTTTGCCAGTGTATGATGGGAACTAATCGTGCTAGGGCGCGTTCGATTGTCACAAGGAGGGCTATAAATCCTGCATTTTTCGAGGTTGGGCCCCAAACCGATGCGTTATTGCAACAGTTTGGCTCAAAGCCCGCTTGCCCTCTCAAGAGGTAGAAGATAGGAATTAGGTTCTTCGGTGGCTCAAAATTCGCTGAAAAGGGGAATTGCATAATGCGGAAACTCGTCATCGGTATGGCGATGGCCTCTACGGCCCTTGCTGTGCCCGCGCTTGCACGAGACAATTCGTGGTACGTCGAAGTCGACGGCGGCCCGATGCTCGTGGAAGATATCCATTACAACATCGGTGGTGCGCAGGACCAAGCTATCTCGCACCAGAAAGCCGGATACGATTTCGGCGGTATCGTCGGATACGATTTCGGTTCGATCCGGCTGGAAGCCGAAGGTAGTTATCGCTCTGCCGACATCGACTCGCTGACCGTGGACGTGCTTGGTGTTCCCAACTCCGCGTACGGTACTCCCGGTCGCATCGGGATGATCCGCAGCACGCCGGGCCTCGCTGCGACGGGTAGCGCCAATGTCCTGAGCTTCATGGTCAACGGGCTCGCCGATTTCGGGCCGGACGATGGCATCCAGGGCTATGTCGGCGCCGGTGTGGGCGTTGCCCGGACCGAGATTAGCGGTCTCACCGTGCAGACCAGCAGCCCGGGTTACCTCAACGATTCGGACAGCGGCTGGGCTTGGCAGGTCCTTGCCGGCGTTCGCGCACCGATCTCGGATCACTGGGATGTCGGCCTGAAGTATCGCTTCTTCAACACCGACGGACTCCACTTGACCGATTCGATCGGGCGGGAGAACTACACCAAGTGGCGGTCGCACTCGCTGCTCGGCACGCTGACGTACAACTTCGGTGCGCCGCCGCCGCCCCCACCGCCGCCCCCACCGCCGCCGCCTCCGCCTCCGCCGCCTCCGCCGCCACCGCCGCCGCCGCCGCCGCCGCCGGCTCCGGTGTGCAACAAGGGCCCCTACATCGTGTTCTTCGAGTGGGATAAGTCGGACATTACGCCGGAAGCAGCAGCGATCCTTGACAATGCCGTGTCGGCTTACGCCAACTGCGGCAGCGCTTCGGTGATGCTTGCTGGCTATACCGACCGTTCGGGTACGGTGAAGTACAACCTTGGTCTTGCGGCTCGCCGCAACGACTCGGTCCGTGCTTACCTCTCGGGCCACGGCATCCCGGACGGCATGATCTCGAGCGAAGCCTTCGGCGAAGCGAACCCGCGGGTTCCGACTGCCGACGGTGTGCGCGAGCTTCAGAACCGTCGCGTGGAAATCACCTACGGTCCGGGTTCGGGCATGTAAGCCCGTTCCAGACGGACAAGATCAGGAGGGGCCGGAGCTATCCGGCCCCTCTTTTTGTGTTGTCCTGATTTGCAAGGAGCTCGGGACAACCAACTGCCTAGTAGAGCCGCACTTCTGACGACCTTGCGGGACGACGAAGCCCTTTGCAGCAAGCCTCAGGCCCAGAATTCTCCGCCGACGCTGACTCGCGCGTCAATTGCACAGATCTAAGAACCGCACTCTCTCAGGTACGATGATCGATCGACTGATCGGTGCGAAGGCCTCGCGCCGAACCAGGCATCAGCCAGCCGACGGCAAATTGCCGTAGCCCCGCGTCGCCACGGCAATGCCGGGCCGATTCAATTTATGCGACCAGGTCCTCTCCCGCAGCACGCGCGCGCTCGACCATCGTCCGCGCCGCTTCCGGCACGAGCCGAATTGCGAACACGAGGCAGACAAACCCGAACGGAACCGCAAGCAAGGTCGAACGCACACCGAGCGAGATGTCGCCTCCATGCGTCGCTGAAACCCAGCCAGCCATGAACGGTCCGACAGCGAGTCCAACGAGCGTTGTCGCAAGGAAGAAAGTGGCAGTCGCTACCCCACGCATCCGGGGGAGAACCAATGCCTGGCTCGTCGCAGCAGCAGCCCCGAGTGCCGTGGCGGCCAAGAACTGGCCCGATGCCGCCCCGATATAGAACACGAGCTTGTCAGGCGTAGTGTAGGTCATCCACAGGACCGGTAGCGGGGCGAGCAACCCGAACAGCACCACAAACAAACGCCCTGCCGGATAGCGGACGAACAGCCAATCAGCCGCGCGGCCGCCGGCGATGACTCCGAGGAATCCGGTGACTGCAGCCGATCCGCCGAGGATCATTCCCATCTCGGTCGCAGGTATCGAGAACCGCACCTCGCCATAGGGCGCAGCGAAGAACGAGCTGGCATACGACACGAACGAAACAATCCCGTATCCCAGGATCGTGGCGAGGAATGCCGGCGAGCCCCAAGTCAGATGAAACGTCGGCTTATCGCGCGAGCGCAGTCCGCACGCCCAGCTGAACACCGCGTAGTATCCGATTCCAAGCAGCAACCATTGGTCGGAAACCGCGTGAATGATCGAGCCAGGGCCGGCGTAGACCCAGTGGGTCAGCAGCACCGCAGCGGTGGCGAAGAAAGCAGCGCCAGCAAGGTTCACCAACAATGCCACCGGACCGCGGCGCATCGCGCCGATCACCGTGAGCGGCGGGATGATTTGCAGCAGTTCCTCGGTAAACCCGCGGAAAGGCTGCGGATCCTCCTTCGTCGGCAATCCGTCGATTGCCCCTCGGATCGGCTCGCGTAGGGTCAGAACCCAAGCGGCCAGTAACAAGCCCGGCAGGCCGACGCTGACGAAGGCCGCCTGCCAGCCAACCAGCCCGAGCGGCCCGCCGTGGGGATAGGCAGCGTCCCAGTGATCCTTGATGAAACCTCCGATCACCAGCGAAATGCCGCCGCCGAAATAGAGGCCCGAGGAATAGATCGCCAGCGCTGTCGCGCGCAGCCGCGCAGGGAACCAGTCGGAAATCAATGAATAGGCCGAGGGGCTGGCGGTCGCCTCTCCGACGCCAACGCCGATCCGCGCGACCGTCAGTGTGCCGCCGTTGCGAGCGAATCCGGACATCGCCGTCATCATCGACCAAAGCGCGAGCCCGATCGACATCAGCCGCACGCGCTTCCAGCTATCCGCCAGTTTCCCCAATGGAATCCCGAAAAGCGCGTAGAAGATCGCGAACGCAGTGCCGTAGAGGAATCCGAGGTACGCGTCGTCAACCCCGAGGTCGGCCTTGATGTCGTTGGCAAGGATCGAGAGGATCTGCCGGTCGACGAAGTTCAATACGTAGATCAGCACCAGGACGCCGAGCGCATACCAGCTGTAGGCCGGAACCTTCTGTTCGGCTGCGCTCGTGGCGCCGCCACCGTTCCCTTCGTTCAAATGACCTCTCCTGTCGGCCCGATTCAATCGGTTTTGTAGGTTACCCTATCTTCCAAACCGGCCTGCGCGAAGCCCTTTCGGCGCAAGCGGCAACTGTCGCATTCGCCGCACGCCAGCCCCTCCGACGTCGGGTCGTAGCACGACCACGAGAGCCCTGTGTCGAGGCCCAACCTCGCCGCCTCGCGAGCAATATCAGCCTTGGTCAAATGCTGTAGCGGCGCGTGGATCGCGAATGGCTTCCCTTCGACCCCGTCGCGCGTACCGAGCCGGGCGGTTTCGGCAAAGCTGGCGATGAATTCAGGGCGACAATCGGGATACCCCGAATAGTCGAGCGCATTGACCCCGATGAACACATCGTGCGCTCCCGCCGCTTCCGCGCAGGCGATTGTTAGCGACAGGAACACGAGGTTGCGCGCCGGGACATAGGTCACCGGTATGTCATCCCCGATCCCGGATTTGGGTACGTCGATCTCCGCAGTGAGCGCCGATCCACCGAACTTGCGCAGATCGAGCGGCATCACGACATGCTCGCGCGCGCCTAGCGCCGCGGCTATCCGGCCGGCCGACTCGATCTCCCGCCGATGCCGTTGGCCATAGTCGATCGTCAACGCATAGAGAGCGTAGCCCTGCTCGCGGGCGATCGCGGCCGACACCATCGAATCGAGCCCGCCCGACAGCAGGACGACTGCGAGCGGCTGGGCTGCATCTTTAGGCGAGGTCATCCGCGCGCGCTAGGCGATCCCGGCAGTCGGCACAATGGCCGCTGCTCAACCGCTTACGAGCATGAGCCGACCCGGCGCGCTTCGGCGAGGAATTCGAACGGCTGTCCGCCAGCGATACCCTGGCTGTCGACCTGGGCCAGCGTCGGGGTTTCCTGCCTGATATTGGTGCGGCCATAGCCATTGCCGCGGCAGGTGTACTGGACCGTCACTGCACTCGGTCCGTCCTCCACCACGAATCGGTTGCATGCCGCATCGCCATGCTTGAGTTGGATCAGTTCGCGACCGGTCTTGAGGCAGATGCGACGCGTTTCCCCGCTGTCCCGAAAGCGCACTTCCCACATCCCGGGTTTCAGTTTGTCGAGCATTGCCAGTGCTGGAGCCTGTGCGATCGCCGGCGCGAAGGCGAACGACAGCCCAAGGGCAGCGGCGATCATCGCCGATCGCTTACCGATTGTGCTCATCGCTCGTTTCAACGTTTGCTCCATGCCTCGAACTGCAAACAGGGCGCAGCTTTGCTACATTTGAACGGCATTGTCGGCCAAACGTTCTTTATGAACGATGAACCGTTATGCCGCGATCGGGAAAGCCCGCGAGCAAAACGCGCAATCGACCACGATCATACCGTCATCGTTGCGCATTTCGGCCCGTTCCTCTTCGGGGAACCGGGCAAGAACTTCCTCGTAGTGCTCCACCGAGCACCGGCAGCCCCGAGATATCTCTGCGCCGGGTTTGACCCGCACTTCGTCTTCTTCGTGAAACAATCGCCAGGCGAGCGCTTCCATCGACAGTGCCGGATCGAGCAGTTCGTCGTGCCGGATCGACCCGGCCATGACCGCAACGTGCTCCCACTCGGGATGGTCGTGGCGGACGTGGAGTCGCTCGCGCCCTTCCTCACCGTCGGGCAAGTGCTGGACCAGGAGGCCGGCTGCGGTCGTTTCCCCGCCAGAAGAACGCACGGCTACCCGAATCAGCGTCGGCACCTGCTCGGACTGGCTGAAATAGGTTTGGCAGGCTTCAGCAAGCGATTCGCCCTCGAGCGGAACGATGCCCTGGTAGCGGCCCTTGTCGCCGTCCATATCGAACGTGATTGCAAGATAGCCCTTGCCGAATAGCGCGTAGAGCGATGGGTTCGCGCCCAGCGATGCCAGCCGTTCGGCGTCGAAATCGACATATCCGCGCAAGTCCCCATCGCGATAGTCGCACACCAGCAGTCGCACGATGCCGCCTTCGGTCTGCGCCTGCATCGTGACCTGTCCGCTGCCCTTGTCGAGCAGGCCGCCAACCAGCGCCGCGACCACCAGCGCTTCGGCCAGCAAGTGGGTAATCGCGGGCGGATAATCGTGCGCGGCAAGGATTTCCTGCAGGACGCAGTCGAGCCTGACCACCCGCCCGCGCGCATTGCGCGAAGGGATGGTGAAGCCGAGCACACGCCCCGAATAGGTTTCGTCGGTGATGTCCATCGCGGCCAATATGGGAGCGATCGGCGTTGGTGCAATCGCCGCGCGCGAGGCCTCAGAGGAGCCCGAAGCACCACAGCAGCACGGACTTCTGCCCGTGGATGCGGTTTTCCGCTTCGTCGAACACTACCGACTGCGCGCTCTCGAACACCTCCTCGGTCACTTCCTCGCCGATATGCGCCGGCAGGCAATGGAGGAAGATCGCGTCGCTCTTCGCGCGGGCCATCAGCGCGGCATCGACCTGGTACGGCGCCATCGCCGCCAGCTTGTTATGCGCATGGTCCTGGCCCATCGAGACCCACGTATCGGTGACGATTACGTCGGCATCGTCGGCCGCCGTGCCGGCATCGTGGGTCAACGTCACGGTCGCCCCGCCGGCACGCGCCATTGCGATGAATTCCTCCTCCGGCTCGTAGCCCTGCGGTGTCGCGACCCGGACGTTGAACCCAAGCAGCCCGGCCGCCTCGAGGATCGAATGCAGCACATTGTTGCCATCGCCAAACCACGCCAGTTCGAGCCCTTTAAGGAACTTCCCGTGCTCCTCGATTGCCAGCAGGTCGGCAACGATCTGGCACGGGTGCGAGCGATCGGTCAGCCCATTGATCACCGGGACGCTGGCGTGCGCGGCCATTTCCTCGATCTTGGCGTGATCGTCGGTGCGGATCATGATCGCATCGACCATCCGGCTCAGCACACGCGCGGTATCGGCAACACTCTCGCCGCGCCCCAGTTGCATCGAGCCCGATTCCATCACCAAGGCGGTGCCGCCCAGTTGGCGCATCGCCATGTCGAAGCTGACCCGGGTGCGGGTCGAGTTCTTCTCGAAGATCATCGCCAGAACGCGGCCGGCAAGCGGCGCGTCGGTATCCGCCCGACCCTTGGGCCATTCCTTGCGCGCCGCCTTGCGTGCGTGCCCGTCTGCCAGCATCGCCGCGAGCGCTTCACTTCCCGCGTCGGAGAGGTCGAGTAAGTGCCGTTGGCCCATCACGCCCCGTCCGGAATCTGGTAGTCGGCAGCGCCCGCCGACAGCTTATCGAAGAACTCGTCGATTTCGGCATCGCCGACCACCAGCGGGGGCAGCACGCGCAGCGTATTGTCGCCTGCCGCCACGGTCAGCAAATGGTGATTGTCGCGCAAGTGGACGAAGAACGGACGGCTTTCGACTTTCATCTTGATGCCAAGCATCAGGCCCTTGCCGCGCACGAGCTCGAACAGGTCGGGATAGTTGCCGATGAACTGTTCGAGCCGGGCGCGGATCCGTTCGCCCTTCTCGCGCACTTCGGTGAGAAATTCATCGTTCGCGACGGCATCCATCACCGCCATTCCGGCGGCCATCGCCAGCGGGTTGCCGCCATAAGTCGAACCGTGGGTGCCGAACACCATGCCGCGTGCGGCCTTCTCGGTCGCAAGGCACGCGCCGAGCGGGAAGCCGCCGCCGATACCCTTGGCGGTAGCCATGATGTCGGGCTCGATACCGTACTGCTCGTAAGCGTAGAACGTGCCGCTGCGCGCGACGCCGCACTGTACTTCGTCGAGCACGAGCATCAGGTCGTGCTCGTCGGCCAGCTGGCGCAGCCCCTGCATGAATTCATCCGAAGCCGGGCGGATTCCACCCTCGCCCTGGATCGGTTCGACCAGGAATCCAGCGGTGTTCGGCCCCATCTGCGCCTTGGCGCTCTCGAGGTCGTCGAACTCGGCATATTTGAACCCGGCGAGCAGCGGCAGGAAGCCCTTGTGCATCTTCTCCTGGTTCGACGCGCTGATGGTCGCCATCGTCCGCCCGTGGAAGGCGTTCTTGAACGTGATCAGTTCGTACTTGTCGTCATTGCCGACGCTTTGGTGATAGGCGCGCGCGGTCTTGATCGCGGCTTCGACCGCTTCGGCACCCGAATTGGTGAAGAACACCGTATCAGCAAAGGTCATGTCGACCAGCCGCTGCGCCAGGGCCTCGCCCTGCGGGCTGCCGTAGAGGTTGGAAACGTGCATCAGCGTTTCGGCCTGCTTCTGGATCGCACCGATCAACCCTGCGTGGCTATGGCCCAGCAGGTTGACCGCGATCCCACTGGCGAAATCGAGGTAGCGGGTGCCGTCTTCGTCGATCAGATGGCAGTGCTCACCGCGCACGGGACGCACGCCGCACCGGGGATAGACGGGCATGAGCGGAGTGATCGACATCGGCATATTCCTTGACCAAGAGACGGGTAACGAGAAACGAAACGACAAATGGCGGCCCCGCATTGGAGCCGCCATTCGCACCGTTTAGGTAGTTGCGTCGCCGCGGTCAAACCACCGCGGTTTCGCCGGAGATCATTCCTGGACGGGCACCAGGTTGACCGCCGAATATTTCCCTCGTCGATCGACTTCGAGATCGAACTCGAAGCGCTCACCCTCGTTGATCGTCGACAGGCCCGAACGTTCGATCGCACTGATATGCACGAACGCATCCGGCTGGCCGTCGTCACGCACGAGGAAGCCGAAGCCCTTGGTGCCGTTGAAGAACTTGACCGTTCCGGTAGCCTTTTCGCCGGTCAGTTCGCGGCGCGGCTTTTCCACACGGCTCTCGACAGCAATTACGTCGCCAACGACCTGCAGGTCCTGCGCGGAAATCTTGCCGCCACGATCGACCAGGTTGAATTCCAGCTCCTGTCCTTCGGCGAGGCCCTCAAGGCCCGCGCGCTCGACTGCGCTGATGTGGACGAACACGTCCTCGCCGCCGCCATCCTGCGCGATGAAACCGAAGCCTTTCTGGCCGTTGAAGAACTTGACCGTGCCCTTGCCGGTGCCGACGACTTGCGGGGGCATGCGGTTGAAACCGCCACCGCCACCACCGCCGCCGCCTGAACGGCCGCCACCAAATCCGCCGCCGCGATTGCCGCCGCCGCCAAACCGGTCGCCACCGCCACCGCCACCGCCAAAACGATCGCCGCCACCGCCGAAACGGTCGCCGCCGCCGAAATTGTCGCGTGGGGGGAAACTGTCCTGACCGCCGCCAAAGGGATCGAAACCGTCTTCGCCAAATCCGTCGCGCTTGTCCCGGCCGCGGCGGCGCCCTCTATCATAACCCATAGTGTGAAACGTGCCTTCGTATTACTCGCCGCCCGGAATCCCTCCCCCAATCGGCGCGGGCGGTGCGCCACGGGCCGATGCGATTCGCGCCGTGGCACGATTCACACCGTTCAATCGGCGGCGGCATATAGCGCAAACCTGTGAGGTTAGCGAATTAATTCGCGGAATCGCTAGATGTGGCGTTTGCACTCGGGCGGCAGGCGGTTCCGGCGCTGGCTGTCGAGTTCGCTTGCCTCTCATCGTTCCGCGCGGCATGGCAGGCATCAAATGGAAATCTTGGCCCTCCTTTCCGATCCCGGCGCGTGGCTCGCGCTGCTGACCCTGATCGCGCTCGAAGTCGTACTGGGGATCGACAATCTGGTATTTATTGCCATTCTTTCCAACAAGTTGCCAGAAGAGCAGCAATCACGCGCGCGGCGCATCGGGCTCGCACTGGCGTTGATCATGCGGATCGCCCTGTTGCTGTTGATCGGCTGGCTGGTAACGCTGCAGGCCACATTGTTCGACCTCGGCCTGCACGGTGCGCCGGGGCCGCATGGTGAGGCCACCTTCGAAACCGCGTTTTCCGGACGCGACCTGATCCTGCTGGCCGGCGGACTGTTCCTTTTGTGGAAGGCGACCAAGGAAATTCACCACTCGATGTCGCCGGAAGACGAATCGGGCGACCTGCTCGACAAGTCTCCCGCGAAGGCAGTGGCGCAGCTGACATTCTCCAGCGCGATCGCGCAGATCATCGCGCTCGACCTGGTATTCTCGATCGATTCGATCCTGACGGCGGTGGGCATGACCGACGAGGTTGCGATCATGGTCGCTGCGGTGGTGATTACCGTCACAATCATGCTGTTCGCCGCCGATCCGCTCGCCCGGTTCATCGAGCGCAACCCGACGCTTGTTATGCTGGCGCTGGCGTTCCTGGTGATGATCGGCTTCGTACTGATTGCCGACGCGTTCGGGGTCCATGTGCCCAAGGGCTATATCTACGCGGCGATGGGATTTTCGGTCGCGGTAGAGATGCTCAACATTGCGCAGCGCAATCGCCGCATGAAAGGAAAGCGGGCATGAGCCAGTTTCGCCGCCTGTCCGACACGGTGCTTGCTAGCCCACAAATTTCGGTCGCCGACGTGTCGGCCGCACAAGCGCAAGGCGTCAGGCTGATCGTCAACAACCGGCCCGAGGGCGAAAGCGCGGACCAGGTTCCCGGCGCAATGATCGAAGCCGCCGCGCGCGCGGCGGGGATCGCCTATCTCGCGATTCCCGTGACTCATGCCGGGTTCAGCATGCCACAGGTCGAAGCAATGGCCGAGGCGCTGGCGGGGGCGGAAGGACCGGTGCTGGCGTATTGCCGATCGGGCACCCGATCGACCCTGCTGTGGGCGCTTGCACAGGCCAGCACGGGTGCCGAGCCCGGCGCGCTGTTCGCTGCGGCCGCTGAAGCGGGTTACGATCTTACGCCGATTTCTCCGGCGCTCGACGCCCTGGCGGCAGCGAACCGATAAATGGAAGCAAAGCTGATCCAGCTTGGCGCTTCGCTGCTGGCGATACTGGCGCTCGCCTGGATCGCCTATCGGCTCCACCTGGGCGGAGATGCCCGCATCCGCAACGAAGCCGACGCGCGGCGGCTGGCCGACGAAGCGGTGAGCGGTTTCGTGCCGGTCGACTTCGCTATCGACCGCGCAGGATATGCGGCGCTGCTGCGCGATGCAGCCGGGCGCGTGCTGCTGCTTCGCCGTCACGGCGCACACTTTGCGGGGCGACTGCTCGACGGGCACACCGCTTCGCGGCTCGACCAGCAGTTCCTGACTATCGGCACCAGTGACAAACGGTTCGGCAGCGTGACGCTCGACCTGGGGCCGCAGGCACAGGCTTGGGCAGCGAGCCTGCGGCGCGTATAGGATCTTCGCCATGCCCAGCTTCAACCCAGTCGATTACGCCGTGCCCGGATTCGTCCTGCTGGTTCTTGTCGAGATGGTCTGGGCGGCCAAGCAACGCCACGAAGCCTACGAGCCGCGCGACACCCTTACCAGCCTCGCGATGGGGCTCGGCAGCACGGTCGCCGGGGTGCTGACCGGCGGGGTCGTGATCGCGCTGTTCATGGCGCTATGGCAGTTTCGGCTATTCGATATCGGCTGGGCCTGGTGGGCCTGGCCGCTGTGCTTCGTGCTCGACGATTTCGCCTACTACCTGTTCCACCGCGCGGCACACCGGGTGCGCTGGTTCTGGGCCAGCCACGTCAACCACCATTCGAGCCAACACTACAACCTCTCGACCGCGCTGCGCCAGACGTGGACCGGGTTCTTCGCGGCAAACTTCCTGTTCCGCGCGCCGTTGGCGCTGATCGGGTTCCACCCGGGGATGATTGCGATCGTCGGCGGGTTCAACCTGATCTACCAGTTCTGGATCCACACCGAAGCGATCGGGCGGATGCCGCGCTGGTTCGAAGCAGTGATGAATACCCCGAGCCACCACCGGGTGCACCATGCGACCAACCCGCGCTATCTCGACCGCAATTATGCCGGGGTGTTCATCGTGTGGGACCGTATGCTCGGCACGTTCGAGCCCGAGGTGTTCCCGGAAGAAGGCGGCGAACCGATCCGCTATGGCATCGTCAAGCAGCTCGGCAGCTTCAACCTGCTGCACGCGGTGTTCCACGAATGGATCGCGATGCTGGCCGACCTGTGGCGCGCACCGTGGCGGCACAAGCTCGCATACCTGGTCAAACCGCCCGGGTGGAGCCACGATGGCAGCCGCGAGAGCTCGGACACGATCCGCGCGCGTTGGCGCGAACGGCAATCGCAAGCGCAAACCGTTTCATCGGAAAACCCGATTGCGGGCCATAGCGAAGCGGCCTAGCGAGATTCCTCGTTGCGCTATCGCCCATGTGGCGACTTGAGCGCCGAGAGGAGCAGGCAGGCATGGACGAATTCGACGTCATCGTGATTGGCGGCGGCAGCGGCGGCAGCGCCGTGGCCGGGCGGCTGGCGGAGGCGGGCAAGAGCGTGTGCCTGCTCGAGGCCGGTCCGCGCAACAACACGGTGATCATCAAGACGCCCGGCTTCATGCCGTTCATCCGCGACAAGTCGAACTATCGCTTCGAGACCGTACCGCAGAAGGGCCTGAATGGACGGATCGGCTACCAGCCGCGCGGACGCGGGCTCGGCGGATCGAGCGCGATCAACGCGATGGTCTATATCCGCGGCAACCGGTGGGACTACGACAACTGGGCCGCGCTCGGCTGCACCGGGTGGAGCTACGATGATGTGCTTCCCTACTTCAAGCGCGCCGAGCACAATGTGCGCGGGACCGACGATTTCCACGGCGCCAGCGGTCCGCTGTGGGTCAGCGACCAGCATTCGGTGAACCCGGGCAGTCGCGCCTTCATTGAAGCAGCAACCCAGCTCCAGCTGCCGCACAACCGCGACTTCAACGCCGAAAAGCAGGACGGCTTCGGGCTCTACCAGGTAACCCAGAAGGACGGCGAGCGCTGGTCCGCCGCGCGCGCCTATGTCGAACCGATGCGCTCCCACAGCAATCTCGACATCCGCATCGGCGTGACAGTGCAGCGGATCGAGATCGCCGACGGGCGTGCCAAGGGTGTGACATACACCGTTGGCGGCAAGGAGCGCACGCTCTCGGCGCGGGGCGGCGTGGTGCTGTCTGCCGGGGCGTTCAATTCGCCGCAGGTACTTATGCTGTCCGGCATCGGGCCGGCGGAGCACCTCAAGGACCACGGAATCGACGTGGTCGCAGATGTCGCTGCGGTCGGCTCGGACCTCCAGGATCACCCTGATTACGTTTCAAGCTGGTCGACCAAGAGCACCGACTTCTTCGGCACCAGCCTGAAGGGCACACTACGTATGGCCGGAGCGATTATCGAACACCGTCGCAAGCGTAGCGGACCGATGACGACGCCGTTTGCCGAGGCTGGGGGTTTCTGGAAGGTGATGGACGATGCCCCCGCACCCGACGTGCAATGGCATTTCGTCCCGGCGATGCTCGAGGACCATGGCCGCACACAAGTGAAGGGCCACGGGTTCTCGCTGCACGCGTGCGTCCTGCGTCCGGAAAGCCGCGGGACCGTGCGATTGCAATCGCGCGAGGCGAGCGATGCTCCGCTGATTGATCCCAATTTCCTCGACGAAGACCGCGATATCGCGGTGATGCGCGCTGGCGTGCGGCTATCGCACCGGATTGCCGCGGCCCCTGCGATGGCGGCCTACGATCCGCAGGACCGCCACCCGGTCGACATCGAGAATGACGACGCGCTCGACGACCTGATCCGCAGCCGCGCCGACACCGTCTATCACCCTGTCGGCACCTGCCGCATGGGGGGCGATGAGGCCAGCGTGGTCGATCCCACGCTCAAGGTGCGCGCGGTCGACGGATTATGGGTCGCCGATGCCTCGATCATGCCGCGGCTTGTCAGCGGCAACACCAACGCGCCCAGCATCATGATCGGCGAACGCTGTGCCGATTTCGTGAAGGCGGAATTAGCCTAGTCACTTCATTTCGTGCGCGCCTGCGCCGCCTCAGCAATTTTGCGACCCAAACAAAAAGGGGGCCGGAGCGGCTGGCTCCGGCCCTTGAAAGGCGTTGTTCGCAGGAGGAACATCTGATGGCGGGCCCGGGGGAGTAGGAGAGGAGAGAGGTCCCCCGGCCCCGCCAAACTGGTGATTAGTTGTAGGCGCGTTCTCCGTGTTCGCCGATGTCGAGACCTTCCTGCTCGACTTCGGGGGAGACCCGCAGCCCGGTGACTGCCTTGGCGATGTAGATCGCGATCGCGGTCCCGATGGCGGCGATAGCGATGGTCGCAACGACGGTCTGGAGCTGGATCCACACCTGGGCACCGATGCCGACCGATCCGTCGCCCGGACCGCCAAGCAGCGGCGAGTAGACGATGCCGGTGCCGATCGCGCCAACCATTCCGCCCACACCGTGGATGCCGAAGGTATCGAGAGCGTCATCGTAGCCGAGGGCGCCCTTGAGCTTGGAAACCGCGAAGTAGCAGATGATCGCGACGACGAAGCCGAGCACGATCGCGCCGAACGGACCCGAGTTACCGGCTGCCGGAGTGACCGCAACGAGACCGGCGATGATGCCCGAGCAGAAACCCAGGGCCGAACCCTTGTGGCCCATCAGGCGTTCCATCACCATCCAGCCGATGCCGGCCGCGGCGGTGGCAACAAAGGTATTGATCATTGCCAGACCGGCAGAGCCATTGGCTTCGAGCGCCGAACCGGCGTTGAAGCCGAACCAACCCACCCACAGCAGGCCGGTGCCCACGCTGGTCAGCGTCAGGCTGTGCGGCGGCATCGGCTCTTCGGGATAGCCCTTGCGCTTGCCGAGGATGATGCACGCGACCAGCGCCGAGACGCCCGAGTTGATGTGAACCACGGTACCACCGGCGAAGTCCAGGGCGCCAAGTTCGAGGAAGTGGCCGTTGCCCGCCCACACCATGTGCGCGATCGGGAAATAGACGATCGTCAGCCATACGACTGCGAAAACCATCACCGCCGAGAACTTGATGCGCTCGACAACCGAGCCCAACACAAGGGCCACGGTGATCGCGGCAAAGGTCATCTGGAAGCAGATGAACACGTATTCGCTGATCACTACGCCATCTGTGAATGTCGGCGCGGTGCTGTCTTGCGTCACTCCGTGAAGGAATGCCTTGCCGAACCCGGAGATGAAGCCATTACCGCCGTCACCAAAGGATTCGGTGTAGCCCCACATCACCCAGATGAGCATGGTCAGCGCGGCGACCGCGCCGACCTGTGTCATGACCGAGAGCATGTTCTTCGAACGGGCGAGGCCGCCGTAAAACAGGGCAAGACCCGGCACGATCATCATCAGCACGAGCAAGGTGGAAGTCATCATCCAGGCGTTGTTGCCCGGATCAGGCACAGGAGCGGCGGCAGCGGCCTCCTGCGCGAAAGCGGCGGTTGCGACGAGCATCGAGGCCCCGATGGCCCCCGCGCCGCACAGCAATTTGCGGATCATAGTCAAACCCCTCATGTCGATGAGCGCGCTCACAGCGCGGTGTCCCCGGTCTCGCCGGTGCGGATGCGCGTGGCCGATGCGAGATCGAGCACGAAGATCTTGCCGTCACCGATCGATTCGGTGCTGGCGACTTGCTGGATCGTCTCGACGACCTGCTCGGCGATCGCGTCGCTCGCAGCGATCTCCAGCTTCACTTTGGGAAGCATGTTGGTCGAGTACTCGGCCCCGCGATAGATTTCGGTCTGGCCCTTCTGGCGTCCGAAGCCCTTGACCTCGGTCACGGTCATGCCCGCGACACCGATCCCGGAGAGCGCTTCGCGCACCTCGTCGAGCTTGAACGGCTTGATTACGGCGATGATGAATTTCATCGATGCCCCCTTGCTGCTCACCGGATGAGCCCGGCGTTCGCTAGTGCAGCAAGAGGCGTGCCAGATCGTGGTTCATGCACGATTCCGGCGCATTAGCTCTTTGGTAAGGAAGATTTCGGTTCGGTTACTGCCCATAAAATAAGCTATTGCCTATTTTGCGGGCAGTACAAGCTCCGCCCAGACCGGAAGGTGGTCCGACGCCTGCGCGGCCAGTGCGCTATGGTGCACTCCGTGATCGAGCAAACGCCAGTCGTGCGAGGCGATGATCCGGTCGATCTGGGCGAGCGGCTGGCGGCTGGGGAAGCTGCGGCCGGGAACCAGCGACTGCCAATGCGGACCAAATTCGCGCATCGCCCCGGTCGCCTTGCCCCACTGATTGAAGTCACCCATCAGCACCGTCGGGCAATGCCCGTCGCAATCGCCCAAGTGATCGAGGATCGCACGCACCTGGTCGCGCCGCCGGAGACCGGACAGATCGAGATGCATCCCGACCACCCGTAGATGCTGCCCATCGACTGTGAAATCACCGCGCACCGCCCCGCGCGGTTCGAGCGTAGGCAGTTCGAGTGGATGCGCTTCGAGCAATTCGAAGCCGCGCCGCACCAGCAAGGCATTGCCGTGCCAACCTAGGCTGCGCGGCCTTCGCCCGACGGGAAGCGGGCGCCAGGGAGAGTCGTCCAAAGCGCTGCGCTCGATCACGCTGGCCCGCTCACCCAACCGGCGGTCGCATTCCTGCAATGCGATCACATCGGCATCGAGCTCGCGCAGGACAGCGATGATCCTCTCGCCATCGCGCCGCCCGTCGGTGCCGACAGCCTTGTGGATGTTGTAGCTGGCGAATTTGAGTCGCACGCCGCCGTTCGTTGTCAGCGCGCCTTAGCCACGAACTTCGCTGCTACCGAGGTATCGGTCGGTCGTGCGGATCGGCAGCCCGTCGATGCTGCGGTTGCGGCCCTGTTGCTTGGCCACCCAGGCATCGGGATCGGTCCGCGCGTGATGCTTCACCAGCGTATCGCGCTCGCGCTCGAACGCCATGAACGGAACGCCATAGCCGCAACTGGTCTGCACCGTCTCGACCGCGATCTCGAAGATCTGGCGAGTGCCGGGCAGGATCGTGAAATGCGCGGCCAGTTCGCCCCAGTCGGCATCTTGTGGAAGTACCGCGCGGCCCCGGCCATAAATCCGCAGGATCCGCGCGGGCTGGACGAAGTTGCACACCATCAGCGTAATCCGATCGCTGACCGCAAGGTGCGCATTGGTCTCGTTGCCGGAACCGGCAAGGTCGAGATAGCCGACCCGCTTGGGTCCGAGCACCCGCAGCGCATCGTAACCCTTGGGGCTGAGGTTGACCCGGCCATCCGGCGCAGCAGTTGCCACGAAGAACACCGGCTGCGCGGCGATCATCGCCACATGGTCATCGCTCAATGCGTCGTAGAAGTCGGCCATCGGCCGGCAGGTCTAGGCGCGAACGCCCGACCTGCCAAGCCTGTGCCGGGCCTCAGTCGAGCTTGTCGACCGCCGCCTTGACCTCCGCCCCGCGCGCTTCCTTGAGAGCGGCGCAGTTGCGGATACGTTCGATCGTTCGCTCCAGCGTCAGCGCGCCCGGGGTGTTAGCGAAGACCGGCCGGAAGGTCGCTGCAATCTCGTCAGCCTTTTCGGCCGAACAGAACCCGCCGAGCACCGAAGGTACGCCGCGCGCGAGGAAGATGCCGGACGTGCCCTTGAGCATTCCGGCGAGGTTCTTCGTCAGCCATTCGTAGCCGATGTCGCGGGTCTTTTCGTTTCGGGCGATCCCAAGCTTGAGGAAAAGCTTCTCGGTCTCGCGCATCCGCGGATCGTTGAAGTCGTTGAGCGCCCAGTTTGCGATATCCTTGTTGCCTGAATCGGCGATCGCACCGCCCGCCGCCGGGC
Source organism: Tsuneonella mangrovi (assembly GCF_002269345.1). Taxonomy (NCBI): domain Bacteria; kingdom Pseudomonadati; phylum Pseudomonadota; class Alphaproteobacteria; order Sphingomonadales; family Erythrobacteraceae; genus Tsuneonella; species Tsuneonella mangrovi. The sequence continues at coordinate 1,577,430 of NZ_CP022889.1, forward strand.
GGAACATGGGATCGTCGCTGGCCACCGCCCGTTCGGCCAGGTCCTTCGCTGCCGGGAGGCCGCCCGCCTGGATGTAGGCATCGAGCGCATCGCTCAGGTAAGATGGATCGAGCGCTGCCTTGTCGCCACCCAGATACGCCTTGGCCGCCGCAACGAGCTTGGCATCGATTTCCTTGTCGTGTGCAAATACGAGACGCCCAACCATCCGCTGGCGGCGCTGCTGGACGTCCGGGTTTTCTTTCACGTAGGCACCGGCGCGCGGATCGAAGCCAAGCTTCGCCAGGTCCTGCCGGGCGATCGAGCCCATCCAGTTCCGCAGCTTGCCTTCCTCGGCTTCATCGAGCACGCCCGACGACTGCATCCATCCAAGACCACTGAATGCGGTTCCATACGCGAACGGGTCGGGATTCTTGGCAAGCTTCTCAGCCAGCGCGAACACCTGGGCAACACTGGCCCGGCCGGCGCGGAAGCTGGCATCGAGGCTGTCGGCGGTTGCCAGCGCCTCTGCCGAACCCAGGGTATCGGCGCTTGCGATAAGCTCGTTCCATTCAGCTTTCGGTAGCTCGAAGCGATAGTAACCGGTGCCGCCGGCATTGGGCATCAACGCCCCGCTGCCAGGCAATGCGAATGCCATACTCTTATCATTCAGCAGGTGGCACTCACGGTTATCCCCATGGCGCATGCACACCGGCACGCCCCAGGTCTCCGGATCGGATTCGACTCCGATCGCCCGGTAACGGCTCTGGCTTACCGTGTACTGGCCGTTCGATCCGGCAACGGTGATCAGCGGCACGCCTTGCTGGTCGGTGAAGCTCTGCATCGCCTGCGTGATTCGCGGGTCACCCGCCTGCTTCGCCATTGCGGAGAAGAAATCGGTGCTGGTTGCGTTGCCATAGCGATGTGCCGCCATGTACTTGCGGACGCCGTCGCGGAAATTGTTCTTGCCGAGGAACGCCGCAATCATCGAAACGACATGTCCGCCCTTGCCGTATGTAATCGTATCGAACGCCGAATCGACCTGGTCGTTGGTGTTGATCGCCTGGTGGATCGGACGGCCGACGGTAAGCTCGTCGGTATCCATCGCGCCGAACCCTTCGGCCAGAGCACCTTCGCCGATCTTGAGGTCCGGGCGCCATTCGCCGCCGATGGTGAAGCCCATCCAGTTGGCGAAGCTTTCGTTGAGCCAGATGTCGTCCCACCAAGTCGGCGTAACCATGTCGCCGAACCACTGGTGCGACAGCTCGTGCGCAACGACCATGCCGAATACCTGCTGCTGCCGGACCGGTGCATTCTTGTCGAGAATGATGATGTTGTCGTTGTAGAGGTCGGCCCCGGCATTCTCCATCGCTCCGCCCATCAGCGGCGAAGTGATCTGGTCAAGCTTGGGGAACGGGAACGCCTGCCCGAAATAAGCCTCCAGGTGCGCGACGATCGGCTTGGTATTATCGAGCGCGAACTGCATATTTTCGGCGTTGGTCTGGGGCGTGACGATCCGCAGCGGCAGCGGCTCGCTTCGCTCGGGCGTCGGCGGAACCTCGCCCTTGAGCACCGCGAACGGGCCCGACATCATTGCCACCAGGTAAGTGGGCAGCGGGAGGGTCGGCGCGAAGCGGTGGACCTGCCAACCGTCCTCGAGCGTGTTCGACACTTCCGGCGCGTTGCTCACCGCAGTTTCGCCGGGAGGGGTGCGGATCGTCAGCGTGAACGGCACTTTGTAGCCCGGTTGGTCGAAGCCGGGGAACGCAGCGCGGGCATCGATCGATTCGAACTGGCTCCAGCCGTACCATTTGCCACCGATCTGGGCGTGGAACAGGCCGCTGGCATTGCCTTGGTAACGGCCGGTGTAGGCAAATGAGAGCGTCGCTTTCCCGGCCGGCAGCTCGCCGTCGAACACGACGCGGGCGACGCCGGTCGGATCGAGGTCGTGCCAGGTGCCGGTGTAGGTCTTGCCGTCGACAGTCGCTGTGACCTTGCTCATCGTGAGATGGCGACCGTTGAGATCGATAAACGTCGTCGGCTTGGCGATCGTCACGTCGATATCGGTGTGGCCCGAAAAGCCATCCTTCGACGGATCGAAACTGGTGTCGATACGATAAGCCGAAGGCACCACGGCGTCGCTCAGCTTCCCGTGCGGAACCGGCGCGAGTGCAACGACCGCCGTATCGGCTGTATCTGCATCGGCGGCCCAAACCGAGGCGGGCTGGAACAACACAGCTCCGGCGAGCAGAGTGGCGGCGATCAATTTATGGCGCATGAAAATAGACCCCTGTCTTTGGCAACCTTCTATCGGCGGCGTTCAACCGCAAAGACTGCAAGGCAGCAAGCCATCGCTCGCCCGAACACGCAACGAATTCGACAAACGACATGCCAAAACCGTTTAGCGCATCAATCGCCAACACAGGCTTCGTAGCGATCGAACAACAGCTTATCCGTATCGTCAGGGAAGTCGCCGCTCGATAATCATACGACACTCGTCGAAATGTCTCGCCAGCCACCCGGGGCGAACGCTACTCACCCGCCCGCCTACACCAAGGGGGATTTTCACTGTATGTTTCGTTTCGGTCTTGCCATCACTACCAGCGCCTTGTTGCTTGCCGGTTGCGCCACGGTCCCTGTTGCCGATCATGTATCGGCCGCTCCGCCCGCGATGGCGGCGACCCCGCTTGCGGCCGACACCCCTTCCCAGCTTCCGCGCACCGCTGCGCCGAGCCACTATGCCATCCAGATCACACCCGATGCGAAGAACCTAACCTTTGCCGCCCAGTCGGCAGTAGACCTGTCGGTGTTCGAGCCGACCGACACGATCGTGCTCAACGCCCGCGACCTCAACATCACCGAGGCAAGGCTGGTCAAGGAAGGCGCGCAGGACGCGGTTCCCGTTTCGATCAGCCTCGACAAGGCGAGCCAGACCGTCACCTTCACAGCCGACAGGAAGATTGAACCGGGCAACTACACGCTCTCGACCACTTACACCGGCACGATCAATACGCAGGCCAACGGCCTGTTCGCGCTCGACTACCCCGACAAGCGCGATGGCAGCAAAAAGCGCGCGCTATTCACCCAGTTCGAAGCCCCCGATGCGCGCCGTTTCGTGCCGAGCTTCGACGAACCGAGCTACAAAGCGACCTTCGATCTCAGCGCGATCGTCCCGAGCGGCCTGATGGCGGTCAGCAACATGCCGATCGCCACGTCTGACGATCTTGGCGACGGCACCAAGAAAGTCACATTCGACACCAGCCCGAAAATGAGTAGCTACCTGCTGTTCTTCGGCTTGGGCGATTTCGAACGCGGCACCATGCCGGCTATGCCCGGTGTCGAAGCGGGGATCGTCGCACCAGCGGGAAGCGGCAGCCAGAAGGATTTCGCGCTGAAATCGCTCGCGCCTCTGATCCCATTCTATTCCGATTATTTTGGCCAGAAGTATCCCCTGCCCAAGATCGACAATATCGCGGGCCCCGGTCAGTCGCAGTTCTTCGGCGCAATGGAAAACTGGGGTGCGGTATTCACCTTCGAACGGATCCTGCTCGACGATCCCCGGATTACCAGCGCGGGCACTCGCCGCCGGATATACGAAACGCAGGCGCACGAAGTCGCTCACCAATGGTTCGGCGATCTCGTCACCATGGCGTGGTGGGACGACCTGTGGCTGAATGAAGGGTTCGCCAGCTGGATGGAAACGAAGGCGACCAATCACTTCCATCCCGAATGGTATCCGATGCTCGGCCGCGTCGGCGGGCGCGAAGCGGCGATGGGGCTCGACAGCTTCAAGACCACCCACCCGATCGTTCAAAAAATTCGCACCGTCGAACAGACCAACCAGGCATTCGACACGATCACTTACCAGAAAGGTGAAGCGGTCATCTCCATGCTGGAGGCCTATGCCACTCCGCAAGTGTGGCAAAAGGGGCTGCAGCGCTACATGGCGGAGCACAAGTACGCCAACGCCAGGACTGGCCAACTGTGGGCGGCGGTCGAGGAGGCAGGTGCGACCGGCCTTACCGGCATCGCCGAGGATTTTACCACCAAGCCCGGCGTGCCGCTGGTCGAAGTGACCGGCGAGACCTGCACCGACGGCAAGACGACGCTTGCGCTGTCCCAGAGCCAGTTCAGCAACGATGACCGGCAAGGTGTCGCCGCCAGCCCGCAAGGCTGGCGCATCCCGCTGTTCGTCTCGACCGTGGGTGGCGAACCCGTCCGCCAGGTGATGGATGGCAAGACCGCCACCGTCACTGTCGATGGATGCGGCGCGACGCTCGTGAATGCCGGACAGCTGGGCTACTATCGCACGCTCTACCCGGCCGCCATGCTCGCCACCCTCAAGGACGCGGTGCCGCAGATGAAGCCGATCGACCAGCTCGGCCTGATGCGCGACCAGCTCGCGCTGTCGTCCGCCGGATACCAGGCCTTTGCACCCTCGCTCGACCTGCTGCGCGCATTGCCGGGAGACGCCAACCCGGTGGTCGCGGCCAATGCGGTAGGGATATATGCGGGCATGTACGAAACACTCGACGGCGATGCGGCGGCACAGGCGAAGATCGCCGGCCTCGCTTCGAGCCAATTCGGCGCGCGCTTGCAGCAGCTTGGTTTCAGCCCCATCGCCGGGGAGCCACTGGTCGACGACAGCCTGCGCTCGACACTGATTTCCAACCTTGGGGCGATGGGCGACCAGAAGGTGGCCTCAGAAGCCAGCCGCCTGTTTGCTGAGCTACAGACCGACCCGACCGCGCTCGACGGGCCCCTCAAGACCACTTGGCTATCGATCATCGCGAAGAACGCTTCCGCCGACCAGTGGGAGCAAATCCTGAAACTGGCCCGCACTTCGAACAGCGCGGTCGAAAAGGCGACGTACTATTCGCTGCTGGGCAGGGCGAAGGACAAGGTACTGGCACAAAAGGCGCTAGACCTCGCGCTGACGAGCGAGCCAGGGGCGACAACCAGTGCCGGAATCATCGCTTCGGTGGCAGGCGAGAACCCCGACATGGCGGTCGATTTCTTCCTCGCCAACCAGGAGAAGATCAAGCCACTGGTCGACGATTCGGCTCGCGCACGATACTTTGCCCGACTGGCCAGCGGATCGAAGGATCCGGCGATGATCGGCAAACTGGAAAGCTACGTCAAGACGGTCACGCCAGACCAGGCCAAGCCGCTTGTGATGGTGATCGGCTTCCTCAAGCAGGCCGCAATCAGCCGCCCGCGCTCGATCGCTAGCATCAAGGAATGGCTGGCGACGCAATAAGCCACCGATTCAGACCGGAACCGAAGGCCCGACCCGGCCTGCGCAGCGGTCGGGCCTTTCGTACGGGGCCTCGCCCGGCCAGACAAGCAAGCGATTCAGCACGAACATTCCTCCGGACAAAACCGGGCAACGCCTGCGCAGACGTTGCATATGCGGGTCTCTGGCGATAGCGCTCAAGCTGGTTGATCGGATCGGGCCACCGGGTGCATGGCTTTCTCACGGGCAAGACCTGTCAGGTGGCGAGGACGATCACATCGAAACAGGGCTGATCAGTCGAAGACGGGGAGCGGAACATGACCGATAACGAACCGGCCGGAGAGGTCGACGTCACCAAGGCCTGGCAAGCGACGCAGGATCAGAAGGGCGCCGCCACACGGCTTCGCATCTTCGCCGCGATTGCCTGGGTGCTGGCCATCGGGGTCGAGATCGCCGGTATTGTCATGCTCAAACAGCACAAGTTCGACCACGGCAACATGGCACTGCTCATCGGCATCCTGGTGGTAATCGCGGTCTTCGCGATCGGCGGCAACCTGATGTGGAAGGCCGCCAACCGGCACGATCCTGCCAGCAAGGCCGAAGGGTTCCGGTTCTTCGTCCAGAACCAGCTGGGAGCGATCATCACCCTCATCGCATTCCTGCCGCTGATCGTGCTGATCTTCCTCGACAAGGACATGGACCCCAAGAACAAGAAGATCGCCGGGGGCGTCGGAGTCGTGCTGGCATTGCTGGCGACCGTAATCGGCGTCGATTTCAAGCCGCCGTCGGTCGAGCAGTACACGCAGGACATGAACGAATGCGCAGCGCAGATCAAATCGGGCCAACCGACCACTGCCTGTTCGCCTGCGGTCGCTGCGCAAGCAAAGGACATCGCCCGCGATTCACAAACCGTGGCCGATGCGACCAAGTCCGCGCAGAACCCGATGGGGCAAGACGTGGTCTATTGGATCGCGCCTGAAAACGGTGCCAAGACGTCCTCAATTCCGCACGTCTTCCATCTGTGCGCCGACGTAACCCCGCTCAAGGGCAAGACCGTAAATCACGGCTCGGTCACCGAGGCCTATGCGGAGAACGCGACCCGGATCACCAAGCAGATCCCGATGGAGCAGAAGCAATGCGGGCTCACTCCCGCGCAGTGAACCGACCTCTCGTCGTCCGGGATATTCGCTAACGGGCTGGCTGCAGCACCCCCTGACCTCGGGGAACGTAGTCGCCAGCCCCGGGCAGCACCCTCGACTTGCGCGCCGGAGCGGCTAAGGCAGGGCCGATGGGAGAGCGTAGCCCCTTCGTTTTGCTCGACGATGCCCGCGAAAGCGGTGCCGCCGACGCGCGCTACTTCGCCGCGCCATCGCGCGTGTTCGTGGCGCACCGGGCGAGCGAGGTCGCAGAGACGCTCGCCGCCGCAGATGCCGCGCGGATCGAGGGCGAGGGCACTTTGGCGGGTTACATCGCGTATGAGGCAGGGCTGGCGCTCGAACAACGACTGGTGCCACTGGCCGACAGACGCACCGGCGCAGCAGGTCCGCTGGTGTGGCTCGGCCTGTTCAGCGAAGGCGAGACGATCCCGGCAAGCGAAATGCCCGAATGGCTCGCTGCGCGTTCCGATGGCACCGCCAGCCTCGGCCCGCTCGACCCGCAAATCTCGCCGGGCGGATATGTCGCAGCGTTCGAAGCGCTCGAGGAAGCGATTCGTGCAGGCGACATCTACCAGGCGAACCTGACATTCCCGCTCGCCGGCAGCGTCCGCGGCGATCCGCTGGCGCTCTACGCTGCGCTGCGTTCGTCCGCCCGGGCCGGTTACGGCGGCGTAATTTTCGACGGACAGCACTGGCTACTCAGCCTGTCACCCGAATTGTTCGTATCGCTCAGGGACGGCACTGCGAAGGTCAAGCCGATGAAGGGCACCCGCCCGCGCGGCAGCGACGCAGCGAAGGACCGCGTGCTGGCCGAAGACCTCAGGACTTCGGTCAAGGACAAGGCCGAGAACCTGATGATCGTCGACCTGATGCGCAACGACCTCAGCCGCGTGGCGGAACCCGGGAGCGTCGCGGTCGATGCCCCGTTCGCAGTCGAAAGCTATCCGACGGTCCACCAGATGGTTTCGACGGTCCATGCCCGGCTCGCTCGCGGCAAAGGCGCGATGGACCTTGTCCGCGCGCTGTTTCCTTGCGGCTCGATCACCGGCGCGCCGAAGATCCGCGCGATGGAGCTGATCGACGCAGTCGAGCGCGACGCGCGCGGGGCGTATTGCGGGGCGATCGGGCGGATCGGGCCAGACGGCGATGCAGCATTCAACGTCGCGATCCGCACCTTGCGCCTGACCGAGATCGAGAACGGCCACGGCACCGCAGTGCTCGGTGTCGGCTCGGCAATTGTTGCCGACAGCGAAGCGATGCCCGAATGGCGAGAAAGCGTGCTGAAGGGCGATTTCGCGCGCCGCGAAGCGGGCGGCTTCGACCTGCTCGAAGCGATGCGGTTCGATCCCGAAGAGGGCATCCCGTTGCTCGAGCTGCACCTCGAACGGATCAAGGCGAGCGCGGCCGAACTGGGCTTTGCGTTTGACCGGCATGAAACCCGTAACCGCATCCAGGCGCTGTGTTTCGAGCTGGAGGCCCCGGCCAAACTGCGGTTGCGGCTCGCGCGCAGCGGTGCGACCGCGCTCGAAGCGCAGCCACTTGGCGACGCGGCGTTGCCGCGGCCGACGGTCTGCGCGGTACTTCCCCTGCCGGTCGGTGAAGTCGACTGGCGGCTGCGCCACAAGACCAGCGACCGGGGTTTCTACGAAGCGGCGCGCGAAGCGGCGCAAGCGGCAGGCGCGCACGAGGCACTGCTCATCCGCGACGACGGCCTGCTGACTGAAGCGTGCCATTCGAACCTGTTCGTCGAGCGTGACGGGATGCTGCTCACTCCTCCCGCCAGCCTCGGGTTGCTGCCCGGCGTACTGCGACGTTCGTTGATCGAGGAAGGCTCCGCACGGGAGTCGGAACTGACTATCGACGACCTGGCGAACGGGTTCCTGCTCGGCAATTCGGTGCGCGGACTGGTCCCGGCAAGGCTGCTGGCGTGATTCCGATCCTCTACGAAGACGGCGAAGCGTTGGTGATCGACAAGCCGGCGGGGCTACCGATCGAAACGCCGCGCGCGGGTGGCCCGGCATTGAGCGACCGGCTTGCGGAACTGCGGCTGGGCTTCCAGCGCGATCCGGTGCCGGTCCACCGGCTCGACACCGATACTTCGGGCTGTCTGCTGCTGGCTCGCAATCCCAAGGCGCTCAAGCGGTTCAACAAGGCGTTCGAAGACCGGTTGGTCGAAAAGCGCTACCTCGGCATTGTCGAAGGGACACCCAGCGGCGAAGAAGGCACGATCGAGCTGGCGCTCGCCAAGATCAGCTCGGCACAGGCCGGGTGGCGGATGATCCCGGCGAAGAAGGGCAAGCCCGCGATCACCCACTGGCGCGTGCTGGCGACAGCAGGCGGGGTGGCGCTGGTCGAGTTTCGCCCCGAGACCGGGCGGACCCACCAGATCAGGGTCCACGCCGCGTCCGGGCTCGGCACCCCGCTAGCGGGCGATCCGGTCTATGGCAGGCCGGGAACCGGCCCGCGCACGATGCTCCATGCCGCCGGGTTGACAGTGCCGCGCGATGGCAAGCCGCCGATCGTCGCAGTCTCTCCCTTGCCCAACGATTTCGCCCAGCTCGGCTTCGCGCATGAGTGACGCCGACGAAACCGTCGAGCGCGCGATGGCGCTGGTCGAGGAAAGCTTCATCGCCGGGACCGGGCCGGGCGGGCAGAACGTCAACAAGGTCGCGACCGCGGTGCAGCTGCGGCTCAACGTCTTTGCGCTCAAGCTGCAGCCGCAGGTCTTCGCCCGACTGAAGGCGCTGGCCGGGAGCCGGATGACCGCCAGTGGAGAGATCGTGCTCACCGCCCGCCGCTATCGCACGCAGGAAGCGAATCGCACCGACGCGCGCGAGCGGCTGGCGGACATGATCCGCAAGGCCCATGAAGCACCGCCTAAGCGGGCCAGGACCCGGCTCAACCGCGTGGGCAAGGAAGCCCGCATAAAAGCGAAGAAATCCCGCGGTGCGATCAAGGCTAACCGGGGGAAAGTCGACTGGTAGAGCGAAGGGCGCGAAAGCCCCTTGCAGCCTTGACTTTATCGCCCGTTTGCACCAATGGCCGCGCCGGACGGGCGGCGCACGTGTGCCGCCCTTGGTATTTATCGGGCCCACCCGGCCCTCTCGCACGCATCAGGACGCACACGCCATGGCGAAGCCCGCAACCGTCAAGATCCGGCTGGTCTCGACCGCCGACACCGGCTTCTTCTACGTTACCAAGAAGAACCCGCGCAACACGACCGAGAAGATGACCTTCCGCAAGTACGACCCGATTGCCAAGAAGCACGTCGAGTTCAAGGAAGCGAAGATCAAGTAAGCTGAACGCCCGGGGCCCTGCAGGTTCACGGGCAGTTCAACGCTCCGAGGTCAGCAAGCGGAGCATGACAATCTTGACCAAGTCTCGCACATTTTCCGCCCGGGCCGCCTTCGCAGGCGCGCTTGCGCTTGCCGTTCCGCTCGGCGCGGCGATTACCCTCGCACCTGCACCCGCCGCCGCCGCTTCGCCCGAGATGCTCGACACCGCGATCTCCGCGCTGCGTTCGATCTCGACGATGACTGCCGATTTCACCCAGACCGACGCAAAGGGGCAGACGGTATCCGGTGAAATGACCCTCAAGCGCCCCGGCAAGATCCGCTTCGAGTACGAAAAGAGCGCCAAGATGCTGATCGTTTCGACCGGCAAGTCGCTCTACCTGATCGACTACGCGGTGAACCAGGTCCAGCGCTGGCCAATCAAGAATTCGCCGCTTGGTGCGCTGCTCGATCCGGGCCGCGACGTCCAAAAGTACAGCACGCTCGTGCCCACCAGCACCAACGACGTGATCGGGGTCGAAGTACGCGACCCCAAGCATCCCGAATACGGAGTGATCACGCTCATCTTCCAACGCGATTCGACCGCTCCCGGCGGGTTCGAGCTGGTCAGTTGGGTAGCGCTCGATTCGCAAAATAACCGCACCACCGTGCGGCTGAAAAACCAGCGCTACGGCGTGGCCGTGCCTGACAGCACATTCAGGTTCAAGGACCCCCGCCGCTCGGGCCGTCGACCGTAGCCAACGCTTCGCCCGCAGGCCGTTCGCGCCCTGCGACAAGCCGGTACAAGGCGTTCATCCAGCGGAAAGCCGCGACGGCCTAGAACGGTCATCAGCAGGCTGGCTCGAGAGGGAGGTTTCCCCCCTGTTGCCCCCTCAATGGAAAGGCTGCCTGCCACAAGCGTGACGAACGCTCAAACGAACCCTCGTGCCAATGCCCCCGGCACGAGGGTTTTCGTTTGTCCTGGCGGATCGCGCGGCAGATCGCTTGCCGCCTGCGGGCTTCGCCCCTAAGTCCGCCCCATGCTGACTGTCGCCACCTGGAACATCAATTCCGTCCGCCTGCGCATAGATCAGGTCGTGCGGATGCTTTCCGAACAATCGCCCGACGTGCTGTGCCTGCAGGAAATCAAGTGCCAGGAGCAGCAGTTCCCGGCCAAGGTGCTGGCCGATCTGGGCTATGTCCATCAAGCGATCCACGGGCAAAAAGGCTATCACGGAGTCGCCACGGTAAGCCGGGTTCCGCTGTGCGAGTTTTCGCGGTTCGACTGGCAGGACAACGGCGAAGCGCGCCACGTCGGAGTCGAACTTACTGAAGGCGAAGGTGCCGGGCTGGTGATCGAGAACGTCTACATTCCGGCAGGAGGCGACATTCCCGACCGCGAGGCCAATCCCAAGTTCGGGCAGAAGCTCGATTTCCTCGATCGGATGACCCGCTGGTCGGAGCAGATCGACCGGCCGACTTTGCTGGTGGGCGATTTCAACATCGCCCCGCTCGAATGCGACGTCTACGATCACAAGGCCCTGCTCAAGGTGGTGAGCCACACCCCGATCGAAGTCGAAACGCTGGGGCGACTGCAAGACGCACACGGCTGGGTCGACCTTGGTCGCCAATTCATTCCCGCGCCGCAGCGCAATTACTCGTGGTGGTCCTATCGCAGTTATTGGCGACAGAAGGACCAGGGGCGGCGGCTCGATCATATGTGGGCCAGCCCTGAACTCGCACCCAAGGCGACCGCGCACCGCTTCGTCGAGGAAACCCGCAAGTGGGATCAGCCGAGCGATCATGTGCCGCTGATCACGGAGTTCGCGCTCTGACCGGCGACGCGCCTCGCCCCAGTGCGTCGCGACGCGCGGCGCAGGCGGTTGACGCGCTGCGCCATGGCTGGCCGATCGCGCTCCAAGGCGGACCGACTTTGCTGCCCGCTGAGACAGCGATTGCGTCGGGCGCCAGGTCGCGGCTCATGCTGATTTCCGCGGCCCGCGCAGCCACGCTCAAGCTCGCCAACCAGCGCGAGGCCGCCGAACCGCACGCGCCAGTGCTGATCCGCGCGGCGCAGGACTTCGACCTTGCCGCTGCGCGCGCGTTGGCCGACCCGGCGCTCGACCTCACCCACCCGCTGAAAGGTCCGTATCGCGCCGAACCGCTCGACTGGGCCGGGGCGGCACAGGTGGCGCTTGAGCTGGCGCGAGTTGCAGGGATCCTGCCGGCATACATGGTCGAAGCCGAGGATGCGGGGGAAGCGCAGCCGTTCGCCCCGGCAGACCTGGCCGCGCTGCTCGATCCGCAGCGCCTCTTCATCGCCAGCCGCGCGCGTCTGCCTATCTCGGCGAGCGAGAACGCAGAGATTGTCGCCTTTCGCAGCCCCGACGATATCCGCGAACACGTCGCACTGGTGATCGGGGAGCAGAGCAGCGACCGGGTGCCGCTGGTGCGGCTGCACTCCGAATGCCTGACGGGCGACGTGCTCGGCAGCCTCAAGTGCGATTGCGGCCCGCAACTCGACAGCGCGCTCGAGCAGATCGCTTCAGAAGCGCGCAATGGCGGGTGGGGCGTGCTGCTGTACCTGCGTCAGGAAGGTCGCGGGATCGGGCTTGTCAACAAGCTGCGTGCCTATCGCTTGCAGGACGAAGGGTTCGATACGATCGACGCCAACCGGCGACTCGGCCTACCCGACGAAGCGCGCGATTTTCCCGTCGCAGCCCGGATGCTCGACCTGCTGGGGGTGCGCGAATTGCGGCTCCTCACAAACAACCCGGCCAAGGTCGACGCGCTGCGCGAAGCGGGCGTGACCGTCACCGAGCGCGCGCCGCACCAGCTGCCCGACAACCCGCACAACGCCCGCTACCTTGCGACCAAGCGCGACCGCGCGGGGCATATCCTGCCATGAACCTGCTCGTCCGCACCGAACGGGCGGGCGACGAGGCCGACATTCGCGCGCTCACCGCTGCCGCGTTTGCCGACATGCCCCATAGCGGCGGGAGCGAACCGGCGATCATCGACGGCCTGCGTGCAAGCGGCGATCTGGCACTGTCGCTGGTCGCGGCGAGCGAGGCGGGCGAGATCGTCGGCCATATTGCGTTCTCGCCAGTGACGATCGAGGGCGGCGAAGTCGGCTGGTTCGGGCTTGGCCCGGTGTCTGCACGCCCCGACCTTCAAGGGCAGGGGATCGGCTCGCGTCTGATCGAGGCCGGGATCGATGAGATGCGGATGCGCGGTGCGCGGGGAATCGTGCTGGTCGGCGATCCACTATATTACGCGCGCTTCGGCTTTGTTCCGGACCCGCGCCTCGCTTACCCGCACCCGGGCGGCGAGTTCCTCCAGCGGCTTATCCTGAGCGGCGAGGGAACCGGGGGCGTAGTCCGATACGCTCCGGCATTCGGCTGACGGTCAGCGCTTTTCGAACGGCTTGATACCGTCGCCGAGCTTGTTGTCCTTTACCGTGATCGGATCGCCCGACCAGTCGGCCACGAATGCGCTCGACCGGGTGAGTCCCGGCACGAAGCGGGCATCGTTGCCCGCGACAAGCAGGCCGCCCGACGGATTGCCTTGGTTCTCTGCGCTCACCGCTATGAACGCGGAATAGTTTTCCTTGTCGCGGCCCTGCACGAACCAGTTGTTGGTGATCTGGCCGGTGGCGCCGTTGGGCAAATCGATCATGTAGTTGGTGGCATGGCCCGCCGAATCGTCGAAATCGCAGCTGGCGACTTCGATCCGCGCAGCTCGCGATTTCAGGTAGTGCCCGCCGGTGCCCCGTTCGAAGCGGGTGCGGGTGACCCGCAGATGGCCGTATTCGCCGACGTAGACCGAGTGCGCGCACCCGGCATCGTCGTCGCAGTTGCCGAGCCCGGAGAAGGTCGATTTGTCGATCACGATGGTCCCATTGGGATCGTCACCCGTGAGGATGCCCTGCTGGCTGTCGAGGAACCAGCTCTGCGCCACCGTCAGGTTGCCGCCCTCCAGCCGGATCCCCGCGCCGTTATGGTCGGGAACTGCGATATCGCGGAACACCAGGCCGGCAACGCGCGCCGACTGTCCGCCAAGGACCAGCGCCGCCTTGTCTTCGCATGCCTTGCCCGAAAGGACCGCCGTGCCCGGCTGGCTGGCGAGGTAAGTGATGTTGCCTGCCTCCTGCACGGCGCACTGCTTGTAAGTGCCCGGCGCAATCGCGATCGTGCCGCTGCCCGCACCGATCGCGTCCACTGCATCCTGCAACGAGCCGTAGCCCCGGCCGCTCTCGACCACCGTGAACGGTGCACTGGCATTCTGCGCGAACAGGGCTGCGGTCGGGATAGCGGCGATAGCGATCGCAGCGATCGCTCCGATCAGCAATATCGACGGGCGGCGCGGCACGCGGCAGGCGTAGTTTTCCATGCCACCCGGGCTACGCCGAATTGGTTAACGGGCGGCTAAGGCTAGGATGCCTGTGAGGCCCACGAACAGTGCGTGACCTCCGCCGTGCGCCAGCATCGCAGCGACGAGCCCGCGCCTTGCGAACAACCACCCGAACACCAGTGCCGGGATCGTGTTGCCTGCCATGACTGCCGCAAGCAACCATGCTGACGGATTGGGCACGACGGCAAACAGGAGGCCGAAGTGGCCCACAGCGAACAGCAGGGCCGAGACCAGGTTGGCGAACCAGAAGGCAGGCAGTCGGCCGAGACGTAGCTTGAGCAGCCCCAGCATGGTAAGCGACAGGACCCCGTAACGCGCGATGATTTCTTCAGCCAATCCTCCGTAGAACACCCGCGTTACAAGCGGCATCGGCAATTCGGTCACCTTCGGCGGCAATACACCCTCGGTAAGGCGCGCATATCCCAGCAAAACGCCAGCGCTGAGCACGGCACCAAGGCTCGCAGGAAGCGATGCGCGAAGCAATGGCTGCTTCCAGCCTCCCCCCTGAGCCAAACCGGCAAGCACCGGCGTTTCGAGGCCCACCTTTGGGGCAGCCCACCAGCCGGCGAGGGCAGCCAAAGCGACCAGCAAGCCTGGCTGGATCAGGAACACGGCGCGCGGAACGTCGATGCCCGGCGGGCCCAACCGTTCGAGCGGGACTGCGAGCAAAGAAGCGATGCCGACCACGCCGAGAGCGAGTACAAGCGCCAGCACACGCTTGTCGCGCGGAGTTAAAGGCCCTTGCTCCGCCATCGGCGCTACTCCCACTCGCCCCAGCGCCACCGCCAGCCGCCGCGCGTGCGCTTTTTCGAAATCGTCACGAGGGTCACGATCGCCGCGGCCATCCCGCCGAAGCGCAGGAACGGATCGAGCTCGCGCATCAGAGCGAGGCCGACGATCGCTCCGGCAAACGCAAGCAGGACCACCCAGCCCTGCCACGCGATCGGCAGGCCCGCGCCGTAGCCAAACCGCTTGGGCGCGAACCAGTCACCTTTCTCGAAGAACTTGTGCAACATCGGTCATTCCTCCTTCGGAGGGCGGCCCCGTCGCGGGGGCTTGGTGCGGGCGGGTTCGATTCCGCGCGCCTCGAGCGCTTCGCGCAGGAGCATTTCGATCTGGGCGTTGGCACTGCGCAGTTCGGCCGCCGCCAGGCGCTCGATCGCGGCGTGGACCGCCGGATCGAGGCGCAAGGCAAAGGCTTTCTTCATTGCAGCGGACATAACAAACGCGACTTACTGGTAGAGCGTTCCAGCGTTGACTACCGGCTGCGCCTCGCGCTCGCCGCATAACACGACCATCAGGTTCGAAACCATCGTCGCGCGGCGCTCGTCGTCGAGTTCGACGATGTCGTCCTCGGAGAGCTTGGCGAGCGCCATGTCGACCATGCTCACCGCGCCCATCACCAGCTTGGAGCGCGCGGCGATCACCGCCTCGGCCTGCTGGCGGCGGAGCATCGCTCCGGCGATCTCGGGCGCATAGGCGAGATGCGTGAGGCCGGCTTCGTCGACTACGATCCCGGCCACGTGGAGTCGCTCGTTCAACTCCACCCGCAGTTCGTGATTGACCACGTCGGGGCTGCCGCGCAGCGTCGTTTCCTCCGCCTCGAGGTCGTCATAGGGATGCCGTGCGCCGACGGTGCGAAGCCCGGCTTCGATCTGGATGTTCACGAACTCCTTGAAATCGTCGACATCGAACGCAGCCTGCGCGGTATCGGCGACCCGCCACACCACGTTGCACGCGATGTCGATCGGGTTGCCTTTCAGGTCGTTGATCTTGACCCGGTCCGAATGGACGTTGTGCGCACGGACCGAAATCTTCTTGCGCAGCATCCACGGCCAGATCCACCGCAGGCCCTCGGTGCGATCAGTGCCTGCGTAGGCGCCGAACAGCGTGATCACGACCGCCTGGTTGGGCTGGACCATGTAAAACCCGCCCGCGACCAGCAGCGCAACGAAGCCGGACAGCAGGATGCGGCCGACGAACAGGATCTTGACGATCTTCGCGGCACCGTATGGCGGCAAGCCGCCCGATACGAACCATAGCCCGAGCACGACCGCAGCCAGCAGTACCAGCAGCATGACGTAACCGTTGTAGGTTTTCGCCGGACCTTCCCGGCTGGTGTTCATTCCCTTGAGTTCGACAGACATGACGAATCGCTCCTCTGATATAAATATGATATCATATTTAATCCGTGCGGAGCCGAAGTCAATCGAAACCGGACTTTGCATTCGCAGCGGACCACGAAGCAATGCGGAGATGGCGGCGGCGAGACGTTGCCCGCGCAGGACATCGCGGCTAATCAGCACGGCATCCGGTCGCTGGTGGGAGCGATCCGTCAACTGGAGGACCAATCGTATGAAAAAATTCGCTCTCGCCGCCATCCCGCTGGTGCTCGCGCTCGCCGCGTGCGGCAAGTCCGAGGATGCCTCCACAGCTGCGCAAGCAGACTCGGTCGAGGCTCCTGCGGATCAGGCGATGGCCCAGGTCAGCGACGAGCCTAGCGCCGATGCCGCGGCAGCCGCCGAACCGTCCGACTCGGCGGAAGAAACCGCGGCACAAAAGTCTGCCGAAGCCGCCGGCGCGAGTGCCGCCGAAGTCGCTGCCCGTGCACAGGCCGCGGCGGCGGCCGCCAACGCCGCAACCTCAACGAACCCGGCAAACTAGGCAGCGAGAAGCGGACGCAACACCGCCCTTTCAGTGCCCTAACATTTCGTCCGCTTCCCCTTTTCGCTCGCTGCGCTATGGCATCGGCATGCGACACGCCGCCATTGCCACTGTCCTCGGCGCGACATTGCTGCTCGCCAGCTGCGGGCCGGGTGACAGCGATCCCGGCCCCGGCGGTGTTAGCGTGGGCGAGGCCAAGGCGCTCGACCAGGCCGCCGAAATGATCGAAGCTCGGCGCTTGCCGCCCGGCGCGCTCGCCAGCCCGTCCGACCAGCCGAGCGATTCCGCTCCGTCAGCAAACCCCGGAAATTGAAACCCGCCCGAGAGGAGAACACCATGAGCCAGCGCCGAGCCGCCATCGTCAGCCCCCTGCGCACCCCTGTTGGCAAGTTCCTCGGTTCGCTTGCCGCGCTCGATGCAGGCCAGCTTGGCGCTGCGATCCTCAAGGCGTTGATCGAACGCACCGGGATCGACCCGACGCGGGTCGACGATGTGGTCTTCAGCCAGGGCTACGGCAACGCCGAAGCCCCGGCGATCGGACATTGGGCCTGGCTCGCCGCTGGGTTGCCGCTCGAGGTCCCCGGCTACCAGCTCGACCGGCGCTGCGGATCGGGCCTGCAGGCGGTGGTCAACGCCGCCATGATGATCGAGGCGGGCCATGCCGACGTGGTCGTGGCGGGCGGATGCGAATCGATGTCCAATGTCGAGCACTACGCCACCGGGCTGCGAAGCGGAAAGAAGGCGGGCAACATCGAGTTGTGGGACCGCCTGACCCGCGGCCGGTTGATGAGCCAGCCGGTCGAACGCTTCGGCGTCATCAGCGGGATGATCGAGACTGCGGAGAACCTCGCCAACGACTACGGGATCACCCGCGAAGCCGCCGATGCATATGCCGTGCGCAGCCACCAGAACGCGGCGGCTGCGTGGGACGCGGGCAAGTTTGACGGGCATCTCGTCCCGCTCGAAGTGCCGCAGCGGCGCGGCGATCCGGCGGTGTTCGACCGCGACGAAGGCTTCCGCCCCGACGCGAGCATGGAATCGCTCGGCAAGCTGCGCGCGCTTGAAGGCGGGGTAGTGACGGCAGGCAATGCCAGCCAGCAGAACGACGCTGCGGCCGCCTGCCTGGTCGTGGCGGAAGACAAGCTGGATGAGCTAGGCCTCGAGCCGACGCTGTGGTTCTCCGGCTATGCCGCCGCCGGGTGCGATCCCAGCCGCATGGGTATCGGCCCGGTCCCGGCGGTCGAGCGGCTGTTCGCGCGCACCGGCAAGGGATGGGACGATATCGGGCTGGTCGAACTCAACGAGGCCTTCGCGCCGCAAGTGCTCGCAGTGCTCAAGGGCTGGGGCTGGTCGGATAGCGATAGCCGGATGGACATGCTCAACGTCAACGGGTCGGGCATTTCGCTGGGCCATCCGATCGGCGCGACCGGCGGGCGGATCCTCGCCGATATGGCCGCCGAGATGCACCGCCGCGAAGTGCGCTACGGCCTCGAGACGATGTGCATCGGCGGCGGGCAGGGCATAGCGGCGATATTCGAACGGGCCGCGTGATGGACCGTTGGGACGGCTGGATCGGCCGCGAACAGCGTGCCACCGATACGCTCGATCCCGCGCTGGCGCGGCGCTGGCTGGCGACATTCGACCTCTGCCAACCCGCAGATGGAGTCATGCCGCAAGGCATCCACCTGTGCCTGTGCACCCCGGAAGCACCAACCGGCGCCTTGGGCGACGACGGCCATCCATTGCGCGATGACAGCGCCGAAAGCTTCTTCCCGCCGATCCCCTTGCCCCGCCGGATGTGGGCGGCAAGCGAGATCGAGTTCCTTGCCCCGCTGCGGATCGGCGCGGCGATCGAACGAACCAGTCGGATAGTCTCGATCGCAGAAAAGGAGGGCAAGACCGGCAAACTGGGGTTCGTCGATGTCGAACACCTGACGATCGCTGACGGAGCGCCTGCGGTACGCGAGACGCAGACGCTGGTCTATCGCGATGCCGCCGCGCCCGATGCGCCGCTGCAACCAACAGTTGCGGGGGAAGGCGCATTCGATCCTTCGTCGTGGCAGGTCCACCGCGAACTGGTGCCTGATCCGCGCCTGCTGTTTCGCTATTCGGCGCTGACCTTCAACACCCACCGGATCCATTACGACGCGCCGTATGCCCGCGACATCGAGCGCTATCGCGGTCTGGTCGTGCACGGTCCGCTGATGGCGAGCTTGCTGTTGCAGCAGGCCGACACGGCGTTCAGCCCCAATGCGCTCGCGACATTCTCGTTCCGCGCGGTCAGCCCAGCAATCGCGAATGAACCACTGCACCTTGTCCTGCGCGAAGACGGCGGAGCGATCGAGCTGGGTACGTTTGCGTCAGATGGTCGACAGGTGCTGAAGGCTACGGCTACCCGCGCCTGAGCTGATCGGGGGCAATCAAGCCCCCGATTGCTTCCTATCAGTCGTCGCTGGGCGGTGAAGGAGGTGCAGGAGGTGCCGGGGGAGCGGGGGGCGCCGGAGGCGCATCGTCGCTCGTTTCGGTAGTGCCGCCGGTGCAGTGCAACTTGCCCGAACCCATCGACGAGACGGTGCAGGTGGCATTGCCCGCCACGGTCACATCGCCCGAACCCATGATGTTGGCCTTGACCTTGCCGTCGCTGGCGAACGATGCGCTGCCCGAACCGGCAACGTTGATTTCCGCGCTGTCGACCTTGAGCCCGGCCATGTCGGACGCGCCTGAGCCGAGTACATTGAGGTCGAGCGACTTGGCAGTGCCGGCAGCTTCGAACTTGCCTGATCCGGCAATCGTGACTTCGAGCGAATCTGCCGTAACGGTCTTGGCCTTGGCGGTGCCGCTACCGGCTATCGTCGCTTCGACCTTACCCGAAAGCGCGTCGGCTTCGATCGTGCCCGATCCGGCGACGACCAGCTTGTCGAGCGCCGGCAGCGTGACCGTCACGGTCGCTTTGCCGCCATCCTTCCAATTGCCCTTCTTGCGCATAACGCCGAGCGAATCGTCATCGAGCGTGAAGCGCAGCGCGTCGATCGCATCCTGATCGCCGCTGGTCTTGATCGTCAGCTTGTCACCCTTGTTGACGATCACCGTGTCGGGTCCGGCCAGCACGACCTCGTGCGGAGCCTTGCCGTCGATCTTCAGTTCGGAAAGCGGCACGCCCTCCTCGCCATTGATCGAAATGTGGCTGTCGCAGCCGGAAACGCCGAACGCCAGTGCCAGCGCGGCGATGGGCGCAACGCCCTTGAGAATCTTGTGAAGCATCTTTCAAGCCCTGTTCAGTTGCCTGAGTCCCGTATTGCCGATCTAATACAGCAATGACCCATTCGCAACCGTGCAAAGCAAAGGGGCCGCCCTTTCAGGCGGCCCCTGTCGATGCCGGTTCGACGTTCGTCGATCAGGCGTCTTCGGCGTTCTCGTAATACTGCGGCGCATGTTCGCGCAGCACGTCGAGGATCTTTTCGAGCGCGGTCGGCTCATCGGTCTTTTCCATCGCCGCGAGTTCACGCGCGAGGCGGCTCGAGGCCGCTTCAAAGATCTGACGCTCCGAATACGACTGCTCGGGCTGGTCGTCCGGACGGAACAGGTCGCGGGTCACTTCGGCGATCAGCACGATCTCTCCCGAGTTGATCTTCGCTTCGTATTCCTGCGCACGGCGGCTCCACATCGTCCGCTTGACCTTGGGCTTGCCCTTGAGCGTTTCCATCGCTTCCTTGAGCGTCTTGTCGCTCGACAGCTTGCGCATGCCGATCGATTCGACCTTGTTCACCGGAACTCGGAGAGTCATTTTCTCCTTTTCGAACCGGAGCACGTAGAGTTCGAGCTGCATCCCGGCGATTTCCTCGCTCTGCAGTTCGATCACACGGCCGACGCCGTGTTTGGGATAGACCACGTAATCGCCAACGTCGAAGGCGGGGGCCTGGCTTGCCATCAAAATTCCTTTCGTCGCGGCGCGGGAGAGCGGGGTGAACCGGTCAGTCGTCCTCTTTCGACCGGGCGATCAACGCTCGGCCGGATAGGTTTTCTGCCTGTTCGCTTGTTCGCTCGCGCCTTTCCTGCACTCGTCAAACCGCCGGAGAATCGATTAGAACCGGCGACTTGATCGATTATATAACACATTCGCAACAAAATTTCCACCCCGGCGCGATTGCAGGGCGGAATTGCAGGACTTGCGTGGTTAAGGCCGGATAACCAGGCTGCGAAAGATCAGTCGCCTTCGCCGGGTTCGGGCGAGAAATACTTCTCGAACTTACCCTCTTCGCCCTTGTGATCGTCGGCATCGGCGGGCGGCTCTTTCTGGCCGGTGATGTTGGGCCATTCGGCCGAATACTTGGTGTTGATCTCCAGCCACTGCTCGAGCCCGTCCTCGGTATCGGGCAGGATCGCTTCGGCGGGGCACTCGGGCTCGCACACGCCGCAATCGATGCATTCGCTGGGGTTGATCACTAGCATCGTTTCGCCTTCGTAGAAACAATCGACCGGGCAAACCTCGACGCAGTCGGTGTACTTGCACTTGATGCACGCGTCGGTGACGACGTAGGTCATGGATGCTGGCCCCTCTCAGGCAATGTGACTGTTTTTCGCGCTATCCCGCTTTGCTGCGTCGGGTCAAGCACCCGATAACAGCTTTGCGCTTCGGTGGCCGGACCACGGCGCGTCGGAAGCGTGTCGATCGCGACCACCTGCACCCCGCCGGGCAGCGGCAATGTCAGCGTATCGCCCGGTTCCACGTCCGCGCTGGCGCGCTGCACGCGCTGCCCGTTGCGGCGAATGTGCCCTCTTGCGACAAGCGCTTGGGCAATGCCTCGCGTCTTGACGAACCGCAGCTGCCACAGGAGCTTGTCGATCCGCATCGCCGCGAGGGCTACTTGCCGATCAGGTCCGCCAGCGCGGCGAACGCATTACCGGGCCTGGGCACAGCCGGTGCGGGCTTTTCGCGCCTCGGTCCCTTGGGGCGATTCCCGGTAGGCTTCCCCGCCTTTGCCTTGCTGCCATCCCACGAGGACCCCGCGTTTCGGTTCGCGCCGGGGTGCCACGACCAGCGATCTGGCGCGGGCGGCCCGAGCGCGCCCTCGGCCAGTTTGCGCCCTGACTGCCACTTGAACCCGGCAGCTCCCATCAGCCGCTTCCAGCTGTCCTCGGTCAGCCCGGTCGAGATCGCCAGCGCCGGATCGAGTACGAAGTACCTCCTCGCTGCTTTCGCCCGCGTCTCGTGCGCAGTGCGGAGTAACTTTTCGGCGACATCAACCCGCACCGCCTGTTCGCCCGCCGGGCGATAGCCCGCCGGCAAGCGTCTCCCGCCGGGTATAACCGAGCGCATCGCTTCCTCGAGCGCCCTGCGGTCCGCCCCGCTGGCGTGGAACGCGGCCCGTGCAGCGGGTTTGAGAAGCGCAGGCGCAAACACGTCTAGCGCGCCGAACACCACGCCAAGCTTGCGCAGGAACGGGCGCGATTCGCGCGGCAGGTGCTCGATCCCGGTCCGCTCGCGGGTGGCATAGCCATGCCCGTCGATCAGGTTGAGCAGGAGTGCGCGCGCTTCACTCCCGGCAGCCGGATCGCGCGATGCCGCCTCAAGCTTGGCCAGCGGTTCGAGCGGAGCAAGTTGCGCCGCCACCCATGCATTCAGCGCGGCCATGAATGCGCCCTTCTCCGGTTCGCTCAACGCCGTAACTTCACGCGTCGGTACGATCCGCGGACTCGTCGCCAGTTGGGCCGGTTCGAGGTGAGCAATGTCGCTGCCGTTCCAGCGCACCGCGCCTTCATCAAGCGTAACGCCTGCAAAGCCGCCTGCGGCCAGCGCCTGTGCGCGCTCGCCGAGCAAACGCGGCAAGGCCTTTTCAGCTGCCGACAGCAGCAAGCGGTGGTCCGCATGATTGGCACGGTGATCGACCACGAAGCGAAAACCCTCGACGCGCCCGATAGGCTCCTCTTCGACCGCAACCGTACCGTCTTCGGCGAGCGTGACCGGCAATAGCGCGGGATCTTGTCCGAGGTTCTTCATCAGGATCGCCGTCCTCCGGTTGACGAAGCGTTCTGTCAACCGTGCATGGAGTGCATCGGACAAACGCGCTTCGACCGAACGGGCGCGCGCCGCCATCTCGTCGCGCGCCAGCACCCAGTCGGGCCGCTGGCAGATGTAGGCCCAGCTGCGGATCGCCGCAATCCGCCCCTGGAGCGTGTCGATGTCGCCCTGCGTCCGGTCGAGATCGGCGATCCGCGCCGCGACGAAGTCCGCGCCGAGGTAGCCCCCGCGCAGGTCCCGCCACAAGCGCGCGACGAAGCGGGCATGGGTTTCCGGCCCGTGCTGGCGGAAATCGGGCAGGCGGCAGGCTTCCCACAACCGCCGCACCTGCCCGGGTACCTTGACGTCATTGACCGAACCATCCTCGGCCAGTCGCTTGAGTACCGCGAGGTCGGTCGCTTCGGGCGCGCGAACCAGTTCGGGTTCGGGCGGGACCGCTTCGAGGTCCTCGATCAGAGTCGCAATCGAATCGTAGCGCGGTTCGGGCTCGCGCCAGAACAGCTTCGTCAGCGGCGCGAAGCGATGCTCTTCGATCGCATAGACCTCTTCCTCGGTAAATTCCGGGCTTTGTCCTTGCCCGGCAAGCGTGCCGAACGTGCCGTCGCGGTGATGACGCCCAGCGCGTCCGGCGATCTGCGCCATCTCGGCAGCGATCAACCGCCGTTGGCGCTGTCCGTCGAACTTGGTGAGGCCCGCGAAAGCGACATGCGTGACATCGAGGTTGAGACCCATGCCGATTGCGTCGGTGGCAACGATGTAATCAACCTCGCCCGACTGGAACAGCGCGACCTGCTTGTTGCGGGTTTCCGGGCTGAGCGCGCCCATCACCACTGCCGCCCCGCCGCGAAACCGGCGCAGCATTTCGGCCACGGCGTAGACCTGTTCGGCCGAAAATGCGACGATCGCGCTGCGCGGCGGCAAGCGGCTCAGCTTGCGCGGGCTAATATGCGTGAGCGTGGAGAACCGCGGCCTTGTGACGATCTCCGCCTTGGGCACCAGTGCGCGCACTATCGGCTCGAGCGTCGATGCGCCAAGCAGCATGGTTTCTTCGCGCCCCCGCGTATTGAGCAGGTGATCGGTAAACACGTGCCCGCGCTCCCGGTCGGCGGCGAGCTGGGCCTCGTCGAGCGCAACAAATGCCAGCGGCCCGTTTGGGCCGCCTCCGCCGCGCGGCATCGCCTCCGCCGTACACAGGAAGTAACGCGCATCGGGCGGTTCGATGCGCTCCTCGCCGGTTATCAGGGCGACCGCCTTGTCGCCCCTTATCGCCACCACACGGTCGTAGACCTCGCGCGCCAGCAACCGCAGCGGGAAGCCGATCGCTCCGCTCGAATGGCCGCACATGCGCTCGATCGCCAAGTGCGTCTTGCCGGTATTGGTGGGCCCGAGGACCGCCTTGATCGTGGCATCGGTCACAATCGCAATCGTGGCACTGCGGGCCGCCTGCGGCAATGGTCTGGGCCGAGTTCCCACAGGCTGTCGCGCGTCCGACTCGGCCTGTCGCAACTTAAGCCGGAATTAACTTCAATCGGGCAGGAAAGTCAGGCAATCGGCTCGAAAGGGCCCGGGTCGCACGCACCCCGCGCGGCTCGGAATGGCGGAGGGCGCGGTGTTCACCACGCACGGACAGGATGCGGAGGGCCACGGCCCGGCCGACGGAGCGCCTTCATGGCGCACCGCGGCGCTGACGCATTCGCAGATCGTGCCCGATACGTCTTCCGCTATCCTGCGCCGGACCCGCAGTTTCGCCGAAAAATGGGATGCGCTTCGCCTGACCGCGAGCGAGCGGATCGAACGGATCGACCTCGCACCCGACCTTGCACTCAATATCGGCAGCCGCCGCTGGTTGCGCGGGTTTGCCACGTTCCTCGGACTATCGGCAGCGAGCCTTGCTTTCTGGCCCAGCTTCGCGCCGCTCGAAGCTGCCCCTGCAACCAATGTGACCGATCCGGTGCGCGACGAGTTTCGCAGCCAGATGATCATGCCGCTGGCATTGGGCGGGGACAGCGGGCGACACATGGGAGCGACCGCGTTCGTCACCCCGCTCCAGTCCGCCCCCGAGCGCCCGCAGATCGAGCTGCTCGCAACGCTCGCACAGGGCGACAGCTTCGGCCGGATGCTCCAGCGCGCGGGCGTCGGCAGCGCGGATGCCGCGCGGGTCGAAGACCTCGTCTCGCGCACGCTCCCGCTCAACCAAATCACCTCAGGCACCCAGTTCGATATCACGCTCGGCCGCCGCCCTGCCCCTGACAGCCCCCGCCCTCTCAGCGCACTCGATTTCCGCGCGCGGTTCGATCTCGCCCTGTCGATCGAACGCTCTCCGGAAGGCAATCTCTCGCTGGTCCGCAAGCCGATCAGGGTCGATGACACCCCGCTACGGATCCGTGGCAGGGTCGGCTCGAGCCTCTATCGCTCGATGCGCGCCGCCGGCGCTCCGGCAAGCGCGGTGCAGCAATACCTCAAGACACTGGGCGAACAGGTCAATCTCGACAGCGGGGTGCGTGCGTCCGACACGTTCGACATGATCGTCGACTATCAGCGCGCCGCCACCGGCGAACGGCAAGCGGGCAAGCTGATCTATGCCGGGCTCGACCGCGGCGGCAAGCCCAAGGTCGAACTGATGCGATGGGGCAGCGACGGACGGTACTATGAAGCGTCGGGCGTCGGCGAGCAGCGCGCCGGGCTGCTGCGCCCGGTGCCGGGAGAGATAACCTCCGGATACGGGATGCGCCGCCACCCGATCCTGGGGATCGTGCGGATGCACCGGGGGATCGATTTCCACGCCAGCTACGGCCAGCCGATCGAAGCAGTTGCCGACGGTCGGGTCGAATCGGCTGGGCGTGCCGGGGGCTGCGGCAACGCGGTCAAGTTGCGCCACGCCGCCGGGCTCGAAACCCGCTATTGTCATATGAGCCAGATGGTCGTTCGTCCGGGACAGAGCGTGCGCCGCGGGCAAGTGATCGGCTACGTCGGATCGACCGGCCTCGCGACCGGGCCACACCTGCACTACGAAATGTATCGCAACGGCCAGTCGATCAACCCGGCAAGCGTCAGCTATGTCACCCGCGCACTGCTTTCGGGCAAGGAGCTGCTGCAGTTCCGCTCCGTCCTCTCGCAGATCAAGGAAGTTGAACCCGGTGCCGCGCTCGCTCCGCTGACGCCTACGGCTGGGGAAGCGAAGTCTGCCGAACCCGAACGCGAGATCGACCGGCTCGATCAAGCAAACCGGCTCAAGGCAATCGGCGGCGGCAACTAACCACTGACGATTGCGCGCGCGGGCCGAATGCGGCATTGCGCTGCGCCATGACCGGTTCCTATCCCAACCTGCGGATGCGCCGCACCCGCGCCAGCGGCTGGAGCCGCGCGCTCCACCGCGAAACCGTGCTTACGTCCGCCGACCTGATCTGGCCGCTGTTCGTGACCGAAGGCAGCGGGGTGGAAGAGCCGATCGCCAGCTTGCCCGGGGTATCGCGCTGGTCGGTCGACGGCATTGCCAAGCGCGCAAAGGAAGCAGTCGAACTCGGAATTCCTTGCCTTGCGCTGTTTCCCAACACCCAACCCGAACGCCGCAGCGACGACGGGGCCGAAGCGCTCAACCCCGACAACCTGATGTGCCGCGCGATCAAGGCGATCAAGGACGCCTGCGGCAGCGACATCGGCGTGCTGACCGATGTTGCGCTCGATCCCTACACCAGCCACGGGCAAGACGGATTGCTCGACGACGACGGTTACGTCGTCAACGACGATACGGTGGCGGTGCTGGTCGACCAGGCCATCAACCAGGCCGAGGCCGGTGCCGACGTAATCGCGCCGAGCGACATGATGGACGGTCGCGTGCGCGCGATCCGCATGGCGCTGGAAATGAACAACCATCCCAACGTGCAGATCATGGCCTATTCGGCCAAGTACGCGTCCGCGTTCTACGGCCCGTTCCGCGATGCGGTGGGTTCGGGCGGCCTGCTCAAGGGCGACAAGAAGAGCTACCAGATGGATCCGGCCAACGGCGACGAAGCCATGCGCGAGATCGCGCTCGACATCGCCGAAGGGGCCGACAGTGTGATGGTCAAACCGGGCTTGCCGTATCTCGACATCGTCCGCCGGGCGAAAGAACGCTTCGCAGTGCCGGTGTTCGCCTACCAGGTGAGCGGGGAATACGCGATGATCGAAGCCGCGGCCGCTGCAGGCGCGGGTGACCGGGATGCGCTGGTGCTCGAAACGCTGATGGCGTTCAAGCGCGCCGGATGCTCGGGCGTGCTGACCTACCACGCTGCCCACGCCGCGCGACTGCTCGGTGGCTGACGCGATCATCGAGACTGAACGGCTGGTGCTGCGGCCGTTTTGCGATGCAGACCTGCCAGCCTGGATCGCACACATGAACACGCCCGAAGTTCGTGCGCACCTCGGCGGGGTCGATACGCCGGAAAAATGCGTCCAACGCTTCGAGCGGCAGCGCGACAGCTGGACCGACGAAAATGGCGGATGGCTCGCAATCGCCCGACGCGCCGATGGCGAGCTGCTCGGCAATTGCGGATTTTCGCCGATCGACACCGAGGCCGCGCCGGAAGAACTGCGCGGCGCATCCCAGATCGGCTGGGGGTTGCGCGCGGATTGCTGGGGCCGCGGCTACGCCACCGAAGCCGCCCTTGCGCTGCTGGGGCAGATGTTTACCCGCTGGAACCTGCCGGTGGTCTTTGCGCAGACGTCCGACGCCAATCGCGCGTCTTGGCGGGTGATGGAAAAGCTCGGAATGGAACGCCGCGCCGACCTCGACTACGACGATCCCGACTATCCGCCCGAAGAAAACCCGACTGTCGTCTATAGCTTGACGCGCGATACATGGGAGGCCGCGCGTGGCTGAATTCCGCCTCGAAACCGAACGCCTGGTAATGCGCGACTGGCGCGCTGAGGACTGGCCGCGCTTCTGGGAGCTGACCAACACGCCCGCAGTGATGCGCTGGCTCGGCGGGCTCGCCGATGACGAGGCCAAGGCCGGCGCGCAGCAGCGGGTCGAAGGCTATGCCCGCGACCATGGCCATACGTTCTGGCTGGTCGAACGTATGGCGGACGGCGGGCACCTATCGGGCGAGGTCATTGGCTTCTGCGGCCTCAAGCGGGCGAGCGCCACCAATTCGACGATCGAAGGCGAATTCGAAGTCGGCTGGCGTCTACGCGAGGACGCTTGGGGCCACGGCTATGCCAAGGAAGCGGCAATCGCATCGCTCGACGCCGCATTCGGGCAGTTCGAGGCTGAAGCGGTCTATGCCATTACCATCCTCGAAAACGAGGACAGCTGGGGCCTTATGGTCCGGCTCGGCATGGAACGCCGCGCAGACCTCGACTACGTCGATACCCGGTTCGACAAGCCGTGGTGCGACACGATCGTCTATGGCATCGCGCGCGCGCAATGGGAGAAGGGCGAATGAGTGCAAGCCGGCCGGGAGTGACGATCGTCCCGATCAACGGGAAGGCTCCGCAGATCGACGACAGCGCATGGATTGCGCCGGGCTGCTCGATCATCGGCGACGTCACCATCGGGGCGGATTCCTCCATCTGGTACAACTGCGTGCTGCGCGCCGACGTCAGCCGGATCGTGATCGGCGAGCGGACCAATGTGCAAGACGGCAGCGTGCTCCATTGCGATGGACCCAACCCGATCATGCCCGACGGCGCGCCGCTGATCATCGGAGACGACGTGTTGATCGGCCATATGGCAATGGTCCACGGGTGCCGGATCCACGATCGCGGGTTCGTCGGGCTCGGCGCGATCGCGATGAACAACGCGGTAATCGCTTCCGACGCGATGCTTGCCGCCGGTGCGATGCTGACCGAAGGCAAGCAGATGGGCGAGCGCGAACTGTGGGGCGGGCGGCCTGCACGCAAGATGCGCGACCTCGACGACGCGGCAGTCATGGGGATGCGGATGGGCGTTGCGCACTATGCCAACAACGCCAAGGTTCACGCCGAGGCTGTCACTGCAACACTCCGCGATGGCGCGGCCCAAAGCTGATCTCCCGCCTGCCGCAGCGATCCTTGCGCTGGTCGATGGCGAAGGGCGGCTGGCGCTGCGCGTCACGCCCGGTGCTCGCAGCGAAGGCATTGCGATCAGCGATGGGCAAGTGCAGGTGAAGGTGCGCGCCAAACCGACCGACGGCGCAGCCAACGATGCGGTGATCCGCCTGCTCGCCAAGGCACTGGCGATTGCACCTTCGCAAATCGAACTGCTGCGCGGTTCGACCTCTCGTGAAAAGCTGGTGCGGATCGCAGCCTAGCGCCGCAGTGCCTCGACCAGTCGGACGCGATTGGCACCGGATGACCCTGGCTGGATCGTCCGGCACCCGTTGCCGCTAAAACCCCAGCCTAGAGGACGAAGTCCGCTGCCTGAAGGTTGACCAGCCCGGCAAGATGGATCGCGAAATCCGCCGAGCCGTCGCCGTCGCGATCACCCTCGACATAGGTCTCGCCGCCAACCTGCACATAGTGCAACTCGCCCGACGTACCGCTGAACGCGCTGGCGCCGATGAAGGAGAAGGCGTTGTTGCCCGCCACCACCGTGCTCGCGTCGATCAGCGACAGGTCGATCAAGTCGAGACCCTGCTGGAAGTCGGTGATATAATCGGCGGTGGTCCGCAGGCCCGCGAAATCGTTGACGTTGAACACGAATGTATCCGAGCCGGCGCCCCCCGTCATGATATCGCGATCGCGCCCGCCATTGATGATATCGTCACCACCCTGGCCGTCGAGCACGTCCTGGCCGGTCCCGCCGAGCATGGTGTCGTTGCCGGCCCCGCCATAGATCGAGTCGGCTGCGTCCTGCCCGTTCAGCGTATCGTTGCCCGCCTCGCCATAGAGCACGTCAAGTCCGAGCCCACCATTGATGGTGTCGTCTCCGATACCGCCGTGAATCTCGTCGGAGCCGCCGTTGCCGTTGAGCGTATCGTTATCGGCGCCGCCATCGACGTAGTCATTACCCGCACCGGCTGTAACGGTATCGATGCCCGCTCCGCCGGTAATGGTGTCGTTGCCGCCGCCGCCGGTGAGACTGTCGTTGCCGTCCCCGCCGTCGATCGTGTCTGCACCGCCGAGACCGTCCACTGTGTCATCGCCGCCGGAGACTTGGATGACATTGCTCCCGGGCGTTCCTATGATGTTGTCAACATAGATGTTGCCAATATAGTTCTCGAAGTTCTCGTGCATGAAGCCGGTGCCGTATTGTGTGACGCCAGTTCGCATGTCGAGATCCACCGGTGCTTGCAGATCTGTCATGTCGATCGTGTCGATGCCAGCGCCGCCATCCGAGGTCGTGTACCAGGGGCCGACGATAACTACGGTGTCGTTGCCGTCTTCCCCATAGATGTCCGCACCATTCGCATAAGTTTTGATCGTATCGTTGCCAGACCCTGCATAGATCAAGTCGCCACCGGTTATGTGGACGATTTCGTCATCGCCACCACCGGCATAAACAATATCCTTGCCCGCGCCGCCTTCGATGTAGTTGTGTCCATCGTCGCCGAATAGCGTGTCGGCCTGCGCAGTGCCGATCACGCCTTCGATCGAGCTCAGTACATCGCCATCGGCATCACCGCCTGAAGCCGACTGCGAGGCAAGAAAGACCTGAACGGCGCTGGCATTGTCGGAATAGTCGACAATGTCGAACCCGTCGCCGCCATCGATGGTATCGGCCCCGGCTCCGCCATTCAGCGTGTCGTCGCCAGTCCCGCCCAACAGGCTGTCCCCGCCATCGCGTCCGTACAATGTGTCATTGCCGTCCCCGCCATCGAGCGTGTCGTTCCCGGTGCCGCCATCGAGCGTGTCGTCGCCCGCGCCGCCGAACAGGTTGTCGTCACCGCTGGCTCCCATAAGCAGGTCGTTGCCGTCGTTCCCGTGTGACGCAGTCTCGGAATCTTGCGCAAAGGTTTCTGCGCTATCCGCGTGATTGGTGACGGTGACGTTGACGAGAAATTGCTCGCCACCGTCAAACACACCGCCATCGCCCGTATCGGCCTCGCTGACCTGGATGTAATAGGTGCCTCCTCCGCCGACCGTATAGCTCAGATACGAATCGAGATTCGAAATGCTGCCAAGCCCGCCGAGGCTCGCGTTCGCGTTGTCGTTCGAGGCCAAGACGGTCGTGCCGTCGGTATCGTAGAGTGTGACGACCGTATCGGTCCCCGCCAGGGCCTGGTACCACGAGTCGACATCGATCGTGATCGTCTCGCCCGCACCAACAGCAACACTGGCCCAATAGGTCTGGCCAGCGGCGGCGGAAACGTAGTTGGTTTCGTGCGGAAGACTGTCGTCCCCGAACAGCGGATTTTCCGAAGCGGTCCACACGAGGTTGTTGTCAATGTTCAAGGCGCTGCCCTGTGACGTCCCCCAAGTCGAATAGAAATACCCCATGTCGCCAAGGACGACGTCATTGCCGCCATTGCCGTTCTGGTTCTGCGAACTGCGAACGAGAATGAAATCGTCGTCTGCAGTCCCGTCAGCAGGATCGCCGGTAAAAACAAGTGCCATGGTCGCTATTCTCCCCACCACAAAACTGAGAACAGCGCGAAGCGCGACCCGGCTTGGCTCTGATCGGCCAATTCCTTCGCGCTTGTTTGATGCACCGGACTATGGGCGCATGGCCGCGAGATGCAATGATAAATTGAACCGGAATTGAGTTTTGCAGCTCCAGTTCGAAAGAGGGCCGCTCAATTCGTTCCGGGCTGGCCGTTCACGTCCTTTGCGGCAGCAGCCTTCTTTTTTGCCGCAGCCTCCTTGGCCTTGCGTTTGGCGTCCTCCTGCACCTGCCAGGCAGCGATCGCCGGATCATAGCGCAGTACCTTGGCGTTCGGATCGAGGATCACGTGGCTGTCCGCGGAGGGCAATTCGAGCGAACCGTGCCCGTTCGCCATCGACACAGTCAGGGTCTTGTCGCCGACCTCGACTTCGACCGGCATAGCAAACGGTAACTTGGATTCTGTCTTCCAATCGAGCGACAATGTCTTGCCGGTGCGCGTCGCCTCGAGCCGTGGCAAAGCAGCAGTGCGGAAATAGGCATCGAAGAACCAACCCAGGTCGCGCCCTGTCTCCTGCTCGACGATCTTGCGGAAATCGGCGGTGCTGGCGACCTGGAGGTCGAAATTCCCCGGGCGCGGATCGGCACGACCGTAAACCAGCCGCCGGATCGATGTGAAGAACGCCTTGTCGCCGATCAGGTGGCGTAGCGTGTGCGCCACCCACGCGCCTTTGGTGTAAATATCCCCACCCCAGCCCGCTTCGCGATCTTCGTAAAGATTGCTCGAAACGAATTCCCGGGGCGCCAGCGGCACCTTCGACCTGATGCCCTTGCGCAGCTGCCACATCATCGCGGTGTAGGCCGCAGGTCCGTCTTTCCAGCCAAGATAGAGCGGCTGCATGTAAGTGCCGAGCCCTTCCTGCAACCACATATCGGCGGTCGTCTTGTTGCTCAGCTGGTTGGCGAACCATTCGTGGCTGAATTCGTGCTGCATCAGCTGGTCGTAACCCTCCGGCGCCAGCTCATACTTGTTGCCGTAGGCATTGATCGTCTGGTGCTCCATCCCCTTGTGCGGGGTCTCGACGATGCCGACTTTCTCGTTGCTCCACGGATAGGGGCCGATCGTGCTCTCGAAGAAATCGAGATAGGTTTCCATCTCGCGCACCAGCCGCTCGGCGCCTGCCTTGTGCCCGGGCAGGTACCAGAAGCGCACCGGCAGGGTGTTGCCGAAGCGGCTTTGGTAGTCGGCCTCCGCCAGCTCGTAGGGTCCGATCTGCAGCGAGATGCCGTAGTTGTTGGGTTTGCGCGCTCGCCACCGCCAGGTCGTCTTGCCGTTGGCGGTCTCGGATCCGAGCAGCAGCCCGTTCGAAGCATCGACCAGCCCTTCCGGGACAGTCACCGCCAGGTCGAGGGTGTCGACGCGCTTGGAGGGGTTGTCGAGGCACAGCCACCACAGGTCGCACCCCTCGAGCTGGTCGGTGGTGGAAATCCACGGCTTGCCCTGCTCGGTCTTGGCCCAGGTAAAGCCGCCGATCCACGGCGGGCGCGGGGCAACCCGCGGCGTCCCGCCATAGCTGATCGCAACCTTGGCGGTCTCGCCAGTAGCGAGCGACTTCGGCAGGTCGATCGAAACGAGGCCTTCCTTGCTCGACCAACTGGCTGCCGGCAGCACGACACCGTCCACTGTTACTTGCGAAATGGCCAGGCGGGGGTCGAGATCGAACTCGAACTTGGCCAACGGGCTGGCGGCGCGAATGGTATAGTCGGCTACCGCGCTGATCGTCTTGGCCTGCGGGTCGACATCGACCGCCAAAAGCAGGTGCGGCAAGTCCATCGCCTGCTGGGTCGCGTCAAGTGGAGCGCCACTCTCGGACGTGCGCGACGGCAGGTCGGCGTCGGGGCGTTCAGCAGCAAATGCAGCAGAGGCAGCCAATAGCAGGCTGCCTCCGGCAATTATCGTTGTAATCCTCATACGAGCGAGGATGGCACGATCAGCTGTCGCTGTCATCCTTGCTGTCGCTGGCCTTGGCGCCAGACTTCGGATCGGCCTTCTTGCGGGTTGCCGCAACCTTGCGCGGCTTGCGCTTGGGGCGGGCCTTCGGCGGAGCCGGGGTCAGCTCGAAGGCGGGCTTGCCGTCCTTGATGCTGACGTGGACCTCGCCGCCACCGGCCAGCTGGCCGAACAGCAGTTCTTCGGCGAGCGGCTGCTTGATCCGTTCCTGCAGCAACCGCGCCATCGGGCGCGCACCGTAGAGCTTGTCATAGCCGCGATCGGCCAGCCAGCTGCGCGCGTCGCTATCGAACTGGATGTGGACGTTCTGCTCGGCCAGCTGCAGTTCGAGCTGGATGATGAACTTGTCGACCACCCGCGCCACGGTTTCCTTGCCGAGGTAGGTGAACGGCACGATCGCATCGAGGCGGTTGCGGAATTCCGGGGTGAACATCTTCTTCACCGCCTCGTCGCCCGCGTCTTCCTTGCTGACATCGCCGAAGCCGATGCCCTGGCGCGCCATGTCGCTCGCCCCGGCATTGGTGGTCATGATCAGCACCACGTTGCGGAAATCGACCGTCTTGCCGTGGTGGTCGGTCAGGCGGCCGTTATCCATCACCTGCAGCAGGATGTTGAACAGGTCGGGGTGCGCTTTCTCGATCTCGTCGAGCAGAAGAACGCAATGCGGCTGCTGGTCGATCGCATCGGTCAGCAATCCGCCCTGGTCGTATCCGACGTAGCCCGGAGGCGCGCCGATCAGGCGGCTGACCGAGTGCCGCTCCATGTATTCGCTCATGTCGAAACGCTGGAGCGGGATGCCCATGATGCTGGCGAGCTGGCGAGCAACCTCGGTCTTGCCGACACCGGTCGGGCCCGAAAACAGGAAACTGCCGATCGGCTTGTCCGGATCGCGCAGACCCGCACGGCTGAGCTTCATCGCGGTCGACAGCTTGTGGACCGCCGCGTCCTGACCATAGACGACCTGTTTGAGGTCGCGCTCCAGGTGCTCGAGCGCCTTCTTGTCGTCCTTGCTGACCGACTTGGGCGGAATCCGCGCCATCGTCGCGATCACCGCTTCGATTTCCTTGGCGGTGATCTTCTTCTTGCGGCGGCTGGGCGGGACCAGCATCTGCATCGCGCCGACTTCGTCGATCACGTCGATCGCCTTGTCGGGCAGCTTGCGGTCGTTGATGTAGCGCGCGCTGAGCTCGACCGCGGTCTTGATCGCGTCGGGCGTGTACTTCACCCCGTGGTGATCCTCGAACGCCGAACGCAGGCCCTTGAGGATCTTGATGGTGTCCTCGACGGTCGGTTCGTTGACGTCGATCTTCTGGAACCGGCGCAGCAATGCGCGATCCTTTTCGAAGTGGTTGCGGAATTCCTTGTAAGTGGTCGAGCCGACGCAGCGGATCGTTCCGCCGCTAAGCGCGGGCTTGAGCAGGTTCGAAGCATCCATCGCCCCGCCACTTGTCGCGCCAGCACCGATCACCGTGTGGATCTCGTCGATGAACAGGATCGCATGGGGCATCTTTTCGAGTTCGGAGACGACCTGCTTCAGGCGTTCCTCGAAATCGCCGCGATAGCGCGTGCCCGCCAGCAACGCCCCCATGTCGAGCGAATAAATCACCGCTTCGAGCAGGACATCTGGGACGTCGCCTTCAACGATCTTGCGCGCGAGCCCCTCGGCGATGGCGGTCTTGCCGACGCCTGGATCGCCGACATAGAGCGGGTTGTTCTTGCTCCGGCGGCAGAGGATCTGGATCGTCCGGTCGACCTCCGGCCCGCGGCCGATCAGCGGATCGACCTTGCCTGCCTGCGCCTTGGCGTTGAGGTTGACGGTGAACTGGTCGAGCGCGGTTTCCTTCTTGGAACTGCCTTCGGTGCTCTTTTCCTCCGCCTGGCCCGATTCCTCGGAGCCTTGCGGCGGCTTGTTGCTGACCTCGCGCCCGCCCTTGCCGATGCCGTGGCTGATATAGCTGACCGCATCGAGGCGGCTCATGTCCTGCTGTTGCAGGAAATAGACTGCGTAGCTGTCTCGCTCGGAAAACAGCGCGACGAGCACGTTGGCACCAGTCACAGTGTCCTTGCCGCTCGACTGGACGTGGAGGATCGCGCGCTGGATCACCCGCTGGAAGCCCGCGGTGGGCTGCGGTTCGCTCGATTCGCCGACTTCGATCTGGCGGCATTCCTCGTCGAGATAGCGGCGAACCACGTCGCCGAGTTCGGCCAAGTCCACTCCGCATGCAGCCATCACCGCTGCGGCGTCCTCGTCGTCGATCAGCGCCAGCAGGAGATGCTCCAGCGTCGCGTATTCGTGACGCCGCTCGCGGGCAGCGTCGATCGCGGAGTGAAGGGTCCTCTCGAGGCTCTGGGCGAAACTGGGCATGCGACGTACTTTCGTGAGTAGGAACGACTATTCGTTCAAGGGAGAATATGAGCCATCATGGTTAACGCGGGTTTTACGAACTGAACGCGATGGCCGAACGGGGAGTTGAACCGAATATGGGGTTGCCCGGCAGGATTGCGAGGCACGCCGGTTCATGACGTGGGCTTTCCGAACAACGCATCGGCCGCGCTGCGATGCGCGGCGGCTTTGTCGCGATGCGCCCTGACCCGTCCAATCTCGGCTTCGAGCAGTGCGATGCGCTCGCTAAGCTCGTCCTGCGAATAAGGCGAAAGATCTTCGGCTGCGAGAAGGCTCGCTGCATCGCCCCGTGGGCGCGGCCGATCGTCGTCGTCCATGTCTGATCGGTTTCTTCGCAATGCAGCATGCTTGCTGTCAATGGGCCGCACGGCTATCCGCACAGGCGAGCCGCGCATGTATCCTCGATGCAACAGGGACAGACATGGTTGAAGCCTCCGCAGTGATGACCATCCCCCGGACTATGACCGCGATGGGGTTCGACGACCCCGGCGGGCCGGAGGTATTCCGTGCGGAGACGATCGACGTGCCGCAGCCCGGCCCGGGGAAAGTGCTGCTGAAAGTCGCCTACGCCGGGGTCAACCGGCCCGACGTGATCCAGCGGCAGGGCTTCTATCCCCCGCCACCCGGCGCATCGCCGATCCCGGGGCTGGAGGTTTCGGGCACGGTCGTCGCGGTGGGCGATGACGTGCCGCGCGAAATGATGGGCGCAGAGGTCTGCGCTCTGGTTTCCGGCGGTGGCTATGCCGAATATTGCCTCGCTCATGCAGGCCATTGCCTGCCGGTGTCGAGCGCGCTTTCGCTCAAGGAGGCAGCGGCGCTCCCCGAAACTCTGTTCACGGTGTGGTACAACGTGTTCGACCGCGGCTGGGCGAAGGAAGGTGACACGCTGCTGGTCCACGGCGGCACCAGCGGCATCGGCACGATGGCGATCATGCTCGGCAAGGCGTTTGACCTGACCGTCATCACGACTTGCGGATCGCCCGAAAAATGCGCCGCCGCGCTTGCTGTCGGGGCCGACCACGCGATCGACTACAAGGCGCAGGATTTCGTCGAAGCGGTCAAGGATCTGACCGACGGCAAAGGGGTGAACGTTGTGCTCGATATGGTTTCGGGCAGCTACGTTTCGCGCAATATCGATTGCCTTGCGCCCGACGGCCGCCACGTCACCATCGCTGTGCTCGGCGGGCTGCAGGCGGAGATTAACATGGCCAAGGTCATGGCCAAGCGGCTGTGCCTGACAGGTTCGACGCTCCGCCCGCGAACCGACGAATTCAAGGCGCTGCTGGCCGACGAGATTGCGCAAAACGCCTGGCCGCTGTTCGCCGACGGAACCTTGCGCCCGGTGATGGACGAAACCTTCCCGCTCTCCGAAGTATCCGCCGCCCACGCCCGGATGGAAGCGGGCGACCACATCGGCAAGATCGTGCTCGAGGTCGGCGGTGGATGAGGCGCTGACCCTCCACGAGGATCCGCGTAGCGGCAACTGCTACAAGATCCGCCTGACTGCCGCGCTGCTCGGCCTGCCGCTCGAGTGCAAGAAATACGACATTATGAAGGGCGAGACGCGGACCCCCGAATTCCTCGCCCAGGTCAACGCCAACGGGCGCATTCCGGTGCTGCAGGTGGGCGATCGGTTCCTGCCCGAAAGCAACGCGGCGTGCTGGTATCTCGCCGAAGACAGCGCGTTGATCCCCGGGGACCGTTGGGACCGCGCCGACATGCTGCGCTGGATGTTCTTCGAGCAGTACAACCACGAGCCCAACATCGCGACGCTGCGCTTCTGGCTCCGCTTCGTCGGCGAAGCGCACTTGTCCGAGCAGCAACGCGCGCAGATCATCGCCAAGCGGATCGCGGGCGAGGACGCACTGGCGCTGATGGACAGGCACCTGGAAGGGCGCGAATGGTTCGTCGGCGACAGCGTCACGCTCGCCGATATCGTGCTGTTCGCCTATACCCATGTCGCTGAGGAAGGTGCATTCCGGCTCGACGATCGCGCCAACGTGATGGCATGGATAAAGCGCATCAGGGCGCTCCCCGGGTTCGTGACAATGGAATGACACGGGCCGGACGAATTTCTCACGTCCGTAACCGGACTGATTCGATGGCGTAACATTCGCGTGGCATCC
The DNA here is from genome assembly GCF_002269345.1 of Tsuneonella mangrovi. Taxonomy (NCBI): domain Bacteria; kingdom Pseudomonadati; phylum Pseudomonadota; class Alphaproteobacteria; order Sphingomonadales; family Erythrobacteraceae; genus Tsuneonella; species Tsuneonella mangrovi. The sequence goes on from NZ_CP022889.1 coordinate 1,615,208, forward strand.
GCCTGACCAGCAAGGGACATTTGCTGCAGGAGCCCCGCGCGCATGACGACCGAGCCATTCGCCCCGGCAAGCGATCTCGCAGATCTTTCGAACATCGCCGATTTCAGGCCGCGCGCGCCCAAGGTGCCCGAGCCGGAAGCGATCGAGCGCAAGCGCTATCGCACGATCTGGATCAGCGACGTTCACCTGGGCACCAAAGGCTGCAACGCCGAGCTGCTGATCGACTTCCTCGACCATACCGACAGCGAGACGATGTACCTCGTCGGCGACATCATCGACGGCTGGCGCCTGAAAAAGAAGGTCTACTGGCCCGACGCGCACAACGACATCGTTTGGCGGGTGCTCAAGCGCGCCAAGCGCGGCACCCGGATCGTCTATATCCCCGGCAACCACGACGAGATGGTGCGCCAGTTTTCGGGGATGCATTTCGGCGGGGTAGAGATCCAGCGCGCGGCATTCCACACCACCGCCGACGGTCGGCGGCTGATGGTGCTTCACGGCGACGAGTTCGACGCAGTGATGCTCGCCCACCGCTGGCTCGCGTTCGTGGGCGACGCGCTTTACCACCTGGCGATGACGCTCAATCGCTGGGTCAACGCGGTCCGGCGCAAGCTAGACCTGCCCTATTGGTCATTGAGCAAGATGGCCAAGCACAAGGTCAAGAATGCGGTCGAATTCATCTCCAAGTACGAGGAAATCGTTGCCCGAGCTGCCGCCGAGCGCGGGGTCGACGGAGTGGTCTGCGGGCATATCCATACCGCCGAATTCCGCGAGTTCGCCCATGACGGTCGGTCCATCGAGTACTGGAACGACGGCGACTGGGTCGAAGGTTGCAACGCGCTGGTCGAACACTTCGACGGGCAGATGGAAATCCTCCATTGGCCCGACGAGATCGCTCGCCGCGAGGCCGAACGTAGCGGGCCCGACAGCGACAGCCCGAGGGCTGCGGCATGAACGTCGCCGCCGCCCGGATGATTCCAATCGAGGCCGAACCGCTGTGCGTCCCGCACCGGATAGCAGTGGTGACCGACGCGTGGCTGCCGCAGGTGAACGGAGTGGTCCGCACGCTGACCACGACCTGCGCGATGCTGGAGGAATGGGGTCACCAAGTCACGGTGATCTCGCCCGACCAGTATCGCTCGGTCCCTTGCCCGACCTACCCGGAGATTCGGCTGGCTCTGGCAATCCCCGGCGCGATCGGGCGGCGGCTTGCGAAACTCGCGCCCGATGCAGTGCATATCGCTACCGAAGGGCCGCTGGGACTGGCCGCGCGGCGGTTCTGCGTAAAGCACGGCGTGCCGTTCACAACCGCCTATCACACCCAATTCCCTGAATACGTTTCACGCCGGACAGGCATCCCGGCGCGATACTTCTGGCGCTACATCCGCTGGTTTCACGCACCCGCGCGGAGGATCATGGTAGCGACCGAATCGATCCGCGGCGAATTGCGCACGCAGGGCCTCACCCGGCTGCACCACTGGAGCCGCGGGGTCGACCTCGACTGCTTCAGCCCCGATGCGCCGGTGCCGCCCGAATTCGCCGACCTGCCAAGGCCAATCCAGCTCTACGTCGGCCGGGTCGCGGTGGAGAAGAACCTCGAAGCGTTCCTCGCACTCGATACGCCGGGCACCAAGGTCGTGGTGGGCGACGGGCCGGCAATGGCCGACTTGCGGCTGCGGTTCCCCGAAACGCGGTTCCTCGGGCGGCGCAGCGGACGCGAGCTTGCGGGATGCTACGCCGGGGCGGACGTGTTCGTATTTCCCAGCAAGACCGACACCTTCGGACTGGTTATAGTCGAAGCGCTCGCCTGCGGGACCCCGGTGGCCGCATATCCGGTCGCGGGGCCGCTCGACATCGTGACGGCGCACTGCGGCGCGCTGTCCGGATCGCTCGAGCGTGCGATAGCCGGGGCGCTGACCTGCTCGCGCGCGGACTGCGCCCGGGTCGGCGCGGGATACAGCTGGGAAGCGGCAACCGACCAGTTCCGTGCGGGGCTGGTTGCCTCGGGAGAAGTGCTCGCGGCCGTCTAAGCGCTTGCCGAACGGCATCGCATCGCCTAAATCGTCCCGGCAACGGCCGCTCCGCGAGGGGCGGCCCTTTACATTTTCAGGACGTTTATCATGGCCGACCAACCCACCCCGCTGATGCCCCACGCGACCGCCACCTGGCTGGTCGACAACACCGGCCTCTCGTTCGAACAGATCGCCGAATTCTGCGGTATCCACATCCTCGAGGTCCAGGCGATGGCCGACGACCTGGCGGGCGCGAAGTATACCGGACGCGACCCGGTGCATGCCGGCGAGCTGACCCAGGAAGAGATCGAGAAGGGTCAGGCCGATCCGAAGTACGCGCTCAAGATGCACAAGGCGCCGCTCGCGGTCAGCCGCACCAAGGGCCCGCGCTACACCCCGGTGTCAAAGCGGCAGGACAAGCCGGACGGCATCGCCTGGATCCTGCGCAACCACCCGGAAGTGACCGACGCGCAGATTTCCAAGCTGATCGGCACCACCCGCAACACCATCACCGCGATCCGCGAGCGCAGCCACTGGAACATCCAGAACATCGTCGCGAAGGACCCGGTGACGCTGGGCCTGTGTTCGCAGCGCGAGCTCGACGCAGTCGTCGCCAAGGCCGCGAAGAAGGCCGGGATCACCGACGAGGTAGCCTCCGACGAACGGCTCGGCAGCGACAAGGACGCGCTAATCTCCGAGCTGAAGGCCGAACGGGTCGCCGCTGCCAAAGCCGCGGTCGAGGCCGCACAGGAAGCCGAAGCCGAAGCCTGGCTCGAAGCGCGCCGTGCTGCCGAAGCGGGCGAAGAAGCTCCGGCTGCTCCAGCAGACGCGAGCGACAGCGACGCCTGATCTCTACCGGGCCCGCCATGCAGGCCCCGGTTTTCCTTGAATGAGCAGGTATTTGCGCGCATCCTGCTGACATGGATGTCAGTGGGCCGCACGGATACGCCGATCACCCGGCAGCGGATGATTACTGCCACCCGCGCCCGTGGGATGAAGACTTTCCAGCACTGACCGTTCCCGACCTGCTCGCCCGCGCGGCAGCGGCAAGCCCGCAAGCCCCGGCGGTCGATTTCATGGGTCGGACTTATTCATACGCTGCGATCCACACCGAAGCGTTGCGCTTCGCTGGGGGGCTGGCTGCGCGCGGGATCGGCAAGGGTCACCGGGTCGGGCTGTTCCTGCCCAACGTGCCGATCTATCTCTCGGCCTACTACGGCGCGATGATGGCCGGGGCGACAGTGGTCAACTTTTCCCCGCTCTATACGACGGAAGAACTGAGCGCGCAGGTCGCCGATTCGGGCACGCGGATGCTAGTGACGGTCGATGTCGCGAGCCTCTTGCCGACCGCGCTCGATGTGCTCGACAATTCGGACCTTGAAACGCTGGTGGTCGGCCGCCTCGGCGCGATGCTGCCATGGGCGAAGCGGATCGCGCTGAGCGTACTGGGGCGCAAGAGCCTCGCCAAGGTGCCGCAGCGCTCCGACCTCATCGCATGGGAAGACAGCCTCGGGATCGGCAGTGGCGACATGCCCGCGATCGCTCCCGATGACCTCGCGCTGCTGCAATACACCGGCGGCACCACCGGGCGGCCCAAGGGAGCGATGCTGAGTCACGCCAACTTGGCGACCAATGCGTTACAGGTCGACGCGATCGACCCGTTCGAAGGGCGCGACGTGATTATGGGCGTCCTGCCGCTGTTCCATGTCTTCGCCAACACTGCGGTGCTCAACCGCACGGTCGCCAATCGCGGGTGCATCGCGATGCTGCCGCGCTTTGATGCGGGACAGGCGCTCAAGACACTCGAACGGGTGCAGGCGACTTCGTTCCCCGGGGTGCCGACGATGTACCAGGCGCTGCTCGACCATCCGCGCATGGGCAAGACCGATTTCTCGTCGCTCAAGGTATGCATCTCTGGCGGGGCCCCACTCCCCGCTCCCGTGCGCGAGAAGTTCGAAGCCGCATCTGGCGCGCGACTGGTCGAGGGATACGGCCTGACCGAAAGCTCCGGCGTGGTCTCGGTCAATCCGTACGAAGGCAAGCGCAAGCCGGGCACGATCGGCCAGGTGATCCCGCGTACCCGGGTGGTGCTGCTCGACAAGGAAGATCCATCGCGGCTCGCGCCCGATGGCGAACCGGGTGAACTGGCGGTCAACGGGCCGCAAGTGATGCAAGGCTACTGGAACCGGCCCGACGCGGCGAAGGACGCCTTTGCCGAAATCGAAGGCGAGCGCTGGCTGCGCACCGGCGACGTCGCAGTGATCGAGGACGGCGGGTTCATCCGCATCGTCGACCGGATCAAGGACATGATCGCGGTCGGCGGCTTCAAGGTGTTCCCGAGCCAGGTCGAGGAAGTCCTGCTGCAGAACCCGGAGGTAAAGGAAGCGCTCGTGCTCGGCCTGCCCGATGCCTATCACGGCGAAATGCCGCACGCCTATGTCACGCTCGTTCCCGGCGCATCCGCCACCGGCAAGGAGCTCGCCAACTGGCTCAACGCCCGCGTCGGCAAGCACGAGCGGGTCACCGGCGTGGACGTGCGCGACAGCCTGCCGAAGACGATGATCGGCAAGCTCGACCGCAAGGCCCTCAAGGCCGAAGTGCTGGGACGCTAGCCGGAATCAGCCGGCGAGGTGCAGTTTGGGCTCGTCATCGCCGCCGACCTTCGGGGTGGCGGGCGTTGCAGCCGGTGCTGCCGTCGAGACCTTGCCGGGCACGCGATGGGCGAAACGCCCCTCGACCGTCGCACCCTGCTCGATCGTCAGCGTGTCGTAGTACACGTCGCCTTCGATCTTCGCGGTCTGCAGCACGACCAGTTCGCGCGCGGTGATCGATCCCGTCACGGTGCCGCCGATGCGGGCACTTTCGGCCTCGATCGCGCCTTGCACGTGGCTGCTCTCGCCCTGCACGAGGCTGGCGCAGGCGATATCGCCTTCGATCCGGCCGTCGAGATGCAGGTCGGCACTGGCCGAGATATCGCCCTTGATGGTGACGTCGCTGCCGATCACCGAAAAGGTCGATCCGCCGGAAGGTAGCTTAGCCATTTGTAGGTTCTCCGGTATCGTTGCGGCGGGCTTCTTTGAGAACATCGGGAGCCGTCTCCAGGAATGGGCGCGGATTGACCGCACGCCCGTTGATGCGCACTTCGAAATGCAGGTGCGGGCCGGTCGAGCGGCCGGTGCTGCCGATCGCACCGATCACTTCGCCCGCCTTGACCCGTTCGCCGACGTGCGCGTGGAACTTCGACATATGGGCATAGCGGGTGACGAGACCGTTGCCGTGGCTGATCTCGACGATGTTGCCATAGCCGCGAATCTGGCCGACGAAAATGACCTTGCCCTTTGCGGCGGCATAGATCGGCGCACCGCGCGGACCGCGGAAGTCGAGACCGGGATGGAATGCCGGGCGCCCGGTGAATGGATCGCGCCGCACGCCGTAGCTGGAAGTAACCATCTCGACCGACGCCGGAAGCACCTGCGGAATGCCCTGAAGTCCGCGCTCGAGCGCTTCCATCCGCGCGAGGCTGAGACCCAAGCGTTCGAAGCGGGGGTCGATCGATCCGTCGCTGCTGGTCGAAAGCGCCTCAAGCGGACCACCCATCGCCATGTGCTGTTCGGCCCGGACCATCGCCTTCGGGTCGAGCCCGAGCTTGCGGATCGCATCGGCCGCGCGGTTGGCGCGCATGTCGGCATAACGGGTCAGGCGTTCGACGAACGCGAGTTGCCGCGCTTCGATCCGCGCGAGAGCCCCGGCTTCGGGGATCGATGCGCTGACCTTGGAAACGGTCTTGGCCGCTTCGCTGCTCGAATCGGTAACCGTATCACCCTTCGTCTTCACGTCGGCCGGCAGCGAATCGACCATTTCCTCGAGGAAAGTCTGGCGACGCTTGAGGTCGCTCTCGACGGACTTGATGTTGTCGCGATACGCATCGACCCGCTCCTGCGCGGTGGCGACCCGCGCTTCGCGGTCGAGCAACGATGCGCGATCGGCCTGGGCGCGGTATTGGCTCCACGCCATCCCGGCGAGCGTCACACCCCACACCAGCAGCGCCCCGACGACCAGCGCGGCGGCGACCATCTGGATGCGCGAAGATACCTTGATAAAGCGGACCTGCCCCTGCGACCGCATGAAGAATTCGCGGTCCGGGAACATGGCGCGCAGGCGGTCAAGTTTTCCGCCGGCGGCAAATTGCATCGAAAACGACCCCCGTCTTCCGTCTGTTTGGTTGGCCGAGGTCGCTAGCAGAGGGTTCTTACCGAAGCGAATCCGGCCTCGTGATTCAGGGCGAGTCGAGCGAGTCCTGCGATGAATCGTTTCCCTAACATGGAATTAATTTTACTCTCGGTGAATCGACGTTGCGCGAGGCCATTTTTGCGATCGTGCAAAGGCCCCGCTGACTCGCCGCGCGCCGCCTGCTAGAGGCATCAATCATGGACATGACCACGACAACCAAGGATCCCGAAACGCTGGTTGCGGACCTGGCGCTTGCAGGGCGTGCGGCACAGGCGGAACTGGCGCGGATGGATGACGATGCGCGCGCTGCCGCGTTGCACGCTGCAGCTGCGGCAATCCGCGAGGATGAGGCGGAGATCCTGGCCGCGAACGCGCGCGACCTGGCGGCTGGCGAGCAGGCCGGGTTGAGCCCGGCGATGCTCGACCGGTTGAAGCTCGATGCAGCGCGTCTCGCCGGGGTTGCCGACGCAGTCGATGCGGTCGCGGACCTGCCGAGCCCGGTGGGCGAAGTGATCTCGCGGACAGAGCGCCCCAACGGGCTCGTGCTCGAACGCGTGCGGATCCCGATCGGGCTGATCGGGATCATCTACGAATCGCGCCCCAACGTAACCGCCGATGCCGCTGCCCTCTGCCTCAGGAGCGGCAATGCAGCGCTACTGCGTGGGGGCAGCGAAGCGGTTCATTCGAACCGAGCGATCGCCGCCGCCCTCGCGCGCGGCCTCGAAAGTGCCGGGGTGCCCGCTGCTGCCATCCAGCTGATGCCGACACAGGACCGCGCCGCGGTCGGCGCGATGCTCAAGGCCGCCGGAATGATCGACATGATCGTGCCGCGCGGCGGCAAGGGCCTGGTCGCGCGGGTGCAGGCCGATGCGCGCGTGCCCGTGCTCGCGCACCTCGATGGGCTGTGCCACACCTACGTCCATTCCGCCGCCGACCCGGCCAAGGCCCGCGCGCTGGCGGTCAACGCCAAGATGCGCCGCACCGGCATTTGCGGTGCGATGGAAACCTTGCTGATCGACGCCGACTTCGCCGATGCGGCTGGCGTGGTCAGCGACCTGCTCGAAACCGGATGCGAACTGCGTGGCGATGCCCGCGCGCAGCAGCTCGACCCGCGTATCAAGCCGGCAAGCGCCGAGGACTGGGACACCGAGTATCTCGACGCGATCCTGTCGGTGGCGATCGTCGACGATCTCGATGCCGCGATCGACCACATCGCCGCGCATGGATCGCACCATACCGATGCGATCGTGACCGAAGATACTGCCGCTGCCGAGCGCTTCCTCAACGAAGTCGATTCGGCGATCGTGATGCTCAACGCCTCCACCCAGTACGCCGACGGCGGCGAGTTCGGGCTGGGCGCGGAGATCGGCATTGCCACCGGGCGGCTTCACGCGCGCGGGCCGGTCGCGCTCGAAGGCCTCACCACCTACAAATGGCTGGTGCGGGGAACCGGGCAGGCGCGCCCCTAGTTGACCGCTGCGGGGGAGCGACGAGGAGATTTCACTATGCGTTACAACCGCCTCGGCTCGAGCGGGCTGATCGTTTCCGAACTGTGCCTTGGAGCGATGACCTTCGGGACCGATCCGGGCCGATTCGCCGCTGTCGCCGGGCTCGACCAGGCGGCCAGCACGGCGATGGTCAAGCAGGCGCTCGACGCCGGGATAAACTTCATCGACACCGCCAACGTCTATTCGCGCGGCCAGTCGGAACGGTTACTGGGCCAGGCCCTCAAGGATCTCGGCGTCAAGCGTTCGGATGTGGTCATCGCGACCAAGGCGATGGGCCCGATGGGCGATGGGCCGAACGATTCCGGCACCAGCCGCTATCACCTGATGGACCAGATCGATGCGAGCCTCGACCGGCTCGGGCTCGACCATGTCGACCTCTACCAAATCCACGGGTGGGACCGGCAGACCCCTATGGAAGAGGCGCTGCGTGCACTCGACGACATCGTGCGTTCGGGTCGGGCGCGTTACATCGGCGTTTCCAACTGGGCCGCGTGGCAGATCATGAAGGCATTGGGCATGTCCGAACGTTTGGGCCTCGCCAGCTTCGCTTCGCTCCAGGCCTATTACACCGTGGCCGGGCGCGACCTCGAACGCGAGATCGTGCCGATGCTGCAGAATGAAGGCGTGGGGCTGATGGTGTGGAGCCCGCTCGCCGGGGGACTGCTCTCCGGCAAATACACCCGCGGCGACGATGGCAGCAACCAGGGCGAAGGGCGCCGCGCGAGCTTCGATTTTCCGCCGGTCGACAAAGACCGCGCTTACGACGTGATCGACGTGATGAAGCGGATCGGAGAGAGCAAGGGCGCCAGCGTAGCGCAAGTCGCGCTCGCGTGGCTGCTCTACCAGCCGGCGGTATCGACAGTGATCGTCGGTGCGAAAAAGTCCGAGCAGCTGGCCGACAACATCGGTGCCTGCGATGTCGAACTGACCGCCGCCGAACTGGCCGAACTCGACAAGGCGAGCAGGCTGCCGCGCGAATACCCCGGGTGGATGTTCGCGATGCAGGGCGGCTATCGCGACGAACGCGTATCGCCTCGGCGGGAGCCCAAATAACGCATGGCAAGAGGTGCCGGTCCGCGCGTCGGCCTGCTCGGCGGCAGTTTCAATCCGGCGCACGCCGGGCACCGGCGGATCAGCCTGTTCGCAGCTCGCGCTCTCGGGCTCGACGAAGTCTGGTGGCTGGTCTCGCCCGGCAATCCGCTCAAACCCGCTAAGGGCATGGCACCGCTCAATGCGCGCCTGAAAGCGGCGCAAGCGATTGCCCGGCGCGCGCCAATTCGGGCCACAGCAATCGAGCGCGAATTCGGCACCCGCTACACGATTGAGACCGTGCGGGCGCTGTGCCAGCGCTATCCCAAGAGGCACTTCGTGTGGATGATGGGGGCGGACAACCTCGCGCAATTCGACCGGTGGAAAGGCTGGCGCGACATCGCGCGCACCTTGCCGATTGCGGTCATCGCCCGGCCCGGTTATGATGGCGCTGCCCTCGCGAGCCCCGCGATGGCCTGGCTGCGGCGCTTCCGGGTGCCTGCATCCAGCTTCAAGACAGCGGGCGAATGGAGAGTACCGGCCCTGGTAATGTTGCGTTTCGATCCCGATCCCACCTCCGCCACGGCGATCCGCCGGGATGAGCCGGACTGGGCTGCGCACTACGCCACTGCCGCTCCACGCGATGCGATCACTCACCGAATTGTCAGTGCGGAGGACAGTCCGCCCAGATGATGCGCGCCAACGAGCACGTTGCCGGTGAAACCGTGTCTTTCGCCCATCATCAAAGGAGCTTGTCCACCGCCTATGCATCAGGCGCAATCGCTGTCGGCTGCTGCCGACAAATCCCGGGGGGCCATGCCCAGCACTGACACTCCGGCCGACCGGCTGCACCGGCTGGTCCTCACCCAGCTCGACGACGACCAGGCACAGGAGATCGTTTCGATCCCGCTGGCCGGCAAATCGAGCATCGCCGATCACATGGTGATCGCATCGGGCCGCTCGACCCGCCAGGTCGCGGCGATGGCCCAGAAACTCGCCGAGAAGATCAAGCAGGAAGGCTTCGGAAACGCCCGCGTCGAAGGGCTGCCAACCGCGGATTGGGTCCTGATCGACGCCGGCGATGTGGTGGTCCACCTGTTCCGCCCGGAAGTGCGCAGCTTCTACAACCTCGAGCGGATGTGGGGCTTCGGCGACGACAAGGCCGCAGCGGCGGGAAGCGCGTAGTCTAATTTCCGCCGACCCATCCGGGCCGGCGTCCTCGGTGCTATTCCCTCCGCCCGGGCCAAACCCGGGCTGCGGGGCACCTGCGGGCGGCCGTTCGGCCTTGCGATCGACGCTTCGCCGATCGAACTGGAGCAACCCAAACGCTGTGATCAAACGCGCATTTACTGACTGGCGGTGTTCCGGGCTTGCGACCAGCAAGCCCGCAAGCGCGAACGCGCGTCGGCCGGCCAGGCCGAAAGCCAAGCGGGCCGGATGGCCCGCGCCCGGCGATTGAGGGCGCTAAAAAGATGCCTCTTCTCCACGTCATCGCCCGCGGAAAGATCGCCCGTTCGCCCGAGGCGGACCTCGTCGCGCGCTACTTGAAGCGGTTGGCGTGGCCGGTCAAACTGACCGAACTGCCGGAGGCGGGCGGCAAGGTGGGGGAGCCTCTCACACCGTGCCGCACAGTACTGCTCGACGAGCGCGGCAAGGGAGTTGATTCCGAAGCATTCGCTGAAATCCTCGGGCGGTGGCGCGATGACGGTGTGCGCGAGATCCGCTTCGTGCTGGGCGCTGCCGACGGGCATTCCGACGATGAGCGAGCCGAGGCCGACCTGTTGCTCAGTTTCGGCAAGCTGACCTGGCCGCACCTGCTTGCCCGGGCGATGCTGATGGAACAGCTTTACCGCGCGACCAGCATCCTTGCCGGGCACCCCTACCACCGCAGCGGATAATCGGGCATGAGGCCGCCTGCCATGTCGCCGCGCCGGATCATCGCCAGCCTTGTCATCGGATTGCTCGCGCTCAGCGGCTGGCTGGCATCGAGCGCCTTGGCCCAGCGCGCGCCGCAAACCTATACCTCGGTCAGCGAGACACGCTCCGCATTGGCGAAGGCCCAAGCCGACCAGCTTGCCGCAGCCGCCCGCGCCGAGAAGCTCGAACGCACAGCAAAGACCGCCAAGGCCGCAGCCTCCCGCACCCAGCAGGAAGCCGCTGCGCTTGCCGCCCGAATCCAGCAAGCCGAAGCGGGAATTTCCGCCGCCAAGGCCCGGATCGCCATAGCCGACCGCGAACGCGCCATGCTCGACAAACAGCTGAGCGAGCGGCGCGAGCCGCTGGTGCGCCTCACTGGCGCGCTGCAAAAAATGTCACTGCGCCCGCTGGTGTTCGCGGTCCTCAAGCCCGGCTCGCTGCGCGACACGGTGTATTTGCGCGCGGTGCTCGAAACCACGATCCCCGAAGTCCGCAAACGCACCGCTGCACTGCGCGGCGAAATCGCCCGGCGCGAGCGGATTGCCGCCGAAGCCGGGCAAGCGCTCGCCGCGCTCAAAGCGAACCAATCTACTCTCGATACCCGGCGCAAGCAGCTTGCCGCGCTCGAATCGCGTCAGCGGCTCGCTTCGCGCAAGGCGAGCGGCGACGCGGCGCGCGAAGCCGAACGCGCGCTGGCGCTGTCTGAAACCGCCCGCGATCTCGATGCGCTGGTCAGCCAGCTCGGCGAAGCTGGCGCGCTGCGCCAACAGCTGGCGGCGCTGCCGGGGCCGATCATGCGCCCGTCGGAGTCTGGAGCCGCTCCGTTGGTCGAACCGTCCGAAGCGGCGGACACCACAAGCGCCGTTCCGCGGGCGATGCAGTTCCAGCTTCCGGTTATCGGCCGCACCGTGACCGGGTTTGGCGAAGAGGGCGCAGACGGGCTGCGCGCCAACGGCATCTCGCTCTCCCCGGTCGATGGGGCGCAAGTGGTCGCTCCTGCAGCCGGGCGGGTGGCCTTCGCTGGGCCGTATCGCGGATTCGACCGGATCGTAATCATCGAGAGCGACGGCGGCTTCACCAGCCTGGTAACCGGACTTGCGCGGGTCGATGTGTCGGTCGGCGACCAATTGGTCGGCGGCGCGCCGTTGGGAGTCGCAGGGGCCGGGCATCCGGTAGTGACCTTCGAACTGCGCAAGGATGGTACACCGGTCAATCCGCTCGCGTATCTTCGCTAGCGCCGGTGTATTGCGATCCTCATCTGGCATTAAGGCCTGTGGCGCGATAACAAGGCGCTCGATCACCCGTTGGGAACGCTATTGCATATGAAATTTGCCGCAATCGTCCGCTCTGCCGCGTTGGTTACCGCGGTCGCCCTGATCCCGGCGACGACTGCGGGATTTGCCGAAGTCGACAGCCGCGTGAGTCCCGAATTCGCGAAGCTGTTCGCGGTCTACAACCGGATCAAGGCGAGCTACGTCGACCCGGTATCCGACCAGAAACTGGTGCGCGGCGCGATCGATGGGATGCTCGCCAGCCTCGATCCGCATTCGGCCTACCTCGACGGGTCCGATCTGCAGCGGCTCGAAACAATGATCGACGGCAACTATTCGGGCCTCGGGCTTTCGGTCGTGATGGACGATGGCGCAGTCAAGGTGGTTTCGCCGTTCAAGGGCAGCCCGGCCGACAAGGCGGGGATCAAGGCGGGCGACTACATCACGCACCTCAACGGCAAGCTGATCTACGGCGGAAGCCTCGACGACGCAGTCGCCGAAATGCGCGGGCCGACCGGCAGCAAGATCAATCTGACGATCTATCGCCCGGGCAGCGACGAGCCGTTCGACGTCACGGTGACCCGCGGCGTGATCGAGCTCGAGCCGGTAACTTCCAAGCTCGAGCCGGGCAACATCGGCTACATCTCGGTCAACGAGTTCTCGCGCGATGTCGGCAAGGACGTCTACACCGCCTACGAGAAGATGAAGGGCCAGGCCAAGGGTCGCCTCAATGGGCTGGTGCTCGACCTGCGGCGCAATCCCGGCGGCGCACTCGACGAGGCCGTTGCATTGTCCGACCTGTTCATTTCGAACGGCGTGATCGTCTCGCAGCGCGGTCGCGCGCCGGGCGAATCGGTCACTTATGATGCCGAAACGGTCTATCGCGGCGACATGGCGCAGGGCGTCCCGCTGATCGTGCTGATCGACGAAGGCTCGGCTTCGGCCAGCGAAATCGTCGCCGGCGCGCTGCAGGATCACCACCGCGCTATGATCATGGGCGAGCGCAGCTTCGGCAAGGGCAGCGTGCAAACCCTGCTACCGCTGGGCAAGGACGCCGCGCTCAAGCTGACGACTGCGCGATACTACACTCCGTCGGGCCATTCGGTGCAGGAAGGCGGGATCGAACCCGACGTAGTCGTGCCGCAGCTGTCCGATCCGGACATGGCCAAGCGCGAGAAAATGTCATTGCGCGAATCCGACCTGCGCGGCCACCTGGTCAACGAAGCGGCGCTGAAGGACAAGGATCTCGAGCAGGACAAGAAGGCCGATCCGCGCTTCCAGCAGACTGCATCAGAACTTAAGGCCAAGGGGATCGACGATTTCCAGCTGACCTACGCGCTCGACACCCTGCGCCGGACGCGCCCGGGCGCGATCGCGAGCAAGGACTGAACGAATGATCGCAAGTTCGCGTGAAAGCCGGGCACAGGCCCTGGTATTGCTGATTCCGGCAGCATTGCTGGGCGGTGCCTACATCGGGCAATACGTGTTCGGGCTCTACCCGTGCGAGATGTGCTGGTGGCAGCGCTACCCGCACTTCATCGCGTTGGGCCTCGCGCTGCTGTCGTTCGTCGCGCCCCCACGGCGCGTGTGGGTTGCGCTGGCAGCAGGCTCGATCATCGCGTCAGGCCTGATCGGCGCCTACCACGCCGGCGTCGAATACGGCTGGTGGGCTGGTGAGACGGCGTGCACCGCGGCGGCAATCGGTGGCGGCAACCCGCTCGATTCAATCATGAATGCGCCAATGATCCGCTGCGACGAAGTACAATGGAGCCTGTTCGGCATCTCGTTGGCGGGCTACAATTTCCTGATCTCCACATTCGGCGGTGCGCTGGCATTCTGGCTGCTCGGCCTGAAGAAGAAGACGGCATGACCAGGCCCGATACCGATCGGATGATCCGGGTCGATCAGGCCGGGGAATTCGGTGCGACCCGGATCTATGCCGGGCAGCTGGCGGTAATGGGCGATCGCGGACCCGATTCCGGCGAAATTTCCGCGATGGCTGCGCAGGAAGAAGGCCACCGCGCGCGATTCGACGCGCTGATGGCACAGCGCGGAGTGCGCCCGACGCTGCTCCAGCCGTTTTGGTCGGTTGCAGGGTTCGCGCTGGGTGCCGGGACCGCGCTGATCGGCCCCAAAGCGGCAATGGCGTGCACCGCCGCTATCGAGATCGAGATCGACCGGCACTACTCCGCGCAGCTCGACGAGCTCGAGGCCGATGGCAGCGATCCGGAACTTGCCGAAATAATCGCCGAGTTCCGTGACGACGAACGCGAGCATCGCGACACCGCATTGGAGCGCGGGGCAGAGCAGGCCCCGGCCTATCCTGTACTGTCCGGCGCGATCCGGCTCGGATGCCGACTTGCGATCCGGCTGGCCGAGCGTATCTAGTTCAGGAAGGCGCTGCCCAGGGGTCGGGGGGGGCGCTTCACAACCGGTTCAGTCGCCCTGTGATCTTTGCAGGGCCAACGCAATGGCTGGCCGCCGAAACGGCCGAAGGGGAATACCGATGACCACGATCCGATTGCTTGCGCTCCCTCTCCTCGCCGCATCGGCGCTGTGGGCGCTCCCCGCAGCAGCGCAGGACGCCACTTCGCCAGCAGGCACTCCAGCCGGAACGCCCGACGAAGGCTCCGTCAACATGGTCATCATCTACGGCCAGGACAAATGTCCGCAGTCGACCGAAGCCGAAATCACCGTCTGCGCAAGGCGGCCTGAAGGCGACCGTTATCGCATCCCACAGCCGCTGCGCGGATCGGACAGTCCGGAAAATACTTCGTGGACGCGGCGGGTCGAACAGCTCGAGACCGTCGGCAAGTTCGGCGCAATGTCGTGTTCGCCTATCGGCGCGGGCGGGTTCACCGGCTGCACCCAGGCGCTGGTCAACGCCGCCTATGCCGCCAAGCGCAACGGCAGCGACGTCAAGTTCAGCGAATTGATCGACAAGGCCCGGCAGGAGCGTCTGTCGACGATCGATGCGGATGCCGCCGCCGAACAGGCGCGGGTCGAGCAGATCGAGAAGGAATACATGGACCGGCTCAAGAAGGAGCGCGACGCCACCGCACCCGGCGAAAAGGGCCAGCCGGCCAGCGATCCTTCGCAGGACAACGGCGAACGCAAGACCGCCGACGTGCCCCCGCTGGCCAAGCCACCGGGTGAATGAACCGGGACCGGCCGCAAAAAGGCGCCGGGCCGCATAGGCTAATTTAAGCATTCGTGGTTAATGCGCGAGGCATGACCGCACCGCGCAAGATTCTCACAGTATTCGGGACCCGTCCCGAGGCGATCAAGCTGTTCCCGCTGGTCCATGCGCTCGACGCCGACCCGCGGTTCGTCTCGCGTGTAGCAGTGTCGGGGCAGCATCGCGGGATGCTCGACCAGGTGCTCCAAATCGCCGAAATCGCCCCGCACCACGACCTTGCGGTGATGCAACCCAACCAGACGCTCGACGCGCTCACCGCTAACCTGCTGCTCGGCCTCGGCAAGGTGATGGATGAAGAGAAACCCGACTGGGTGATCGTGCAAGGCGATACCGCCACGGCGATGGCGGGAGGACTGGCAGCCTATTACCGCCAGATCCCGGTCGCGCACGTCGAGGCGGGGCTCCGCAGCGGCAATATCTACCACCCATGGCCAGAGGAAGTGAACCGCAAGATCGTCGGCTCGTTCGCCGCGCTGCACCTGGCCCCGACGCAGACTGCCGCCGATGCGCTGCTGGCGGAGAACGCCGCAGCGGATACCGTCCACGTTACCGGCAACACCGTGATCGACGCGCTCCACTGGGTCACCGCCAAGATCGAGCGCGAGCCGCAGCTCGCGTCGGGGCTTGCCGCACTCGAAGCGCGGTTCGCGGGCAAGCGGATCATCGGCATGACCAGCCACCGGCGCGAGAATTTCGGCGAAGGCATGGAAGCGATCGCCAGCGCGGTGACCCGGCTCGCCGCACGAGACGATGTCGCGGTGATCTTCCCGGTCCACCTCAATCCCAACGTCCGCGCGGTGATGAACCAGCGGTTGGCGGGATACGACAACATCGCGCTGATCGAACCGCTCGACTACCCGCACTTCGCCCGCCTGCTGGCGATCGCGGACATCATGTTGACCGACAGCGGCGGGGTGCAGGAAGAGGCCCCCGCGCTCGGCAAGCCGGTGCTGGTCATGCGCGAGACGACCGAGCGGCCCGAAGGCGTTGCTGCTGGCACCGCAAAGCTCGTCGGAACCGATGCCGATGCCATCGTGCGCGAAACCGAGCGGCTGCTCGACGATGCTCAGGCTTACGAAGCGATGGCGCGGGCGCACAACCCGTTCGGCGATGGGCACGCCAGCCGGCGGATCGTCGAGTTGCTCGCGAGCGCCTGAACGGCGCGCGGGCTAAGTCTCAG
The DNA here is from genome assembly GCF_002269345.1 of Tsuneonella mangrovi. Lineage (NCBI taxonomy): Bacteria > Pseudomonadati > Pseudomonadota > Alphaproteobacteria > Sphingomonadales > Erythrobacteraceae > Tsuneonella > Tsuneonella mangrovi. The sequence goes on from NZ_CP022889.1 coordinate 1,631,554, forward strand.
GCCCGGCCGATACTGGTGTAGGCAAAGCCCATCGCACGCACGTCTTCCGGGCGGTAGATGTTGCGCAAGTCGACCATCACCGGCTTCTTGGCGAGTTGCTTGACGCGGGCAAGGTCGAGCGCGCGGAACGCGTCCCACTCGGTGACGATCGCAATCGTATCGGCGCCTTCGATCGCGGCATAGGGATCGCTGCACATCGTCACTTCGGGCATCAACGGCTTGGCCAGCTCCATCCCTTCAGGATCGTAGGCGGCGATTTCGACGCCCGCATCGCTCAATGCCTGGGCAATCGCGATGGCCGGCGAATCGCGCATGTCGTCGGTGTTCGGCTTGAACGTGAGGCCGAGCAGCGCGACCCGCTTGCCGCGCGCTGCTTCGGTTCCGCCGAGCGCTTCGATCACCTTGCGGCCCATCGCCCGCTTGCGGCTGTCGTTGACCTTGACCACCGCCTCGACGATCCGCACCGGACTGTCGAAGTCCTCCGCAGTCTTGAGCAGCGCGAGGGTATCTTTGGGGAAGCAGCTCCCTCCATAGCCGGGGCCGGCGTGGAGGAACTTGGCGCCGATGCGGTTGTCCATCCCGATCCCGCGCGACACGTCCTGTACGTCTGCACCGACCTTCTCGCACAGGTCGGCCATTTCGTTGATGAAGGTGATCTTGGTCGCGAGGAAGGCGTTGGCGGCGTACTTGATCAGCTCGCTCGACCGGCGGTTGACGAACAGGATCGGCGATTCGTTGAGGAACAGCGGGCGATAGACCTCGCTCATCACTTCGCGCCCGAAGTCGTCTTCCGCGCCGATCACGATCCGGTCGGGGCGTTTGAAGTCGCCGATAGCGGCGCCTTCGCGCAAGAACTCGGGGTTGGAGACCACTGCCACGCGGTGCTTGCAGCCGCTCTCGGCAATGATCCGCTCGACTTCGTCGCCGGTACCGACCGGCACGGTCGACTTGGTCACGACCACGGCATCGTTCGCGAGGCTCTCGCCGACTTCCTGCGCCACGGCATAAACGAAGCTGAGGTCCGCGTGCCCGTCACCCCGGCGACTCGGGGTGCCGACCGCGATGAAGATCGCCGCAGCATCCTTGATGCCCGCGGCAAGGTCGGTGGTGAATGACAGGCGACCTGCCTTGACGTTGGCATCGACCAGCGCATCGAGGCCCGGCTCGTAGATCGGCATCACCCCTTCGTGCAGGCGGTCGATCTTCGACTGGTCCTTGTCGATGCAGACCACGTCGTGCCCGAAGTCGGCAAAACAGGCCCCCGATACCAGCCCGACATAGCCCGAGCCGACCATTGCGATTTTCATGCGTAATTCCTCGAAACGCGTGGTGCGCGCCATCTAGGGCGCATGGCATTGCCGATCAACCGCAAGCGGCGATTAGAGGCCGTGGTAGTCCTTGTACCACGCGACGAAGGCGGGGAAGCCCTGCTCCACCGTCGTGGTAGGCGCAAAACCGATGTCGTGGGCGATCGCGTCAATATCTGCATAAGTGCGCAGCACGTCGCCCGGCTGCATTCCCAGCATCTCGACTTGCGCCTTTCGCCCGCACGCTTGCTCGATCACGCCGATGACCTTCATCAACTCTTCGGGCTGGTTGTTGCCGATGTTGTAGATCGTGTGCGGCGACACGCTGCCGCCCGGCTTGGCGGTGCCGTCATCTGCGGGCGGTGCGTCGAGACAAGCAAGCACGCCGCTGACAATATCGTCGATATAGGTGAAATCGCGCTGCATCCGGCCGTGATTGAACACCGGGATCGGTTCGCCCTTTAGGATCTTCGAAGTGAAGATCCACGGCATCATGTCGGGCCGCCCCCAGGGGCCGTAGACGGTAAAGAACCTGAGGCCGGTGAGCGGGATGCGATAGAGGTGCGCGTAGGTCTCGCTCATCAGCTCGTCGGCCTTCTTTGTCGCGGCGTAGAGCGAATATGGGTGGTCGACCCGGTCATCGACCGAGAACGGCACCTTGTCGTTGCCACCATAGACCGAGCTCGAGCTGGCATAGACCATGTGCCCGACCTCGCGCTGGCGGGCAAACTCGAGCAGGTTGAGGTGCCCGACTATGTTCGATTCGACATAGGCGTGCGGGTTTTCGAGCGAGTAACGCACCCCGGGCTGCGCGCCGAGGTGGACGATGCGCTCGAATTCCTCACCTTCGAGCGCGGCAGAAAGCGCGCCGCGATCGGCGAAGTCGACTTGCGTGAAGGCAAAATCGCCCTCCGCAGCTGAAACGCGCGCGATGCGATCGCGCTTGAGCGAAGCCGGGTAATAGTCGTTGAGGCTGTCGATCCCCAGCACGCTGTCGCCGCGCGCCGCTAGTGCCTCGCTGACGGCAGCGCCGATGAATCCAGCCGTGCCGGTCACCAGGATTCTCACGTGCCAGCTTCCTTTCCCATTGCGGCAACGCCCTTAGCCGAACCTTTCGCACCAAGCCGTTAAGCGCAAGCGCTTTCGCAGGCGCAACCCGTTCCTAAGCGCTCTCGGTAGCGGTGATTTTCGCAAGACCATCGTGCTTTAGGCGGGGCTTTATTGGCTTGCTTGCACCAAGGGGCACCGCTAAGCCGCCCGCTTGACGCACGGTAGCGGCCTGCGGCTGAATTGGGGCAAGATGGCATCGCGTCGCCGCACGGGGGGACCGAGCAAGCGAATGCGGGGAACTTTCCCCTTTCCTGAGCGCTTTGGTGCGGACGATCGGGAGGTATGACATCGTGGGTGGTAGTTCGGGGCGGCCGCGCCCCGCAATCGAATCCGTCGAGACCGGTGGCCGCTTCGAAGCCCTGGTGTTCGGCGTATTCCTGAAGCTGCTGGCGATCGACCGCCCTCGCAAGCGGCTGCTGGTGTGGGGCCTCGACCTGGTCGCCTGCACGATGGCGGTGTTCCTGGCGTTTTCGCTGCGCGTCGGCGCACTTTCGTTCCCGTTCGCGCCGCCGATGATCTTCCTCGGCGCTGCGGTGCCGCTGTTCACGGCCGTGTTCTACTGGCGTCACGTCTACCACAGCATCTTCCGCTATTCAGGGGGCCGCACGATCGCCCAGCTGGCAACTGCGGTGGCGATTTACTCGCTGCCGCTGCTGGTCGTGTTCCTGATCATCGGGATTCGCGAGATCCCGCGGACCGTGGCGTTCCTGCAGCCGATGATCTTCTTTTTGCTGGTGGCAGCGATCCGCATCGGCGCGCGCTACATCCTTACCGACCTGCTCAATGCGCGCGGGCGCGGCGGGAAGATGAAATACGTGCTGGTCTACGGCGCAGGCAACGCGGGCCAGCAGCTGGCGATGTCGTCGCGCCACGATCCCGGACTGTCGGTCATCGGCTTCCTCGACGACGACGCGCGGCTCGACGGGCAGCGGCTCGATGGGCTGCCGGTCTACCATAGCAGCGCGCTGGCAAAGCTGATCGAACGGGTCCACGTCGACATGATCCTGTTGGCGATGCCCAATACTTCACGCGCACGCCGGGCCGAAATCGTCAGCGAGCTGCGCCCGTTCCACGTCGAAGTAATGACCCTGCCCGACCTCGGCCAGCTGGTCGACGGCAAGGTCTCGGTCAGCGACTTGCGCCAGATCCAGATCGAGGATGTGCTGGGACGCGATGCAGTGCAGCCCAACGAACTGCTACTTTCGCGGACGGTCGTGGGCAAGGCGGTGATGGTCACCGGCGCCGGCGGTTCGATCGGAAGCGAGCTGTGCCGCCAGATCATTGCGCTGCGCCCCCGGATGCTGGTGCTGGTCGAAATGACCGAGCATGCGCTGTACCTGATCGAAGACGAGTTGCGCGCGTGGCTCGCGGCGAACGACCAGCAAATCGAGCTTGTCCCTGAGCTGCTGTCGGTCACCGATACCGATGGGGTTGAACGGATTTTCGCCCGCTATCGTCCGGACACGGTTTTCCACGCCGCCGCCTACAAGCACGTCCCGCTTGTCGAAGCGAACCCGCTCAACGGCCTTGGCAACAATGTGTTCGGAACGCTGGCGCTGGCTCGCGCCGCCCGCCATCACAAGGTTGGGCGGTTTATCCTGATCAGCACGGACAAGGCGGTGCGTCCAACCAACGTGATGGGCGCATCGAAGCGGATTTGCGAGCTGGTTCTCCAGGCGATCGCGGAGACGATAAAGCACGAAGGCAAAGGCGGCGAAGACGACGAGACAATTTTTTCGATGGTCCGTTTCGGAAACGTACTCGGTTCTAGCGGCTCGGTCGTCCCGCGCTTCCAGCAGCAGATCAAGGCGGGCGGACCGGTCACCCTGACGCATCGCGACGTGACCCGATACTTCATGACCATTCCCGAGGCCGCGCAGCTCGTCATGCAGGCGGGCGCGATGGCGACAGGTGGCGAGGTTTTCGTCCTCGACATGGGCGAACCGGTGCGGATTTTCGACCTTGCCCGAACGATGATCGAGCTCGCGGGATTGACCGTGCGTGACGAAGCACGGCCAGATGGCGATATCGAGATAGTCGAGATCGGGCTGCGCCCGGGCGAAAAGCTCTATGAAGAGCTGCTGATCGGCAACACCCGCGAGCCCACCCAGCATGCCAAGATCATGCGTTCGGCCGAGCATATGATCCCCGAGGCCGAACTCACTTCCAAGCTCGGGCAAATGCGTGAGGCCATTGCGGCCGGGCAGCGCGACACCGCCCTCGCGATCATGCGTAAGCTAGTGCCCGAATACGCCCCGGGTAATGCCAGCGGCGACGCGGCGGCGGCAGGTTGACGGAGAGCGCATGGCAAACGGCATAACTTCGCGTCGTCGGTCGCATCGCCCCAGCGGCTCACACGGCAGTTCGCGACATCGCAGCAAGGGCTCCTTCTTGCAGCGGCTGGGGGCGCCACGCGCGCGCTTCTGGGTTTTCGCGACCCTCGTCATCGGGGCGTTCCTGATGGGCGGAAGTGCCCGCCCGGACATTCAGTCGCTTGCTTTCCTGCGCCCGTTCGCGATCGCGCTGGGGGCCTATGCCCTGATCGTAATCGACCGCGAGACCGTGCGTCCGTTCGCTGTCCCACTGACGCTGCTCGCGCTACTCGCCATGGTAATGATCGGGCAGCTCATCCCGCTTCCGCACAGCCTGTGGAGCGGCCTGCCCGAGCGCGGGATCGTCGACCAGATCGGCACCACTATGGGGATGACGGATCTCGCCCGCCCGCTGTCGCTGGCACCCGAGAGGACAGTCAATGCCCTGATGTCGCTTTCCGTCCCGGCGGCTGCTTTGCTGCTCTATGCGGTGCAGGACCGCGCGTTCCGTAAGCGCGCGCTGTCGCTGTTCCTGATGGTTGCGATCGGCTCTGCATTGCTCGGGATGCTGCAGATATCCGGCGGAAGCGGCAGCGCGTTCTACACCTATCGCGTGGTCAACGATGGTTCGCCGGTCGGACTATTCGCTAACCGCAACCACCAGGGTGTGTTCCTTGCGTGCATGGTCTTGCTGTCGACCTGGTACATGACCGCGGTCGATCGCAAGGATGTGCGCGCGCCGATCCGATTGGCGTTCGGGGCAGGAACCTTCCTCCTGACCTTCGTACTGGTACTGGTGACCGGATCGCGAGCCGGATTGCTGGCTCTGGGGCTTACCGGCATCGCCAGCGCGTGGCTGCTATCGCACAGCGGCTTGATACCTCGCCAATTCCGCATTGCGCGGTGGCGGATCGACCGGAAGTATGTGTTGGCCGGACTAGCCACCGCGCTCGCGTTGGTGGTCGTTGCCGCCGTTATCCAGGCGCGCTCGCTGTCGATCGATCGGCTGGTCGATTCGATCGGGAGCGAGGACACCGCAGACCTGCGCGCACAACTTGTGCCAATCCTGTGGCACATGACCAAGAGCTTCCTGCCCTTCGGTTCGGGTTTCGGATCGTTCGAATACAGCTACCACCTGTTCGAACCTGTCAGCCTGCTCAGCCCCCGCTATCTCAACCAGGCGCACAACGACTGGGCACAATTTGCGATCGAGGGCGGGCTACCTGCACTACTGGTGCTGGCCGGGTTCATCGGTTGGCTGGGCGTTCGCTTGCGAGGGATCTGGCGTGCGCCGGACGGCCCGCTACGCGATCGCGGCCTTGCCGCCGGCTTTATCGTGCTGGTGATTGGCCTTGCCAGCGCGGTGGATTACCCGCTGCGAACCCCGGCAATGATGGCGTTCTTTGCGATTTTGGTTGCAGTCATCGCCGATTGCGGGTTCAGGCTGGCGCAAAGCGGACAGCGTTAAGTGCTTTACGCTGCATTTCATCACGCCTAGCATCGCGATAGTTTCAGGGATCAATACGAAAATCATGGCTTTACGCGGTTTATTGGCGCTGCTCCTCCTTGTGCTGACCGGATGTGCGGGGAATCCGCCACTCGGCGGTGGCAAGGACGTGGCGGTCGCCGACACGAACGGGCTTCCCGCACCTACCGCCGCGGACATGGTGTCCTCTGCCCGCGACTACCTCATCGGCCCGTTCGACAAGCTGCATATCGATGTGTTCGGGATAGAGGACCTCCAGCGCGACGTGCAGATCGATGCGGCGGGGCAGCTCTCGTATCCGTTGATCGGCGTAGTCCAGGCGGCCGGCCAGACACCGCAGCAGTTGGCCGCAACGATCGCCGACAAGCTGCGCGGCAAATATGTCCGCGACCCGCAAGTCACCGTCAACCTGACCGAAACCGTCAGCCAGGTGATCACCGTCGACGGCCAGGTCAACAAGCCGGGCCTTTACCCCGTCGTCGGCAAAATGACTCTCATGCGCGCGGTTGCCACGGCCGGCGGCGCAGACGAATACGCCAAGCTCGACGACGTGGTCGTATTCCGCAAGGTCGATGGCCAGCAGATGGTCGGTTTGTACAACCTTGAAGGGATCCGCCGCGGCAACTATGCCGATCCGGAAATTTATGCCAACGACGTGATTATCGTCAGCACCTCGCGCGCACGCCGCCTGTTCAAGGATATTCTCCAGGGCTCGTCGCTGATTACCACCCCGATAATCTTCGCGATCCGCACGCTCTGAGTCCCCGATCGATGACCAATCAAGTAGCCTATCCCGAAGGGTTCGACCCGGACTACGAATACCCCCCGATCGAGGAGTCGGTCGCGCACGGCAAGCCGCCACTGCTCGAAGCAGTATGGCGAGCGGTCGTCGCCAACCGGATATGGATCGCTGCGATCTTCGTCGGGTTCATCGCGCTTGGGCTGGTCGCAACGCTTCTCGCCACGCGGCAATACACCGCGGTGTCGCGGATCGAAATCAGCCGCCAGCAGGAGAACGTCACCAACGTCGCATCGGTCCAGCCGGACAATTTCGACAAGGACGAGGAATTCTACCAGACGCAGTATTCGCTGCTCGAGGCGCGCTCGCTGGCCGAACGGGTGGCGCGCGCGCTCAACCTCGCCAACGACGACAATTTCTTCGCCACGTTCAAGGTCGATCCCGACGATCTCCCGATTGCAGGCGAAGTTTCGACCACCGGACCGGCAAGCGGGGCACTGCTCGCAGCGCGGCTTGAACTGGCAACCGACATCCTGCTCAAGCATATCGAGATTTCGCCGGTGCGCGGATCGAGCCTGGTCGACGTCCAGTTCACCAGCCCGGACCGCGACCTGTCCGCGCGGGTCGCCAACACCTGGGTCCAGCAATATGTTGCCGGGACTCTCGACCGGCGGTTCAATTCGACCGAAGACGCCCGCAAGTTCCTTGAGGATCGGCTGGCGCAATTGCGCTCGCGGCTCGAGGAATCGGAACGCAACCTGGTCAATTATGCGGCCGACAAGCAGATTGTCACGCTATCGTCACGCACCGATGCGGACGGGCAGGTTTCCGACCAGAAGACAATGGTGTCGGCCGATCTCGAAGCCCTTAATGACGAACTGTCCGATGCCACTGCAGCACGCATCGCTGCCGAAAGCGTGATGCATCAAGGTGGCCCCGATGGCGACACGCTGACCAACGGCGCACTGGTGGCGCTGAGGACCAAGCGCGCCGATGTCGCCGCCCAGCGCGCACAATTGCTGACCCAGTTCGAGCCCCAGTATCCTGCAGTGATGGCTCTGACCTCACAGCTCGATTCACTCGACCAAGCGATCAAGACCGAACAGAACCGGGCAACGTCGGCCAAGGCCGATGCCTACAAGACAGCGCTTGATCGCGAAAACGAACTCAAGGCCCAGGTTGCCGAACTCAAGCAGCGTTTCCTGGTGCAGCAGAACGCGGCGATCCAGTACAACATCTTCCAGCGAGACGTGAATACCAATCGCGAACTCTACAACGGCCTGCTCCAGCGCTACAAGGAGATCGGCGTCGCCGGGGTTGGGGTAAACAACGTTTCGGTGGTCGACCAGGCAGATCCACCCAAGTCGCCGTCCAGCCCCAGCCTGCCGTTCAACCTCGCTCTTTCGCTGCTATTGGCCTCTTTGGTATCGTTCGGGGTCGTCTATGCCCGCGAGCAGATCGACCAAAGCCTGCGCGACCCGGACGATGTCCGCAAGACACTCGGCCTGGCCCAGCTCGGGCTCGTTCCCAACGTGGGAGACGACGATATCCTCGCCGATATCCGCGATCGCAAATCGATGGTGTCGGAGGCCTATTTCTCTATCGGGACCAACCTCACCTTCCTCACCAGCCACGGTGCGCCGCGGTCGATGCTGTTCACCAGCTCGCGCCCGAACGAGGGCAAGTCGACTTCGGCGTTCGCGCTGGCGGGCCAGTTTGCCCGCATGGGCAAGCGCACGCTGCTGATCGATGCCGATATGCGCAACCCGTCGGCGCATACCTTCCTCGGCATCCGCAACCACGAAGGTCTCAGCAACTTCCTCTCGGGTGATGACGACACGGCAAGACTCGCAAAGCAGACCGACATTCCCAACCTGTCGGTGATGACCGCCGGACCGCAGCCGCCGAATGCGGCCGAACTTCTGGCCGACGGCCGCCTGAAGACGCTCGCTCCGCTGATGCTCCAGCAGTTCGATCACGTGATCGTCGATGCGCCGCCGGTACTCGGTATAGCCGACGTTCCACTGCTTGCAGGCGCGGTTGAAGGCGTGATCTTCACGATCGAAGCCAACGGCGCCAAGATGCGCGCAATCCGCACTGCGCTCGACCGGATCCGTGCGGCCCACGGAACGATCTTCGGTGCGATCGTGACCAAGCTCGATTCGCGCAACGCATCATACGGCTATGGTTACGGCTACGGTTATGGCTACGGCTATGGGAACCAGCAGCCAGAGGAAGCCTGATGGACCGCGGGTCTGACGGCAATTCGCCCAGCCTCGGACGGACCTGGATTCGTGCCGGGGTCATCGTGCTCGGTGCGGCCGCGCTGGGCTGGTTCGCCAGTGTGCAGGCATTCGCGACGGCGATGGCCCAGTTCAATCCCGAACTGGCCTTTGCCGCCGCTCCCGGGAACGGCGAGGCCGCCGCTCATGAAGCGGAATTCCTGCTGACTCGGGCAACACTGGCCAATAATGGCCAGCCAACCCACGATGAAGCACGCGACGCGCTGGCAATCGCGCGTGCCAGCTTTGCGCGATCTCCGCTCGAAGTCATCGCCGTGCGCAGCGCCGGTATGGCGCGCGATGCGTTGGGCGACACCAAGATCGCTCGCGCGCTCATGCGCGAGGCCATCGGCCTGTCGGCGCGCGACACTGGTGCCAACCTGTGGCTCGTCAATGACTACGCCAAGCTCGACGACCTAAGCGGCGTGCTGCACCACTACGACCTGGCGCTGCGGACGAGTTCGAAGGCCGAAGACGTTCTCCTGCCAAAACTCGCGCAAACGCTGCAGTTGCCGCAGTTCATTGGGCCAATCGAAAAGCAGTTGGCGCAGAACCCGCCTTGGGCGACCCATTTCTGGTACACGGTGATCAATACACCCGACTCGCTCAAGAACGCTGCCACGCTGCGGATGGACCTCTACAAGGCCGGTGTTGCCATGCCGCAGGACCGGCTCGACCGGATGTTGGTCAACGGACTAGCCCGTAACAACGAATGGAACGAAGCGTTTACGCTCTATCGCCAGTTTGCTGGCAAGTCGGCACCACCGCTTGACCGCGTTGGGTCGGTCGATCTGTCCCGGGATCCGCAATTCCCGCCGGTCGAATGGGCATTCCCGACCAACGGCCTGCAATCGGGTGGGATCGATCCGGGAACCAGGCAAATGATCCTCACCGGCGGTTCGGGTTCGGTCGGGATTGGTGCCTATCGCGCGCTCAGGTTGAAACCGGGCAGATACGCATTCGACATGGCATTCGTGCCCGACCCGACCGGCGGCCAACGCCCCAACGTCGAAGCGCGCGTGGTCTGCGCGACGAGCGATTCCTCGAGCCCGGTCGCCGATTTCAAGGATACCGGGCAACCGACCGTTTCGGGTTCGTTCACAATCACCGGGGCATGCAGCGACTACCTGCTGCAACTGCGACTCAGCGTGCAGTCCGGTGGCGCAACCGATGTTGCCATCAACAAGCTGAGCCTGCAGCCAAGCTAGGCGCTCCATCGATCGCGGTGGACCGGACGAATCGATCGCCCGGACCATCCTCGACACCATGTGAGAGGTTACGGAAATGCTCTCGCGCAGGATATTCCTTGGAAGTGCATTGGCCTCCGGCGGTGCGGCCTATGCGATGATCACTGGCAATGTTGGCGCCGGTGCGTCGCAGGGCCTCGCTCCAGCCGACGACAGCGGACCTGCACTCAACGCCAAGCTCGCAGCACTGGCCGCTTCCGGCGGCGGGACCTTGCAACTTGGCGATGGGGTATACGGCACCCGCGTGCCGATCATCCTGCCCGGCGGCGTTACCATTGCGGGCACCGGAAAGACGATTGTCCGGGCGATCGCGCCGATTGGCAACGACGCGCTCAAACGCAGTCTTGTCGAAACACCCGACGGGCAGACCGGTTGCGGCATCCGCGACCTCACGCTCGACTGCGCGGGAAACGTTGCGATGGCGGCGTGGAACGCAACCGCGCCCGATACGCTGACTTGCGACGGAGTGACCATTATCGGATGGAAATACGGGCTCTACTTCGTCAGCTCCGATACCCGTCCGGCACAGAATATCTCTATCACCAACACTACTGTGCGCGATGGTGCCGGCGTGCAAATCTATCCCATCTTCGTTTCCTCCACCATAGGTGGACAGGCAGTCCGCAATGTTTCGATGGACGGGGTTACTGTCTTGGGGACGGGTGGGAGTTATTCCGCCGAGAACGCTGCCACAGCCGACCAGATCGCATTCCAGAACGTGCAGGGCTTTTCTCTGGCCAACATCGTTTCGCGCAACGGAGGGGAGAACGGCATCTCGATCGTGCGCGGATCGCGCGACGGGACCATGCGCAACGTGACCGTGACCGGCTCGGACGGGCATGGCCTGCAAATCGGCGGAGGGGGCGTGGTTGCCACAGTCGATAACCCGGCGGCCTTCCAGGCCGATACCCCGAGTCTGGGCATGACCAGCCACGGAGAAGCAAAGGTGCTGCGGGTTGTCGGCAACCAGGTCTGGCTAGGCGGGATCAAGCGACACCAGCTCCAGGTTGGCGAACGCTTGCTGGGCGCCTTTGGCGGAGCGAAAATTACCGCGCTCGAGTTCTGCCGCAATATTTCGCTCGATGGCTACGTCGCTGACGGCAACGGGCTCAACCGAGCTGGTATCCGGGGCGCATTTGCCGACCTCTACATCTCGCAGGCGGAAGACATCTCGCTGGCGGGTCTCGACTTGCGTTCACCAGCACCGACCTACCCGCTGCTGGTCAACAACAGCCGCGATGTCCCGTGCACGGTATCGACCGCGCAAGGCAGGATCGAAGCGCGTCGGACCGGTACGGTAACCTGTGCTTGACGTGCACGAGAGCGATCAGCCCGGAACCGCACCGGATGGCTGGGGTCGCGGACCGGGCGCGCGCTTACCGCGGGGCTCTCGGCGCATTTTGCGATAGACCGGACGGGCAAACACAACCCCGGGCAACAAGAGCAGCAGCAGGACCGACTCCAGCACAACCTGATACACATACGAGCCCAGCGACGTATTGAGCAGGATCGGCACCTTGGCGACGGCAAAGAACACCAGCAACGATAACCTGCGATATTCAAGCATCTTCTTCTCGGCAAGAAACACACCGACGAACATCGCAAAGCAGAACACCGCCCCCACCAGCGGACCGAACGAAAGTACCGCTTCGGACACCGCCCCCAAGGTTACGCCCGAGGTATCGACCCCGAACACTTCGGAGCTAACCATGCGACCGATGTCCTTGAAGTATATGGTGTGGTTCGGGTCGAAGGGCTCGACCAGGAAATTCAGGCTGAGGAAGTCGATCTGCCCTGCCACTCTCTGCCATTCGTAGACCGCTCCGACCTTGCTGATATTCATGAAGTACCGGGTGCTCATAACCTTATCGAGCCCGAACAGGATCGAATCGTAGAGCCCCATTCCCTGCTGGTTGCTCGCCCGGAAGATACCGATCGCAACCAGCGCGGCGGCAAACGGCGCAGCGTACATCACGAGCTTGCGGACGTTCAGGCGGCGGTAGAGCCAGGTCACGTAGATCAGCTCGAAACCGAGGACGAACAGCATCGCACGCTGCGAGAAGATCACCGAAATGACCAGCGTGACTAAGGCGAACCCGCCCACCATCACCAGGTACTTGCGGTGATGGGTCGAAAGGTAAGCCATGTAGCTCAAAGACACGAGCACGTGGCTGAACAGCGACGCCTTCAGTAAGATATACAGCAGGATACCCGAATCCGACGAGTCGAGATCGCGCTTGGCTGAAAGGTTCTGGGCGATTTCGCTGAAACCCAGGACATAGGCTCCAAGAACCGCTGCGACGACCGTCCCGGCCGCCACGAAGTAAAACGGCCAGGTCAACCGTACGACCCGATCGCGAAACTGCCGAGCGACCGGACGAAGCGGCACCAGCGCATGAGCCAGGAATGCCAGGATCAGGGCGATCGCGACCATCAGAGTGCCGTCGACCATGACCCGCACAGGATCGTATATCCCGAAATACTGGAAGCGCATTGCCGCCGGGGTGTAGGGGTCGCGATAAATCAGGACCAGGTACGGCAGGCGGATCGCAAGCTCGAATATCGACAGCGCAAAGATCAGCCACATGACCGGCGTGAACTGGTTGCTACGTTTCGGCATGTCGCTCCCAGACCGCGATGATCGCGAAGGCTGCCAAGCAGTAGACGAGGCAACTTGCGAAATACAGCGTGTAGATCGCCTCGAGCGACTGCCATCCGGCTACGCTCCGGACAACCAGGTAGATCGCCGCTACCGACGCTGCCTTCCACAGTGCGGCGGCGAGGTAATGGCGCCATGATCGCAATGCGAAGACGATCAGCGTCCCCAGCCGGTCAGCAACGATCGCAAGCACGAACAGCGCGACGGCCGCCGCCGATACCGACAAGAACGGAAACGCCAGCATGACCGCGCTGCTCCACAGGGCAGCCAGCACCCCGACGTATCCCAGCGTGCCGAGCGAGAACTGACCGGCGATCGCCGCGACTACCGGCGATTTGCCGTGCGCACCGGTCGAGTTGGCAAATAGCTCGCGAGTGCGCGTGCGATAGAGCGTCGCGAACAATAGCGAAAGCGGGCTGAGCAGAAGCAAGGTCAGTGCGCCGGAGCTGGCCAGTTCGAGGGAACGATGCACGCCGCTCAGGGCGTATTTGTCGACCTGGAACATCACTGCGCTGATCGCGAAAAATGCCAGCGAAGCGGTCCGGTCGATCCAACGGGACCGGTTCGCTTCATCGTCTGCGTGGCGACCTGCATCGTCAAGGTCACTGCGAAAGACGATCCGGTGCACCGCCAGCATTGCCAGCAGGTAAGCATAGGAACCCGCCGAAAAGGCCACCACCGGTCCCTCGCCGAGCAGGACCCAGGTCACCGCAATACGCACAACCGCCATCGCAAGCACCACGCCCGCCCAGTTCGAGGCATTGCCGGTGCGATGCTGGATCGACCCGGCGGCGGCGGTGGCATGGATCTGGCTGAACACTGTACTTGCTAGGATGACCGATTCAAACACGCTGAAATGGCGATCAGTCGCAAGTGCGATGATCGCGATCGAGGCGGCGAACTGCAAGCCTTCCTCGATCCAGGCGGAGGTTCGCGAGCGACGCTCGTCCTGGTAGATCGACAACAGGATCCGCTGCGCCATCACGGTCGATAGCGGCGAATAGAGCGCAAGGAACAGGAAGAACCCGGCGCGCGGCTCGACTCCTAAACCGCGCGCAATCAGCGAGACCGATACGAACGAGGCGACGAAACTTGCCGCCGTGTAAGAAGCAGACGCCAGCGTCCGCCGGGCGAGCGCCGTCAGGCGCGCAAGAGTTGGACGCGCCGTCAAAGGTATCCGAACTTGCGCATTGTAGTACCTTCGGCCGCCTCGATCAGCGCGATCGAGGCCGGATCGAGAGTATCCGCAAATCCGCCGACTTTCCCGCGCCGTATGAAGTTGCTTCCGCCCGCATCGCCTTCCGTTTCGCGGCGCGCGAGGATCGTCTCGATCGAATGTGTCTCGGCGACTTCCGCCAACCGGTCCGCAGCAGCCACGACCCCAACCCGTTCGAGCAATTGGGCCAACGTATCAGCCGGGTTCGAGCGGAAATCCTCATAACGGAAGATCGGCACGCCGCGCGCGCTGAAATGCTCGTAGAACGCATGCCACGAGAAGCGCGGGTAGATCGGCTGCGAGAGCTGGCGCGCTACGAAAGCCGCCAGCCGCTCGTGTTCGCTCGCGGCAGAATCGAAAACTTCCGAATGCGTCACCTCGACGATCTCGGAATTGAAGGGATCGTCTTCGAATACGGCATTCGAATGATGGAACAGCGATACGAACACGTCGCGCGGGTCGCGTACGATCACTGCGAGCGGGGAAACGCCGAGCGGCAGGCGGTGGTACTTGACGATGGCAGGGCCGGGCCGCGGGATTGCGTTGTCGTCGAACCGGTACCCGGTCACGTCGCGCAGCATCCGGCACACCCAGGTGCCGCCCGACTTGGGATACTCGTTGATGCTCAGCGTGCTGAACAGCAACGGATTGAGCTTTTGGTGCGCATAGCGCGCAGCGTGAAGCGGAACTCTCGACAGAAACACCATCTACCCGGGCACCAATCCCAATCCAGTCGCCAAGTCTAGCTGCGAGCGTGGCCGCGGTCGAACATTGCAGCGATCCGCTCGATAACTTCGCCTTGTTCAACTTCGCTCATGCTGGTGTCTGACGGCAGGCACAGCCCGGTCGCGAACAGCCGCTCGTCGAAACCGCTGCCAAAATAGCGAGTGCCGGCAAACAGCGGCTGGGTGTGCATCGGCTTCCACATCGGCCGCGATTCGATCTCGTGTTCGAGCAAGCCGGCGCGAATATCCTCACGGGTGATCCCGGCCTGCGCCGGGTCGACCGTCATCACCGATAGCCAGCGGGTCGAATGCGACCAGTTGGGTTCGGGCATGAAGGTGACCCCCGGATAGCTGCCAAGCGCATCCCGGTAGCGCTGGAAGATCGCCCGGCGTTGCTCCACCCGCTGGTCGAGCACGTCGAGCTGGCCGATCCCGATCGCCGCGGTCACGTTACCCATCCGGTAGTTGAAACCGTAGACCGAGTGTTCGTAATGCGGTGCCGGATCGCGCGCCTGGGTGGAGAGGAACCGTGCGCGCTCGATCCACTTGGAATCGCGCGAAACCAGCATCCCTCCTCCGCCGGTGGTGATGATCTTGTTCCCATTGAACGAGAGGATCGCCATGTCGCCGCCGGTTCCCGCCATCCGCTCACCGCACCGCGCCCCGGCGGACTCGGCGCTATCGACGATCAGCCGGACTCCGTATTGCGCCGCCAGCGGCTCGATCGCCGCTATGTCGCAGCTCTGCCCATAGAGGTCGGTCGGCACGATCGCCTTGGGCAGACGCCCCCCTTTTGCGGCATCGGCCAGCGCTTCGCCGAGCAGGTCGGGGTCGACCGTCCAACTGGTCGGCGAGAGGTCGAAGAATACCGGTGTCGCCTGCTCGTATAGGATCGGGAACACGCCCCCGGCAAAGGTCATCGAACTGACCCACACTTCGTCGCCCGGCCGCAGGTCCTGCATGTGGAGCGCCAGGTGCAGCGCTGCCGATCCGCTCGATAGGCCGGCGCAATGCACTCCGCCGCCGAGGTATTCCTCGAACTTGCGCTCGAACGCATCGAGCTGCGGCCCGAGCGGCGCGATGAAATTCGAAGCAAACGCCTCGGCCACATGGTCCTGCTCGGTGCCGCCCATGTGCGGTCGCGATAGCCAGATCCTCACGCGTTCGCTCCCGTATATCCGTGCCGTTCCAGAGTTTTTGCCATGTCCGGCAGCGCCTCGGCGATGGCCGCCTGCGCCTGCGGCGAACGGCTCCTGCCAACGCTGCCCGTGCGGATGCCAGAGGTTACCGCGGCAATTTCGCTGTCATCGGCGCTTACGCCGAGAAACGCCAGTATCTCTTTGAGTTTGCTGCGCGGATTTGCAACGAAATCCTCGTACCTCACCCGCAGCCAGCGATCGGCTGGCAGGGTCTGCAGGAACGCGTCGCTGCGATCGACACAGGCCGACCACTGGCGCGCGCAGATCCGCGCGAGCGGTAAGCCTTGATCGCTGGCGATCCCACGATAGCGCGGGCCCCACAAGCTCAGCCTGTCGCTCTTGCCGACAAGCTTCTTCGTCCGCGTCAGCGCGAACGCAGCCATGTAGAGCGGCAGGTCGAGCAGCGGGGTATTGCGCGCCTTGGCAAAGAAATAGTCGCCCGCATCGAGTTCGAGCTCTCCGCGCCAGCGCTTCATGGCGGACGGCACGACGTCGCGACCGTCCCGGACGATTTCGAGATAGCGCGCACCACCCGCTTCCCCGCCCAGCGCGGCATCGACGAACGGCAACCGCAAGCTGTTGGCACAGGTCTTCTCGACCACGAAACGGGTACCCGGATTGGCCCGCGCGACCTTGTCGAACGCGCGACGGATAGTCCGTTCGCCTGCAGGCGTTAGATCGGAAGGGGCGAGTTCGTCGTCGCGGCGAAAGAAATGCCCGTGTCGCCAGACCGGGTTGATCTCGTCACAGTCCCACGTCGCAAATCCGGGCAGCGCGGTGAGGCAGTCGCGCAGCATATTGGTGCCCGAGCGGCCAGCGCCGACAATCACCAGCGGAGTGTAGCGCGACGCGCTCATCGGGCCTCCTCTAGCCGCGCGAGGAGCGCAGCCCACTGGTCGAGCCGGGCCTGCGTGGACATCACCGTGTCGTAGTATTTCCTGGCCTGTTCGCGCATCGCGGGCAGCCTATCGCGCGCTGCCACCGCCTCGGCAAGCCGCGCGGCGATCGCTTTGCTGTCGCGTTCGCCGACAACGAACCCGATATCTTCCCGCACGATCATCCGCGCCAGCTCGCTCTCGGGTTCGATGATCGCAAGCAGCGGCACGCCAAGCCCAAGGTAGGTCAGAGTCTTCGATGGGTAGGCAACCCGGTAGATGTCGGGTTCGACAGAGATCAGCCCGAGGTCGTAGCGCGCGATTGCTTGCTGCGCTTCAGCGAACGGGCGGTGGTCGAGGAACCGGACCCGTTCCATCCCATGCGCTTGTGCCCGGAGCGAAGGCTTGGCCTTGCCGTCGCCCATCAGCTCGAACTCGATTCCTGCATCCGAACCCACCAACTCCATCGCTCCGACGACTTTGTCGAGCGCCTGGAACTGGCCGATATTACCCGCGAACCCGATACGGATCGGTGCCCCGGCGGCACGCTCGACGGGGGCAGGCGCTGTCTCGCCGCTGCCGTCAAAATCCTCAAGCATGAAGTTATTGACGATCTCGACCTTTGCACCGGGGGCCAGCCCCCGCGCGGTCTGCGCCATGTCGTCCGACAAAGTGACCAGCGCCGCCGCCCGGTTGCGGGTGTTTCGTTCGATCGGGGCGAGAAGGCGGCTGGCGAGCCCGCGCTCGGGCCACATCCCCATGAAGTTCGCAAGTTCGGGATAGAGGTCCTGGCAATGATAGAGCAGCCTTGCGCCGAACAACTGCGCCACGACGCGCCCGGCCCAGCCTTGCATCACCGGCGGGATCGTCGCGGTCCAGACGAGGTCGTAACGCTCGCCACCGAGACGCCGCAGCAGCGCTTTTCCGATCAGGCGGGGGACGAACGCCAACTTCCCGGCGAGCCGCACGAGGTCCGACCGGCGCGAGAACGGCAGCCGCCCCATCCGTTCGACCCGGATCCCGTCGAGCGTCTCGCGCGCCGGGGCATCGAGCGCAAAATCGCCGAGCTTGTAGCACGGCTTCTCGCACCACACCGTCACTTCGTGGCCCTCTGCAACAAGCCTCCGCCCGATCGAGCGCAGCATCGCCGCATAGGGCGGGCTGTCGGGCCAGAAATGACGGTAGAGGATGAGGATTTTCATTTCCCCGTCACCGTTCGCCAGATCAGCGAGATGTCCCCCGCGAGGCTCCAGTTATCCTGATAATCGCGATTGATCGCGACCTTGTCGGGCCAGATCACGCTGTCGTTGTAAGCCACCGGGTCGGCCTGCGCGGCAAGGATCGCTTCCTCGTCGCGGTACTTGAGCGTCGCCGGGCCGGTGATCCCGGGCCTGAGGTCGAGCACCTTGCGGTCTTCGCCTTCGAGCCGGTCGGCATAGCCGGGCACGTCGGGGCGCGGGCCGACGAAGCTCATCTCGCCCTTGAGCACGTTCCACAGCTGCGGCAGTTCGTCGATCTTCGAGCGGCGCAAGAATGCACCGAGCGGCGTGATCCGCGCATCGCCCGCCGTGGTGATGTGCGTCCCTGCGACCGCGCGCATGGTACGGATCTTGCGGATCGTGAACGGCTGTCCGCTCCGGCCGATGCGCTGCTGCGAGAAGATCCCGCTGGCTCCGGTGTCGCGCCGCGCGGCGATCGCCGCGACCACGATCACCGGCCAGGTGAATGCCAGCCCGGCTGCCGCGCCAACCATGTCGAACGCGCGCTTGATGGCTTCTTGCCTGCGGTTCATGGCCCTCGGTCGCTCAGATGTAATCGTGCATGCGAATCCCGTCCCACCCGTTCGACAGGCGGGCGGTGCCGACGATCAACTTCACGACCCGTTCGGAGGTGTTGAGGATGGCATAGTCTTCGGGCAGCGGGCAGCGCTCGCCCTTTGCCTGGCGTTCGGCGTGGATCGAAGTTACCAGGTCGACCGCTTCGCCGATGGTCCCGCTGTCGAGCCCGGTGACGACGATATTGCCGGTATCCATTGCTTCGGGACGCTCGATCGCGTCGCGCGGAGTGATCGCGGGAAAGTCGAGCATGCTCGATTCCTCGGCGATCGTGCCGCTGTCGCTGATCGCGCAGAACGCGTTCATCTGCAGGTTGTTGTAGTCGTGGAACCCGAACGGTTTCATGTCGCGAATGCGCGGATCGAGCTTGAGTCCATCCATCGCGTCGAGCCGCTTGCGGGTGCGCGGGTGGGTAGAGACGATCACCGGCATGTCGTGCCGCTCGGCCAGCGTGTTGAGCGCATTCGCGAGCTGCGCCAACCGTTCCTTGCTGTCGACGTTCTCCTCGCGGTGGAGCGAGACGATGAAATACTTGCCCTTTTCCAACCCGAGCCGGGCAAGCACGTCGGACCCTTCGATTTGCGCGCGGTAATGCTCGAGCACTTCGCGCATCGGCGATCCGGTGAGGTAGACGCGGCGGTGCTGCATTCCTTCGGACAATAGGTGCCGCCGGGCGTGCTCCGTATAGACGAGATTGAAGTCCGAGATGTGGTCGACCAGCCGCCGGTTGGTCTCTTCGGGCACGTTGCGGTCGAAGCTGCGGTTGCCTGCTTCCATGTGATAGACCGGGATCTTCATCCGCCGGGCCATGATCGCCGCGATCGCCGAGTTGGTGTCGCCCAGCACCAGCACTGCGTCGGGACGGTTGGCTTTCAGCTCCTTCTCGACCTCGACCAGGATCCCGCCGAGCACGGAGCCAAGGCTGGAGGTATCGACGCCGAGGAAATTGTCCGGCTGGCGCACCCCGAGATCGCTGAAGAACACCTCGTTGAGTTCGTAATCCCAGTTCTGCCCGGTGTGGACGATCCGGTGATCGACGTGCTCGTCGAGCCGCGCCATGACTCGCGACAGGCGGATGATCTCGGGCCGTGTGCCGAGAACGGTGGTGACCTTGAGCCTCGTCATTGTGGTGCCCCGGGATTGCCTGCAGCGGGCTTGCGGGCAGTAACCTGGATCCAGGCGCGATCGTCGCTCAATCGATCGACCCAGTCGGTCAGCCGCCACACCAGCCCCTTGATCCCCGATTGATAGCCGCTGGCGTTGGAAAATTCGAGCAGTCGCGGCGGCTTCGAATAGTCCTCGAGAATCTCGAACCCGACTTTGTCCATCATCCCGCGAAAAAACGCGCGATTGAACCCGAATCGCATATTCACGAAATTGCGCTGGATGAAGGAATTGCGTGAGAGCTTGCCCGGCCAAAGCCGTGCCATCAGCCCCGCAGCCTTGCGTAGCGAACTGTCGATGTTCTTGTAGTCGACCACGATGATCCCGCCCGGTTTGAGGACGCGCCGGCTCTCGGATAATGTGAAATATGGATCACGGTGGAGCATGAAATTGCCGAGGATCACGACGACGTCGAACGATTCCGCAGGAAGATCGACCGTGTCGAGCGTCCCGCGCACCGCGGCGATACCGTGCTTCCTTGTCAACCCTGCCACCATCGGGCTCGGATCGATCCCGATCAGGTTGTCCTTGCCGAACGCAGCGGCGAATTCGACCGTCGTGAACCCGTTGCCGCAGCCGACATCGAGCAACCGCGGTGGTGTCGGATCGTCCCGGTGCCGGGCAATCGCATCGGTAACATGGCGCGCCACCCCTTGACGTACCGATGCGTTGTCCTCCCAGTCGAAGTCGGGGTAGATATCGTCGGTGTCGGCATCGGCGATTTGCCAGGTCTCGACGAACAAGTGCATGTAGGCTTCACGATCGCCGATGTCGTCGATCCGCTTCTTGTCGAGCACTTCGTCGGCGATTTCGTTGACGTTGCTGTCGAATGTGATGCCGCATTTCAGGCACCGGCAATGACCGTAATCATGGCCGTTGAACCGGTCGAGCACCACACTGCTTGGCGCCCCACCGCTGCAAAGGTGGCATGCGGACGGGGTCGTGCACGTCTTCGGGCCGGACATGTCAGGTCTTTCCTTCAGCGGCTTCGGCGATCGGACCTACCGGATCGGCGTATGTGTCAGGATTGGCCGGGTCGAACAGCCGGTGCGCCCAGAAGAACGTGATCACCTCGCCCTCGCCACGGTTCTCGATATTGTGGGTATGCAGCGGCGGCATGTCGATCGCCGCTGGAGCGCCACCTGATACTTCGAACTCGTGGACCTCGTCGGTCAGCACCTTGCGGATGCGGATGGTAGCATCGCCGTGGACCACCAGGAACCGCTCCACCAAGTCGAAGTGGAAATGATCGCCGCGCTTCTGCCCGGGCAGGGTGGTCGAGAGAAAACTCTGCGCACAATTGCCGCCCTTCGCGCTCTCGAACAGCACGCCGCGCGGATCGGCATTGACCTTGAGCATGCGCGGGTAGTGCTGCGGATAACCGCCGGTGCGATAGGAATTGAACAGCGCGAGGTCGAACGGATCATCGAGATCGGGAAACACGTTGGCGGTATAGAGCGCGTGGAAACCGGAGAGCTTGTCGTAGAGTTCGGTAATCGCGGTATCGCGGCCTTCGGGCGCGAGCGTTCCGGCAGTGCCGTCGAGCACGGCATCGATCGCTATCTGCGCGGCGGCTCCAGCGTGGAGCAGCTGGACGCGTCCATCTGGGTTGATCGTCGGTTCTTCCCCCTGCCAGATCTGGTCGATCAGGGTGGCGGTGACGTTGTTGTAGTAGGGCCGCGCACACTCGCCGAAAATGTGCGGCAGCACCAGGTCGGTATAACGATCGGTGAACCCCGCCAGCACTTCGCCCGCAATCCGTTTCGACCGGCCATAGAACGTGTCGCGCGCGGCGTGGGTCGAATTGGCGTAGACGACATGCGGCCTCACGCCTGCTGTTTCGCACCCGGCCACCAACGCGCGGGAGATCGCGGGATTGCCCGCTTCGACCTCGTCTTCCGGGCCGCGGTTGACGCCGGCAAAGTGCAGCACTGCTTCGACCCCGTCGAGCGCTGCGGCGAGTCTGGCGGGATCGGCAAATGTCGCCCGGTCGATCGTCACCAGCTCGTGCGGCGGATCTTCCTTGCGGAAGCATGCAGCGCATGCGGTCGCGTGCAGCCGCGCCGACGCGTGCCAGCCGAGCAGGCCTTTCGCGCCGGTAACGGCAATCTTCACGCCCGCGCTTCCTTCCACGCGGCGAGTTCGGCCTCGACTTCGGGCAGGCTCAACAGCAGCGCCTTCACCCCGGCGACATCGAGCCGCTCGGCATTGTGCGAATGGAAATCTTCTTTCGCGGCGGTCGCTTGCTCGCCTTCGGAGAAATAGGCGTTGTAGTTGAGGTCGCGCTCGTCGAGCCGCAGCCGATAGTAGTCGCCGAGATCCTCGGCCGTCGTCAGCTCCTGCGCGCTGGCGAGCGTTTCGTAGAGCTTCTCGGCGTGCCGCCAGCCGATCACCTGCACTTCGTGGTTCGGCACTTCGAACAGCTCGATCAGCGCGGTCACGAGATCGGCGATGGTCGAAGCCGGGGCCTTCTTCACGAACAGGTCGCCCTGCCGCGCGTGTTCGAACGCAAAACGAACCAGCGCCACGCTGTCGCGCAGCGGCATCAGGAACCGGGTCATGTTGGGTTCGGTCACGGTGATCGGCTTGCCGGCCTTGATCTGCTGGATGAACAGCGGAATCACACTGCCGCGCGAATACATGACGTTGCCATAGCGCACGCAACTGACGGTGGTCGCGGCATCGCGCCCGATCTCGCGCGCCGCAGCCTGGGCGAGCTTTTCCATCATCGCTTTCGACATGCCCATCGCGTTGATCGGCATCACCGCCTTGTCGGTCGAAAGGCAGACGACGCTGGCGACCTTGTTGTCGATCGCCGAGCGAATGACGTTTTCGGAGCCGACGATGTTGGTCCGCACCGCTTCCAACGGGAAGAATTCGCAGCTCGGCACCTGCTTGAGCGCGGCGGCGTGGAACACCGCATCGACCCCGTGCATCGCACGGTTGACGCTGTCACGGTCGCGCACGTCGCCGATGTAATACCGCACCCGTGGATCGCCGAGCCGGTTGCGCAGCGCGTCCTGCTTTTCCTCGTCGCGGCTGAACACGCGGATCTCGCTCAAGCCCTGTTCGAGGAGGCCCGTCAGCATCGTCTTTCCGAACGAGCCGGTGCCGCCGGTAATGAGCACGGTTTGCAGGGATGAAGTCATTGCCAGCCAATCGAAATGCAGCTTGAAATTTCGTTCGCGGCTCTGCCGACTGCCCGCGGCGAGGTCAATGCCCGCGTTATCGCCTCGGTTCAGCCGAGTGCGATATCGGGCGCATCTTCCTGCTTCATGCCGACAGTGTGATAGCCTGAATCGACGTGGTGGGTTTCGCCAGTCACCCCCGATGAAAGGCTCGACAGCAGGTAAAGTGCCGCGCCGCCGACGTCGTCGATGGTGACGTTGCGGCGCAGCGGGGCGTTGTATTCGTTCCACCTGAGGATCAGGCGGAAGTCGCCGATACCCGACGCGGCCAGGGTCTTGATCGGGCCGGCACTGATCGCGTTGACGCGGATGCCGGCGGGTCCGAGATCGTTGGCGAGGTATTTGACGCTGGTTTCGAGCGCCGACTTGGCCACCCCCATGACATTGTAGTGCGGCACGACCTTTTCCGCGCCGTAGTAGGACAGCGTCAGCAGCGCCCCGCCTTCCGACATCATCGCCGAGGCGCGCTTGGCTACTGCGGTGAATGAATAGACCGAGATATTCATCGTCATCAGGAAATCGTCGAGCCCGACGTCGAAATATTTCCCGCGCAGTGCTTCCTTGTTGGTGAAGCCGATCGCATGGACCACGAAATCGATCGTCGGCCAGCGCTCCGCGAGCGTGGCGAAGGCAGCATCGAGGTTGGCCATATCGGAAACGTCGCAATCGATCAGGAAATCGCTGCCGAGCTGCGCCGCGAGCGGCTCGACCCGCTTCTTCAGCGCATCGCCCTGGTACGAAAACGCCAGTTCCGCGCCCTGAGCGTGCAGGGCCTGCGCGATCCCCCATGCCAGCGACTTGTCGTTGGCGAGGCCCATGATCAGCCCCCGCTTGCCCGCCATCAGCCCGGTCATCACGTTACCTCTTTCGCGTTGATCCCAATGTCGCGACGCTTCTCCTAAGCCGGATTAACGCGGCTTGAAAAGTGGCTTCGTCGATTTGCCGACAACGATCACACGTTGCCGAAGCACCCCGGGGCGAGCGGCACAAGTGGCTGCCCGTCGTAACGGAAGGCGCTTTCGAACTGCGCCAGCAAGGGCTGCGCAGCGTCCTTTGCGGACACGATCGGAGCGGCGCCGGGCCCCAGCCCGGGCCAGTCGATCGCGATATCCGGATCGTTCCACGCCAGCCCGCCCCCGGCTGCATCCGAATGGAATGCGGAGACTTTGTAAGCGACGTCGCAATCGGGCTCGAGCGTAAGGAAAGCGTGGCCGAACCCGGCTGGAATATAGAGCTGCGCGCCATTCTCGCGGCTCAGCTCAGCACCAACCCACTTGCCGAATGTCGGCGAACCGTCACGCAAGTCGACCGCGACATCGAAGATCCGTCCGTTTACGCACCGCACCAGCTTGGCCTGGGCATGCGGTGGGGCCTGGAAGTGGATTCCGCGCAGGGTGTGCCGCACAGCGGAGAAGGATTGGTTGTCCTGGACGAATGCATCCACGATGCCGCATTCGGCCAGAATGCGCTGGTTGTAGGTCTCTTCGAACCAGCCGCGCGCATCGCAGTGGCGGTCCGGGACCAGCAGGCGCACCGGGCCGCCCGCGTCAGCCATCTTCGGCATCCCTTTCGCCTGCGCCTGGCTTTTCGCCTTCTTCCTCGGGCGTTTCGGCAAGCGCGGCGTTGAGCTCCGCCCCGACCACCATCCCGAGCCCGACGAGGTAGAAGAAGAACAGCGAGATCATGATCCCCGCAAGGCTGCCGTAGGTCAGGTTGTAGGTGAAGAACCGGCGGATAATCGGCGGCAGCGCAATCGACACCGCGATCCACCACACCGTCGTCACCAGCGCGCCGGGCCATTTGGGATAGCGCCGCGTGCGATAGGCTGCCGGGGTCAGCGAATAGAACAGCATGTAGAGCGAGCCGTAGAGCCCGAATGCGGGCAACACGCGCGACAGCTGCAGGTCGGTGACCGCGGTGGACAGGCGCGGGAAATAAGCACCGATCACTTCCTCTGCGGTGCCGATCGCGACTTGCGCCAACAACGAGAGCATCAGCAGGACCACTGCCGCCATGATCATCCCGAACGCCAGCAGCCGCGATTGCCAGAACGCCAGCGTTGCCGGGGTGCCATAGGCGCGGCGCAGCAGGTCGCGAATGGTCTCGATCAGGCTCGAGACGGTCCACAGGCCGACCAGTCCTCCCAGCCACAGCAGCCACCCTGTACGTGCATCGACCACGTTATGCGCCACTGGGCCGATCACGTTGCCGACCATCGGCGGCAGGGCATAAAGCACCGCGTTGATCGAGGCAGCGCGCTCTCCGGGCTCGCCGACCAGCGCGAACAGTGCCGCGCCGAGTATGAAGAACGGGAAGATCGCAACCATTGCCATATAGGCAAGGTTGCCCGCGTGGATGAACCCGTCGTTATAGGTGCCCACCAGCACGCGCTTGGCGATTTCGAACGGGCGGGACCACGGGTGATCGCCCCGCTCGATCCGGCTGCGGATGCTCTCGGGGTGTTCGACCGCGTACCGCCGTCGCTCCTCGGGCGAAAGCGAATGGACCTCGCGTTCCTCGGGTTCGATATGCAACCGGTGCGGCATTGTCCCCCTTGAACGGCGAGCTTCCGGCGTATCTGCCGTCAGACCCCCAGGTCGGCGCGTGGATCGGACTGGTCCTGCCAGCCTTCGAGCCGCTTGGCCAGATCGGACAGGTCGTCGGGCAAGGCGATCTCGATATTGACCAGCTGGTTGCCGCGCTTGCCGTCCTTTTTCGAAAAGCCCTTGCCTCCAAGCCGCATTACAGTGCCGCCGCTGGTCCCGGGCTTGATGGTCAGCATCACCGGGCCGTCGACTGTCGGCACCTTCACCTTGGCTCCGTTGACGGCCTCGGAAAGGGTAATCGGCAGGTCGAGCCGGACGTTGTCTCCTTCACGGCGAAAGAACGGGTGGCTTTCGACCGAAATAGTCACCAGTCCATCGCCATTGCCGCCCGGCCCCGCTTCGCCTTTGCCCTTGAGGCGCATTTGCGTGCCGTCCTCGACCCCCGCAGGTAACTTGAGGTCGATCGTCTTGCCGTCGGCCAGCGTGATCCGCTGGTCGGCGCGGGTCGCGGCATCGACGAACGGAACTTTCAGGCGATAGGCGATATCCGCGCCCTTGCGCGGCGGGGGCGGGCGACGCTGCTGGCCACCGAAGCCGCCAAATCCGCCGCCCATGCCGCCGCGCGGCTGGCGCGCGCCGCCGCCAAACAGTCCTTCGAACAGGTCCGAAATATCGACGTCTTCCGCGCCGAATCCGCCACGGCCACCACCCATGTTGGGATTGAAGCCGCCGCCACCGAAGCCGCCGCTACGTGCGCCGCCGCCCATTCCCGCGAATGGATTGGTCGGATTGCCATCGGCATCGATCTCGCCACGGTCGAATTGGCCACGCTTGTCCGCATCGGACAGCAGGTCATATGCCTGCGTGACCTCGCTGAACCGCTCCGCGGCCTTCGGATTGTCCTTGTTGCGATCGGGATGGAGTTCCTTGGCGAGCTTGCGATAGGCGGACTTGATGTCCTTCTCGCTCGCGGAACGGGATACCCCGAGGGTCGCATAGGGATCGGCTGCCATGGCGTATTAGCTAGGTGGAGCAGTGCCCGCGCGCAAGACGGTTGCTTGCCGGGTACAGGCACGGCGGGGCTTTCCTACCGATTGAGGGCGCGATAGGGCTGACACAATGGAACTTCCGGATTCTTTCGCCTCGCGCACGACCGTCGGCATCCGCCGGGCGGTTTGCGACCCCGTTTTCTTGCCCAGGACCGTGTTCCATGTGTTCCATCGCGTGAGTTCCAGCCAATGAACGATGCCGTGAGCGAGATTCCCACCAGCGACCCGCTCGCCACGTTTGGCGCGTGGTTCGCCGAAGCGCGCGAAAGCGAACCGAACGATTCGAACGCGATGGCGCTCGCCACCGCGACGCCCGGCGGCTTGCCGTCGGTGCGCATGGTGCTGCTCAAGGAATGGGGGCCTGAAGGGTTCACCTTCTACACCAACGCCGAAAGCCGCAAGGGCGACGAAATCCGCGCCAACCCGCACGCCGCGCTGTTGTTTCACTGGAAGAGCCTGCGCCGCCAGGTCCGCATCGAAGGGCCGTTGAGCGAAGTTTTGCCTGCTCAAGCCGACGCCTATTTCCATTCGCGCCCATCGGTCAGCCAGATCGGCTCGGCAGCGTCCGACCAGTCGCGCCCGCTAGACGATCGCGCGACCTATCTTTCGAGGGTCGAACAGCTCCAGGCACAAGTCGGCGACGGCGAAGTGCCGCGCCCGTCACACTGGACCGGCTTCACGCTCGATCCGCAGCACATCGAGTTCTGGCTCGATCGGCCCAACCGGCTGCACGACCGGCGGCTGTTCACCCGCACGCCCGACGGCGGGTGGGAATCGGGTCTGCTTTACCCATGATGACCGCCGAACAGGAAGCCCGCGCGAAGCTGACCCGCAGCGCCGCGTTCGCCTCGATCTCGATGGCGCTGCTGCTCGGTGTGCTCAAGACATGGGCGGCGTGGAAGACCGGATCGACCGCTATGCTCGGCAGCCTTGCCGACACCACGCTCGACCTGATCGCCAGCATCGCCACTCTGGTTGGCGTATGGATCGCGGCCCAGCCGGCGGATGAGGATCACCGTTTCGGCCACGGCAAGGCGGAAGCGCTCGCGGCGATCTTCCAGGTCGTGCTGATCGTGATTTCGGCGCTGGGCATTGCGTACCGTGCGATCACGCACTTGCTGACAGGCGGGACGACGCAGGCCGCCGGCGACGGCATCATTGTCTCGACGCTCGCTATCCTAGGCACGTTTGCGTTGCTCGCGTGGCAGCGGCACGTCATCGCGCGCACCGGCAGCGTGGCGATCAAGACCGACAACGTGCATTACAAATCGGACCTGTTCCTCAACCTGTCGGTTATCGCCGCGCTGGTGCTCGACCAGTACCTCGGCCTCTCGATGGCCGATCCGCTGTTCGGACTGGGGATCGCGATTTGGCTGGCATGGGGGGCGTTGCGCGCTGCGAGCGAAGCGATCGACCACCTGATGGACCGCGAATGGCCCGAGGAACGGCGCGACGAATTCCTAGCCGTACTCGCCAAGCACCCCGACATTCGCGGCGTGCACGACTTGCGCACGCGGACCAGCGGGGCGGACGAATTCGTCCAGTTCCACATGGCGGTCGACCCCAACCTCAAGATCACCGAAGTCCACGACCTGATGGACGATGTCGAGGCCAGGCTTGAGAAGGACTTTCCCGGGGTCGAAGTGCTGATCCACCCCGATCCCGAAGGACTGGTGAACGAAGAAGGCACAGCGGCCGAAGAACTCCTGCCCGAAGCCAAGGAAAGGGCCCACCCGTGAAGCTTCCGTACTGGCACGTCGATGCCTTTTCCGACCGGCCGTTTGCCGGGAACCAGGCGGCGGTGATGCCGCTCGAGAGCTGGCTGCCCGATGCCACGCTGCAGGCGATCGGCGAAGAGAACAATTTCGCCGAGACCGCGTTCCTCGTGCGCGACGAAACCGGCGAGGCGGACTGGGAATTGCGTTGGTTCACGCCGGCCAGCGAAGTGCGATTGTGCGGCCATGCAACGCTCGCGAGCGGGCACGTCATGCTCGATCCGGCGAATGGTTTCGGCGGCAGCGACCGGGTGACCTTCCGCACGCGCAAGGCGGGCATCCTCGAGGTCAATCGCAGCGACGCGGGCTACGAGCTGGCGCTGCCGGCGATTGTAACCGAACCTTCGCCGTGGCCCGAAGCGGTCGCGCTGATCGGCGTGGAGCCGGCCGAAGTGTGGCGCAGCAATGACCGCTACGGGATTTACCTGTTCGCCAGCGAGGCCGAAGTTCGCGCGCTCGACCCGGACCTGCGCGGGCTGGGCGCACTGGGCGACGACCAGTTCATCTGCACCGCCCCGGGGACCCGCACCGACGTCGTAAGCCGGGTGTTCGTGCCAGGCGGCGGGGTCGACGAGGATTCGGTGACCGGCTCGGCCCATGCCGCGCTCACGCCGTTCTGGGCCGCGCGGCTGGGCCGCGAGAGCTTTTCCGCGCACCAGGCCTCGATGCGCGGCGGCGATGTCGCCTGTCGGCTCGATGGGGATCGCGCATGGCTCGGCGGGGCGTGCGTGACGGTGGTGGAGGGTAGCTTCTACTTGCCCGGATAGAGGTGGATCAGGTCCGCCATTTCGGGAAGTAGCGCCGCGCGCTCGTCGGCGTCCGACTGGCCGAGACGCACCACGGTCAGTTCGCGCGACGGATCGACGAGGATGTATTGCCCCATGTGGCCGATCGCGGCGAACAGATCGGCCGGGCCGCGCTCGGGGAACAGCGGATCCTCGCCGTCGTGCGCCGGGCGGTTGAGCCAGGTCTGCCCACCGTAGTTGGCGCTCTTCGGGCTTGGCGTGGTCATGAAATCGATCCACCGGCGGGGAACCAGCTGGCTGCCGCGATACGAGCCCTTGTTGCGCAGGAATTCGCCGAATTTCGCCCAGTCGCGCGCGGTGCCCTGGATCACGCTGCCACCGATCATCGTCCCGCTGGCGTCGAATTCGGGGACCATCGAGGTCATCCCCAGCGGGCCGAACAGGCGGCTCTGCAGGAAATCCGCCACCGCCTTGCGCCGCTGGTCGGGATCGCTCGAGCGGGTCAGGACCCGCGCGGCGATGTCGGCGAGGATGACTGTCGTGGAGCTGGAATATTCGAACTTCGTTCCCGGCTCGGCCTCGAGCGGTTGGCTCTCGGCAAAATCGGCCATGTCGTCGCGTCCATCGAGGAACAGCATCCGCACTTCGCTCGATTCGTACGGCGGGCTGCCACCTTCGGTGTGGCGCAATCCGCTGCGCATCTGCAGCAGTTCACGGAGGGTAATCTCGCCGCGCGGATCGCCCGGCCGCTGCCAGCGCGGCACCGGCGGCGCTTCGTCGAGCCGCAACCGCCCATCGGCCACCAGCATCCCAATCATCACCGCAGTGACCGTCTTGGCCATCGACCAGCTGATGAAGCGGGTATTCTTGTTGTATCCCGGTTCGTAGCGCTCGGCCGCGATGTAGCCGTCGTGCATCACTACCACCGCGCGGGTCTCGCCCACTTCGGGATCGGTGAACAGCCTGTCGACCGCACGGGCGAGCTGTTCGCGCGGGGCACCGGGGTTTTGCGCCACCGCTCGCATCGCTTCCTCGCTCACCGGAGGCGGCGCGGTGTCGCTCGCGCTGCCGCACCCGGCAAGGGCTGGCAGCAGGGCAAGCGAAGCGATAAGGGATGGCAGGCGGCGCATCGGTCGCACCGCTTCTGCATGGGGGATTCCCGCTTGGCAACGCCAAAAGCCCGTTCGACCAGATCCGCCAGCCTGCGCCACAGCAAGCTCGTCTGGATGGCTGCCGTCGCAGTGGTCTTGCTCGCGCTGTGGGCCGCGTTCGGATCGGTCGCGCTCGGCTATGCGCGGGCCGGTACCGCCTATGGCGCTCGGGTCGCGTGCTCGTGCCGCTACATCGCCGGACGCAGCCTCGATGATTGCCGGAAAGACAAGATCGCAGGAATGGAACTGGTGATGCTGTCGGATGACGACGCAGCGAAATCGGTCACCGCGCGCTTCCCGCTACTGGCCAGCGACACCGCCACGCTGCGGCCGGGATACGGCTGCGTGCTCAAGCCGTGGAATCACTGACCGACGAGCACGCTCGCCGTCGAATCGATCCACCCGCCGCCGACCACGCGATCCCCGGCATAGAGTACCGCGGCCTGTCCGGGCGCAACGCCGAACTCCGGCTCAGCGAAGCGGATCGTCGTGCTCGCCCCATCGCCCAGCGCTCCGTCGAGCGTGACCGGGACCGGCTTGGCGAGGCTGCGGACCTTGGCCGTGAGCGGGACATCCCCCGATAGCGACCCGATCCGGTTGGTTTCGACTAGCCGCGCTGACGAGACCGCCAGCATCGCCTTGGGCCCGACTTTCACTTGTGCGGCTTTCGCATCGAGCGCGACGACGTAGAGCGGTTCGGCCTGCCCGCCGATCTCGAGTCCGCGCCGCTGCCCAACGGTGAAATGGATAACGCCGCCATGCGCACCGAGCACTTCGCCGGTCGCCGCGTGCACGATCTTGCCGGGGCGAACGCCTTCGGGGCGCAGCTTGCTGACGATCCCGGCGTAGTTGCCGTCGGGAACGAAGCAGATGTCCTGGCTATCGGGCTTGGCTGCGACCCGCAAGCCCGCCGCTTCAGCCAGCTGGCGCACCTGGCTCTTGGGCAGTCCGCCCAATGGGAAGCGCAGGAATTCGAGCTGCTCCTCGGTGGTGCCGTAGAGGAAATACGACTGGTCGCGCGCCGGATCGAGCGCGCGGTGCAGCTCGGGACCCCTGACCCCGACCACCCGGCGAACGTAGTGTCCGGTGGCAAGGCAATCGGCCCCCAGCTCGCGTGCCATCCGCAGGAGGTCGGTGAACTTGGGCCCCATGTTGCAACGAATGCACGGCACCGGAGTGCGTCCTGAAAGATAGTCATCGGCAAAGCGCTCGACCACTTCTTCGCGAAACGCGCTCTCGTGATCGAACACGTAGTGTGCGATGCCCAGCCGGTCGGCCACCGCGCGCGCATCGCGGATGTCGTCGCCAGCGCAGCAGGCACCCTTGCGCCCGGTCGCCGCACCGTAATCGTAGAGCTGGAGCGTCACGCCGATCGTCTCTGCGCCGCTCGCTGCTGCCAGCGCGGCGACAACCGACGAATCGACCCCGCCCGACATCGCCACCACGATCCGGCAGTCGGTCGCCGCGCGCGGCAGGTCGAACAGCGCCGCAGCATCGGCTGCATCAAGTGGCAGGTCAGGGGCGAAAGGGGCGTTCATGACAATGTGCGGCGGCCCATACACGCGCTGTCCCCGCGAGGCCACCCGCGCGGTCGCATTCCGGTAACCCGTCCTAACCGGGCGTGAATGGCGGCTTTACCGGATGTTGACCGGTTGTCCCGTAAGAGCGCTCTCATGTTCGAAGCAACTCTTCCTGTCGCCGCGGAAAATGTGGGCGCCGAAGGTGCACCGCGCGCGTTCGATTGGGGCGAGCTCGTCGCCCGGATCAATGCCGCGCACGACGTGCACCTGCTGCTGCGTCCGCGCCACGCCAACAGGGTGCGCCACGCCAGTTTTGCCGCCCAGGCGAATAGGGAAGGTGCTGTTAACCTTGCTGCTTCAGCCGATGGCAAAGATGCCCCGGCAGAATGCATGCAGACCACAAACGATATGAATTTCGACCACCGAGGAACCCGATGATCGAGAACCAGAAAATCAGGCCAGCACAGGTAATCGGCCCGCTCGGCGAGCCGCTGACCCTTGCGGACTTGCCCAAGCCCGATACCAAGCGGTGGGTCGTGCGGCGCAAGGCCGAAGTGGTTGCCGCCGTAAACGGCGGGCTGCTGACCATCGACGAAGTTCTCGAGCGCTATGGCCTCACTCTCGAGGAATTCGCCTCGTGGCAACGTGCGGTCGATCGCTCGGGCATGCAGGGTCTCAGGGTCACCCGCATCCAGCACTATCGCGACCTCTACGAGCGCCAGCTCAAGTACTGATCGGCCGCCGTCGCAGCGGCCATCCAGCGGTAATCCTTCCAAAATCTGCTTCCGCAGCCTATCGTGGCTGCGGAGCGCTTCACCATTGCTTTCGCTGACTGAGGGTAACGGCGAACGAAGCGTCGAGAGAGGAGAACCTGCTTTATGGGTTGGATTGCAACAATCATTATCGGCGGAATCGCCGGATGGCTGGCCAGTATGGTGATGAACCGGGATGCATCGATGGGTGTCTTCCTGAACATCGTTGTCGGCGTGATCGGCGGCCTGATCGGCAGCTGGCTCGGCGGCATCGTCGGCTTCCTGACCACCGATGCCGGATGGATCATGTACCTGATTACGGCATTCGTCGGCGCGGTCGTGCTACTGGGGATCATCAATATGGTCCAGCGCGGTCGCGTCCGCTAGGCGCGGGCCGAACCTTCCGTAAATCGAGAGGGCGGTGCGGGCCTATCCGTGCCGCCCTTTTTCGTACGCCCCTCAGGCCGGGTGGAACACCATCGCCGCACCGTTCATGCAATAGCGTTTGCCGGTCGGCTTGGGGCCGTCGTTGAACACGTGACCCAGGTGCCCGCCGCAACGCGCGCACAGCACTTCGGTGCGCGGATAGCCGATCTTGTAATCGGTATCGGTCGCAATCGCGCCGGGTAGCGGCTTCCAGAAGCTCGGCCAGCCGGTGTGGCTGTCGTACTTGGTCTTCGAGGAATAAAGCGCATTGTCGCATCCGGCGCAGAAGTAGGTGCCCGGCTTGTAGAACTTGTCGAGCGGCGAGGAGAACGGGCGTTCGGTGCCGGCTTCACGCAGGATCCAGTATTGCGTCTTGGTCAGTTTCTTCCGCCAGGCGGCGTCGCTCATCGAAACCGGGAAGCTGCGCGCTTCTGCGCGGCTGCCGCACGCCGCAAGCGCGGGTAGCGCCGCTGTGACTCCCAGCCAGCCGAGCAATCGGCGGCGATCGGTCGCAGTTTCGATAGGCATGGCAAATCCCTTTCGGCCGAATTTCCTACTCTACCTATTACGCCAGGACCGCCCGAAAGGTTTCACCGGCATGCTCAAAAGTCGGTGATCTCGACCTCGAGCTTGCGGAAGCCGTGGACGAAATTGGCCCGCACGCGCACCACGTCGCCAGCCACGTGCACCCGCATCCGCCGCTTGTGCATCTCCTCGAGCAGGATGCGCAGTTGGAGTTCGGCCAGCCGGGCACCGACGCAGCGGTGGATGCCGTAGCCAAACGAGAGATGCCGGCGGGCATTCTCGCGGGTGATGTCGAGCTTGTCGGGGTTTTCGAACACCGTCTCGTCGCGGTTGGCCGAAAGATACCACAGGATCAGCTTTTCGCCCGCCTTGACCTGCTCGCCGAACAATTCGGTGTCTTCGGTCGCGGTGCGCCGCATGTGCGCCAGCGGGGTCTGGTAGCGGATGCATTCCTGCACCGCGTTGGGAATGAGGTCCGGGTTCTCCTCGAACAGCTTGCGCTGGTCGGGGAACTTGTCGAACGCGTGGACGATCCCGCTCATGGTGTTGCGCGTGGTATCGTTGCCGCCGACGATCAGCAGCACCAGGTTGCCCATGTATTCCTCGGGGCTCATCTGGTTCATCGCCGGAGAATGGATCATCATCGAGATGAGGTCGGGCGTGGGCTCCTTGTTCGCCCGCTCCATCCACAGCTGCGTGAAATAAGTCGCCATTTCGCGCAGGATACCTTGGCGCATCTCGTCGAGATCGCGGATCAGGCCGAGCTCGGTATCGCCCGCCCAGTCGGACCAGAAGGTCAGCAGGCGGCGATCCTCCCACGGGAAATCGAACAGGATTGCAAGCATCCCGGTGGTCAGCTCGATCGAGACCTTGTCGACCCAGTCGAACACCTCGCCGCGCGGCAGGGTATCGAGCAATTCGCCCGTGCGGTGGCGAATCTCGTCTTCCATGTCGGCCATGTTCGACGGAGTGAACTTGGGCGCGACGGTACGCCGCTGGCCGGTGTGCTTGGGGCGGTCCATCGCAATGAACATCGGCAGTTCGAACCGCTCGCGCCCAAGCTCCTCCAGCTGCTCGTCCGTCAGCCGGTCGAGGATAGTGATCGCGCCCTCGGACGAAAACAGTTCGGGCAGTGCCTCGATGTGCTGGATCGCCTTGTGCGTGACGACATTCCAATGGGCGCCGAACGGGCTGTTCTCGACCTTGTGCAGATCGCCCGCAGCGCGCATCGCGGCGAAGATCGGCTGCCAGCGATCCTCGACATAGATGTCGCTGCGACTGACGTCCCACTTCTCGGTATGCTCAGGCAGAGCCTGCGGGTTTTCCTTCAGCACCGCCTCGAGAACATCCACCGCGCGCGGTTCGGTCCGCCACTTGATCGGCTGTTCGGCTGCCTTGGTCGCCATCGCAATCTCTCCTGCTCGCGCGACTCCAATTCCGGTCGCATCGGTTGCGCTATATCCTGCGCTTACTTACCGTCGTGTCAATAGTCAGTTGCTTATTGCGACCGAAATTGCGCCCATTTCACCGCGCAGCGCGACGCAGCAGACCTTTGCGGACCTTGCCTTGCGGGCCGGACTTCATCGCCTTGCGGCGAAACAGCGCTGCACCGGCACGCACGAACAGCAGGACCCACAGCGCCTGCCAGCCCAGCGCGATCGCGTGGGGCCACAGCGCCGGCAACTGCGCCGCGCGGCCGATCATCGCATATGGCGAGCTGGGCGGGAGCAGGATCGCGAAAACCTCTGCCGGAGAACCGAGATCGGTGCTGGCATAAGTCGCGAGGAAATAGACACCGAGCTGGAGCATGGTCGCCGGCATCGACAGCGTCTGCACGTCGCGCACGGTTGGTGCCATCGCCCCGATCGTCAGGAATACCGAGCCGATCAACAAATACGACATCGAGAAATAGACGATGAACAGGCCAATGAAAATCGGCCAACCGACCGCCGGATCGGGGAAGGCGGGCAGTGCGCTGCCGCCCGCATAGAGGATCAACCCGACGATACTGCCCCACACCGCGATCCCGACGAGGCTGACCGCGAGCATCGCGAACAGCTTGCCCATGAACACCGCGTCCATCGGGATTGCCGCAGCAAGGATCTCGATGATCTTGTTCGCCTTTTCCTCGACCAGGTTGGACATTACCATGCCCGCGAGAAACACCGTCAGCAGGAACATCAGCGTCAGTCCGCCCGTAGCGGTCTTGCTCTGCGCGTTCTTGCGCGCGGCACCGCTGGTCGCAGTTGGGTCGAGCTTCACCGATGGGTAGGAAGCACCCTTGCCGCCCGCCTCGGCGGCAACCAGCGCGACCTTGCCGCCCCAAACCCGGATCAGCTGCGGGGTCCCGGTGAGCGCGGGCTTGGCGAGGGTCCCGGTGAGGACCGCGCCGAAATTCCGGTCGCTGCGTTCAAGGATGTGCGCCGGATCCGCCGCATCGGCATGTGGCAGGAGCACGAGGTCCGGCAAGTCGACCATTGGGTCGAGCCGGTCGCGCGCGTTGGCAAAGGCCCGTGCTTCTGCAGGGCTCAGTGCCACGCCAAGCTGCGGCGGATGGGCGTTTTGCGCTGCCTTTGCGCCAAGGGCTCCGGCCCCGCCCGAAATCGCCACCAGCAGGATCGGCCCGAGCAGGAAGAAGAAGAACGCCTTGGAAAACAGGATCGCGACAAAATCGCGGCGGGCGACGACCCACGCGGCGCGCGGGAGGGAAAGGCGGGCGGCGGGTTCGATCGCGCTCATCGTGCCTGCTCCGCGGGGCTGGCTTCCTCGAGCGCGCGCGCGGCAGCCTCGCCCGCGATGTGTACGAACGCATCGTGCAGCCCAGCACGTTCGATCGAGAGCGACAGGATCCCCGCTTCGCCTTCGATCAGCGCGCGCAGTAGCGGCTCGATTCCGCTGTCGGGGAGCGAGAAGAACCAATAGTCCCCCTCGCGCCGGGCATCGGCTGGTAGGGCATTGCGCCAGGCTCCCTCATGCGCGCGCGTCTCGAGCCGGACCTGCGCCGGAATCCGGTCGCGCGCGGCGTCGACGCTGCCCGCGTATGGCACTTTGCCCCCGGCGATAATCGCCACCCCTTCGCACAGGCGCTCGGCATGGGCGATGACGTGGGTCGAAAACAGCACTGTTGTCCCGTCTTCCGCCAGCGCGCGGATCATCCGCTCGAGCTTGCCCTGGTTGAGCGCATCGAGCCCGCTGAACGGTTCGTCGAGCACGACCAGTTTCGGGCGATGGACCAGCGTGCCGAGCAGCTGGACGGTCTGCGCCATGCCCTTCGAGAGCTGGCGGATCTGCCGGTCCGC
This sequence comes from Tsuneonella mangrovi, assembly GCF_002269345.1. NCBI lineage: Bacteria > Pseudomonadati > Pseudomonadota > Alphaproteobacteria > Sphingomonadales > Erythrobacteraceae > Tsuneonella > Tsuneonella mangrovi. Next base: position 1,668,687 of record NZ_CP022889.1, read on the forward strand.
TGCATGGCCCAGCCCGTTCTCCTCGAGCAGTTCGCGCCCGCGCGCCTTGGCCTCGGCCAGAGGCATTCCGCGCAGTGCACCGAGAAAGCCGATCGCGTCGACCGCTTTCATCGCCGGGTAAAGCCCGCGCTCTTCGGGCAGGTATCCGATCAGCCGGCCGATATCGTGCGGGCGCGAATGGCCGAACACCTTGCGCACGCCTTCGTCGGGATCGATGATCCCAAGCAACATCCGAAGCGTGGTGGTCTTGCCCGCACCGTTGGGGCCGAGCACGCCGTAGATCGCGCCTTCGCGCACGGTAATATCGACCCCGTCAACCGCTGTCGTCCCGTCGAACCGCTTGACCAGCCCGCGCGCCTCGATCGCCAGCGGGCGGGTGTCGCTGCCCGTTCCGGGTGCGGTTGCGGGCATTGCGCTTGGCGAGACGTCCATGGCGTGCGAGTTAACCGTGGTGCGTGAACGGGAGCAACCCCAAGTTTGGTAAACGGGCCGGAAATCATTGACCTTAAGGCGCGCACGATCGGCCGCGCGCGGGACGAAGGGTTCGTGGCGGTCGGCTTCGCTGCGGCTAGCAACGATCCGCTGCGCACGGCGCGCTTCGTTGAATGGCTTGGCGAGGGCTTCCACGGCACGATGGAGTGGATGGAGCGCCGCGCAGATCAGCGCCGTTCACCACAAGGGCTTTGGCCCGAGGCGCGCAGCGTGATCGCGCTGGGTATGAGCTACGCGCCCGAAGCCGATCCACTGGCACTCGAGAGCCAGCCCGACCGCGGGCGGATTTCCGTCTACGCCCAGGGCCGCGACTATCACGACACCGTCAAGAAGGCGCTCAAGCGGCTCGCCCGGTGGCTGGTGGCAGAAGCGCCCGGCGCCGAGGTCAAGGTGTTCGTCGATACCGCGCCGGTGATGGAAAAACCGCTCGGCGCGGCAGCCGGGCTGGGCTGGCAAGGCAAGCATACCAACCTCGTGAGCCGCATGCATGGCAGCTGGCTGTTCCTCGGCGCGATCTACACCACGCTGCCGTTTGTGCCCGATCCCCCGCACGAGGACCGCTGCGGATCGTGCTCGGCGTGCCATATTGCCTGCCCGACCGCCGCGTTCCCCGCGCCCTACCGGCTCGATGCGCGGCGGTGCATCTCATACCTCACGATCGAACACGCCGGGCCGATCCCCGAAGAATTCCGCAAGGCCATCGGCAACCGCATTTACGGCTGCGACGATTGTCTGGCGGTTTGCCCGTGGAACAAGTTTGCCGAGAGCGCCGCCGCCAACCGCGCGTTCCTTCCGCGGGCCGAACTTGTCGCGCCGCGCCTGTCGGAACTGCTGGCACTCGACGACGCAGGGTTTCGCGCGTTGTTCTCGGGCAGTCCGATCAAGCGCATCGGTCGCAACCGGTTCGTGCGTAACTGCCTGATCGCGGCGGGCAACAGCGGTGAGGCAGCGCTTGTGCCACAAGTGGGAAGCCTCACTGGCGATCCCGATCCGGTAGTCGCCGAAGCGGCGCGCTGGGCGCTAGCGCAGCTCCTTTAGCGGGACCTCCGCATTGGCCAGCAATGCAAGATCGGGAATTACGCGCTCCTCCACCAGCTTGCGTCCCTGCACGTAATCCTTGGTCGCATTGACGCAGTCGAGCGCGATGACCCGCCCCTCCTTGAGGTAGACGACCGAAAACTTCGCACCTGCCGGATCTCCACGCAGCACCGTGGCATCATGCCCGATCGACAGCCCGGCGGTTTGCAGCTTGAGGTCGTACTGGTTCGACCAGAACCACGGGAATGCCGCATATGGCTGCGGCTCGCCGGCGATCTCGCGCGCCACGGTAGTCGCCATATCGTTAGCGTTCTGGACCGATTCGAGCCGGATTACCGCTCCGTCGGCGAAGCGGTTGGCGTGCGCCGCGCAATCGCCGATCGCATAGACATCCTCGAGCGTGGTGCGGCAATACTCATCGACATCGACCCCGTTGGCGCCCGATGCGCCGGCCGCGATCAGCGGCCCGACCGCCGGGACGACGCCGATCCCGACCACCACCATGTCGCAATCGATCGTTTCGCCGTCGGCCAGCACGACCTTGCGCACCCAGCCGCCTTCGCCTTCGATCCGCGTGACCATTGCTTCGGTTCGCAGGTCGACACCGTGCGCGACATGCTGCTGCTGGTAGAAGGCCGAGAGATCCTCCCCGGCAACCCGGGCGAGGACGCGCGGCAATGCCTCGAGTACAGTGACCTGGCAACCGAGCTTGGTAAGCACCGCCGCCGCTTCGAGTCCGATATATCCGCCGCCCACGACTACGACCCGTTTTGCCCCGCTGTCGAGCTCTCCCATGATCCGGTCAACATCCGCCCGGTCGCGCACGGCATGGATCCCGTTGAGGTCCGAGCCAGGACACGACAGACGCCGCGGATCTCCGCCCGCCGACCAGATCAGCTTGCCGTACCCGACCTCGCTGCCATCGGCGAGCCGTACGGTATGCGCCACAGGGTCGACCGTCGTGACAACCGCGCCAAGCCGCAGGTTGACATCGCGCTCTTCCCAGAATTGCGGCGGCCTGATGTATATCCGCTCGAACGGCTTGTCGCGAGCGAGGTATTCCTTCGACAACGGCGGGCGTTCGTACGGCGGCTCCCGGTCTCGCCCGATGAGCATGATCGATCCGGTGAAGCCCTGGCTGCGCAGCGCAATCGCGGCCTGCGCTCCGCCATGCCCCGCACCGACGATGACGATGTCCGCACTCTCCATGCGGCCTGACTTGAGGCAAATCGCCCGCTCGTCAAGCAATCATGCTGCGCAAGGTCGACGAGCCGTGCCGCTTACCGCGCCAGAAGGTTGCGCGCCTGGCCGCCGATCTGCGCCAGCATGGCCGGAGCTACCGGCGAGTAATGCTGCGCACGGTCGATCATCGCCCGGAACTGCGAAACCGAGGTCGCATGTTCGTCGAGCCAGCGCCCGACCACCCCCGGCAAGTCGTCCGCAGCACCCTTGCGGCGCGAGAGGCGACGCAAGAGGTCGATGCGCATTTGCTGGAAATCGCGCGCCAGCCCGTCGACCAACAGGCGCTCCCATACGTCGGACGAATTCATCTGCGCGGCGGTGGTCTGCGCCCAGTCGATGCCCAACTCCTCGCCGATACGGGTGAAACCGCGGGTAAGGTCCGCCGGATCGATAGCGCTCTCGCGGGCGAGCTGCGCAATTCCGACCGAGCCGTCGAGATCGAACATGTGCGCCACTTCGGCAGCAAACTTGTCGGGGGCACCGGCATCGACAAAGGCCTGCCGTAACTTGCCCGATTGCGCCTTTGCCACGCCGGCCAAGAGCTGGTCGGCCGATTCGGACAGCAAGCGAACATTTTTGCCGAGGTCCTTGACGAGCGCATCGGGGGCAACCTGTCCGCCCGCTGTCCGCAGCACGTCGGAAATCAGGTTGCCGACCGCCGCACTCAAGCGATCGAACAACATCAGGCGGGCTGCTTCGGCCATCGATGCACGTTCGAGGCGACACCACAGGCCGCCCAGCTCGAACAAGCGCTCCGCAGCGACGAAAGCCGCCGCGACTTGCGCCAGCTCGACCCCTTCTTCCTCTGCCAGCTCGAACGGGTGGACCAGCCCGAGCCGGTTGACGATCCGGTTGGCGAGCTTGGTGGCGATGATCTCGCGCCGCAGGCGGTGGCCGCGGATATACTTGCCGAATTTACCCTGCATCGGCGCCGGGAACGCCTCGATCAGCATGCTCTCGAGCAGCGGATCGTCGGGCAGGTCGCTCGATTCGATCGCATCCTGCAGAGCCAGCTTAGCGGACGAAAGCAACACCGCCAGTTCGGGCCGGGTGAGGCCCACGCCCTCGCCCGCACGGCGGGAGAGAACGTCATTCGCGGCAAGCCCTTCGGTCTTTCGGTCGAGATATCCGCGCTCCTCGAGCGCTTCGATCAGCCGGACCTGCGCATTGACTGCCTGGCTGCCACCACTTTCGGCAATCGACAGCGCCAGCGCCTGCAAGCGGTTGTCCTCCAGCACCAGCTGCGCGACCTCGTCGGTCATTTCGACCAGCAGAGCATTGCGCTTGTCTTCCGAAAGGCGCCCGCCGCGCCGCGCGGCGGCCAGCGCAATCTTGATGTTGACCTCGTTGTCCGAGCAATCGACCCCGGCCGAATTGTCGATGAAGTCGGTGTTGATCCGTCCACCGGAGAGCGAAAAGGCGATCCGCCCGGCTTGCGTCGCGCCAAGGTTCGCGCCTTCGCCGATCACCCGTGCGCGCAGTTCGTCGGCATTGACCCGCAGGGCATCATTCGCCGGATCGCCGACTTGCGCGTTGTTTTCCTCCGGAGCCTTCACATAGGTACCGATCCCGCCGAACCACAGCAGGTCGACCGGGCTCTTGAGGATCGCTGAGATCAGCGCTTCGGGCTCGAGCTCGCTATCCTCGATATCGAGCGCCTTGCGGACCTGCCGCGACAGGGGGATCTTCTTGAGCGAGCGGGAAAAGACCCCGCCGCCCTTTGAAATCAGCGCTGGATCGTAGTCTTCCCAGCTCGACCGGGGGAGAGCGAACATCCGCTTGCGCTCCTTCCAGCTTGCCGCCGCGTCGGGATCGGGGTCGAGGAAGATGTGCCGATGGTCGAACGCCGCAACCAGCTGAAGCGACTTCGACAGCAGCATCCCGTTGCCGAACACGTCGCCCGACATGTCGCCGCAGCCGACCACGCGCACCGCGTCGGACTGCACATCGACGCCCATCTCGAGGAAATGTCGGGTGACCGACACCCACGCGCCGCGCGCGGTGATGCCCATCGCCTTGTGATCGTAGCCGTGCGAGCCGCCGCTGGCGAACGCGTCGTCGAGCCAGAAATCGCGGGATTCGGCGATCGCGTTGGCGACATCGGAAAAGGTCGCGGTGCCCTTGTCGGCGGCGACAACGAAGTACGGATCCTCGCCGTCGCGGATAACCACCGACTGCGGATGCACGACCTTGTCGTCCACCAGGTTGTCGGTCACCGACAGCAGGGTCCGGATGAAGATCTCGTAGCTCGCGCGGCCTTCCGCCGCCCAGGCTTCGCGGTCGCGCGCCGGGTCCGGCAATTGCTTGGGATAGAAACCGCCCTTCGCTCCGGTTGGCACGATGACCGCGTTCTTCACCCGCTGGGCCTTCATCAGTCCGAGGATTTCCGTGCGGAAATCGTCGCGCCGGTCGGACCAGCGCAGGCCACCACGAGCGATCGGTCCGGCGCGCAAGTGAATACCCTCCACCCGCCGCGAATAGACGAAGATTTCGCGCCACGGCACCGGTTTGGGGAGGCCCGGGACAAGGTGCGAATCGAGCTTGAAAGCCAACGCCTCGTGCGCGGCTGGGGCGAAAGCGTTGGTCCGCAGGATCGCCCCGATCAGCGCGTGATAGAGCCGCAGCAGGCGATCGTCGTTGATCGCGGCAACGCCGGCCAACCCGCGACGGATCGCCTCTTCGTGGCGTGTTGCGGCCTGCGCGCGATCGCCATCGAACAGCGGATCGTGCAACGCCGCGAACAGCGCAACCAATGCGCGGGTGACATCGGGCGCGCGGCGCAGCGCGTCGACCACGGTGTAGATCGTGTAGCCGATCCCCGCCTGCCGCAGGTAGCGATAGAACGCTCGCAACCAGTCGGCTTCGCGCGCCTCGATTGCGCTTGCGACGATCAGCCGGTTGAACGGATCATCCTCCGCCGCGCCATTCAAGACCGCCGCTATCGCGTCTTCGATCAGCGTACAGCGATCGAGCACCGACTCCGGAGTGACACCTTCGGGAATGCCGAGTGTGAAGTCGTGGATCGTGCCGAGCCGCCCTTCGTCGAGGAAGGTGGGCACTTCTTCCAGCACCCTGAACCCGAAATTCTCCAGCGCCGGGACCGCATCGGACAACGCCAGCGCGCCTTCAAACTGGCAAACCTTGAGCCGCAGCCGATCGGCGGGATCATCAGCCAGCCGGTACAGACGAGCGTCGCGCAGAGGTGCGCCCAACGACCCGAAATCTTCGTGATGTGCGACCAGCCGGCGCAACCGGCGGATGTCATGCGCCGCTTCGGCTGCGCCATACGCCGCCCGGTAGGCGCTCGGAAACGCCTCGGCAAAGCGTGCCGCAAGCGCCGCCGCGCGCGAACCTTCCTCTTCCTTGGCAAGTTCGCTCTCGACTGCTTCGCCCCACCCGCGCAGCATCGCCTGGATGCTCGCTTCGATCGCCCCCGCATCGTGCGTTCCCGCACCGGTCCGGTAATCGAGTACGAAGCGGATCATGGCGAGATTGCCGCCTTCGATCTGCAGGCTCCAGTCGAGCGCTTGAGCACCAGTCCCTTCTTCGAGCAATTGCTGGATCTGGGTGCGCACTTCGGTCGAGTGCATATCGCGCGGCAGCCAGACGAACGCGAACAGGTGACGGCTGAGCGGGGCCTCGACCAGCGCCAAGCGCGGACGCGGACGGTCGACCAGGCTCATCATCGTGGTCGCGACGCGTTCGATGTCGTCGTCGGAGAAACCGATCAGCAAATCGTGAGGAAGCGCGGTGAGCGCATGAACCAGCGCCTTGCCGGCATGGCCTGCGGGGTCGAACCCGAACTTCGCATTGAGTTCGAGCAGCTGGGTACGCAGACGCGGGACCGAACCGGGCGGTGTCGCCAGCGACGCGCTGGTCCACACACCCGCATGGATCGACAGCGCCGTGACCTTCCCGTCTTCGCGTATCGGCACGATAAACAAGTCGAGCGGAACCTTGCGGTGGACGTTCGACGCGCGGTTCGCCTTGATGATGAGCGGCACATGGGCACCGCTGTTTGCGGGATCGTCAAACCACGCGAATGCCCGGTCATACGAAGAGTCGGCCAGGATCGCCTTGGCGCTCTTGCGGCAAATGCCCAGCATCTGCGTGTGGGTTCCATCGCGTGACCGGTTGAGGTGGCCCAGCTGGGTCAGCATCCCGCTTTCGAGCCAGCGCAACAGCGCGGCGCCCTCGGCATCTTCGATCCGCGCTGCGTCGTCGAGCATCGCGGTGCGCATCTTCTGCCAGTCACCGACGGCAGCGCGGACATCCGCGAGAGTCGTGCGCAAATCCCTCTCAAGCTCGCGACGCTGGCGTGCATCCACCCGTGGGGTCTCGACGTAAATCATCGACTCGCGGCGAACATTCTCGCCATCCTTGCCGGGAAATTCCTTGAGGTTACCTCGCGCGCTGCGCTTCACCCTCACCACCGGGTGGACCAGCCGGTCGATCGACAGCCCGTGATCGGCGATCGTCGCCGCCACCGAATCGACCAGGAACGGCATATCGTCGTTGACCAGACCAATGCGCAGGAACCGGCGGCTGTCCGACACGGTCTGCAGAGAAATCACCGGCTCGCCGAAATCGCGCCGGGCAGCGGCATCGAGCAAGAACCGGGCGACCTGCTCCAGCCGGCCCTTCGCAAACGGTACATCCCCAGGCAGCAACGAGTCGCGAATGCGCGTGCTGAGCGCTTTCACGAGGGCGCTTCCCGATGCACGGCGATGGGGATTTTCAGCGGACGAATCAGCGGCTTCGGCGGCCATTCAGCATGCTCCGTCAGCCCGGGGCGTGGCGCGCGGGCCGTGTTATATTGTTGCCGCCTGAAGCAGCAATCTGGCGCCGATAGGCTTTTGCCGATGGTCCCGCAAGTCAGGACGTCGCCAGCCTTCCGAAACGCCTCTCCTCAATCTCCAATGCCTTACTACGCTTGGTCTCGCACCGGTGCCAATGGCAATCATGCGAACGCCTCCATGGTCAGTTCGAGCGAGCGAATGCGCGCTGCCGGATCGAAGGTTGCGCCCGATACGATGATTTCGTCCGCTTGGGTGCGTTCGACAAACGCGTCGATCGCCCCGCGCACCGTTACCGGCGAGCCAATTGCGCTCGCTTGCCCGATATGCGCGAGCAATGCCTGCGCCGGGGCGGGCAAGCCGTTGCGATACCCTTCCACTGGCGGGGGCAATTGCCCGGGATTGCCGGTGCGCAGCCGCACGAAGCTCTGTTGCTGTGAGCTGGCGACCAACTCGGCCTCTTTGTCCGTCTCGGCGGCAAACACCGTCATCGCGGCCATCGCGTGCGGCTTGTCGAGCCACTGCGACGGCTCGAACCGCTCGCGATAAAGCGCCAGTGCAGCGTCCAGGTGATCGGGGGCGAAGTGGCTGGCGAAAGCATAGGGCATGCCCAGCTTGGCGGCCAGTTGCGCGCCGAACAGGCTCGAGCCGAGCATCCACATCTCGACTTCGGCGCCGTAGCCTGGGGTCGCGCGGATCGGGAGCTCTGGCTCACCGGTCAACAGGGCGCGCAGTTCGACCACGTCATTGGGGAACATCTCTGCAGCGCGATGCAAGTCCTTGCGCAGCGCGTGCTGCAGTTCCGGCCCCGCTCCCGGAGCGCGGCCAAGCCCCAAGTCGACCCGCCCCGGAAACAGCGCGGACAGCGTCCCGAACTGCTCGGCGATAACGAACGGGTTGTGGTTGGGCAGCATGATCCCGCCCGCGCCGATACGGATCGACGACGTAGCGTTGCCTACGTGGGCCAGCACCACCGATGTTGCCCCGCCTGCGATCCCGGTCATCGCGTGATGTTCGGCAACCCAGAAGCGCTTGTAGCCCAGACGCTCGGCAGCCTGCGCCAGCGCGACCGATGCGGCATACGATTCGGCCAGTGTGCCGCCTTCGCGGACGGGAACCAGATCGAGCACGGAGAGAGGGATCATCGGGCACCTGCATCGAGCTGGGCGATATAGCCCTTCGCGGTTTTCGCCTGCGAACTATCGGGGGCCGAAGCAATCACCGACTTCCACGACCTGCGAGCAGCGTCGTCGTGGCCCGAAAGGACCGCGATCACCCCCGCTTCGAGACCGATCGCCGGATCGCTCGGATCGAGCGACGCGGCCTTCTCGATCTGCGCCTGCGCTTCCGAAAGCCGGTTCATCCTCCGCGACAGGGTTGCCGAGAGCAGCCACGCCTCTGGGCTGGCGGGCGTTTCTCCCCGCGCATTGGCGAGCGCGGCGGCCGCCTCAGCCTGTTTGCCGAGCGCAACCAGCGCGGTGGCCCTGTCGAGTTCGATCGCGCCGCGCAGTTCGGCCGTGGCGGGCTTGTCGGCCAATGCCGCATCGAGGTCGGCGAGCGCTTGCGACGGCTCGTTCGCCGCGAGCGCAACACTTCCGGCCAGCGCCCCCATCCGCGCACGAAATTCTGGGTCACTGACAGTGCTTCGGGCCGCCAGGAAGGCAGCGCGGGCAGCGTCCCATTGCCCGAGATTCGCGGTTGCGACGCCGAGGCAATGATTGCCCATCGCCTGCTGATCGCCGGTCGTGCGTGCGACCCATTTGGTCGCAATGTCGCGTGCCTTGGCGGGATCGCTCTGCGCGAGGTCGAGGCACACTTCGAGCGCAGTGTTCTGCCCCTTCACCACTGTTTCTGCCGTGCGCGGCGGAGGGCGATGGCGCATGTCGAGTTGTTGGACTGGATCGGGGGCTGCGGGCGCGCCGATGCCCACCTGGAGCATGAACGGGATGAGCAAGGGAAGCATGGACGGCCTTCAGATGGTGGCGACAGTGGCAAGCAGCAAGGCGATATCTTCCTCGCGCGACAGCCGGTGGTCGCCGTCCTTGACCAGAGTCACGTGAACGTCGCTCGAACGCAATACCCGCGCGAGCCGGACCGAGATGTCCCACGGCACGTCGGCATCGCGTTGCCCGTGAATCAGGCGAACCGGGCAATCGATCGCAATCTCGCCGGTGAGGCGCAGGCTCGCCTGCCCGTCGATCCAGAAGCCGGGATAGGTCGGAGTCGGCTCGGGACCGTAGGGATTGTCTTCGTAGACCGTCTCCCCGCGAGCGAGCTGGGTCTTGTCGGCTTCGGTCGTGCCCCATTCGGTGAAATCCGGCGCGGCGGCAATGCCGACGAGGCCGTGAAGACGGTGCCCGATCGCTTCAGCGACCAGCAGCATTAGCCAGCCGCCCATCGACGAGCCGACCAGCACCACCTGGCGGGACACGTAGGCATCGATCAGCGATGCGACCTCGTCGCGCCAGGTCGACAGCGTGCCGTCGGCGAAATCGCCGCTCGACCGGCCGCATCCCGAATAATCGAGCAGCAGGCACTCGCGCGCGTTTTCCTTGGCCCACTCGAACAGTGCGCTCGCCTTGCTACCGTCCATGTCGGACTTGTAGCCGGGAAGGAACACCAGCGCGGGGCCGCTGCCGCTGGAGTGGCGGAACGCGACCTTCCGCCCGTCGCCGAATTCGTGGAATCGGATATCGTCCATGTGGCTCCACATGACTCCTCGGGGCGGGCGGGGTCAATCGCGCAAGAAGATATCCTCGATCGGCTGGGCGAACAGGTCGGCGATGCGGAACGCGAGCGGGAGCGAGGGATCGTACTTGCCGGTCTCGATTGCATTGACCGACTGGCGCGATACCTCGAGCCGGTCGGCGAGGTCCTGCTGGCTCCAGTCGCGTTCGGCACGGAGGACCTTGAGGCGGTTCTTCACGCGCAATTCCCGGCACTGCCAAGCGTCAGCCGGTTGACCACCGAGCCGACGCCAAGCCCGAAGAACCAGATGATTCCCCACCAATAGGCAACAATATGCGCGACCAGCCCATATTGCTCGAGAAAGCCGTAGATCGTCGCCGCGGACAACGCGATGCCGGTCGCCACCAGCGCCTGCCGCACGACAAGCATGCGCATGAATTCGTCGGTTTCCTCGATCACCAGGCGACCAATCGCGACGAATACCGATGCGACCGCGAAGCCGGGCACGAGCGCCACGATCCACGCCGCAGGTCCATCGAGACCGCCGTGATCAATCAAGCGCTCCGCAGCGAACAGCGACAACAAGTAGATCGCCATCGCCACCGCAAGTCGAACGAGATAGCGGCGCTGCGCCGGGCTCTTGCGAGAAATCATCGCTCAGGCTCCCCCGCGCGATGCCGCCTGGCATCGACCGCGACCGAGATGCACCACGAACAGCGCCAACAGGACATAGAACACCGCATCGGCAGTATGATCGGCAACGCCAAGAGAACGACTGGCAAGTGCCCAGCCAAGCAAGGCGGCTGCCCAGACAAGGCCTTTGACGAGTTGGGACATGATTAGCTTCCTTTCCGATTTGTCATGCGTCCTTTACAGAACGATTCGTCGCTTTGTCAAGTGTCCACGACATTATGTCGCCGTACCTTTGCATCGCTGGCGTCTTACATTTGTCGCCTTGTGGTTCTATCGGCCGCGTATGACCGGTCGCCCATCACCTGCTCCGCCCGCTCCTTTCCCGCTGACCCGCCGTTCGTTTTTCGGCGCAGGAGCCGCCTCGCTCGGCGCGCTGGCAGCGTCTCCGCTCGCCGCACAGGACGCCTCGCGCGGCTTCACTCACGGGATCGCCAGCGGCGAACCCGCAGCGCATTCGGTGATGCTGTGGACCCGCTTCGTCGCTATCGAGCCGACGCTGGTTCGCTTCGAGGTTTCGGGAAGCGAGGACTTCGCTCGCATTGTCTCCGGCGGCGAGGTCGAAGCCGAGCTCAATCGCGACTGGTGCGCCAAAGCCGTCGCGACCGAACTCCAGCCTGGTACATGGTATTACTATCGTTTCGTCGCACCGGACGGATCGATGTCACCCGTGGGCCGCACCCGGACCCTTCCCGAAGGGCCGACCGATCGTTTCCGAATGGCGGTGTTTTCATGCTCGAACATGGGGTTCGGCTGGTTCAACGCCTACCGCCACGCCTGCGAGGCTGACGGGTTCGACCTCGCCGTCCACCTCGGCGACTATTTCTACGAATACAAATACGGCGAGTATCCGTCGCTCGCGAACGCGGTTGAAGGGCGCATCGCCGCGCCCCGTGAAGAGACGGTGCACCTCGCCGAATACCGCCTGCGCTATGCCAGTTATCGGCGCGATCCCGACCTTGCCCGGCTCCACCAGCTCTATCCCATGATTTCGATCTGGGACGATCACGAAAGCGCGGACAATTCGTGGAAGGGTGGCGCGGTAAACCACCAGCCCGACAGCGAGGGGCCGTGGGCGGTGCGCAAGGCGGCGGCGATGCGTGCGTATCGCGAATGGATGCCGGTGAGCGAGGCCAACTGGGCTCAATACCAGGTGGGCGACCTTGCCACGCTGTTCCGGCTCGAAACGCGGCTCACCGCGCGCGACAAGCAGCTCGATGTGGCGGCAGCCGTGAAAGGCGTGCCCGCCGACCGGCTCGGACAGGCGCTGGCGCAGTTCAAGACGCGCGAATGGGAGAACCCTGCGCGCGACATGATCGGGCCCTTTCAGCAGCAATGGCTGGCAACGGGAATGAAGGATTCGGTTGCTTCGGGCCGCAAATGGCAAGTGCTCGTGCAACAGGTGGTGATGGGCTCTCTCTTGCTGCCGCCGCAGATTGCGCAAGGGCTGCCGGCCAGTGCCCCGGAAGCGGTCCGCAAAGGCGTCGCTGCCGCGATGATGACTGCGAGGGCCGGGATCCCGTTCAACATGGATTCTTGGGATGGCTACCCTGCCGCCCGCACCCGGGTGCTTGGCGCGGCGAGAGAGGCCAACGCGAACCTGGTGGTCCTGTCGGGCGACAGCCACAACGCTTGGGCTTGTGAACTTCAGGGGGCAGGAATCGAATTCGCCGGACAGGCCGTCACTTCGCCCGGTTACGAATCGATCGTGACATGGAAGGCTCCCGACGAAATGGCGCGCGAACTGGTGGCGAGCAGCCCGGACCTCAAGTGGGCCGAAACCGCCAGCCGCGGATATATGGCCGTCGAACTAACGCCAGCGCGGGCCTCGTGCGAGTGGCGTTTCATGGACACTGTCCGCAAACGCTCGGACCGATTGGCGAAAACCCACACGATGGGCGCGGATTTCGGTGCGCGGACGTTTTCCGCGACTTGAGCCGTTAACCCGTTGATCCTATATCCGCCGCCGATGACACAACACCGTGCCCTCACGACTACGACTACTACCACCCCGGCGCGCCGGGGGCGGTTGGTCGCGGCCTAGCCACGGTCCACGTCGCTCCCGGGCCAAGGGTTCGGGCGGCACGGCGTCACCTCCCGAATCCAGACCAAATCAACCGATGCCTTTCGGTGCGCGCCAGCTTGTGCCATTGGCGCGCGATACCAACGGACGGACATGATGACGGAATTGCTCAAGATCGATCTCCCAGACGGCTCGGTGAAGGAAATGCCCGCCGGATCGACCCCCTATGATGTAGCCGCCGCGATCGGCCCCGGCCTTGCCAAGGCGGCGCTGGCCGCGCGGGTCGACGGCGAAGTGCGGGATCTCAATCGCCCGTTCGACGGCGATGCCAGCCTCGCGCTGATTACCGCACGCGACGAAGCGGACGCGCTCGAACTGGTTCGGCACGACTATGCCCACGTGCTGGCCGAAGCGGTCCAGTCGCTATGGCCGGGCACGCAAATCACTTTCGGCCCGGCGACCGACGACGGGTTCTACTACGACGTGAAAGCGCCCGACAGCCGTGAGCCGTTCTCGCTCGACGACCTGCCCGCGATCGAGGAAGAGATGCGGCGGATCATCAGGGCGGACAAGCCGCTGCGCCGCGAGGTGTGGAGCCGCCAGCAACTGATCGACAAGTGGCAGTCCGACGGCGAGAGCTTCAAAGCCGAATGGGCGCAGGAACTGCCCGAAGGCGAGGAACTCACAGTCTACTGGTCGGGTGACGACTGGCTCGACATGTGCCGCGGGCCGCACCTTGCCAGCACCGGCAAGCTCGATCCCGCCGCCTTCAAGCTGATGCGCGTCGCCGGGGCATACTGGCGCGGCGACCAGAACAACGCGCAGCTCACGCGCATCTACGGCACCGGCTGGCTCAACAAGAAGCAACTGGACGCGCACCTCCACCGGCTGGAGGAAGCCGCCAAGCGCGACCACCGCAAGCTCGGCCGCGAGATGGACCTGTTCCACTTGCAGGAAGAGGCGCATGGCAGCGTCTTCTGGCACCCCAAGGGCTACCTCATCTGGCGCGAGCTGGAGGCCTACATGCGCCGCAAGATCGACGGCGCGGGATACAAGGAGGTCAAAACCCCGCAGGTGATGGACGCGCGCCAGTGGGAACAGTCCGGCCACTGGGGCAAGTATCGCGAGAACATGTTCGTGATCCCCGACGAAGTGCCCAACACCGAAGACGAAGGTCCGCTGGTATCGGACGAGGCCGACTGGATGGCACTCAAGCCGATGAACTGCCCCGCGCACGTGCTGATCTTCCGCCAGGGCATCAAATCCTACCGCGACCTGCCGCTGCGGATCTACGAGAACGGCTGCTGCCACCGCAACGAGCCACACGGCGCGCTGCACGGGCTGATGCGTGTGCGCCAGTTCACGCAGGACGATGCACACATATTCTGCCGCGAAGACCAGATCGTCGAGGAAGCCCGCAAGTTCTGCGAACTGGCTGACGGGATATATCGCGATTTCGGTTTCGCCTATTCGGTCAAGCTCGCGCTGCGGCCCGACCAGCGTTATGGCTCCGACGCGGACTGGGACAAGGCCGAGGCCGAACTGCGCCAGGCGGTGGTCGATGCCGGTATGGCGAACGAGGAATACGGCTGGGAAGAGCTGCCCGGCGAAGGCGCGTTCTACGCCCCCAAGCTCGAATGGCACCTGACCGACGCGATCGGCCGCACCTGGCAGGTCGGCACGATCCAGTCCGACCGTGTGCTGCCCGAGCGGCTCGATGCAAGCTACGTCGGCGAGGATGGCGAGAAACACCGCCCGGTGATGCTCCACCGCGCGATCTTCGGCTCCTACGAACGCTTCATCGGCATCCTGATCGAGCATAACGCGGGGCGCCTGCCGGTGTGGCTCGCGCCGACGCAGGCGGTGGTCGCAACGATCGTCTCCGACGCAGACGACTACGCTGGCGATGTCCTCGCACAGCTCAAGGCCGCTGGAATCCGCACCGAAGGCGATCTTCGCAACGAGAAGATCAACTACAAGGTGCGCGAACACAGCCTCGCCAAGGTTCCGCACCTCCTGGTCGTCGGCAAGCGCGAGGCCGAGGAAGGCACTGTCGCGGTCCGCACGCTGGGCGAACAGCACCAGAAGGTGATGCCGTTGGCCGAAGCGATCGCGATGCTGCAGGCCGAAGCAACCCCGCCCGACCTGCGCTGAGCGGGCGCAGATGGAGCTTCTCGCCGGATTCACCGCCCTGCAGGTCGGCGCGGCGCTCGCGACCGCATTCGTCGCTGCGTTCATTCGCGGGTTGGCAGGGTTCGGCATGGCGATCTTGCTGGTACCCGTGCTGGCGCTGGCAGTGACGCCGATCGAGGCAGTGCTGCTCACCAATGGCGTGTCGGTGCTGATCGGGCTGAGCGATGCACGCATGATTATCCGCGATTCGGAACGGTCGGCACGGATGATCGCGGCATGGCTGGTATTGTCGGTCGCCCCGGGGTTATGGCTGCTGTCGATCACCCCACCCGACATCGCCCGTGTGCTGATCGCATTCGTTGCGTTGTCCGCGTTCGGGGCAATCCTGCTGCCGCAGCGCGCCGCCGATTTGCCTGGACACTTGCACACCGGCGCGACCGGGATCGCAACCGGCCTGCTGACCGGGTTCGCCGGTATGCCCGGTCCGCCGGTAGTGCCGTACTACGTTGGGCGGGCGATCCCGCGCCATACCGCCAAGGCTTCGATGTTGCTGGTGTTCACCATCGCGTCGTTCACCAGCATCGGATCCGGATTCGCGCTCGGGGTGCTCGAATGGCATTTCCTGGTGCTGTCGGCGCTGCTCTATCCGGCGGTGCTTGCGGGCAACTGGCTCGGCGCGAAGGCGTTCGGCAAGATCGACGACAAGTTGTGGCGCGGGTTCGTCGCGCTGCTGCTGGCAACTGCGGCCACCGTCTCTCTGATAAAGCTGCTTGGCTAGTTCAGAACGGGAGCGCGTGGCCGGCGGCGATCAGCGCGATCGCGCAGCCGCATACGATCGCCGTCCGCGCAGTTTCGACGGCGCCGACCTCAAAAGAGCGGGCGAGAGCGATTGCCTTGGCCATGCGCACATTGTGCGCGCCGAATCCTAATCGGGCGTTAAGCGAATCTATAGCCGGGGCATTTGCTGGCTGGCGCAGTGGAAGCCCCCACCTCCGCCGAGCACGGCATCGGCGGGCAAGCCGATCGTTTCGCGATCCGGGAACAGCGCCGCAATCGCTGCCACTCCGTCAGCGTCGTGAACCGATCCGAAAGTCGGCACGACGACGAGATGACTGGTGATCGCGAAGTTGGCGTAACTCGCCGGATCGACCGTTCCATCGCGCTCGAACCGTCCTGGTGACGGGATTTCGACCACTTCGACGCCGAACACCTCCGCGCGTGCCTTGGCGTCGGCATAGATGTGGGCGTTGAGATCATCTGCCCCGGTTGCGCACGGCACCGCGAGGCGGTTCGGGCCAACGAACCGGGCAAGATTATCGACGTGCCCGTCAGTATGATCGTTGATCAGCCCTTCACCGAGCCACAGCACGCGATCGAACCCGAGGTCGCGCGCCAACCGCGCCTCGATATCGGCGCGTGACAGCTGCGGGTTGCGATTGGGGTTGAGCAGGCACTGCTCGGTCGTCGCGACCAGTCCAGTGCCGTCGCCGTCGATCGCCCCGCCTTCGAGAATCCAGTCGCTCGTTACGACCGGCAACCCGGCATCTTTCGCCAGTTCGGCACCGACCTCACGATCGCCGTCCATCAGGTACTTGCCGCCCCAGCCATTGAACTTGCACCGCAGCGCCGACCCGTCGCCGCGCACCAGTGGGCCTGTATCGCGCAGCCAGACATCGCCATAGACACACCGTTCGAGCGTAACCGACGCGGAAACAAGCGACCGCGCGCGCGCTTCGTTCGCTTCGTCACGAACCAGCAGGCGTACTTTCTGCCCGCTTTCCGCCACCGCATTGGCGAGCGCGGCGATCTGTTCCTGCGCCGGCTCGAAACAGCCGACCCACTCCTCTGCGGCGTGGGGGAAGCCGATCCACAGCCAGTCCTGCGGGGCCCATTCGGGTGGCATCGTGATGAGCATGGCGGGCGTCCTGCAATGCCGCGAAGCGTCGCGCAAGTCTTGCCTCGCACCACGCGCAAGTGCAGGGCTGCGAGCGATGAGTGCGGACTGGTCTTCAGCCCTGGCGCGTGCGCGGGCACACGCCCCGTTCCTCGCCCATGCGTTGGAGCGACAGCCCGAACTGGCGGCATTGCTCGCGGCGGGCGACGGCGAAGCAGCACTCGCATTTGCCCGGTCGGTCGGCGAAGGCATTGCCGATACCGGCATTGCGCTGCGCCGCGAACGGCTGGCAATCGCGACGACGCTGGCAATCGGCGACTTGGCCGGGGCGTTCCCGCTGCTTCGGGTAACCGGCGAACTGTCGGCGCTGGCCGATCGGGCACTCGACCGGGCGATTTCCGCTGCGATCCGCATGCGCGTGCCCGACGCGCAACCGGCCGGGATGATCGCGCTGGCGCTGGGCAAGCACGGCGCAAACGAGCTCAACTACAGTTCCGACATCGATCCGATCCTGCTCTACGATCCCGCCAAGCTGCCGCGCCGCGAACGCGACGAACCGGGCGAGGCCGCCCAGCGCTACGCCCGCGAGATCGTCCGCCTGCTGAGCGAGAACACGCCCGAGGGATATGTCTTCCGGGTCGACCTGCGGCTACGCCCAGCCTCGGAAGTCAGCCCGTTGGCGATTCCCATCGATGCCGCGCTGACCCACTACGAAAGCTCCGCGCTGGCGTGGGAACGTGCTGCATTCATCCGGGCAAGGGCCTGTGCTGGCGACGTTGCGGCGGGAAAAGCATTCCTGGCGGCGATCCGCCCTTTCGTGTGGCGACGCAGCCTCGATTTCGGCGCGATCGTTGAAATCCGGCGGCTGACCGCGCGCATCCGGGCGAGCCACTCGGGACCGAAGTCGCCGCAGCCCGGGTTCAACGTCAAGCTGGGGCGCGGCGGGATCCGCGAGATCGAATTCTTCGCCCAGACCCACCAGCTAATCCATGGCGGACGCGATCCGTCGCTACGGCTTCGGGGCACGCGCGAAACGCTGGATGCACTGGCTGGCGCCGGGCTCATCGAAGCGAGTGATGCACGCATGCTCGGCGAGAACTACGACCGGCTCCGACGGGTCGAGCATCGCCTGCAGATGGTCGCCGACCAGCAGACCCATGTGCTGCCGGACGGCAAGGCGCTCGATAATGTCGCGCATCTCGACGGACTTCCTGACGGCGCGGCGCTGGTCGCGGAACTGACCGAGATCACCGGGGAGGTAGCAGCGCGATTTGACGCGTTGATCGCCGGCGACGAACCGGAACACTACGCGGTCCCGGCAACCGGCGACACTCTTGCGATCCGACTGGAAGCCCTCGGATTCGACCAGCCCACTCAACTCGCCGAGCGTATTGCAGGGTGGACCGATGGGCGTATCCGCGCGCTTCGCTCCGACGCGGCGCGCGCCGCTTTCGAGGCGCTGCTGCCCGCGCTGCTCGAGCGATTTGCCCAGGCCCCCGACCCGGTCCAGGCGCTGAACCGCTGGGAGCGGGTGCTGGCCGCAGCGCCGAGCGCGCTCAACCTGTTCCGGCTGCTCGAGGCCCGCCCGGCGCTGCTCGACCAGCTCGTTCGCATCCTCCTGCTCGCACCGCCGCTTGCCGAAGCGCTGGGGCGGCGGCCCGAATTGCTCGACACGCTTATCGACAAGTCCGCCCTCGACCTCCCGGGGAGCGTTGCCGAGATTGCCGCCAAGATGGCCCGGCGCGAAGTTGACGACGACTACGAACGCACACTCGACCGGATCCGCATCGTGACCGGCGAGCAGCGCTTTGCCCTGGGTTTACAGACCATCGCCGCGGTCCACGATCCACTAGAGATTTCGACGGCACTTGCGCGAACAGCCGAGGCAGCACTGCAGGTCGCGCAAGCAGCAGCCGAAGACGAATTTGCCCGGATTCACGGGCATGTTCCCGGGCGCGAACTGGTCGTGCTCGGGCTCGGCCGGTTCGGAGGCGGCGCGCTCACTCATGCCTCGGACCTCGACGTAATCTACCTGTTCTCGGGCGACTTCGAAGGCGAATCCGATGGCCCGCGCCCGATTGGGGTAACGCTCTATTTCAACCGACTGGCGCAACGGGTGAGCGCGGCACTGTCGGTCCCGACCGCCGAAGGGGCGCTCTACGACGTCGATACCCGGCTGCGCCCGCAAGGTGCGCAGGGGCCGCTGGCGGTCAGCTTCGACAGTTTCGCCAAGTACCAGCACGAAGATGCCTGGACGTGGGAGCACATGGCGCTCACCCGCGCCCGCCCGCTTACCGGGTCGGACGCAGCAAGGGCTGAATTGCAGGGCATTGTCGACAGTGTCGTGCAGCAGGAGCGCGATCCCGAAGTACTCAAGGCCGACGTGCTGCGGATGCGCGCCGAAATGGCCGCGCACAAACCGCCCAAGGGTCCACTCGACGCGAAACTGGCGCGCGGCGGACTGGTCGATCTCGAGTTCCTGATTCACTACCTGCAGCTGCGCGAGCGGATCGCGTTCACGCCGCGGTTGGGCGGTGCGGTGGACACGCTGGTCGAATCCGGACTGCTGCCCGCATCGCTGATCGAAGCGCGTCGCCTGATGACCCGGCTGCTGGTGGCAGGCAGGTTGCTCGCGCCCGATCTTGCCGAGCCCGGCCCCGATGCGGCCCAGGCCCTGGCCGAAGCGTGCGGCCAACCCGATTTCCCCGCGCTCTTGCGTTCGTTCGATGAGGCGCGGCAGGAAGTCGCCGCAGCATGGGCCGATTCGTTCGGCGAAAAACTGGAGACACACCCGAAATGAGCACCCCGCAAGTGGGCGACACGATGCCCGATATCGCGATGGAAACCCCCGATGGTGGCACCGTGAAGCCGTCCGATTTCAAGGGCCGCAAGGCAGTGATCTGGTTCTACCCGAAGGACAACACCCCCGGGTGCACCGTCGAGGCGAAGGATTTCTCCGCGCTGTCGAGCGAGTTCGAGAAGGCCGGGGTCGCCCTGCTCGGCGTGAGCAAGGATTCGCCCCAGAAACACCGCAACTTCATCGCCAAGCAGGGCCTGACCGCACCGCTCGCGACCGATGCAGAGGAGGGCGGGCTGTCCGACGCACTAGGCGTATGGGGCGAGAAGAAGAACTACGGGCGCACCTACATGGGCATGATCCGCAGCACCTACCTGCTCGATGCCGACGGCAGGATCGCACAGATCTGGAGCAAGGTGCGCGTGAAGGGCCACGCCGAGGAAGTGCTCGCGGCCGCCAAGGCGCTGTGAAAGCCGATCGCACCACCGTTTGCGAAGCGATCCGCGCCGCGCTGCTGACCGCAGACCCGCACGCGAAGGTCTTCGCCGCCCGCGAGGTAGCGCGCAACTGGCGGCGCGGGCGGCTGGCATTCGCGTTCGGACAGGCGATGCCCGATCGCCCTGCGCGACCGGCAGCGCCGGAGCTCCTGCCACCCAACCGGATGCCCAAGCGTGGACGCGGCGGGTCGGAGCGGGCGCGGATCGCGCTGTGGCACGCCCTCGCACATATCGAATTCGTCGCCATCGACCTGGCGCTCGACATGGCAGGGCGGTTCGGCGAAGAAATGGGGGCGGAGTTCGTCAGCGACTTTCTTGCCGTTGCCGCCGACGAAGCGATGCATTTCGCGCTACTTGATCGCAAGCTGCGTTCACTCGGTAGCCACTATGGGGCGTTGCCTGCGCATGACGGGCTATGGCAAGCGGCCGAAGATACCGCGCATGATGTCACTGCGCGGCTGGCGATTGTGCCGATGGTGCTGGAGGCACGCGGCCTTGACGTCACGCCGGCAACCCGCGACCGGGTGCGTGCTCATGGCGACGAGAACGGCGCGCGAATCCTCGAGCGAATCCTTGACGACGAGATTCGCCATGTGGCGATCGGGGCAAGGCATTTCGCAATAATCGCGAATAGGCGCGGGGAATCACCCGAAACCCTCTGGATTTCGCTGGTCAGGAAGCATTTCCGCGGCGGGCTTAAGCCTCCGTTCAACGACTCAGCGCGTTCGTCAGCCGGTTTATCGCTCCCCGCCTGCGCCGAACTTGCTTCGTAAAAGTTTCGCCGGTTTACTCACAATCGAAGAGACGGCGGGGGGTTCCGTATAGTCTCGAATAATTTTCGCGCAGCGGACGAACCGGTTCGTTGCAGGGCTCTTCGGGTAAGTTGCCGAGCGCCATGCGCCTGGCTGAAAAAGACAAGGACGGAACTCTTGGTCGCTATCAGCTTCGATCGCAAAGCCATGGCGGTGTGCGCCGCAGTTGGTGCTTTCTTCACGATGGGAATGAGCCCAGCGCTCGCCGCTTCCAGCGCGGCAGCAACCGATATCACTGCGCCAGTCCGCGAGGCCAAGGCTGCTTCGATTTCCGGCGGCGACGAGCAGTTCAAGCAGCTGTTCACTTCGTGGCAATCGCTCGACCAGAACGGCCCATCGGTTCCCCCGGTCACTAGCACCAGCGTCTCTATCCCGTCGCAAATGCCGGTCGACAGTGCGCGCACCACGAGCAATTTCGGGATGCGCGAGCATCCGGTGCTCGGCGGTCTACGCAAGCACAAGGGCATCGACCTCGCTGCCCCGGTGGGGACCCCTGTCCATGCAACCGCCGACGGCGTGGTCGAGCGAGCCGACCGCTTTTCCAGCTACGGACTATTTGTCGCAATCGACCACGGGGCGAACCTTGAAACCCGTTATGCGCACATGTCGCGGTTGGCGGTTGCCGAGGGCGAGCACGTCAAGAAAGGTGAAGTGATCGGCTACGTCGGCAGCACCGGTCGTTCGACCGGGCCGCACCTGCACTATGAAGTGCGGGTCGACGGGCAAGCGGTAAACCCCGCGCCCTACATGGTCGAAACCCCGGCGCAGCGCGGGATCCTGCTTGCCGCGCTCAACGATACCCCGCTCGACGACAACTGATCTGACCGCGAGGTCCGATTAAAAGGCGGCAGGGAGCGATCCCGCCGCCTTTTTGCTTGCCCGGTTGCTTTGTGCAACTAACCTGTGCCGCAAGGAACTCCGCCAAGCGGAGTCGCACAGGAGAGTTGCCGATGCACCCAGTCGTCCACGCACAGGAACGCGCCGATCGCCCCGCCATCATCATGGCCGGAAGCGGCGAGACCGTCACCTATGCCGAGATGGACGCCACAGCCAACCGCTTCGCGCACTGGCTCAGGGTCAACGGGTTCCAGAAAGGCGACGCCTTCGGGGTGCTGATGGAAAACAACGCGCTGTATCTCCAACTGGTCTGGGGGTCGCAGCGCGCGGGCACGATGATGGTGCCGATCTCGACGCGCCTGACTGCCCCGGAAGTCGCCTATATCCTGCAGGATTCGGGATCGCGTACGCTGATCACCACCGCCAAGTTTGCCGAAATCAGCGAAGCGCTGCGCAGCGAACTGCCGGACTGCAACCAAATGATCCTCGACGGCAGCGGTGCGGAGGATTTCGCCGACGCGCTGGCAGCTCAGCCCGCGACGCCCATCCCCGACCAGTATCCCGGCGCTTACATGCTCTACAGCTCGGGCACGACCGGGCGCCCCAAAGGGGTCAAGCCCGCCCCTCCGCCGAGCGACAACATTGCCGAGCCTACCGCCCTTGTCGGCCTTGCAGTGATGGGGGCGGGGATGCCCGCCGATGGCGAGATGGTCTACCTCTCGCCCGCGCCGCTCTATCATGCCGCGCCGCTGGCGTGGTGCACCACCGTCCACCGGCTGGGCGGGACGGTCGTCGTGATGGAGAAATTCACTCCCGAAGGCGCGTTGGCGGCAATCGAGAAACATAAAGTGACCGACAGCCAATGGGTCCCGACCCATTTCGTGCGCATGCTCAAACTCGATGAGCGGGAACGCACGCGCTACGACCTGTCGAGCCACCAATGCGCGATCCACGCTGCCGCGCCGTGCCCGGTTCCGGTCAAGCACGCGATGATCGAATGGTGGGGGCCGATCATCATCGAATATTACGCCGGATCCGAAGGCATCGGCATGACCATGATCGGCAGCAAGGACTGGCTCGCGCATCCTGGCAGCGTCGGTCGGGCGCTGCATGGCACGCTGCATGTGTGCGGCCCGGACGGCGAGGAACTGCCCGCCGGGTCAGACGGCCTGCTCTATTTCGAGAACGATATCCTGCCGACCTATCACAACGATCCGACCAAGACCGCCGAGGCGATGCACGCCAACGGCTGGATGACGCTGGGCGACATCGGCCATGTCGACGAAGACGGCTTCCTCTACCTCACCGACCGCAAGAGCCACATGATCATCTCGGGTGGGGTCAATATCTACCCGCAGGAAATCGAGAACCTGCTGGTGACACACGACAAGGTGATGGATGCAGCGGTGATCGGTGCGCCCGATCCCGATTTCGGCGAACGGGTGGTCGCGGTGGTCCAGCCGGTCGACATGGCGGACGCCGGTGAAGCGCTTGAGGCCGAGCTGCGCGAGTTCCTCGCCCCCAACCTTGCGCGCATCAAGATGCCCAAGCAGTTCGATTTCCGACCCGACCTGCCGCGCGAAGCCAACGGCAAGCTCTACAAGCGTGAACTGCGCGACGAATACGCCGCCAGGGCCGCCGGAGCACAGGGAGCCTGATCATGGCCAGCACCGCAACCCCGCTCGCATCGCCCGAAATCGCTCGCGAAGTGATCGACCCCAGATCATACGGAGAATGGGAGCACTTGCTCGATACTTTCGACTGGTTGCGCGAGAACCAGCCGGTCGCACGGATCGAGCCCGACGAGCCGGGCGTGTTCCCTCCGTTCTGGCTGCTCACCCGCTACGACGACGTGATGCGGGTATCGAAGGACAACGCGACTTTCCTCAACAACCCGCACACGGTTGTCTTCAGCCTGACCGACGGGATCGAGTTCGCCAAGGCGTTCACCGGCGGGAGCGAGCACATGGTCTCCAGCCTGGTGACCCTCGATGCGCCGATCCACATGAAATACCGCAAGCTGACGCAGGACTGGTTCATGCCAAAGAACCTGCACACGATCGAGCACGAAGTCCGCGCCATCGCAAAAGGCGCGGTGGATCGGTTGCTGGCGGCATCCGGAGACGGCAGCGAAACGGTCGATTTCTGCAAGCTGGTCGCTGCGCCCTATCCGCTCCATGTCGTCATGCAGATCCTTGGCGTGCCCGAGGAGGACGAGCCGCGAATGCTGATGCTTACCCAGCAGATGTTCGGTGGGCAGGACGAAGACCTCAACCAGTCGGGCATGAAGGATCTCAGCCCCGAAGTTATTACCCAGATCGTCGCCGGCGCAGTGAGGGACTTCGAGGCCTATTTCGCCAAGTTGACCGCCGAGAAGCGCGCGCACCCGACCGGCGATGTCGCGAGCACGATCGCCAACGCCACCATCGACGGCGAACCGCTGGGCGACCGTGACATGATGGGTTACTACATCATCGTCGCCGCCGCCGGGCACGATACCACCTCGGCGAGCACGGCAGGCGCGATGCTGGCGCTGGCGCAGGATCCGGACCAGTGGGCACGGGTCAAGGCCAACCGGTCATTGCTGGCAGGGATCGTCGAGGAAGCGATCCGCTGGACCAGCCCCGTGCAACACTTCATGCGCACCGCTGCCGAGGACACCGAAATTGCGGGCCAGCCGATCGCCAAGGGCGACTGGCTGATGATCAACTACGTCGCGGCCAACCATGACCCCGCACAATTCGACGATCCACGCCGGTTCGATGCCGCACGCAGCCCCAATCGCCACCTGGCGTTCGGCGCGGGCGCGCACCAGTGTCTCGGCCTCCACCTCGCGCGGCTGGAGATGCGCATTCTTTTCGAGGAACTGCTCGACCGGATCGAAACGGTCGAGCTCGCCGGCGAAGCGAAGCGTTCGAATTCGACCTTCGTCGGCGGGTTGAAGACGCTGCCGCTAAAGGTCTCGGCAGCCTGAAGGGAGGTCTCGCATGGCGACCGTAATCCTGCTCGTCCTCGCACTCTACGCGGTTCAGTTGTTCCTGCAGGAAACCACGCTCTACCGCTTCGACATGCGCGCAATCGTCGGCAATCGCGATCACATCCCCGAGCCGGGCGTGATTGCGGGGAGGCTGGGGCGCGCGAAAGACAACCTGCGCGAAGCCCTGCCCGCATTCATTGCGCTCGCGCTACTCTCGATGGTGCTGCGGGTCGACCAGGGGTTGGCCCTGAAAGGCGCGTGGCTGTTTCTCGTCGCCCGCGTACTCTACGTGCCAGCCTATGTCAGCGGCGTGATCCTGCTGCGCTCGGCGGTCTGGCTGGTCAGCCTCGCTGGTTTGGCAATGATGGTGAAGGCCATTATTCTGGGCGCGGGTTGAGGCGCCGCAGCCTCAGCTTTCGCCGAACAACTGGCGCTGGCTGAGCTCGATCTCTTCGGCATAGCGGCGGCGAGCGTATTTTTCGGTTACCACCCCGATCACCTTGCGGTTGGCATCGACCACCGCCAGTTCGTCGGCCGAATTGGCATCGAATATTCGCAGCACCTCGCCGATCTGCGTGGCCGGCGACAGCGCGACATCCTCCAGGGTGCTGATCGATGCAAGCCAGGCATCGGGCGCGACGTCTTCGCGGTGCGCGGTCGCGGTCGACACGATCCCGGCATATTGCCCCTGCTTGTCGACCAGGATCGCCTTGCTGGCCGAGCCGAGCGGCACGCGGCGACGAAATTCGCGCACTTTGGCGGTCTGGTCGATCGACACCCAGTCGCGCCGCATGACCCGCCCGGCGGTGAGCGAAATCGCCCAGCCGATATCGCGCGCACTGCGAACTGCCGATCCGCGCAAGTGCAGTCGCCAGGTCGAAAACGAATAGCCGAATGTTTCGCGCGTCGTCGCCGTCGAGAGGATCGCAGCAGTCAGGACAATGCCGGTAAGGGCAAAGTTATGCGTGATCTCCAGCGTCAACATCGCCAGCGTCATCGGCCCGCCGACGATCGACACGCTGAGACCGGCCATTCCCACAAGCGCCGAATCGACCGGATCGAGCGTAAAGCCGAGCCCCATGAGATTGACCGACTGGGCGAACAGCTGGCCGACCACCGAACCGAGGAAAAGCGATGCGAAGAACAGGCCTCCACGAAAACCGAAGCTAAGCGAAATGACCGACGCGGCAATCTTGCACACAACGATCACCAGCAAGACCGATATCGCGGGCAGCAGCAACAGATCGAGATGCAGCGCCCCGTGCCCCGAAGAAAGCGCTTGCGGAGAGATATAGGCGATCGGCATCAACAAAAGTCCACCTACCAGCGGCTTCCACCGGCCGAGCCATTTCATGCCCTGCACGGCCATCTCCGCGGCGGTCACCAGGCGCATGATCACGATGCCGAGCCCTGCGCAGAGCAGGCCGAGAACACCGTAGGCGATGTAATACTCGAACGTCAGCGGATGCGATGCGCTGGTCGCGATCAGGTAGGGTTCCACTCCCAACATCCGCGCAGCGACCGTCGCGGTGAGCGAAGCGGCAACGACCGGGGCAATCGCAGCCGGAACGTACGTGCCGATGACGATTTCGAACGCGTAGAACGCGCCGGTCAGCGGGGCACCGAATGCCGCTCCGATCGCTGCGCCGGCACCGGCGCCGAGCAGCGTGCGCAAGTCGTTGCGGCGCAAGTGCAGCCACTGGCCGACCACCGAGCCGAGTCCGCCGCCCATCTGCGCATAAGCCGCCTCGAGGCCGACCGACGCACCAGTGCCGTTCGACAGGATCGTCTGGAGCGCGACCACGAGGTTGTCGCGCCACGGGATGCGTCCGCCGTGAAGCGCATTCGCTTCGACTACGTCGATCGGTGCGCGGCGCCCGCGCAACAGGAAGGCGACCAGCACGAGCGAAAGCCCGCCCAGCGGCAAGGCAAGCAACCGCCAGGGATGCTCGATCGAAGCGAGTGCGCTGAGCCGGTTCTCTTCAATGCCGTAGAGGATGTGTTGCATCCCGTGAGCAAGGAACTGCTGTGTCAGCGTAAGCAGCCCTGCGCCGATGCCGACCAGTGCTGCAAGCGCAATGAAGGCAAGCTCGCTCTGG
This sequence comes from Tsuneonella mangrovi, assembly GCF_002269345.1. Classification (NCBI taxonomy): domain Bacteria; kingdom Pseudomonadati; phylum Pseudomonadota; class Alphaproteobacteria; order Sphingomonadales; family Erythrobacteraceae; genus Tsuneonella; species Tsuneonella mangrovi. The sequence continues at coordinate 1,695,702 of NZ_CP022889.1, forward strand.
CGCAGGATGCGCCGCTGACGGACTGCCGCCACCGCCAGAATTCTAGCCAATTTTGCGCGGATCATTGCCCGACCATGTTTACGACCTGTCTTGTGCGACGCTCAAGACAGTGGTCGCGGCAAAAGATCAATACATATGCTGGCCGCCATTGATGCTCATCGTCGACCCGGTGACGAAGCCGCCCTCGTCGCTGGTCAGGAAGGCTACCCCGCGCGCGATCTCGCCGGCATGGCCAAGCCGGCCCACCGGGATCTTGGCGACGATCTTCTCCAGCACCGGTTCGGGCACGGCAGCGACCATGTCGGTGTCGATATAGCCCGGCGCGATCGCATTGACCGTCACCCCGAACCTTGCACCTTCCTGCGCCAGCGCCTTGGTGAAACCGTGGATCCCGCTCTTCGCCGCAGCATAGTTGACCTGGCCGTATTGCCCGGCCTGGCCGTTGATCGAACCGATGTTGACGATCCGGCCCCAGCCGCGCTCGCGCATCCCCGGGAAGCACGCCTTGGCCATATTGAAACACCCGCCGAGGTTGACCCGCATCACGTCGTTCCAGTCGTCGAAGCTCATCTTGTGCAGTGTGCCGTCACGGGTAATGCCCGCGTTGTTAACGACGATATCGATCTCGCCGACATCGGCGGCGACCTGCTTGCAGCCTTCGATACAGGCTTCGTGATCGCCCACGTCCCACTTGGCCACCTTGATGCCGTACTCGTCCGCAAAAGCCTGCGCTTTGGCATCGTTGCCTGCATAGTTGGCGACGACTGTCCGCCCCTGCGCCTTGAGCGCGAGGCTGATCGCCTCTCCGATACCCCGGGTTCCCCCGGTCACGATTGCAACGCGTGTCATAACTGATCCCCTGCCTCTTCAGGTTGTCCGGACTCTCCTGAAGCCTGATTAGGCCAAGCCATCGCGCGGGCAAAGCGAAACGCCGCGAAACGCGCGGCAATTCATACGAATTTACGGGAATTTCGTGCGAGGAAGAGCGGAATCCCGCTCGTGCGCGATCAGAAGCGGAACTGGGTCCCGACGTAGACCGCCTTGCTGTCCTGTACCGAATCGGTCAGCGGCGCGAGGCGATCGCGGTCCTGCTGCAGGCGCACGCCGGCGGTCACATTGAGGTTGCGCGACAGGCGGAACGCGCCGCCGAGATCGACGGTCTGCTGCCCCGCACCTTCGAGCGTGCGCGGCGCGCGACCGAGGTTGCTGTCCTGCTCGAGCGAAATGCGCGGCTGGAGACGGCCCGGCGCACTCTTTGCCCCTTCGCTCGGCTGGAAGCTGGCAAGATCGGGCATCTGGGCATCGGGCAAGTCGAGCTTGACCGTGTCGGGCTTGGCAAAGCTCTGGTAACCGCGCGCGATTCCGAGATTGTAGCGGGTCGGAGCGATGCTGGCGATCGATGTGCCGAGGCCCGCTTCGGCTTGCGCCGCAGCGATTGCGGAACGTACGGAAATTGCCCTGGCCGTCGAATCGTCGATTCGCACCGCCACCGTCATGGTCCGCGCATCGGGGCCGATCGAGCCGGCCGGCGTGAAGCGGATTGTCCGCCCGCGAGCCGCGACCTGCGCCGCCAGTTCGCGCGAAATTTCCGGGTCGCCATTGGCCGGTGTGAACGGGGCGATTGCCGCAAGCACTGAACGCGGCATGCTTGTTGCGGTTACCGCCAGCCCGGCGCTCGGGACCGCCAGCGCAATGGCAGAACCAGCCGCAAACAGGCGGGGCACGAACTTACGCACGCGCTGACCGATCCTTTGCGATGCGATGCTGGTGCCCTGCAACGCCACGACTGCCCGTCAACCTCCTGTTCGCCAGATGGCAGGCGAATCTATTGCCCCTTCCACCTGAACCCGACCTGACAACGACCGCTCGCAAACGCTAGCGACTCGAAGCCATGAAACAATATGCCAGACTTATGCCCCCCCGAGCAATATTTCCAATCGATTAGCATGCTTGAGACAAATTGGCCGCGCGAGTGTTGCACCCGGTCCACAAAACGCGCGGCTGCGGCCAATTCAGCCCGCGTTCACGGCCCGGCGGTGCATTTGCCGCGCGAGCACCTTGCCTGCCGGGGCCACGCGCTCTAGAGGCTCGCTTGGACACTTTCGAGGATAACCGACCCCCAATATGACCGTCACTTCGAACCGCCTCCGCATCGCCCGCGCCACGTTGGCTGTCGCCGCGATCGCTACGCTTGCCGCTTGCGGCGGCCATTCGCGGCCCAAGGCCGATCTCGCGGCCGCCAACGTTACGACCATCGGGGTCAATTCGTACCTCTGGCGCGCGGCGCTCGAAACGGTCAGCTTTGCGCCATTGCTTCAGGCCGACAGTTCGGGCGGCGTGATCGTTACCGACTGGTATTCGAACCCGCGCGACCCCAACGAGCGCGTGAAGGTCACTGTATCGATCCTCGACCAGGACCTGCGCGCCGATGCGCTGCGGGTCGCCGCCAGCCGCGAAGTGAAGCAGAACGGCACCTGGGTCGACGCCCCGGTGCAGGCCGCGACGGTGCAGCGCCTCGAGGATATAATCCTCACCAAGGCGCGCGACCTGCGCCGCCAGGCGATCGCGGGCTGACCGGAACGGAGTTTTTCCCATGACCGATCAGCGTTTCGATCCGTCTGCGGCGGACGGGCGCTGGCAGCGCGCCTGGGATGAAGCGGGCAACTTCACCGCCGACTCTGGCAGCAACAAGCCCAAGAGCTACGTGCTCGAGATGTTCCCCTATCCATCGGGGCGCATCCATATCGGCCATGTGCGCAACTACACGATGGGCGACGTTCTGGCGCGCTACAAGAAAATGCGCGGGCACGAAGTGCTCCACCCGATGGGGTGGGACGCATTCGGGATGCCGGCCGAGAACGCAGCGATGGAGAAGGGCGTCCACCCCGACGGCTGGACGCGGGCCAACATCGCCAACATGAAGGCGCAGCTGAAGCGCCTCGGCTTCGCGCTCGACTGGAGCCGCGAGCTCGCTACCTGCGACCCCGAATACTACGGCCACGAACAGGCGCTGTTCCTCAAGCTCTACGAAGCAGGGCTGGTCTACCGCAAGGAAAGCGAGGTCAACTGGGACCCGGTCGACATGACCGTGCTCGCCAACGAGCAGGTGATCGACGGCAAGGGTTGGCGCTCGGGCGCGGAGGTCGAAAAGCGCAAGCTTTCGCAGTGGTTCCTCAAGATCACCCAGTTCGCAGAAGATTTGCTCGACGGGTTGGCGGGTCTCGACAAATGGCCCGACAAGGTGCGCCTGATGCAGGAAAACTGGATCGGCAAGAGCCAGGGCCTGCAGTTTCGCTTTGCGTTGTCAGATGGCGGCGAGGTCGAGGCCTACACCACCCGGCCCGACACGATCTTCGGCGCCAGCTTCGTCGCGGTTGCGCCCGACCACCCGATCGCGCAGCAGGTTGCCGCAAGCAATTGCGATGCCGCCAAGTTCGTCGAACAGTGCAAGCGCGGCGCGACCACCGCAGCGGCACTCGAAACCGCCGAAAAACTCGGGTTCGACACCGGGATTGGTGCGCTGCACCCGTTCACCGGCAAATACCTGCCGGTGTTCATCGCCAACTTCGTCTTGATGGACTACGGCACCGGCGCGGTGATGGGCGTGCCGGGACACGACCAGCGCGACTTCGAATTCGCCACCAAGTACGAACTGCCGATCGAGCGCGTCGTCGCCAAGAGCCTCGAAGAGGCCGATGCGCCGTTCGTCGGCGAAGCCGAAGCGGGCGACGGGGTACTGGTCCATTCGGATTTCCTCGACGGGATGGGTGTGGCTGTCGCGATCGCCGCGGTCATCGCCCGCGCCGAGGCAGAAGGGTGGGGCGAAGGCCAGACCGTGTGGCGGCTGCGCGACTGGGGCGTTTCGCGCCAGCGTTACTGGGGCACGCCGATCCCGTTCATCCACTGCGATGCATGCGGGATCGTCCCGGTGCCGGAAAGCCAGCTGCCGGTCGAACTGCCCGAAGACGTCGACTTCCAGACGCCGGGCAACCCGCTAGAACGCCACCCGACGTGGAAGCACGTCGATTGCCCTCAGTGCGGCGGCAAGGCGACACGCGAAACCGACACGCTCGACACTTTCATCAATTCGAGCTGGTACTTCCTGCGCTTTGCCAGCCAGCCGGCGGACAAACCGTTCGACAAGGCCGAAGTCGCCAAGTGGTTGCCTGTCGAACAGTATATCGGCGGGATCGAGCACGCGATCCTGCACTTGCTCTACGCCCGCTTCTGGACCCGCGCGCTCCAGCATATCGGCATGCTCGATTTTGCCGAGCCGTTTGCCAGCCTGTTTACGCAGGGGATGGTGACGCACGAGACCTATTCGCGCCGAGAAGGCGATCGCGAAGTGTGGTTCGGGCCTGAAGAAGTCGAGCGCACAGGCAACGGCGCGACATTGAAGGCTGACGGCAAGCCGGTGACGGTCGGCAAGGTCGTGAAGATGTCGAAGTCGAAGAAGAACGTCGTCGACCCCGATGCGATCGTCGCCCAGTATGGCGCCGACGCAGTGCGCTGGTTCATGCTCAGCGACAGCCCGCCCGAACGCGACCTGCCGTGGTCGGAAGCCGGGATCGAAGGGTGCGGGCGGTTCGTCCAGCGATTGTGGCGAGTGGTTGCGAACGATCCCCAATGTGACGTCGACGCGCCGGCTAATCCTGGTCTCAAAAGACTGGCTCATCGCACGATCGCTGGTGTTGGCACCGATATCGAGGCGCTTCAGTTCAACAAGGCGGTCGCGAAGATCTATGAGTTCGTGAACGCCATCGAAAAGTCACACCCGTGTGCAGAGCAGATGGCCGCAATCGCGATCCTGCCGCGCCTCATTTCGCCGATGATGCCCCATCTGGCAGAATCGATGCGGGAAGTTCTGGGAGACCGAATTTCGTCGCAACTGGTTGCCGAATCGACTTGGCCTCCGGTTGATCCCGCTATGCTGGTCGATGACGAAGTGACCATCGCGGTGCAGGTCAAGGGCAAGCTGCGCGACACGCTGACCGTGGCCAAGGGTCTCGACAAGGCCGAGTTGGAGGCGCTTGCGCTCGCCAGCGAGAAAGTCCAGCGTTCGCTCGACGGAGCGGAAGTGCGCAAGGTGATCGTAGTGCCCGACAGGTTGGTCAACATCGTCGCATGACAGCGCTGGCGCGCCTCCTCGCCGCGGGAGCGCTGGCGATGGGCCTTTCGGCGTGCGGGTTGCAGCCGATGTACGCCGGGGGCGGCAGCGGCACTGTCGCGCGCGGGATGGCGGCAGTCGAAGTCCCGCCGATCGAAGGCCAATCGGGCTGGTTGATGCGCAATGCGCTGACCGATCGGCTCGATGCCGGCGGAAGCTCGACGCCGCGCTACAAACTGGTCGTCCGGCTCGACGATCAGCTCGAAGGGCTCGGCGTGCTGAGCGACGGCACGGTCGGCCGCGAACGCCGCACGCTGCGCGCGCGTTACCAGCTCGTCAGCCTCGATACGGGGCAGATCCTGCTTGACGCGACGTCGGGCTCGGACGCCGGTATCGACGTAGTGTCGAGCGAATACGCCACGATTGCCGCCGAACAAACCGCGCTCGAGAACCTGACCAAGGTCGTCGCCGACAAGATCGTTACGCAGGTCGCGCTCACCTTGCGCGAACAGAAGTGAAGGCGACCCAGCGCGACTTCGCCAGCATGGCCCCGCGTGCCGCCCGCAGCGCGCGCGTCTTCTTCTTCTGCGGGCCCGACGAAGCCGGCGCCAACGCCGCAGCGCAGCGCATCGCCGCGATGATCGAGAATCCGGGCGAACGGGTCGAACTGGCTGGCGGCGACCTGAGGCGCGACCCGGTCCTGCTCGACGACGAGGCCCGCTCGACTTCGCTGTTTGCGGGCAGTCGCCACATTTTCGTGCGCGCAACCGGCGACGAAGCGCACGACGCGGTTGCCAACCTGCTCGCCGCGATCGACGCGGGCGAGGGCGACCCTTGTGCCGTGCTGATCGTCGCAACTTCGGCGACCGACAAGGCGCGTACCGCCAAGCTGCTCGAGAAGCGAGACGATGCGCTGGTGGCAATGTTCTGGCCGCCAGACCTGGCGCAAGTGCGCGACGCAGTCCGCACGATGGGAGACGAAGCAGGCCTGCGCCTCAGCGGCCCGATGGCGGAGCGGATCGCGCGAGCCACCGGGCTCGACGTGCTGCTCGCCCAGTCGGAAGTCGCCAAGCTGGCGCTCTATCTCGACGCCACTCCCGAAGCACCCGCGACGGTCGATGCCGAAGCGCTCGATGCGGTGGGCGCGCGTACCGAGGAAGACGGGTTCATGCCGCTGGTCAACGCGGTCCTGTCAGGGAAGACGGCGCAGCTTGCAGGTGAACTTCACCGGATGCGCGAGCTTGGGCTCAACCCGGTCGGACTGCTGCTGGCGTTCGAACGCCGCGCTGCACAGCTTGCCCAGCTCGATGCGCGCATGGGTCCGGGCCAGAACCCGCGCAATTTCGTGCAGGGCGAAAGCAAGGCCCGGCGCGTGTTCTTCAAGGACGTGCCCGACCTGGCCGATCAGTTGTCGATCTGGCGCGGCAAGCGGCTCGACCGGCTGGTCGCGCGGCTGGTCGAACTGCACCGCGAACTGCTCGCGAACAATGCCGCCGGGGAAACCCTGCTGGCACAGGCACTTGCCGGGATTGCCATGACCGGACGCAAAGCCGCACACTAACCACTTCAATCGCCTGCGCAAATTGCCTAGGGTAAATCGGCACATAACCACAATGAGGATCGCCGCGGCATCGCCAAGCGGTGCCGCCAGAAAATGATGGACGCGGGAAGACCTGAGAGACAAGCTACGATCGCGGTTCCGATCGCATCGGTCGAGCGACGTCGCCTGCGGGCCTACATCGTGATCATGCTGGCCGATGTCGCGGCCATGTTTGGCGCATTTACGCTCGTCGGCATCGCCTATCTCGACTGGCAGCCGGTGCGGACTGCATTGGCGCAAGCGGACTTGCTGCTCCCGATCTACCTGACGCTGGCGCTGTATGAGCGCGCCTATTCACTCAAGGCGCTTGAGAATCTGGCATTCGCCATCCGCAGGGCTCTCATTGCGCTTGTCCTGGCAGCGATCCTGCTGCTGACGATCTGGTTCCTCGCCAAGTCGACCGCGGATTTCTCCCGCGTGGTCTCAGTGGGCGGCTTTGTCCTGACCGCGGCAGGGATCGTGACGATCCGGCTGGCAATGGCCCGTTGGGTCGCCGCCAAGTGGGGTGGACGGGCGTCAAATGTCCTGCTGATCGACGCCGGTGGCCCGCCAGCGAAGATCGACCACGCCCATCGGATCGATGCCGGGGCGCTTGGGTTGGCGCCCGATCGCGACGATCCGCACGCACTCGACCGCATCGGCCAGCTACTGTTGAATGTCGACCGGGTGATCGTCAGTTGCCCGTTGTCCGCGCGGCTCGACTGGGCGTTCGTGCTGCGTGCCGCCGGGGCGTGGGGGGAAATCGTGACTGACCAGGTCGCCGACCTCGAGCCGATCGGCCTCTCGGTCACACCCGAATGCACTGCGCTGGTCGTCTCCTCCGGCCCACTGGGCCTGCAGCAACGCGCGATCAAGCGCGCATTCGACCTGGCTCTGGCAATCACCCTGTTGCCGCTCTTGGCGGTGCCGATGATCGTGGTTGCCGCGCTCATCAAGCTTACCGACGGCGGGTCGGTCTTGTTCGTCCAGCAGCGGCTGGGTCGGCGCAATCGCTTCTTCGATTTGTACAAGTTTCGCTCGATGAAAGTGACCGCCAGCGGTGAAGACGGGAGCGTTTCGGCATCACGAGACGATGCCAGGGTCACCTGGATCGGGCGATTCATTCGCCGCACAAGCATCGACGAAGTGCCTCAACTTTTAAACGTGTTACGCGGCGATATGAGTATCGTCGGGCCGCGGCCGCACGCGCTCGGATCGCACGCGGGAGAAAAACTGTTCTGGGAAGTCGACCGCGCCTATTGGCAGCGCCATGCGCTCAAGCCGGGGATGACCGGCCTCGCCCAGGTGCGCGGCCTGCGCGGCGCGACGGACGCGGAAGCGGACCTTTCCGACAGGCTTACCGCTGATCTTGAATATATTCGCGGGTGGACGATCTGGCGCGACATGCTGATCGTCCTGCGCACCTTCAGGGTGCTCCTGCACCCACGCGCGTATTGACGCGAGGCTATTGATGCTCGGTCGAGTTGTCGCTCGTCTTGCTTTTCGGGACCGAAAACGATCCGGTCACCCGCCCGCCATCTGTAGAAGTATTTCCGCCGCCGACCGGCGCCGAACCGCTGGCATTACCATCGACACTCGAAACCCCGCTCCTCAGATCGATTACCAGCCGCCCGCCGCTCAGTGCATCGCTTCCCCGATTGAGCTGGACTCCGCCGGCCATCGTGATGATCTGCCGATCGAAATCGTATACTGCGACATCGCCACTGGCCCGCTCATTGCCACGCCTCACGGTAACCCCGCCAGTTGCCATGATCCGCTGGATCTTGAGCGATCCCTGATTGGTATAGTTGATGATCGTGCGCGCTGCGTGCAGCTCGAGCCCGGCCTGGGTGATGTCGACATTGCCGGTCAGCAGCACGCGGTTCTGCTTGTCCTGCAGTTCGATCCGGTCGGCCGCATAGTTCACCGGGGCATCCGAATTATGTCCGGCGATCGCTTGCGCACCGGCCTGGATGCCGGCCATCGCCACGCAAGTAAGCACGAATCCCAGCGTAGCGTGGCGTGCGGCGGTTAGCAGGTGCGGGGAAATACGGTCGTTCATGGTGTTGGCACCTCGAGTTTGCCGGGAATCATGCGCAGGCGCGCATTGCCGTCGAGCGTGATCGTGCGTTCGGCGAGGTTGGCGATGAGGCGGTCCGCCGAAAAAGTCCCGGCGGGAACTTCGCCCGAGACCCCGTCGTTGCCGACCAGGATTCGCTCGGGCAGGTTGAGCGAGACCCCGCTCGCGACGAGCTTGTAGCCATCGGCTGCGAACACCCGGATAGCACCGTCCACGGTGACGACTTCGCTGCGGATATCGTATTGCCCGGCGGGCGCGGAAATCTGCGCTGGACCGTCCGTCAGCAAGATGCGTCCGACGATCTGGCTCATCCGCACGATGCCTTCTTCGCTCGAACGCTGCACTGCACTCGCGGCAGTAAGCGAAAACGGCCGCCCGCGATTGTCCTGCCCGCGATACATCGCGTTGCTGAGCCGCAACCGCTCGTTGATCATCGCAACCTTGTTCTTGTCGAGCAGGAAGCTGACTTCGCCACGCGGGCTGAGCGGCGTGATAACCATCAGCGCCGCCACCATGCCCACCGCCATAGGGAGCGCCTTGCCCAGAAAAGTCACTAGCCGATCGTGCGATCCACCGGGCGCGGCGAAGTGCTGGCGCGCGTTGCGCAGCCGCTTGGCCTCGTCGGTCTCGATCTGCTCTTCGACTGTCATCCGTCCCGCACTCCGGGTAGTGCGCCCCTCATTCGTGACTGAAGATGTCCTTGTCCGCCCAACCGGCAATGTCGAGCCGCGCCCGGGTCGGCAGGAAGTCGAAGCACGCCTGGGCGATCTCACTGCGCCCTTCGCGATCGAGGCGTTCGGCGAGGACGTCGCGCAAGGCGTGGAGGTAGCGCACATCGGATGCCGCGTAGTCGCGCTGCGCTTCGCTCAGTTCGGGCGCGCCCCAGTCGCTCGATTGCTGCTGCTTGGAAATTTCGCCGCCGAGCAGCTCGGTGACGATGTTCTTGAGGCCGTGCCGATCGGTATAGGTCCGGGTCAGCTTGCTGGCGATCTTGGTGCAGAACACCGGCGCTGCCATGACGCCAAGATAGTATTCGATCGCTGCAAGATCGAATCGGGCGAAGTGATAGAGCTTGAGCCTTGCGGGATCGCCCAGCAGCGCCTTCAGGTTAGGCGCATCGTACGCACTGCCGACCTTGAAACGCACAAGATGCTCATCGCCGCTGCCATCGCTCAACTGCACCACGCAAAGCCGGTCGCGGTGAGTCACCAGGCCCATCGTCTCTGTATCGACTGCGATCGGCCCGCTTCCGGCCAAAACCCCGGCGGGCAGGTCTTCTTCATGGAAATGCACTGTCATCGTCGATGTCCTTAGGGCGATTGGGGATAGAGGGGAAGAGGCGCTGGCGAGCCAGTTCGTCGGGGCGTAGCGAACGGACATGGCGAGCGAAGAGATCCCTGACAGTTGGCAAGCCGCTCTCGAGCCGGTGCTCGCAACGCCGGAAGCGCGGCGGTTGGGCGGCTGGCTGCGAGCGGAAGAAGCCGCAGGCAAAGCGATCTACCCGCCGCGCGGCAGCAGGTTGCGGGCGCTCGAACTGACGCCGCTGGACAAGGTCAAGGTCGTGATCCTCGGGCAGGACCCGTATCATGGGCCGGGCCAGGCGATGGGGCTGTGCTTTGCCGTTCCGGACGGCGTACAGGTGCCGCCAAGCCTCGTGAACATCTACAAGGAACTCGAAAGCGATCTCGGAATCGCCCCGCCCGATTACGGCGACCTTTCCGCATGGGCGCGGCGCGGGGTCTTGCTGCTCAACAACAGCCTGACCGTAGAAGGCGGGAAGGCGGGCAGTCACGCCGGGCGCGGCTGGGACGCAATTACCGATGCCTGCGTGGCGGCGGTTGCGAAGCGCAGCGACCCCACCGTCTTCGTCCTGTGGGGCAGCCATGCCCAGGCCAAGGCAGCGCGGATCCCGGAATTGCAGGGCGATTCCCCGCACCTGGTCATCCGTAGCCCGCACCCGAGCCCGCTATCGGCCTATAGGGGGTTTTTCGGATCGAAACCGTTCAGCCGCACGAATGCATTTCTCGAACAAGCCGGGCGCGGTGCGATCGACTGGGATCCCGCGCACTAGCCGCCAGGCCCAGACAGTCAGGATTGCCGGTAGCGGGTCCGGTGCGTCGTGCCGAATTGGGGAGAAACACACGACGCACCGTCTGCCCGCAGTGCGGCCCGAAGGGCAGTTGCCAGTGCCCTAGGGGATGCAACTGCAACAATCATGTCATCCAATTGACCGACATCGCGTGCGGTGCAACCGTCGCAGCGCAGCACTCAGTGCGGGCGGCCCGGGTGCTTGCCGGTGACGACCAGTCCAAGTGCGAGTGCCTGGACCGCTGCCGAGGTGCGGTCGGCCACGCCCAGCTTGGCAAAGATCCGCTTGACGTAGACATCGACCGAACTCGCGGCGATATCGAGCAATTGCGCGATCACCGCATTGCTCTTCCCTTGGGCCAGGAGGTTGAGAACCTCGGTCTCCCGACCCGACAACTTGGGCATGTTCCCGGGGAATGGATCGGACAGGCGCAGGTAGCGCTGATAAGCAACCCGCGCAGACGTCTCGACCTTGAGCATCGTCGAAATATCGAACTGCGCACCCTCGAATGGCAGCCCGACACCGATAAACCCGCAGCGCGCGAACGGTCCGAAACACGGCACTGCGATGCCTCGTTCGAACCCGTGCCCTGCGCTTCGCGTCATGTAATCGCGTTCGTACGCCCGAAGCTTCGCGTCGCCAAGCTCGTCATGCCACTTGAATGCTCCGCGCCGCGTGATCGCGATGCTCGGCAAAGGATCGTTGAGATAGTCGCCCGCGCGATAGGCATCTTCCCATTCGATCGGAAAACCGCAGTTGACCATGTAACGACCGATACGAGGATCGGAAACGACTGGCGCAAGGAAGTAGGCTGCGCCAAACCCGAGGCTGCGAAACGCGTCGAGCGCGCGCGCGCGCACCTCCTCGGTCGTTGCGCCGGATTTGATGCGTTCGATGAGCGGCCAGAAGCCGTCGTCTTCCCCGTTCGCCATCTTGTCCTCCAGAAGCGGCAGATCGGCGACCTCGTTTGTCTGCGCACTATGCACCCAAATGAGGGCAGAGGGCAATCCGGACGGTTGCCAGACAAGGATAGCAAAAGGTTATCAGCGCCCTCGGGTCTTGCTGCCATTGATCGGGCGTGTAGGCTCGTGTCGATGACGGAAGACGAAGCCCGCGCTGCCTTGCTTGCCCGCCGCGAACAGCTGGCGCAGGAGGCGCGCATCAGCGCGGAAGGGCGAGCGCCCGTGACGCTGCAACAAGACAGCGTCGGGCGGCTTTCGCGGATGGACGCGATGCAGCAACAGGCGATGGCCCAAGCGCAGGATCGCCGCCGCAAGTCCGAAGCCGTGCGGATCGAAGCCGCGCTCATCCGTCTCAACGAGGGCGAATGGGGCTGGTGCGTTACGTGCGGAAACGAGATCGCCGAAAGACGGCTCGCCCACGATCCAAGCGTAGCGACCTGCGTGGCGTGTGCAGGAGGCGGGAATTGACCGCTTAGCGCGGCAGTTCGCTCGCGCCCATCAACGCTTCGTCGACCGCGCGCGCCGCCTGACGGCCTTCGCGGATCGCCCAGACCACCAGGCTCTGGCCGCGGCGCATGTCGCCGCAAGCAAACACGCCCTGCTCGCTGGTGGCATAATCCCGCGTATTTGCAGCGACATTGCCGCGCGGGTTGTATTCGACGCCCGCCTGCTCTAGCAGCCCCGCCTTCTTCGGGCCGAGGAAACCCATCGCCAGCAAGATCAGGTCTGCCGGAATGGTGAATTCGCTACCGGCGACTTCCTCCATTTTCCCGCCATTCCATTCGATGCGCACGCATTCGAGCCCGGTCACGGTATCGCCTTGACCGATCACACGCTTGGTCAGCACCGACCAGTCGCGCGCGACACCTTCCTCGTGGCTCGAGGAAGTGCGCAGCTTGAGCGGCCAGTCCGGCCAGGTCAGCAGCTTGTCTTCTTTTTCGGGCGGCTGCGGCATGATTTCCAGCTGGACGACGCTTTCCGCGCCCTGTCGGTTGGACGTGCCGACACAGTCGCTGCCGGTATCGCCACCGCCGATCACGACCACTTTCTTGCCGGTAGCGGTGAGCGAGCCGCGCGGAGCGGCGCGCACTTCGTCGTCGCCCGCGTTGCGCTTGTTCTGCTGGGTCAGGAACTCCATCGCCAGCCGCACTCCGGGCAGCTCTGCACCCGGGATCGCTAACGGCCGTGCATCTTCCGCCCCGCCCGCCAGAACCACTGCATCGAAGTTCTCCTTCAGCGACTTGAACGATACGTCGACCCCTACTTCGGTGCTGGTCCGGAAGCTGACGCCTTCGGCCTCCATCTGCACCGCGCGGCGGTTGATGAGATGCTTTTCCATCTTGAAGTCGGGAATGCCGTAACGCAGCAACCCGCCGACCCGGTCGCTCTTTTCGAACACCGTGACCGAATGGCCCGCCCGTGCCAGCTGCTGCGCGCAGGCGAGCCCGGCCGGGCCCGAGCCGACCACCGCGACCGACTTGCCTGTCTTGCGCTCGGGCACTTGCGGCGTGATCCAGCCTTCCTGCCATCCACGATCGACGATCGCGCATTCGATGCTCTTGATGGTCACCGGCTCGTCAGTGATGTTGAGCGTGCAGCTCGCTTCGCACGGCGCGGGGCAGATGCGCCCGGTGAATTCGGGGAAGTTGTTAGTCGAATGCAGCACTTCGAGTGCGTTCCGCCAATCGCCCTCGTAGGTCAGGTGGTTCCAGTCCGGGATCAGGTTGTTCACCGGACAGCCGTTGTGACAATACGGAATCCCGCAGTTCATGCACCGCGCCGCCTGCAGCCGCAGGTCCGGCTCGGCGTGCGGAATCACGAATTCCTTGTAGTGCTGCAGCCGCTCGGCCGGATCGGCATAAGTGCGATCCTGGCGCGCGTGTTCGAGGAAGCCAGTTTCCTTGCCCATTTCGTTCTCTCGCTGACCCTTATTCCGCCGCTTCCATCGCGGCTTCCTCGCGCTCGGCTTCGAGCTGCTTGAGCGCGCGGGCGTAGTCGCGCGGCATCACCTTGACGAACTTGCCAAGCGAGTTGTCCCAGTCGTCGAGGATCGCCGCAGCTTTCGCACTGCCGGTGTGCAACTTGTGCCGCTCGACCAGGATCCGCAGCCGCTCGGCATCGTGGCGCAGCGGATCGCCCAGTCCCATGTCCTCGACATTGCGCGGGCGTTGCTGCGGACGGCCGGTGCCGTCCTCTGCGTCACGCTCGGGGTTGATGCGCTCAAGATCGACCTGTGCCTGGTTGCACAGCTGCGCGAAATTGCCGCTCTCGTCATAGACATAGGCGATGCCGCCGCTCATCCCCGCGGCAAAGTTGCGCCCGGTCTTGCCAAGCACGCAGACGACCCCACCGGTCATGTATTCGCAACCGTGATCCCCACAGCCTTCCGAAACCGCGACAGCGCCCGAGTTGCGCACCGCAAACCGCTCGCCAGCGACGCCGTTGAAGAATGCTTCGCCCGCAATCGCGCCGTAGAGCACGGTGTTGCCCACAATGATGTTCTCGCCCGGATTGCGATCAACGCTCTCCGGCTGGCGAACGACGATCCGCCCGCCCGACAGCCCCTTGCCGACATAGTCGTTGGCATCGCCGGTCAGGTCGAGCGTAACCCCGTGCGCGAGCCACGCGCCGAAGCTCTGCCCGGCAACCCCAGTGAAATTCAGCCGCACCTGATCCTGGGCGAGGCCCGCATGGCCTTTTGCCTTGGCGATATGGCCCGAAAGCATCGCGCCGACCGACCGGTTGACGTTGCGAATCGCAAGGTCGGCCACCACCGTCTGGTTCTTGTCGAGCGCCGGCTGGCACAGTTCGATCAGCTTGCGATCGAGCGCCTCGTCGAGCTTGTGATCCTGCGTTTCGCTCCACGCGAGCGCATCTGCAGTGGCGGGCACGACCTGCTTGAGGATCCTGCTGAGGTCGACCCCGTGCGCCTTCCAGTGGCGCAGCGCGCGATGCATATCCAGGCGGTCGACCCGCCCGACCATTTCGCTGACGGTGCGGAAGCCCATCTCGGCCATGATCTGGCGAAGCTCTTCGGCGACGAAGAAGAAGTAGTTGATCACGTGTTCGGGCGTGCCGACAAACCGCTTGCGCAGCACCGGGTCTTGCGTCGCCACGCCCACCGGGCAGGTGTTGAGATGGCACTTGCGCATCATGATGCAGCCGGCTGCGATCAACGGCGCGGTGGCGAAACCGAATTCGTCCGCTCCGAGCAGCGCGCCGATCGCCACGTCGCGCCCGGTCCTGAGACCGCCATCGACTTGCACCGCAATGCGGGTGCGCAAATCGTTGAGCAACAGCGTCTGCTGGGTCTCGGCAAGGCCGATTTCCCATGGGGATCCAGCGTGAGTCAGGCTTGTCAGCGGAGATGCACCGGTGCCGCCATCGTAACCCGCGATGGTTACATGGTCCGCCTTGCACTTGGACACTCCCGCCGCGACGGTGCCGACACCGACTTCGCTCACCAGCTTGACCGAGATCCGCGCGTCCCCGTTCACGTTCTTGAGGTCGTGGATCAGCTGCGCGAGGTCTTCGATCGAATAGATGTCGTGGTGCGGCGGCGGGCTGATCAGGCCGACCCCCGGTGTGGCGTGACGGGTCTTGCCGATGATCTTGTCGACCTTGTGACCGGGCAGCTGGCCGCCTTCGCCAGGCTTCGCGCCTTGCGCCATCTTGATCTGGATATCGTCCGAATTGACGAGGTATTCAGCGGTTACCCCGAACCGCCCGCTGGCGACCTGCTTGATCGCCGAACGCATCGATTCTCCGTCATCTAGCGGTTTGAAGCGGCTCGGATCTTCGCCGCCTTCGCCGGTGTTCGACTTGCCGCCGATCCGGTTCATCGCGAGTGCCAGCGTGGTGTGCGCTTCCCAGCTGATCGAGCCGTAGCTCATCGCCCCGGTGGCGAAGCGCTTGACGATCTCGCTCGCCGGTTCGACCTCGTCGAGCGGCAGCGGCTCGTCAGCCTGCTTGAGTTCCATCAGCCCGCGGATCGTCAGCAGCCGTTCGTTCTGGTCGTTGATCGACTTCGCGAACGCATCGTAGCGTTCCTGCGAATTGCCGCGCACTGCGTGCTGGAGGTCCGCCACACTGGTCGGCGTCCAGGCGTGGTCTTCGCCGCGCAGGCGGAACTGGTAGATCCCGCCGACATCGAGCATGTTTTCGTAGATCGGGTTATGGCCATAGGCGATCGCATGACGGCGCACCGCTTCGCTGGCAATCTCCTTGATCCCGACGCCCTCGATCGTCGTCGCGGTGCGCGCGAAGTAGTTGTCGATGAACTCGCTCGACAGGCCGACGGCATCGAAAATCTGCGCGCCGCAATACGATTGGTAGGTCGAAATGCCCATTTTGGACATGACCTTGAGCATCCCCTTATTGACGCCCTTGATGTAATTCTTCTGGACTTCGGCAGGGTCAAGGTTGGGCAGCTTGTCGCTGCGAATTTGTTCGAGCGTTTCGAACGCCACGTAGGGGTTGATCGCTTCCGCACCATAGCCCGCGAGCGCGCAGAAATGATGCACTTCGCGTGCTTCGCCGGTCTCGATCACCAGCCCGGTCTGCATCCTGAGGCCCTGCCGCACGAGATGGTGGTGCACCGCCGATGTCGCCAGCAACGCGGGCATCGGGATCCGGTCAGGCCCTTGCGCCCGGTCTGACAGCACAAGGATGTTCTGGTCGGCCAGCACCGCTTCGGTTGCCGCCCAGCACATTTCCTTGATCGCCAGCTCGATCCCTTCGACCCCGGAGGCGGCATCCCAGGTGATGTCGATCGTCGAACAACGGAATGCGCCATCGAGCGCCGCCTCGACCGAGCGGATCTTGGCAAGATCCTTGTTTGTCAGGATCGGCTGCTCGACCTCGAGCCGCTTGTGCGTGCCCGCTTCGTGGCCGAGCAGGTTGGGGCGCGGGCCGATCATCGACAGCAGGCTCATCACCAGCTCTTCGCGGATCGGATCGATCGGCGGATTGGTGACTTGTGCGAAGTTCTGCTTGAAATAGTCGTAGAGCAAGCGCGGCTTGTCCGACAGCACCGCGAGCGGGGTGTCGGTGCCCATCGAGCCGATCGGATCGTCGCCATTGGCGGCCATCGGCTCGAGGAAACGCGAGACGTCTTCCTGCGTATAGCCGAACACCTGCTGGCGCTGGAGCAGGTCGCTGGCATCTTCTGGCACCGCCGAGAGCTCGGGCTCGATATGGTCGAGGTCGGCGAGCTTGTATTGCGCTGCGTCGAGCCATTCGGCGTACGGTTCGTCGGCTGCAAGCTGGGCTTTCAGCTCCTCGTCCTCGACGATCCGGCCTTGCTCGAGATCGACCAGCAACATCTTGCCCGGCTGTAAGCGCCATTTGCGAACGATATCCTCCTCCGCAAACGGCAGCACGCCGCTTTCCGAAGCGAGGCAGATGTAATCGTCCCTGGTCACGCAATAGCGCGCGGGGCGCAGGCCGTTGCGGTCAAGCGTCGCGCCGATCTGGCGACCGTCGGTGAAGCACACCGCCGCCGGGCCGTCCCACGGCTCCATCAGCGCTGCATGATATTCGTAAAACGCGCGGCGGGCCGGATCCATCAGCGGGTTCTTGGCCCACGCTTCGGGAATCAGCATCATCATCGCATGGGCAAGCGAATACCCGCCCAGCAGCAGCAGTTCGAGCGCGTTATCGAGGCACGCGGTGTCGCTCTGCCCGTGCGGGACGATCGGCCACAACTTGTCGAGGTCAGCGCCGAGCAGCGGCGATTCCATCGTCCGGCGGCGGGCGTTCATCCAGTTCACGTTGCCGCGAACGGTGTTGATCTCCCCGTTGTGCGCCATGAAACGATAGGGGTGCGCCAGTCGCCAGCTGGGGAACGTGTTGGTCGAAAAACGCTGGTGGACCAGCCCAAGCGCCGAAACGCAGTCTTCGTCGCGCAGGTCGTCGTAGAAACTGTCGACCTGCGTCGCGAGCAACAGCCCTTTGTAGACTATCGTGCGGCTCGAGAAGCTCGGGATGTAAAGCTCGGACAGGCCGGGCAGGTCGTGTTTGACCTCCAGCTTCTTGAGCGGGTTCTGTACCTGCTTGCGGATCACGATCAGCTTGCGCTCGAATGCGTCCTGGTCGGCGCAATTGTCTCCGCGCGCAATCACACATTGGCGCATGACGGGCATCGAAGCGACCACCGCTTCGCCCAGGCCATCGAGCGTGACCGGGACATCGCGCCAACCGACCAGCCGCTGGCCTTCCTTGGCGACGAATTTCTCGAAGCTCTCACGCACGAATTCGCGGGCCGCTTCGCCCTGCGGCATCATGCACATGGCCACGGCGTATTCGCCCTCGGACGGCAGGTCGTGGCGCTCAGCCTCAGCCCACTTGCGGAAGATCGGATCGGGAATCTGGATCAGGATCCCCGCGCCATCGCCCAGCAGCGGGTCAGCGCCTACCGCTCCGCGATGGTCGAGATTGGCGAGGATCTCCAGCGCCCGGGTGACGATCTCGTGCGTTTTCTTGCCCTTGATGTGGGCCAGCATGCCGACGCCGCAGGCGTCGTGCTCGTTGCGCGGATCGTAGAGGCCCTGAGGCGGCGGGTAGCCCATTCAATTCCAGTCCTGTCATGCGCCGTGAGCACCACCGGAGGCAGCGTTCGCGGCAATGAAGCGCGACTCGCAGCGCAATTTTGCGCAGCAAAGTTATCGCAAGTCTGCTCCATGCAGACAGGATCGGTTTTTTGCAACCGCGAAGGGTTTTGGAGCGGCTAAAGCCGGGCTTTAGTCGATCACGGCATCAATCAGGCAGCGCCGCTCATTTTCTGGAGCTTTTCCAACGCTTCACGCAGTCGCTTTTCGGTCTCGGCCGAATCCACCCGAGGTGCCGATGCCGCAGGAATATCGGCCGCCTGCTCGATCGCCTGCTCGGCCGCCGCGATGCGGTCCTCGGGGGCGTCGAACGGGCGGAAACCGGCGGGCCGGACAGATGCCTGCCCGATATCGCGTGGCTGGCTATCGGGCGTCGGTCCTGCCTGGCGTGTCCCTTGGCCAGGGAACACCACGATCGGCTCGACCGCAGCGCCATCCTCTGGCTCGTCCTCGATGCGCACCGTCTCGTGCGCAGGGTTGAACGGGCTCTTCATCGCCAGAAGCGAAGTGTAGCCGCTGTCATCGGCCTCTTCTTCGCCGTCTTCGCCCTCGCCGGTCATGTCGAATTGCTGCATCGACAGCAGTGTGGAGGGTATCTCTCCAAAACGCGATGACGCTGCAGCTACGGCAGTGTCATGACTTACGACGGGTCCGCGTGCGAACGTTGCGCTGAGATCGAGATCGGGCAGCGTGTCATCATCGTTGGTTTCGTCGATCGTCAGCGGGCGCAGCGCCTCCGGAACATACGGTGACGGCGCTTCGACGGAGGCCACAGGTGCAGCTGCATTTTCGGCTTCCGGGGCGGCGAACGGCGCGGAAACGGTGGATCCGTCCGGTTCTGCCTGGCGGAGAGGCGGCATCGTGAAAGCGATCGCTTCGCCGTGGTCGGTGTTTGCGGCTATCGGCGGAACCGTCACCGCAGCCATCCGGTGTTGCTCGAGCGCACGCGCAAAACGGGTCACAAGCCCTGAAATCGACAATTCGGCCAACGGTCGGTCGATATTCTCCGGCTCGGTTGGCACGAATTCTTGCGGCGCGGGTGCAGCGGCAGGCGGAGCGGCAAACGGCGCCGCTGAAGGAATTTCGGTCATAATCGTGGGACCTGTCGGCTGGGTCGATTGAGCTTCGTCCAGCGGCTGCGGCGCAGAAAACGGAGCGTCGGCGGCAGACTGGACGGCTGCCTGTTCGGGCTGGGCGAAAGGTGCACGGTCACCGGCAGGTTCGGGCCGGCGACTCATGGTCGAGGTACCAAACGGCTCGGGCTCCGGAAATGCCGCACGGCGGCCCGTATCGGACGCTGCATAGCCGGCATCGTTCCGAGTTGGCACGGCGCCCGGCGCGGAATCGAACGCTGCAAGGTCCAGTGTATCGTCTTCGCTCGGCGGCGTATCGCTGACAGGCGATGAGCCCGGGAGAGGCGCGTGATCGAGGAACTCGCTGCGCGCGCTCTCGTCGCTGAGCGACAACGCGCGGCGGCGGCCAGCTATAGGTTCGCGAGCCTCTTCGATCGGCGCGTCGAGACCTTCCTCGCCGAGTTCCTCGTGAGCGCTGATTGGACGTTTTGCGGGAGTCGAGGCAGCCTCTTTTCGGGACTTCGGTGCACGGCGTGGAGCCGGATGGCTGGTGCCCTGAGCGGCGACGACCTTGCGGGCGATGGCGATGCCGGCCACCACCCCTAATCCGCAAGCGACCAGCGCGATCACAATGCGCGCTGTCGCGCCAAGTGGCGGAGTGGCGCTCGCAAAGACATGCGAAATCCGGGTTACCGTTACAAGCTTGTCGAGCAGCGGTGCAGGCAGCACCATGCTGCCGATTCCGAACAGCGCAGCAAACCACAACGCGACGATCGCGGGAAACGCGGGATGCGCGCTGACCGGCGCTTTGGGCGTCGCATCTGTCTTGCTGGTGCGCTTCACCTGGTTACCCCATTCGTTGCAGGCATCCTATGTAGTCGCTTCTCACGCGACGGCACTCAGCCCGATTCCAGAGGCTTGGCTTATCAGGTGATGGTAAACGACTTGATAACGATGAACGTTCAGCGCCCAATCGTGATTGGCCGCGACCTCGGCGCGAGCGCGGGCTCGCTGGCACGGCCACCCTGACTGCGAATCGATCAAATCGGCGAGCGCGTCGGCGCAAGCGGCAGGGTCATCGGGAGTAAACAGCGATCCGGTCAATCCGTTAGCTATAAGCTCACGGTGTCCGCCAACATCGCTCGCGGCGACGATCCGCCCCTGGGCCATCGCCTCGAGCGGTTTGAGCGGCGTGACCAGTTCGGTCAGCCGGCTGGCCTTGCGCGGATAGGCGAGCACGTCGATCAGCGAGTAATATCGTTCGACTTCGGCGTGCGGCACACGACCGGTAAAGACGATCGTATCCGATGCGGGTGAGCTTGCGGCCTGTGCGCGAAGCGCATCGCCCATTGGTCCGCCGCCGACCAGCAGCAGGCGCGCGCCCGGATGCCGATCGATCAGGCGAGGCATCGCCGAGATCAGATCGTCGAGACCTTCGTAGTCGTAAAAACTGCCGATAAACCCGATCACCGGAGCATCGGCGGGAATGCCGAGCTCAGCACCCAGCCCATCGTCGCGCGGCGGCGGATCGCCGAAGAGACCCATATCCACCCCGTTGGGTGAGATTCCGATGCGTCCGCCATCGAAACCCCGCGCGACCAGGTCATCGCGTAGCCCGTTGCAAATGGTGAACACCGAATCGGCCTCTCCCACCACGCGGTTTTCGAGCGCGCGGGTGAGCCGATACTTGACCGAGCCGGCCCGGCCGGTGCCGTTGCCGACTGCGGCATCTTCCCAGAACGCGCGGATCTCGTAAACCACAGGGATTCCCAGCGCACGTCCCGCACGCACTGCGGCGAGCCCGCATAGCGCTGGCGAATGGGCATGGAGTACGTCGGGCCGCCAGTCTCGCCCGACTTCCATGATCGCGTCGGACAGGCGCGCAACTTCGCGCCATTCACGCACCCCCGCGGGCCCGCTCGCGGTTCCGGCGGTGCGATGAAACAGCAACCCGTCGGCCACTTCAGCGGCCGGACCATCGGCCAGGTGTCGCAGCCCGGTGATCCCGCGCACGTCGAGCCCGCTTGCCGCCTGGGCGGTCATGATCGCCCGCGTGCGGAAGGTATAGCCGCTGTGGAGCGGCAGCGAATGGTCAAGTACATGCAGCACGCGGGTCATAGGTCTACGTTTGTCGCACGATAGGCTTAACGCGCCGCTAACCGCGTGCTGCTAAATCGCTGCAAGATGGCCCGGGATCCGCCCCGGTCGCCGCACAGCAACGCCAAGGGCCGCAGAGGACCGCATGATCGACCTGTTCGCCCTCGCTCTGACGCACGCGCTGTTGCTGCTGATGGCGCTGCGGCTGATGGCGCGCGACGATCTCGACCGCGACCCTGACCCGCCCGCAAACCCCGCCAGCGAGAGCGACGCGCCGTGATCGATCTCGCGCTGTTCCTGTTCATAGTCGGCTTGCTGGTGCTGGGGCTCCGGCGTCCATTCGTCTGGGTGCTGCTGTATATCTACATCGACACCCTGATCCCGCAGGACATCGGCTATCGCCTGGTTGCAGCCCTGCCGGTTTCGCTGATCGCCTTTTGCGCGGCCTTTGGCGGCTGGCTGCTGATCGACAACAAGAAGGGCGCGCGCTTTGCGTTCCGCCAATGGTTGCTAGTCGCGCTGCTGGCTTATTGCGCATTTACCACGATGCACGCGGACTTTCCGCTCAATGCAATGGCGAAGTGGGACTGGGTCTGGAAGGCGCTGCTGTTCGCGATCTTCGTGCCGCTTACGCTCACCACCCGGCTACGCTTCGAGGCCGTGCTGCTGACGATGGTGCTGACCGCTGGAGCGATCATTATCGACGGCGGAATCAAGACCGCTACCGGCGGCGGCGGCTACGGGGTGCTCTATCTGTTCGTGAACGACAACACCGGGATGTACGAGAGTTCGACCATCGCCACGGTGGCGATCGCGCTGATCCCGACGATCCTGTGGTTCACCAAGCATGGCACGATCTTCAAACCCGACTGGCGCGTGAAGACTTTCGCGTTCGCACTGATCTTTGCCTGCCTGCTGATGCCGATCGGCACCGAGGCCCGCACCGGCCTGTTGTGCATTGCATTGCTGGGCGTGCTGATGCTGCGCGATGCAAAGCGGCGGTTCGTGTACATTTTCGCAGCCGGCCTGCTTGGGGTCGCGGCGCTCCCATTCGTGCCGCAAAGCTACTGGGCTCGCATGGGCACGATCGAAGATCACAACCAGGATCAGTCGGCCTCGACCCGCGTGGCGGTGTGGCAATGGACCCTGCAATATGCCAACCAGCATCCGCTGGGCGGCGGGTTCGACGCCTATCGCAGCAACTCGTTCACCTACAAGATGCCCGAACAGGAGGGCAGCGGGAACACCGTTGCGATCACCACCAAGCAGGTCACCGACAAGGCGCGCGCGTATCACTCGGCGGTGTTCGAGATGCTTGGGGAGCAGGGCTATCCGGGCCTCATCCTGTGGTTGTGGATCCATGCGCTGGGCCTGTGGCAGATGGAACGCATCAGGCGCCGATGGAAGGGGCGGACGGCCGAAGGCGAAACGTGGCAAGCGCCGCTCGCGGTCGCGCTTCAGTTCGGGCAGGCGATCTACCTGCTCGGCTCGCTGTTCCAGGGGATCGCTTACCAGCCGTTCATCCTCACGTTGGTGGGCGTGCAATGCGCGCTATGGAGCTATTGCAAGCGGACCGATTCGCAGAAACCGATGTCATTGCGCGAGATGCAGCGCCAGCGTCGCGAGCGTGCGGCCAGCCATGCCGTAACGGCAGGTGCAGGCGCGTTGCGCTAGGCCCGATCATGCGCCTATGAAGCCGCGAGCATACCACGGCTTCGAATGAGAGGAGAGGCGCATGACCCCGCAGGAAATCCAGGCCAAGGTCGGCGAAGTGATCGGCACCAGCGAATGGGTCGAAATGAGCCAGGACCGGATCAACCAGTTCGCCGATGCTACCGGCGATCACCAGTTCATCCATATCGATCCCGACAAGGCGAAGATGACTCCATTCGGCGGCACCATCGCCCACGGGTTCCTGACGCTGTCGATGATCCCCTATCTAGGCGCAAATTCCGACATGCCGCGGATCGATGGCGTGAAGATGGGCGTGAACTACGGGGGCAACAAGACCCGGTTCATCAGCCCTGTCCGTTCGGGCAAGCGCATTCGCGGCCACTGGAAGCTGGTCGAAATGATCGAAAAGCGGCCCGGCCAGTGGCAGCAGACTTCCGAGATTACCATCGAGATCGAAGGCGAGGACAAGCCTGCGCTGATCTGCGAATGGATCACCCAGCTGTTCGTCTAAAATCCTGACCTGCGCCCGCCAGAGCGGGCCGGTGCAATACCCCTACCAGGAGCAATTCCCATGTCTCGCGACGCAGTCATCGTTTCCACCGCCCGCACCCCGCTGACCAAGGCGGCGCGCGGTGCATTCAACAATACCACCGGGGCCACGCTGGGAGCGTGGTCGATCAAGGCCGCTGTCGAGCGTGCCGGCCTAGAGGGCGGCGAAATCGACGACGTGGTGATGGGCTGCGCCGCCCAGCAGGGTTCGACCGGTGGCAACGTCGCGCGCCTCGCCGCGCTGCGCGCTGGCCTGCCGGTCACCGTTCCGGCGATGACCATCGACCGCCAGTGCTCTTCGGGGCTGATGACCGTGGCGACCGCTGCCAAGCAGGTGATCACCGACAACATGGACATCTGCGTTGCGGGTGGCCTCGAAAGCATCTCGAAGGTCTCGGGCAGCGGCAAGATGTTCGTCGAGCCCGATCGCGAGTTGCTCGAAATGCATCCGCACATCTACATGCCGATGATCGGCACCGCAGAAGTGGTTGCCAAGCGCTACAACATCAGCCGCGAATACCAGGACGAATACTCGCTCCAGTCGCAGCAGCGCACCGCCGCCGCACAGGAAGCCGGCAAGTTCGACGACGAGATCGTCCCTTGCACCGCAACGATGGCGGTGATGGACAAGGAGACCAAGGAAGTCTCCTTCCACGAAGTCACTGCCGATCGCGACGACTGCAACCGCCCCAACACCACGCTCGAAGGGCTCGCCAGCCTCAAGCCGGTGATGGGCGAAGGGCATTGCGTCACCGCCGGCAACGCCAGCCAGCTCAGCGACGGTTCGTCGTCGTGCGTGGTAATGGAAGCCAAGGTCGCAGAGAAGCGCGGGCTCGAACCGCTCGGCCGCTATGTCGGCATGGCAGTGGCAGGTACCGAGCCCGACGAAATGGGCATCGGCCCGGTCTATGCGATCCCGAAGCTGCTTGACCGGTTCGGCCTCAAAATGGACGACATCGGCCTGTGGGAACTCAATGAAGCGTTCGCGGTGCAGGTGCTCTACTGCCGCGACAAGCTCGGCATCGACAACGACAAGCTCAACGTCAACGGCGGCTCGATCTCGATCGGCCACCCGTTCGGGATGACCGGGGCGCGCTGCACCGGCCACGCGCTGATCGAAGGCAAGCGTCGCGGAATCAAGTACGCCGTGGTGACGATGTGCATCGGCGGCGGCCAGGGCGCAGCAGGCTTGTTCGAGGTCTTTTGATGGGCCTGCCGCTTCGCTGCTTGAGGCTTGTTTTCTGATGGGCCTACCGCTTCGCTGCTCGAGGCCCGTCGCCTGATGCGCCTCACTGCTCCTCGGATCGAACCGCTCGACATGGAGCGGCTCGACGAGGAGCAGCGCGCGGTGCTTGCCCCATTTGCCGATCCTACGAACAAGGTCGGCGGCGGCCGAGTGCTCAACATCTTCCGCACGCTTGCCCGCTCGCCCAAGGCGCTAACCGGCTTCCTCGCGTGGGGCAACTACATCCTCTCGCGCCGCAACAGCCTGCCCGCGCGCGAACGCGAGATCGCGATCCTGCGCACCGGATGGCTATGCCGCTCGGGCTACGAGTTCGCGCAGCACCGCCGGATCGGGCTCGATTGCGGGCTCACTCCCGAGGAAATCGAGCGGATCAAGACCGGGCCGGATGCTTCCGGTTGGACGCCGCTTGAGGCGGCGATGCTGCGCGCGGCGGACGAGCTGGTGGCCGACCATTTCGTGTCCGAAGAAACGTGGAAGGCGCTGGCCGATCTCGGCGACCGCGGCCGGATGGACCTCGTCTTCACCGTCGGCCAATATACGCAGGTGTCGATGCTGCTGAACAGCTTCGGGGTCCAGTTGGAGGATGGCGACGACGCCGATCCCGACCTCGTTCCGCGCTGAGGCTGAGGCTGCGCCATTGGGGCTATGCCTGCCAAGCGCACAGCCCTAATGTCGCTGCGAATGCGGGAAGGGGCCGACTTTGGGAATAGCCGAAATTCTGGGTGTTGCCGCTTCGCTTAGCCTGCTCGCGGGCTGGCGGCTGTACCTGTGCATTTTCGCCACCGGAGTGGCGATGCGGTGGGGTTCGCTGCCGCTTCCCGAACACTTGGCCGGGCTCGACGTACTCGCCAACCCCTGGGTCATGGCGGTCGCGGGGATAGCCGCGCTCGCCGAATTGCTCGCTGACAAGATCGCTTGGCTCGATAGCGCGTGGGATGCAGTCCACACGCTGGTGCGGCCCGTCGGCGGTGCGCTGCTGGCGCTCGCGATCGTCGATCCGAGCGACCCGGCTACGCAAGCAATCGCCTTCATCCTCGGCGGAGCGGGAGCGTTCGCCAGCCATGCCAGCAAGGCCGGGACGCGGGCCGTGATCAACGCAAGCCCCGAGCCGGTGAGCAACCTCGCTGCGTCGCTGGCGGAAGATACCGTGGTCGGCAGCGCGCTGGTGATCGCACTTGCCTATCCCGCTGCGGCCGCCTTCGTCGCGGTGCTGCTCCTGGCGCTGGCGATCTACCTCGGCCTGTTGGCGCGACGGGTGATCCGGCGCTTGCTCGGCCGCAAGGGGCGCGGCGAACTCGCTTAGGCGACCTGCTTCAACGCCGGACGCGAATGCGCAGCGATAAATTCTTCCACCACTGGCGCGATCTTGGTCCGCCAACGGCTGCCATTGAAGATCCCGTAGTGCCCGGCGCCTTCGGCCATGAGGTAGCGCTTCTTTGTTGCCGGTAGGTTGGCAGCGAGGTCAAGCGCGGCCTTGGTCTGGCCAAGCCCGGAGATATCGTCGCGCTCGCCTTCGACCGCCAGCAGCGCGGTGTCGGTAATCGCGCCAAGGTCGATCACCCGCCCGCGATGCACGAATTCGCCATTGGGCAGCGAGTGCGTCTGGAACACCTCTTCGACGGTCTGGAGATAGAATTCAGCGGTCATGTCGCACACCGAACGGTATTCGTCGTAGAACGCCTTGGCCGCATCGGCGCTTTCTTCGTCGCCTGCGGTGAGGTGCTTGAACATATCGTAGTGGCTCATCAGGTGGCTGCCGAGGTTCATGCTCATGAAGCTGGCGAGTTGCATGAAGCCGGGATAGACCCGCCGCCCGTGGCCCGGGTAGCGCATCGGAACGGTCGCGATCACGGTGTGGCGGAACCACTCGATCGGGCGCTCCATCGCCAGGTCGTTGACCGTCGTCGGCGAGCAGCGCGTGTCGATCGGGCCGCCCATCATCGTCAGCGTGGCCGGGCGCGCCGGGTGCTTGGCAGCGCCCATCACCGCAGTGGCCGCGAAGGCGGGAACCGAAGGCTGGCACACTGCGATCATATGTGTGCCCGGACCGATGTATTCGAGATATTCGATCAGGTAGTCGATGTAGTCATCGAGATCGAATCGGCCGGCTTCATCGGGCACCATCTTCGCGTCGGCCCAGTCGGTAATGTAAACCTCGCTGCTCTCGAGCATCCGTTCGACGGTACCGCGCAGCAACGTGGCGTAGTGCCCGCTCATCGGAGCGACAATCAGTACCTTGGGCGAGCCGTCATCCAGCCCTGGGTGCGTGAAGCGGAGCAGGTCGCCGAACGGCTTGTGCATCACGATCGATTCGATCACCGGCCAACTGTCCTCACCAACGGTAACCGCATCGATCCCGAACTCGGGCTTGCCGCGCGACTGGGTGGCATGGGCGAATACTTCGAGCGCGCTGGCCATCGTCGGGCCGAGCCCGGTGTAGCCCATCGGCAGAACCGGGTTGCTCAGCAATTCCGACCCTATCGATGCCAATGCGCTCGCGCTGTTGAGCCACGCACGCTGCAGCTCGTAAGTGTAATAAAGCAAACCCGTTCCCCTGCTGTCGGTGGCGCTTTCTTATGTTTCTTGCGCCAATCGTGAAGCATCGTGCCTGCGTTCGCTCCATTGTGCAATGCACAATTTGGAGCACCTCTGCGAATTTCCGGGTCGGGCGGTGGATTTCGGGCAAGGTCGGCCCTATCTCCGGATCCTGATGGAGGAACCCCCGCTGGAAGCTGAGACCGAAGCCTCGCAAGAGGAGGTGGTCGGTCGGCGTCGCCGCAAGAAGCAGCGCGACCCTTTGGCCGCGCGTTCGATCCGCCCGCTGACGATGATCTGGAGCCAGGCGCTAGCCTATCCGGGCAGGGTGGCGTTGGCACTCGTCGCGCTGGTGATCACTGCGGGGGCGACGCTTGCGATCCCGGCATACTTCCGCCTCGTCATCGACGAAGGGTTTTCCAAAGGGAGCGATCTTGCTCCAATTGCGCACGCGTTTCGACTTCTTCTCCTCGTCGTCTGCGTCCTGGCACTCGGCACAGCTGCACGGTTTTACTTCGTATCGTGGCTTGGCGAACGCGTTGTCGCCGATATCCGATTGAAAGTGCAGAAAAATCTGCTCCGCCTGGCTCCCGGGTTCTACGAAGAAAACAGCCCCAAGGAAATCTCCAGCCGGATGACCAGCGACACCACGCTGATCGAGCAGGTTGTCGGCACCACTGTCTCGGTTGCGCTGCGCAATTCCCTGATGGCGATCGGCGGGACGATCTACCTCTTTTGGCTAGTACCCACCCTCACCATGTGGATGATGC
This sequence comes from Tsuneonella mangrovi, assembly GCF_002269345.1. Classification (NCBI taxonomy): domain Bacteria; kingdom Pseudomonadati; phylum Pseudomonadota; class Alphaproteobacteria; order Sphingomonadales; family Erythrobacteraceae; genus Tsuneonella; species Tsuneonella mangrovi. Next base: position 1,724,071 of record NZ_CP022889.1, read on the forward strand.
TGGTGATCCCCGCCATCGTCATCCCGATCACCTATTTCGGACGCCGCCTGCGCAACGTCTCGCGGCACAGCCAGGACCGGGTGGCCGACATCGGCGCAATGGTCACTGAAGTGCTTGGCGCGATGAAGATTGTCCAGGCGTTCAACCAGGAAGACCGCGAGCGCGAGCGTTTTGCCGGGGCGGTGGAGCGTACGTTCGCCACAGCGCGGCGGCGGATCCTGATCCGCGCAGTGATGACCGCGATCATCATCCTGCTGGTGTTCGGATCGATCACCGCGCTGATGTGGCGCGGCGCGATCGGGGTCGCCAGCGGGGAGATTTCGGGAGGGACGATCGCCGCAGTGGTGATAACTGCGGGTCTCGTGGCGGGAGCGTTCGGTTCATTGACCGAGGTCTATGGCGACCTGCTGCGCGGCGCAGGTGCCGCTAGCCGCCTCGCCGAATTGCTCGACGAACAGCCGAGCATCGCGCCACCGGAACGGCCCGAAGCACTGCCGACCCCGGCGCGCGGCAGCCTGTCGTTCCGCAATGTCAGCTTCCGCTATCCCACGCGGCTCGAAACCGCTGCACTCCACGATTTTACGCTCGAGGTGCAGCCGGGCGAGACCGTCGCCATCGTCGGGCCGTCGGGCGCGGGCAAGTCGACGATCTTCCAGCTGGCCGAGCGGTTCTACGATCCGCAGGCTGGGACCATCCGGCTCGACGGCATCCCGCTGACCAGCGCCGACCCGGCCGATATCCGCGCGCGGATTGCATTCGTCCCGCAGGAGGGCGTGCTGTTTTCGGCGAATGCGCGCGACAACCTGCGTTACGGTGCATGGGGCGCGAGCGACGAGCAGATTTGGGAAGCGGCACGAGCAGCCAATGCCGAAGAGTTCCTGCGCGCCCTGCCGCGGGGGCTCGACACACACCTGGGCGAAAACGGCACCCAGCTTTCGGGAGGCCAGCGCCAGCGCATCGCGATTGCCCGGGCGATCCTGCGCCAGGCGCCGATCCTGCTGCTCGACGAAGCGACCAGCGCACTCGACGCCGAGAGCGAGCGGCTGGTGCAGGATGCGCTCGATCACTTGATGGCGGACCGCACCACGCTGGTCATCGCGCACCGCCTGGCCACCGTGCGCGCGGCGGACCGCATCGTGGTGATGGACCAGGGTCGCATCGTCGAGCAGGGCAGCCACGGGATGCTGGCCCAGAACGGCGGGCTTTACGCCCGGCTTGCAGAACTGCAATTCGGCGCGCACGCAGCTGCGTAAACCGGCGCGCAAGGCATTCGCTCTTCCGTTCGTTGCGAACTGGCAACTTGACTTGGCCAGCGCTTGCTCCAATGGGCCGAACCCATGGGTCTGATCATCACCGCCATCATCCTCGGTATCGTCGAGGGGCTGACCGAATTCCTGCCCGTCTCGTCGACCGGCCACCTGATCCTCACCACCGCATTGCTCGGTGCCGACCCGCAGCAATGGGCACTGTTCAACGTGGTGATCCAGCTCGGCGCGATCCTCGCAGTAATTTATCAGTATTGGGGCACGTTCTGGGCCGCGGGAATGGGCGTGTTGCGCGGCGAGAGCGAAGGTTTGCGGTTCGCCCGCAATATCCTGGTGGCGTTCCTGCCGTCGGCAGTGATCGGCCTCGCGCTGAAAGACTACATCGACATCATGCTCGCCAGCCCGATGATCGTGCCGTGGGCGTTGATCGTTGGCGGCATTGCGATCATTGCGATCGAGCGCTCGGTGAACCCGCAAGGGACGCAGGAAGTCGCCGACCTCAAGGTTTCGACCGTGCTCGGGATAGGGTTTGCCCAGTGTCTCGCGATGGTCCCCGGTGTCAGCCGATCGGGTGCAACGATCATGGGCGCGCTGGCCATGGGCGTTAACCGCAAGACGGCGGCGGAATTCTCGTTCTTCCTCGCAGTACCGACAATGATCGGCGCGACGTTCCTCGAACTGGTCACGAAACATAGCGAATTGTCTGCAGGTGCGACGCTGGTAGGCTGGCGTGAAATCGCAATCGGCTTCGTGGTCAGCTTCATTGTCGCGCTGTTCGTAATCCGGTTGTTCGTGGCCTATGTCAGCCGCCACGGATTCACTCCGTTCGCGTGGTACCGCATCGTGGTCGGGGCAGCCGCGATTGCCTGGCTGACGCTCGGCTGAGCGCATCCCGGCTTCGACCAGACTCCAACGGTTCGTCGCATTTTCGGAACCCTGCCCGCAATTTGCGCGTTAACGGGCGGTAAGAGTTCAACAGGGTTCGATCGCAATCATGGGTGTGCTGGTTTTGCTCGCAGTCGGTGCGGTCCTCGGTTGGCTGGCATCAATTCTCGCACGTGCTGACGATCAGGCAGGAATCCTGATCAACGTAGGTCTCGGGCTGATCGCTGCGCTGGTAATCGGCGACCTGGCCAACTCCGGCTCGATCCTGCTCGGCCTGACCCCGATGGCATTGGTGGCGGCATTCTGCGGCGCCATTGCCTTGCTCACCGGGTTCAACCTGCTACGCGATTCGATGAACGGGCGGGCGGGCTAGAGCTTCTACGTTGACGGGAGCGCGCGCCGATCTGTCGTTGCATTGTCGGGGGGATTTCACATGACCAAGCTTGCCATGCCGGTTGCAACGCTGGCTCTGGCGCTCTCCGCCTGTAGCGGAGGTGCAGCCGATGCAGACCGGTCGAGCAACAGTTCGCCGCAGGCGGCGCAAACGCCTTCGCCCGATGCGCACGAACTTGCCAACCACCAAGCTGAAGCAATGACTGCACAAGTCGAGAAGCAGACCGACGCGATGGCTACGCCGAACCCATCTGCTAGCGAAAATCCGGGAAAATAGCGCTGGCCAGACAGTCCGTCAGACCGGTTTCGCACCACTCCCGCGACCGCCGCGCAGAAGGTACTCCTGCGTTCCCCGGTTGAGCACGTCATCGACATCGATCACAGCCGAATTGGCATAAGTGAACGCGGGCGGCAGGTTCTGATAGAGCCGGTCGAAATCGCGCTCGACCGTCTGGCGATAGAGATCCTCGAAACTTTCGATCACGAAGTAAGTCGGCTGCAGGTCGCTGATGACGTAGTCGGTGCGCATCACCCGATCGACGTTGAGCATGATCCGGTTGGGGCTCCGCGCGGCGGTCGAAAACACGGCCTCGGTCGGCCCGGACAGGATCCCCGCACCGTAGGCGCGGACTTCGCCGTTCTCGAGGATCAGGCCGAATTCGACCGTGTACCAATAGAGCGCGCCCAGTGCCTTGAGCCGGTTGTAGCGCATCGCCTTCCATCCGGCGCGGCCGTATTCCTGCATGTAGTCGGCATAGACCGGATCGGCGAGCATCGGCACATGGCCGAACACGTCGTGGAATACGTCCGGCTCCTGGATGTAGTCGAAGGTCTCGCGCGAACGGATGAAATTCCCGGCAGGGAACCTGCGGTTGGCCAAGTGCCAGAAGAACACGTGGTCGGGGATCAGCATCGGTACGGGGACGACGCTCCACCCGGTCAGGTGGCCAAGCTCTTCCGAAAGTTCGTTGAAATCGGGAACGCCGTGGCTGCCGAGCGGGAGTTTCTGCAGGCCGGCAAGGAACGCCGCACTCGCATGTCCGGGCAGCACATCCATCTGCCGATCGTAGAGATCGTTCCAGATCGCGTGGTCTTGCGCCGAATAACGCGTCTGCGCGGGTTCGAGCCAGTCTTCGCCGACATGCGATGGCCGCTTGAGCGGCGCAGTAAAGACATCCGCCGGCATGTCAGGCAGACGGCTAAAGTCGTGATCGGGTTCTGCAATGCTGGCCATGGTTTCAATTGAAACCAATAGCACCGGTCGACGATTCTGACAATCCGAAATGGCCCACGCGGCCAGCAGGGGGACGAGGGCAAGTCAGCCGAACGGCGGCTCGCAGTGTCCTCGGCCTAGATTTGCCGCCAGATAAGGCAATGCATGCGACAAGATTGCGCAGTATATCGCCTGATTACAGAAAATTATGCAGACGCACGGCGAAGCCGGTCGTTGATTGCCGCACCGATCCCCTCATCCGGGATCGGCGCCACCGCCACCCGCGCCTTGGCCGACGAGGCTGCAGCGTGGAGGCAGGCATAGAGACGCGATGCTGCTTCGGGAAGGTCGCCGCTGCCTGACAGCATACAGTCGCCTGCAATCGCGCCGAAGCCGATCATGAACTCATCGGGTTCGGCAGCCCTTGCGCCAAGCCGCACCGGTTTTCCCGGGGAATAGTGCTGTGCAAGCTGGCCGGGCGCTTCGATCCGTGTTGCCTGCAATGGGCGCGGTGCGCCGAGCTGGTCGGCCAGAGTCTCCTCGGAGATCGGGCCTTGCCGCAAGAGTTGCCAGCCATTCTCGCGCAGCGCGACGATGGTCGATTCGAGCCCGCATTCGCTGTCCCCGCCATCAATCACCGCCGCGATCCGCCCGTCGAGGGCGGCGAGCACGTGCTCCGCACTGGTCGGACTGACCCCGCCGCTGCGATTGGCCGACGGTGCAGCGAGCGGGAGGCCACACTCCTGGAGAACCGCGCGAATCACCGGATGGGCGGGGCAACGCAGCGCGATCGTCGGCAGGCCGGCGGTCACCGCCGGTGCGATGCCGGCCCCGGCACGGAGGGGCAAAACCAGCGTGAGCGGCCCGGGCCAGAACCGCGCAGCAAGCGAACGCGCACGATCGTCGAACACCGCAAGGCCCTCCGCTGCGGCCAGTGACGACACGTGGACGATCAGCGGATTGAAATCGGGCCGTCCCTTCGCGCGATAGACCGCCGCGACCGCTTCCGCCCGGTCGGCGCGCGCGGCGAGTCCATAAACCGTCTCGGTTGGTAACGCGACCAGCTCATCCGCCGCGAGCAGCTCCGCCGCCCGCGCGATTCCCGCCGCGTCGGCGGCCAGCCGTTCCGTAGCGTTCTTGTCGCCCATCGGCAGGCGCTATAAGCACGCTCGCAGGAAAGCCCAAGGAGAACCCGCGTGTACACGCCCGCCACCGCCGACCAGTTGCTGGCCCTCTCGGTCAATACCGGGATCGACGAACTTGCCGCGCACGAGCGCTTTGCTGCGGCGGAACCCGACATGGTCTCCGCCATCGTCGAAGGAATCGGCGCGCTAGCGGCCGGCGAATGGGCCCCGACCAACCGGGTAGGCGACCTCGAAGGCGCACAACTGGAAAACGGCGTGGTCCGCTTGCCCGACGGATTTGCCGAGGCCTATTCCGACTACGTCGGGCAGGGCTGGAACGCGATTGCTGCACCTGCCGAATTCGGCGGGCAGGGATTGCCGTTCGCGCTTGCGACCAACGTGCTGGAAAACCTTGGCACTGCGAACATGGCGTTCACGCTGCTGCCGATCCTGTCGGTCGGCGCGGTCGAAGCGCTCTATCACCACGGCTCGGAAGCACAGAAGACGACATACCTGCCGAGGCTTGTCAGTGGCGCATGGTCGGGCACGATGAACCTGACCGAACCACAAGCCGGAAGTGACGTGGGCGCGCTGCGCACAACCGCGACCCCGATCGAGGATGGCGAGCATGCGGGCAAATATCGCATCAAGGGCACCAAGATATTCATCACCTGGGGCGAGCACGAACTGGTCGAGAACATCATCCACCTGGTGCTGGCGCGATTGCCCGGCGCGCCCGAGGGGAGCCGCGGCATCTCGCTGTTCGTCGTGCCCAAGTATTTCGTCAACGCCGACGGATCGCTGGGCGGGCGCAACGATCTCAAGTGCGTCAGCCTCGAGCACAAGCTCGGCATCAACGCCTCGCCCACCTGCGTGATGAGCTACGGCGACAACGACGAATGTATTGGCGAACTGGTCGGTGCGGAGAACCGCGGATTGATGGCAATGTTCACGATGATGAACAACGCGCGCATCAATGTCGGCAACCAGGGCGTGCAGATCGCCGAGCGCGCGACGCAGCAGGCGCTGAGGTATGCCAGCGAGCGAATTCAGTCGCCCCGCGCCGGTGTGGGCGGCAAGGAACCGGTCGCGATCATCGAGCACCCCGACGTGCGGCGGATGCTGCTGCGGATGAAAGCGCTGACCGAAGGTGCGCGCGCGCTGCTCTACTATACCGCGGGACAAGTCGACCGGGGAACTCTGGGCGACGAAGCTGCTCGGATGCGCGCCGAAGTCCTGGTTCCGCTGCTCAAGGCATGGGGCACTGACGTCGGCTGCGAAGTCGCAAGCATCGGGGTGCAAGTCCATGGCGGGATGGGCTTCGTCGAGGAGACTGGCGCCGCGCAGCACTATCGCGACGCGCGGATCGCCCCGATTTATGAAGGAACCAACGGGATCCAGGCGGCCGATCTCGTCACCCGCAAGCTCAGCCTCGACGGCGGCGCTGCGCTCGATAGCCTGTTGGCGGATATCGCTCGCGACAGTGAGGGCGAGCCGAACCTTGCTGCGCTGGCCGAAGATTGCCTAGCGGTTGCCGTATGGCTGCGCGATACCGCCAGCCTCGATGACCGGCTTGCCGGAAGCGTGCCGTTCACGACAATGTGTGCCGTAGCAGTCGCCGGATGGCAGCTCTCGCGCCAGGCACGGGCTGTCGCAGAAGGAGCCGCGCCTTCGCTCGCGAAGTCCAAGCCGGTCACCGCGCGGTTCTTCCTCGGTCACGTGGTGACCGAAGCGCTGGGGCTCAAGGTGTCTGCAACCGCCGGAGCGGGCCTGCTCTACGAACTCGACAGCGCGGCACTGGCGGGATGAGCGATCCGCTCGAACGGATCGCCGCCGCGCTCGAGCGGCTCGCGGCATCGCCGCAAGCGGAACCGGATTGGCATGCCGCGCCGGCCTATGTGTGGGACGGACAGTGCTCACGGCCGGTCGCCACTATCGCTGCGCCTTCGCTCGACCAACTCAAGGGTATCGACCGGCAAAAGGCGCAAGTGGCCGACAACGTTGCCCGGTTTGCACGCGGGGCCGCCGCGCACGACATGCTGCTGTGGGGCGCACGCGGGATGGGCAAGAGCGCGCTGATCCGCTCCGCTACAATCGCCGCGCAGAGCGACGATCCGCAGGCGGTCGCGCTGGTCCAAGTCGGTGCCGATGCACTCGCTTCGCTGCCCGCACTTTTCTCGCAACTGGCCAATGCCGGGCGCAACATGCTGGTCTATCTCGACGATCTCGGGTTCGACGGCGACCAAAGCGGACCGCGGCGGCTGCGCAGCTGGCTCGAAGGCGGGGTCGAGGCGAGGCCCGACAACGTCCGCCTTGCCGTCACTTCCAATCGCCGGGCAATCGTCGATCGGCATATGCGCGAACAGGACGACCCGATCAATCCGCGCGACGCGGTCGACGACATGCTCGCGCTCGCCGACCGGTTCGGCCTCTCGGTCGGGTTCCATGCCGCTTCGCAAGACGATTATCTCGCGATCGTGAGCGCCTATGCCGATCCGCTCGGGCTCGTATGGGAGCCCGCCGACGCACTCGAATGGGCCAAGCGTCGCGGTGCGTGCTCGGGCCGGACGGCGTGGCAATACGTGGTCGAACTGGCTGGTCGCGCAGGGAAGCCGCTCTAGCCGCGCCTGATCGGTCTCACTGGTTGACCACCCGCGCGTAGTCTCCACCGAACGTCGCTTCCTGGCCGCGCAGCTGGCGCAGCGGCGGCAGCGACGGCCCGGTCAGCGGCTTGATTTGCGAAGCGGGCTTCGCGCCCGGCGCAACCACCCGCCAAATGATCCCGGCAGTATCGTCGCTGACCAGCAACGAGCCGTCGTTCGCCCATTCGACCCAGGTCGGGCGACCTTGCGTCGTCTTGCCGTCCTTGGCGAGGAACCCGGAGAGGATCGGTTCGGGCTTGCCGACCGGATTGCCGTTCTTGTCGAACTTCACATAGACCACCTGGTATCCCGACATCGGCTCGCGATTCCACGATCCGTGCTCGGCGATGAAAGCGCCGGTCGAATACTTCGGCCCCATCATCGTGCCGCCACGGCTGAACTGCAATCCCAGCGCTGCGACGTGGGGCCCGAGTGCGAACTCGGGAATGCGGACATATTCGGGGTTGAACCATCCGGGTTGCGGCGCAGTCACGCGGTCGTCGAAATTGTTGCGCCAATAGACCCACGGCCAGCCATATTGCGCTCCGATCGGCACGTTGGTGAGATAATCGGGCACGAGGTCCGAACCGAGCATGTCGCGCTCGTTTACGACGGTCCACAACTCACCGGTCCACGGGCTGAAGGCCATCCCGTTGGGATTGCGCATCCCGGTGGCGAATTCGCGCGGAACTCCGCTCTTGATCGCGTATTGCCAGATCGTCGCACGGCCCTTCTCCGCCGCCATCCCGTCTTCGGCAATGTTGGTGGCCGAGCCGACCGCAATGTAGATGTACTTGCCGGTCGGATCGATCACGATGTTGCGCATCCAGTGATTGCCCCCGCCAGGCAGGTCCATCAGCGTCTTGGGTTTGCCTGGCAGCTTGGTGTCGCCCAGCTTGAACTGGAACGCGAGCAGCGCGTTGTGGTTGGCGACGTAAAGGGTGCCGTCCTGCCACGCCATGCCCGACGGCGAATCGAGCGCCGGGCTGGTCATGATGAAAGTCTTGTCCGCCTTGCCGTCTCCATTGGTGTCGCGCAGCAGCGCGATCTTGTTGGGCGACGGGACATTGGCTCCGGCCTTGTCGAGCAACCAGTTAGCGACGAGGCCTTCGAGCCCGCCGATCACCGAGGACGGCGGCCGGTTGGTCAGCGCGACCAATACGTCGCCATTGGGCAAAGTGCAGATCGTGCGCGGGTGGTCGAGCCCTTGGGCGAACCGGTTCACCGTCAAACCTTGCGCCGCGACCGGCGCGGTCCCATCCGGCCAGCCGACAGGCTTGGCGACACCGATCGTCGGGAAGGTTTGCGCCAGCGGCGTGGTAATCACCGGGTCGGTCCCGGTCGTGTCGGCAAACGGAATTTTCGCGACGTTGGGGGTCAGAAGCCAGGTAACGATGGCGGCGATCACGATCAGCCCGATCACCGTTCCGACGAGTATCTTGCGTCCAGTGCTCATGCCCGCGACGAATAGCGGCGCGCAATGCTTGCGGCAACGCCCGTTCGCGCTAAGTGCGGAAACACGATGTACGATTTCACTGCCGATCCCGCTCTCACCGAGCATGAGCGTTACCGCCAACTGATGGCAGCAGCTGATGCGCTGACTGCGGGTGAGCCCGATTCGATCGCCAACATGGCCAATCTAGCCGCCTTGTTGTGGGAGTTCGTTCCTCGCCTCAACTGGGCAGGCTTTTATCGCGTCATCGATGGCGAGCTCGTGCTCGGCCCGTTTGCCGGACGCCCGGCCTGCATACGCATCCCGTTTGGCCAAGGGGTGTGCGGCGCTGCGGCAGCGAGCGGAGAGACCCAGCTGGTCGAAGATGTCCATGCTTTCCCCGGACATATCGCGTGCGATGCCGCGAGCCGCTCGGAGCTGGTCGTGCCAGTAATCCGCAACGGCGCCGTCGTGGCGGTGATCGATCTCGATAGCCCCGAGCCGGCGCGTTTCGAGCAGGCCGATGCGCAGGGGATCGAGGCGCTCGCTGCGCTGCTGGCCGAACGAATTTGATTGGTAAAGGCCCGGAATTGCGCCACTTCCGGCCCGTTTCGGGACATGCCCGCTCGGAACGCTTGGGCGAGAGCGGCTGGAAATGCTAATTTTCCGTTAACGCGCAGGGATTCGCAGCCCGGCGCATCCTAATAGGGGAATTGCGCATGAACGTCCGTCGTTGCTCACTGGGGCTGTCGGTTGCTGCCGGAGCTTTTGCTGTCGCGAGCCCCGCGCTGGCCCAGCAGATGACCTACGAATACGCGCAGACCGCGCAAGCGACGCCGAACGTAGTCTACACCTCACAACCGGTGGTCCAGCCGCTTCCGGCTCCGGCCCCGGCGGCTCCTGCAGCTACAGGTGCGATGCCGCCGGCCCCGCCAGCACCTCCGGCGCCCCCCGCGGCCGCTTGGCACGACCAGCGGGGTCGGACCTACGAATACCGGACGGTCGAGACTGCAGGCACCTATCCGGCAGCAATGCCCGCGCCAGGTGGATTTACGATGGCTCCGCCCCCGCCGCCGCACTTCGACCGCGATGCCTGGCTCGACAATTGCCAGGATCGCTTGCGCGGCGTGAAGGAGAAGGATCGCGGGGGCGTGATCGGCGGCCTGCTCGGCGCGATCGCCGGCGGCGTCGCCGGTAACGAGATCGCCCACACCGGCGACAAGCTCGCCGGATCGCTCATCGGTGCAGGCGTTGGCGGTCTTGCCGGCGCCTTGATCGGAACGGCGATCGGTTCAGCCGGGCACCATGGCCGGCGCGACGAGTGCGCCGCCTACCTCGATCGCTACATGGCCCGTTACCCTGGCTATGCCTACGGCTATCCTGCATATGGATACGGCTACGGCTACGCATATCCCGCATACGGCTATTACATGCTGGTTCCGGTGATGATGCAGGTGCCACAGCGCAAGGTCGTGAACGAGTACGTTACCGAAGATTGGGTTGATGTGCCCGCACCGCACACGCATCAGCAGAAGATCTATCGCCCTGCGCCGAGGCCCACCAAGGTGATCAAATACACCAAGCAGGCAAAGCCGACAAAATATACCAAGGGCCGATAGGTCCGCTCGGCCGAAGCCTTCAGTCGGCCAACGCTTCGTCCGGGCGCGGAACAAAGTCGCGCCGCGCGACTTTTCGCTTGGGCTGGTCCGCAGCGCCATCCTTGACAGCGCCCGCTGCGACGACTGGTGCGTCCGGCCCGCCGACAATGGCGTGTGGCTGGCAGACCAGTGGCGGCTGGTCATCGTCGCCGAGCTCGCGGTGCGGAATGGCGACTTGGCACGACTTGGCCGGAACCCCGATGACCAGCCACTTGTCAGTTCCGGCAGCGTTGATCTCGACCATCCCGTTGTAGCCGACCATTGTGCGCTCACCGGATGGCTGCATCACTGCCGGCATACCGGCCGCGATCGGCTTGCCTGAAGTATCGACCACCTGGCGCATCACCGGACGGAAGTGAACCGCATCGAGCTCGACGAGCGCGACCGCCCTGCGCGGAACGACGATCAGGTGCTTGGTCTCTTTGACGATAGCATCGGCCGGCAGCTTGTCGGGATCGACATCGATCTTGATTGTCGCCTGCGAAGGAATGTTCTGGACCAGCAAGAGGCCGTTCTTGTCGGTCTTGCCGACCAGCAGGTTCTCGCGGGTGACCGGGATGCCTTCGACCTTGCCGGTCGTGCGGACCAGCGCATAGGAACCGCCCGAGCGGTTGCGGGCAAACACCGTCCCGCCGGCGACCAGCAGTGTGCCATGGGCATCGATGCGCCCCGCAAAGCTCCCGTCGACCTGCTCTATCTGACCATCCAGCATGATATTGCGGCTGCGCCAGGTCGCGCCGCCAGCAATCCGCTGCGAAGTGTCCGATCCGCTGACGTCCGCCCGATAGCCGATATCGCCGTCGTTCAGCGCATCCCGGTAGTAATTGAGCGACGCGTAGGGATGCTTGTCGTTGTAGCTTGCCTGGACTGCGCCGCGCTTCTGTCCGCCAAAGCTGATCGACAGCCCGATGGCAGCCGAATACCCGGTCCCAATCTCGGTACGGCGCATCCCACCGCCTGCAAATAGCGTAGCCCGCTTCGAAAGTTGCGTCCGCAGGTTCGCATTGAACACTTCGTTGAAGCGTTCAGGCACAGGTGGGCCGTAAACCGGGTTCGGAACGGCGCGATATTCCTGCCGTGCGTAGGAGAACTGGATCTCCGAATTGGTCGAGTAGTGATAGGAAACCTGGGCCGAATACTGGCGCGGGGGTCCCTGATCGCCCAGGTGCGCGGCGACATCACGATAATTTGACGTCGGAATGATCGCTCCGACCCGCCCGCTGAGCGTCCGGCCGACCGATTCGAGCGCTATATTGACCAAACCGCCACTTCCGACAGCGCCATCCTGGCTCGCGCGGCCCTCGATCGTCAGCATTGCGACGTTTGCAAGCACGACATCGGCGCGTGCGCCGACATTCGCGATGCCCGGCGACCATTCGCCACTGGCTTCGACCGTCAGATGCGACGAAAGCCCCCGCCTTATAAAGCCGGTGGCTGCAAATGGTCCGTAATCGTTGGAAACTTCGCCGTATCTTCGTCGGACGAAACCGGCATTCATCGCAAATCGCGTCGTTTTCGGCGCGAGCAGGGTTTGCGACATGTAGAATTTGGTCGTCTGGACGATTTCGCGACCCAATGCGTCTTGCATGATTACTGAGACTTCGCCGCGACCGGGCTGGGTCGGGATGTTCCGGACGGTAAATTCGCCCGGTTTGACTTTGCCGAGCTCGTATCGGCTGTCGGCCGTGAGCACATCTAGCGTGGTCGGCACCGCAACGTCTCCGCTGAACGCAGGCAACGGCGTCGTGACGAGATCGGGCCGCAGCCCGAAATCGCTTCCGACCTGGATGCCGCCAAGGCGTACTGCACGCTGCGTCTGGCTACCCGCGCTTACGAAATCACCCATTGTCGCGGCGATTCCCTTGTCCGCGATCGCAATCTGCGCACTGGTTGCCAGTCGAACGACCGCTGGTGAACCATTTTGCGGGTCGGTGGTCATCCTGACACTGGTGCCGAGCGCGAAATTTCCCCGCACGAGCGCGGCATCGAATAGCGCGCCGGCGCTCGATCCGTGGCTCCCCGCCGAAGCGGTCATGTCGTAGTCGATCCGCAGCGCCGTCAGCGGGCGGCTGTCTCCACTGCGATCTGATGGCACAGCAAAGTCCTTCAGATTGCTGCCGTCGGCTTTCTGGAACCGCTCGATCGTCAACCGCTGCCGCAGGCTGTCGAAGGAAAACTCGTAAATCTTCAGCGCCGACAATGGGATATACCCCGTTGCTCCGTCGGGAACCGGCAGTCCGGCGACCCGCGCGTCATCGGCATTGATCTTCATCGACTGGCCATGGCCTTGCAGGTCGACCATCCGGTTCTTGCGTTGGCCGTCGACGACGATCTCCGACAGGCCGGGGCCGGGCGCTTGCTGCACGCTTTGCGCAGTCACCCCCTTAGGCAGCGCAAAAGGATCCTCCTGCGCCTGCAGGGGTGCCCCCGCAAGCGCCGCAACAGCGACCAGGAGCGCTAGGAGAGGCCTAACCGCACGATGAGCGAGGCTGCGCATCGACCGTCCGGCCGTCCACATAGGCAGTGATCGTCACCGCACCGAGCGAACAGGCATTATCATCCGGCCAGGAAATCGTCGATTTACCCTGCACATAGCGCAGGATATTGTGTCCGAGCGCGACGGATTTCCCGTCCGCGGTCTTCACGTCGATCTTGATTATCCGTGCCGTCTGGCCACCGCTGTTGGTGACCGAGATCCCGTTCGGTCCGATCGTCCAGCCAAGCTCAGCAGGAGCGGCCGTATCGCGGTCGAGGAAAACGGGCAGGTTGAACCGGATCCGCGCCTCGGCGGTCCCGGCTTGGGCAAGCGTGGGGTCAGGCAATTGGTCCACGACCAGCCTGAAACGCTTCTCGCCCGGCGACGCGGGCGTTGTGCGCAATAGGCGCACAATCTGCGTTTCGCCGGCGGGAATGGATACGATCGACGGAGAAATGGTCAGGTCGGTGCTCGGAGCGTAGACATCTTCGCCGTTGACCTGCGACCAGGCGAACAGGCGCGTCTGGACCGGCACGGCCCGGGTCGATACATTCGCTATGAGCAAAGTGGCGCCGCGTTGGGCGTCCTGGATCTCGATCCTGAGAGGCGAGACGTTGAGCGCCGCGCCGGTTGCGGATTGTGCCGCAGCGGGCGTTTCAGCGCCGACGAGACCGAAGGTGAATGACCCGCACGCTGCGATCGCCACGAACGCGCGGAAGACAGCAGCTGTGCGGATCATTCAGGTCTCCATGGTGAGATCAGTAGTTGACGCTGACCACAACCGAATCGCTGTAGGTACCGGCAGGAACCGCCGCCTGGGCCGGAACGCGGCCGTAGAGCGTGATCGCCTGGTTGGTGCCATCGCCGACGCCGGTCGTACCCGCAGACGGGGTCCACGCGGTCGTGCGAGCCGAATCGCTGTAGATGTCGTAGCTAATCAGGTCGCCAGCAACCGACTTCAGCTCGCGCTGGGTCGTGGCACCTGCATTCGCGCCGTAGTCGACGAACACCGAGTAAGCGGCACCAGGGGTGCAGTTCACGGTCGTCGGCGAAGTCGAATCGATGGCGACGGCAAGCGAAGTCGTCGAACCGAAATCCAGCGGCTGCGCGGTCACGCTGCACGCCGTGGTAACGTTGAGCGAGACCTGAACGGTCCCGGTGGCTGTGCCCGCAAACGAAGGCGTGGCGGTAACGGCTGCGGCAGCAGCAACAAGAATAGCAATCTTACGCATGGTAATTGATCCCCTAAGTCCTGGCTAAGTAATGTGCCGGGTACTTCCATGGCGCAGAAAGCTTGCGAAACCCCTAATGGTTACGCAGGAATTCGTGCTTCGTTACGGGAACTTGCCTACGGTAATATGGTTAACACCGGGTAAAAGGTGCGGACGATTTTAACCACGCCAGGAGCGTGCATCTGGCTTACATTCTGTCGGATGGGCGTTCGAGCGAGGCTAACGGCTCAAAAGCTGAGGGTAATCGTGACGGTGTCGAGATAGACCGTCGGCAGCGCCTTGCCTGCCGGAACCCGGCCATAGAGCGTGTGGGTCACCGTACCGCTGGGAGGGATGGTGCCGGATTCCAGCGATCCGGGCGTTGCGCCCCATCGCTGGGTGCGCGCAGCATCTTGGTAAATGTCGTAGCTGACGTAGATGAATTTCAGATTCACCGCGGTTTGCGCGAGCATCCGGCGCTGGCCAGCTGCAGTCGCATTCTGCCCGTCGTCGATCGACACCGTGTAGGCGGTGCCCGGATTGCAAGTCACGTCGATCGTCGAGGATGCGTCAATCTGTTTGATGTTGGGCTTGGAGTTGCCGAACATCAGCGGATTGGTCTTGATCCCGCAACTCGTATTGACCTTGAGTGTAGCCGGAACCGAATTGGTCGTTTGTCCGGCATAGGCCGGGTTCGCTGCAGCCAGGCAGGCTGCAAACGCCGGAAATACAGCGATTTTCATCACGGATTTCACAGTGACCGGTCCCCTATCCGGCCGCTGTGTAACCAAAAATGCTTACCGGTATCCTAATCACCTTGGGATCGAACCGGCGATTGATCAGATATCGCCGCCCGTAAGCCTCTGACAAACAAGGTCGAGTTGGTCGAGTGTACGATATCGGATAGTCACTGTTCCTGCCCGCGGATCGGCGTCGGTCTTGATCCGAACCGACAGGCCGAGAAACTCCTCCAAATGACGCTGGACTGCAGCGATGTCGGCATCGTTAGTGCCAGGACGAGCCGCGCGGGCCTTGCGGCGTTCTCCCTCGCCAGCCGCCCCCGCGGCCCCCTTGCGCACAAGACGCTCGACCTCGCGAACGGACAGCTTGCCGTTAACCGCCTGCCGCGCAAGCGGGACGGCGTTTTCGTTGCCGATCAGCGCACGCGCATGGCCCATCGAAAGCTGTTCATCTTCAACAAGATCAAGCACTTCATCGGGCAGGAGCAGCAACCGTTGGAGATTCGCGACGTGGCTGCGCGATTTATCGACCAACTTGGCTATTTCGGCCTGGGTCATGCCTTCGAGATCGGCCAGCCGCTGGTAAGCCCTGCCCTCCTCTACCGGATTGAGATCCTCGCGCTGGACATTCTCGATCAGCGCCAGCGCCATTACTTCGCGCTCATCGAGATCGCGCACCAACGCGGGAATCTCGTGCAGTCTGGCTTTCTGCGCCGCACGCCAGCGGCGTTCACCCGCGACCAACTGGAAGCGCCCGCCGGCAAGCGGACGGACTATTACCGGCTGGATTACCCCGCGCTGGGCGATCGACTGGGCGAGCTGCTCAAGTGCTTCCTCGTCGAAGCGTTTACGGGGCTGGTTGGGCAGCGGTTCGATCGCCGACACGGGCAGGCTGGAAAGCCCCGAACCCGCTGTTTTTACGAGCGTTCCACCCTCGTCGGGTGTGCCGCCGGCGGCCAGTGGCTCCTCCCTCCGGGTTTCGCCGAGCAGGGCGCCCAGCCCCTTGCCGAGTTTCTTCTTCGTGTCACCCTTGGGGCGTTCCGGGATCGAGAAACGAATGGGGTCGGTCGGATCGCTCATGCGGCTTTCCTTTCGGCAGGGATGCGCCCGATCAGTTCGCGCGCAAGGGCGATATAGGCGCGGCTCCCGGGGCAATTGTGATCGTAGACAAGCGCCGGAAGTCCGTGGCTCGGCGCTTCGGACAAGCGGACGTTGCGAGGGATTACCGATTCGAACACCAGCGGCCCGAGGCAATCGCGCACGTCATCGGCCACCTGGTCGGTCAAGCGGTTGCGCCGGTCGAACATCGTCAGGACGATGCCGATGATTCCGAGATCGGGATTGAACCGGTTCTGGACCCGCTCGACCGTCTGCAAGAGCTGGCTCAGACCCTCGAGAGCGAAGAATTCGCACTGGAGAGGCACCAACAGAGTATCGGCTGCACCGAGTGCATTGAGCGTCAAGAGCCCCAGCGATGGCGGGCAGTCGATAAAGGCAATATCGTGGCCGTTGTGGCCAGCGAGGGCGGTCGACAACCGGGCAGTGCGATCCTCCACGGCGACCAGTTCGACCTCGGCTCCGCTCAGGTCCTGCGTCGCCGGGACGATGTCGAGCCCCGGGATGTTGGTCGGCTGGATGCACTCGGCCAGCGGTTGCCCCTCGACGACGAGGTCGTAGCTCGAATTGTCTCGATGCTCTCCGTCGACGCCCATCCCGGTGGAGGCATTTCCTTGCGGATCGAGGTCGATTAGCAAGGTTTTCCAGCCGGTTGCCGCCATCGCAGTAGCGATGTTGATCGCTGTCGTGGTCTTGCCCACCCCGCCCTTCTGGTTGGCTATGGCGATGGTGATCATTGCGGCAACGCCTCCTTGTTTCGACCCACGATAATTCCCGATTCCGGGTCGGTAAGCGAGGGTTCCACGTGGAACATCCGCCTCATCCCCCGCGGCAGGCCGGCTACTTCCTGCTCCGCCGAGCGCCCCTTGGGCAACAGCCACACGGTGTCGCTTGTGGAAAAGCGGCGGGATAAGCTGAGCAAACGCGGCATCGGAGCAAATGCGCGCGCCGATATGACACTCGCGGAGAATGTATCGAGGAGTTCGAGGCGTTTTCCCTCGATTCTACATCGCTCAAGTCCGAGCTTCACTACCATGCGAGTGAGCCACTCGATTCGCCTCTTGCGCGATTCGACCAACACCACGGGCCACTCCGGGCGCAAAATCGCGATCACGAGACCAGGAAACCCGGCTCCTGAACCCAGGTCGAGCCAAGGAGCATCCAGCGTTTCACGTGAAACATGATGGAGCAACTGTGCGCTATCGGCCAGATGCCGCTGCCACACCGAGTCGAGCGAGCGAGCGGCCACCAGGTTCTGGTGTGTATTTTCAACACACAGGCTGGCAACCAATTCCTCAAGCCGCTCGATCGCTCGGTTCGAGCCGAGTTCCTCTACAAATGTGCGAGCTTCGCCTTCCGAAGCGATCACGCCGCCGCCTCCACACGCCGGGCGTGGACCAGCAGCGCAGCGAGTGCCGCGGGGGTAATTCCGGGAATCCGACCGGCCGCAGCGAGATTTGCAGGCTTCGCGGCCGCGAGCCGCTCGACCATCTCGTTCGACAGGCCGGGTACAGCTTCGAACCGAAAGTCGGGCGCCAGTCGGACCGCTTCGCTCGCTCGCAAGTCGCGCAATTCCGCTTCCTGCCGCGCGAGATAGGGCGCGTAGGCAGCGTCTTCGGCAAGCTCGATCCCGGCCTCGTCGTCGGCAAAACCTTCGGGCAACCACGCCTTTAGCGATTGGCCGTCAAGGTCAGGGTGCGCCAACCATTCGGCCAGCGGCTTGCGTCCGGCGTCGCGTTTCACCGGAAGTCCCGCCTCGGCCAGCTCCACCGATGTCACTGGCACAGCGATTGCCGTGTTCCACGTGGAACGTCGATGCTCGCGCGCATCGAACCACACCTTTCGCTCTTCGCCGACACAACCGGTAGCAATCGCCAGTGGGGTCAATCGGGTGGTGGCATTGCTCGCGCGCAAGCGCAGCCGATACTCTGCTCGGGCCGTGAGCATGCGGTATGGCTCGCTCGCGCCGTGCAGAGTCAGGTCGTCGATCATCACGGCAATGTACGAATTCGCTCGGTCGAGCAAAGGCGCTTCACGCCCAAGAACGCTCGCCGCGGCATTCATCCCGGCAACGAGGCCTTGTGCAGCCGCTTCCTCATACCCGGTCGTGCCATTAATCTGTCCCGCGCAATAGAGGCCCGGGATCGCCTTGACTTGCAACCCGCCATCGAGTGCGCGTGGATCGATATGATCGTATTCGACCGCATATCCGGGGACGACCATCTCAACCTGCTCCAATCCTGCCATGGTGCGCAGGAAGGCGAGCTGGACGTCGGTCGGTAACGATGTGCTGATCCCGTTGGGGTAGACCAGGTGTGTTGCCAATCCCTCGGGCTCGAGGAATACCTGGTGCCCGTCACGGTCGCCGAAGCGGTGGATCTTGTCTTCGATCGAGGGGCAATAGCGAGGCCCCGCCGCCCCGATCGCCCCACTGAACAGAGGCGAACGGTGGAGGTTGGCGCGGATCAGGTCGTGCCCCGCGCTTGTCGTACGCGTGATCGCACAAGCGACCTGCGGGTTCGCGCGAGACCGGGTGAGCGGAGACATTGTCCACGCCTCTGCATCGGAAGGCTGTTCGTCCAACCGTGCCCAATCGATCGTGCGCCCGTCGAGGCGCGGGGGCGTCCCGGTCTTGAGCCGCGCCATCGGCAAGTCTGCCTCGCGCAGCTGCATAGCCAGCGCTTGCGCCGAATTCTCGCCAATCCGGCCACCTTCGAAGCGTTCCTCGCCCCGGAACAAGGTGCCGCCAAGAAAAGTCCCGGTGCACAGAATGACAGCTCGGGTTACCAGTTGTGTTCCGTCGCCAAGCCCGAGTCCTGCAATGCGTCCGCCATCCAAGAGCAAAGACGCCACTTCGCCAGCCACCACTGAAAGGTTGGCCTGCTTGCGAATGAATTGCTGGACCGCCCCCCTGAACAACATCCGATCGGCCTGGACGCGCGGACCCCAAACTGCACTCCCCTTCGAGCGATTGAGCATCCGGTAATGGATTGCGCCCGCATCGGCTGCTCGACCTATGATACCGTCGAACGCATCCACCTCGCGAACAAGGTGACCTTTCCCGAGACCGCCGATTGCCGGATTGCAGCTCATCGCCCCGATCGCGTCGGGATCGAATGTGACAAGTCCGACGCGCGCACCCATCCGTGCGGCTACGGCTGCCGCCTCTACGCCGGCGTGACCGCCGCCGACAACGAGGATGTCGAACGCTTCCATCGAAAGGCGCAGATAGGTGACCGACACAACCCGGTCAAAGCCTGATTAGTCGCAATGGTTGACCCGAGCGCCAATTCGCGATGTTTCACGTGGAACACGCCTATTTCCCGATACAGAAACGCCCAAAAAGCGCGTCGAGCATGTCTTCAGTGGTTGCGCGGCCGGTCAACCGATCGAACGCGACACGCGTCGCACGCAGACGCTCGGCCGTGATCAAGGGATCGCCCTCTATCGAAATACCCGACAACGCCGAATGGGCCTCCGTCATGATGTCATGCTGCCGCTTGCTCAGCGCGCCTTCTCCGGGTCTTGGCAAAGACTTTCTCGCAACATCAATCAGTTGATGCTTCAAGCTTTCAACTCCTGAACCATCGATGGCCGACACCCGTACCCGCGCATCGCGCTTGGTTGCCTTGCCGAGATCGGCCATCGTTTCGACTTCCCAAGACCCCACCGGGCCCTCACCTTCGGCACCGAGCCACAGCACCAGATCGGCTCGATCGAGTGCTGATCTGGCGCGATCGATCCCTTCGCGCTCGATCGCATCGTCGGTCGCCTCGTGCAGCCCGGCTGTATCGACCAGCGTGAACGCAATGCCCTCGAATGCGACTGATCGCTCGATGACATCGCGGGTAGTACCTGCGGTCGGAGAGGTTATCGCAGCTTCATTCTCAAGCAATACATTGAATAAGCTGGATTTTCCAACATTCGGCGGCCCTGCGAGTACCACCCTGAAGCCCTCTTTGAGCGGTTCGGCGCGCGGCCTTGCCAACCAGATGGCCAATTCTTCTTCCAAATCAGCGATTTGAGCAGAGAACTCTGGCGAAAGTCCGCCAACATCGTCTTCGTCACCAAAATCGAGCACCGCCTCCACTTGCGCGGAAAGGCGCAGTAGGCGTTCCCGCCAACCATCGATCGTACGCGACAACGCACCCGAAGCCATCGCCATCGCCGACCGGCGCTGCAGTTCCGTTTCGGCTTCGAGGAGATCGGCGAGTCCTTCGGCCTCGGCAAGATCGATCCGTCCATTCACGAACGCGCGCCGGGTGAACTCGCCCGCCTCGGCCCTGCGTAGCCCGATTCCCGCAAGTGCGCCTTCGATGGCGGCAACCACGGCTCGCCCACCGTGCAGGTGCAGCTCGACCGTATCTTCTCCGGTAGCGGTGCCCGGCCCCGGCAACCACAGCACCAACGCGCGGTCGAGCGGCGCACCCTCTCCGTCACGCAACTCCGTCGCCACGGCACGGCGCGGCTCCGGCACCCTGCCCGCCAACGCCTCAATTGATTCATGCGCACGAGCTCCGCTCACGCGGACGACCGCAATCGCTGCGGGCGGCGCTCCGCTCGACAAGGCAAAGATGGTGTCGCTCATCGCAGCTTGCGGCACCGCGCGCGGCGCGCCCTAATCCTTGCCGGCCTTGCTCGATCCGCCCTGCGCCTTGGTCGCGCCTTCGATGAAGTTCTGGAACAGCTTCAGGCCGACCTGCCCCATCGGGGCCATCTGGTTGGCATATTCCTGCAGCTTCTCGGTGCTTCCGACCCCCTTCATCGCCTTGGTCATCATGTCGACATAGACGTCGTTCGCCTTGCCGACATCGGGCAAGCCCATGAAGGACCGGGCCTCTTCGGGCGTACAATCGATTTCGATATGGACCTTCATCGCCGTTTCTCCGTTATGCAATGAAACCCATCTTGGCTTGTCGAACGGTATCCGCAAGCCCTACGCCGCATTCACGAGAGTTTGAACGGGAGAATCTGCATGACTTCGATGGTTTCCATTCCCACCCTGTCCGGAACCGACAGCTTCAACGCCTACGTCGCCCGTCCCGCTGGCGAGCCCACCGCTGCAATCATCGTCATCCAGGAGATATTCGGGGTCAATGCCGGGATCCAGCGCAAGTGCGACCTGCTGGCCGAGCAAGGCTACCTCGCGGTCGCGCCCGACCTGTTCTGGCGGCTCGAACCGGGCATCGAGCTCGATCCCGACATCGAACCCGAGTTCCACCGCGCGCTCGATCTTTTGGGCAAGTTCGACCAGGACCAGGGCATTCGCGATATCGAAGCGACGATCCACTGGGCGCGCGCTGAATCCGGCGGCAAGAAGGTCGGGGCAGTCGGATACTGTCTTGGCGGGCGGCTCGCCTATATGACCGCCGCGCGCACCGACATCAACGCCTCGGTCGGATACTACGCGGTCGGGATCCCGGACCTGCTGCGCGAGAGCCACGCAATCGCTCACCCGCTGATGCTGCATATCCCGACCGCCGACGGGTTCGTTCCGCCTGAAGCGCAAAAGGCGATGCACGAAGGGCTCGATCCGCTGCCGAAGGTCACCCTGTACGACTACGAAGGCCTCGACCACGGGTTTGCGACCCAGTTCGGCAATCGCCGCAACGATGCCGGTGCGACGCTCGCCGACGGCCGCACCGAAACATTCTTCAAGGAGCACCTCGCAGCATGATCTTCAGCGCTGCAACCCGCCATCACACCGAAAGCCTGTTCATGCGGATGCTCCCGCTCCTGCTGCTTGCCGCGTTAACGGCTGCTTTTGCTGCGGCCGGGGGCAAGTGGATGTGGGGTTTGATCCTGACGGTTCCCCTGCTGGCGGTCGCGCTGCTCGATTTCTTCCAGGACAAGCACTCGCTGCGCCGCAACTACCCGCTGCTCGCCCGGGTGCGCTGGGCGATGGAAGACCTGCGCCCGTTCGCGCGCGCCTACATCGTGGAAGGGGATCTCGAAGGCCGCCCGTTCAACCACGACCAGCGCGCGCTGGTCTACGCCCGGGCAAAGGACCAGCTCGACGATCACCCGTTCGGTACCGAGCTCGACGTCTATTCGGACGAGTACGAATGGCTCGCCCACTCGATCGTCCCCAACGAAAGCGCGCCCAAGGAATGGCGCGTGACGATCGGCAATGAACAATGCTCACAACCTTACGCGGCGGCGCTGCTCAACATCTCGGCGATGAGCTTCGGCTCGCTTTCGGCCAATGCGATCATGGCATTGAACAAGGGCGCGGCGCTCGGCAGGTTCTACCACGATACCGGCGAAGGCGGCCTGTCGAAGTATCACCGCAAGCACGGTGGCGACCTGGTATGGGAAATCGGCAGCGGATACTTCGGCTGCCGCGGCGACAGCGGCGGGTTCGACGAAGGTCTGTTCACCGAAACCGCCCGTCTCGACCAGGTCAAGATGGTCGAGATCAAGCTTAGCCAGGGCGCAAAGCCTGGCCATGGCGGTGTGCTGCCCGGGGTCAAGGTCAGCGAGGAAATCGCCGAAGCACGCCACGTCCCCGCTGGTAAGGACTGCGTTTCGCCCGCCGCGCATTCGATCTTCTCGACCCCGATCGAATTGCTCGAATGGGCCGCTCGTCTGCGAGATTTGTCAGGCGGCAAACCGGTCGGGGCGAAATTGTGTGTCGGCCAGCCACACGAAGTGTTCGCGATCATGAAAGCCATGCGCGAGACCGGCATCCGGCTCGATTTCATTGTCGTCGACGGGGCAGAAGGTGGCACCGGTGCGGCACCGGTCGAGCTATCGAACCGCGTAGGGATGCCACTGCGCGAAGGGCTGATCCTGGTGCGCAATGCGCTGATCGGCACGGGGCTGAAAGGCGCGGTCAAGCTCGGTGCATCGGGCAAGGTCCACTCCGGCGCAGGCCTCGCAATGAACCTCGGCCTCGGCGCGGACTGGTGTAATGCCGCGCGCGCAATGATGTTCTCGCTGGGGTGCGTGCAATCGATGCGCTGCCACGAGGATACCTGCCCCACCGGCATCGCAACGCAGGACAAGACCCGCCAGCGTGGACTGGTGGTCGAAGACAAGGCGGAAAGGGTCGCGCGGTTCCAGAAGGCGACACTCGAGGCGCTGCATACGATCGTCGTCGCGATGGGACTCGACAACCCGTGGCAGATCACCCCTGATCACATCAACGAGCGGCTCAACAGCGCCCGATCGCATGCGATCGACCGAATCTATGAATTCCTGCCCGAGGGAATCTTGTTGTCCGATCCGGACTCGACGCACTATGCCCGCTACTGGCATGCCGCACAGGCACACACGTTCCAGAGGAAATCATGAGCGCGAAAAAGGGACTCGAACGCTGGCACACGGTGCTGAAGGCAGGAAACAAACCCAAAGACCTGGCGGCGATCATCCGCGAAGACGCGGTGTTCCACTCACCGGTTGTCCATACCCCGCAAAAGGGTCGCGACATCGTCGTCGCATACCTTTCGGCTGCCGGCGTGGTGCTCAACGGGGATTCGTTCCGCTACGCCCGCGAACTGGTCGATGGCGATGAAGCGATGCTCGAATTCTACACCGAACTCGACGGCATCCAGATCAACGGCATCGACCTCATCCGCTTCGACGAAGACGGCATGATCGAGGATTTCAAGGTCATGGTCCGCCCGCTCAAGGCGATCAACAAGGTCTGGGAATTGATGGGCGCGCAGCTGGCGAAGGCATCAGCCTAGGCGCTCCTTAAGGAACGAAAGGCGCTGCTCCACGGGAACCAGAGGCAGGTCGACCGGATCGTAGCCATAGCGGCGCCATGCGGCGGTCACCGCCTTGTCGCTCGCAACCGCTTCTTCCCAGTTCTGGATACGCTGCGCGTCCTGCACATAGATCGCCGCCCATGCCGGCGCCCGCAGGATCGGCCCGGCATAGCGCAGTTGGCGACACGCATCGTCGACCGCCTTGGGTATCGACAGGCCCGACACATCGAGGAACCCGGCGACATCGGGAAACCCGCGGTCGAAAACGACTGGCCCACCCAGCTTGTGAGCGCGTTCGAATTCGTGTGCATGGGCGTCGAGCATCGCTTCGGCAAATCCGTGCGGATCCTCCTCGCGCAGCGCCATCCCGCCTGGCGCGGAGAGGATCTGCCGCGCCACTTCAGGCGAAGTGGCGAGACCAGCCGAACCGGCGGCTTCAAGCAGCGTGGACTTGCCCGCACCCGGGGCACCGGTAAGCACGGCATGTCGGATGCTTGGACGCGTCATCACCGCATTTAACCGATGAACGGCAAGGCAAGAACTTGCCGCCTCAAGTCGATAGCGGCTTCTTCGCCGATCTGCACGATCGGGACCACCAGGACCGACTGCCCGGAGATCGGAATCAGCATCCGTCCCAGCACCGTGCGGACTCGGCGAACGTCAACCCGCAGGTACAGCGTTTCGATTGCACTTGTGCGCACCAGCAGCCCGCGATCGGTTACGGCCAGAGTAAAGGCGGGCCGAGACATACCCCGAAGCACAGGTAACACCACGAAAAGCAGGACCGGCAAACCCAGCCCCATCCAAAGCAATGTCGAATCGGACCGTGCTTGGGATACGACGAGGGCCCCTGCGCAAACCAGCAGGATGCCCCAGTTCTTGATCAACGAACTGCGTTTGCCGACAATCAATTGTAAGGCCGTGGTCGCGATTACCAGATCGAGGGGTTTCAGCCGCAGGGGTCCGAATTCCCGTGCCATTGCAAGCCCCGATTACTGGTTCATCGTCGCGAAGAAGTCCTCGTTGGTCTTCGAATCCTTCATCTTGTCGAGCAGGAATTCCATCGCGTCGACGGTACCCATCTGCATCAGGATCCGGCGCAGGACCCACATCTTCGAGAGCTTGTCCTTCTCGACCAGCAGTTCTTCCTTGCGGGTGCCGGACTTGCCGACATCGAGCGCGGGGAAGATGCGCTTGTCGGCGACCTTGCGGTCGAGCACGATTTCGCTGTTGCCGGTCCCCTTGAACTCTTCGAAGATGACTTCGTCCATCCGGCTGCCGGTATCGATCAGCGCGGTCGCGATGATCGACAACGAACCACCTTCCTCGATGTTGCGCGCCGCGCCGAAGAACCGCTTCGGGCGCTGTAACGCGTTGGCATCGACACCGCCCGTCAGCACCTTGCCCGAACTCGGCACGACGGTGTTGTAGGCACGGCCAAGACGCGTAATCGAGTCGAGCAGGATAACTACGTCGCGCTTGTGCTCGACGAGCCGCTTGGCCTTCTCGATGACCATCTCGGCGACCTGGACGTGGCGCGTCGCGGGCTCGTCGAAGGTCGAGGAGATCACTTCGCCCTTCACGCTGCGCTGCATGTCGGTGACTTCCTCGGGCCGCTCGTCGACCAGCAGCACCAGCAGGAACACTTCGGGGTGGTTATCGGTGATTGCCTTGGCGATGTTCTGCAGCAGCACGGTCTTACCGGTACGCGGCGGCGCGACGATCAGCGCGCGCTGGCCCTTGCCCTGCGGGCTGATGATATCGATCACTCGCGCGCTCTTGTCCTTCACGGTCGGGTCAAGCGTGTCGAGCGACAGCTTCTCGTCCGGGTAGAGCGGCGTGAGGTTGTCGAAGTTGGTCCGGTGGCGGACCGCTTCGGGATCGTCGTAGTTGACCGAAGTCAGGCTGGTCAGTGCGAAGTAGCGCTCGCCCTCCTTTGGCGCGCGAATCTCGCCTTCAACGGTATCGCCGGTGCGCAGGCCCCATTTGCGGACTTGGTTGGGCGAGACGTAGATATCGTCCGGGCCGGCAAGGTAATTCGCTTCCGGGCTGCGGAGGAAACCGAAGCCGTCACTCAGCACTTCGATCGTGCCGATGCCCATGATCTTCTCGTCGTATTCCTCGTCTTCGGCGAGTTCGCGCAGGATCGAGAACAGCAGGTCCTGCCGCCGCATGGTGCTGGCGCCTTCGACGCCGAGTTCCTCGGCCATGCTGACAAGCTCGGCCGGTGCTTTCTTCTTGAGTTCTTTAAGGTGCATGGAATGATTCCAGTTGGGGATTTACACGGCCGGCCGGTCGTCTGGGCTTGGAGAAAGCAAAACCGGGGCGGATCGCGGGACTGCGAAGGGCCCTCAAGCCGGTTGGTGGAGCGGGGAATAGTCTGCGCGGAAGGTGCCGTCAATTCGCGCGTTGCGCGGTTCGTCGCATGCTCAGAAGGGTTTGACGACCACCAGGATCACGATCAGCGCAGCGAGCATTCCCGGCACTTCGTTGAACAGCCGCAACTGCTTGTCGGTCAGTCTGCGCTCCCCACGTGCCAGCTTCTTCGAGTAGCTGGCCATCCATCCATGATAGGCCGACAGCAGCAGCACCAGGAACAGCTTGGCGTGGAGCCATGGCGCGTTCCACAAGTGCTGGCTTGTCGCGAGCAGGATGCCAAGCACCCAGACCACGATGATCGAGGGATTGAGGATGATCTTGAGCAGCTTGCGCTCGCGATCAATCCACTTGGCGTCCTCCGCCGAGCCGACTTCGGTTTCCTGATGGTAGACGAAATAGCGCGGCAGCATGAAAAGCCCCGCCATCCAGAAGATCACGAAAATGATGTGACCGGCCTTCAGCCACAGGTACGTCATCGCCAGCGCGCCTTCCATGCCGCCCAAATAGGTAGCCTTGCCGCCATAGTCACCCCCTCCAGCCGCGAATCGTGGCTTTCAAGCGCTCGACGTGTTCGATCGGGGTCCTGCGGTCGATCCCATGTCCCAGGTTGAAGACGTGCGGACGTTCTGCGAATGCACGCAGGATTGCTTCTGCCCGGGCAACCAACGCATCGCCGCCGGCCAAGAGCAGCAACGGATCGAGGTTGCCCTGAACCGGCATTCCTTGCGGCAGTTCACGCGCGGCCCATACCGGGTCGATTGTCTCGTCAACTCCCACAGCATCGACACCGGTTTCGCTCGCATAGGCAGGCAGCTTCTCGCCCGCCCCTTTTGGAAAGCCGATCACCGGAACGCCAGGGCAACGCTCGTGGATCGCAACAGCAATCGCGGTGTTGGGAGCGATGACCCAACGCTCGAACTCGTCGGGAGCAAGACTGCCCGACCACGAATCGAACAGTTGCACCGCTTCGGCACCCGCCTCGATCTGTCCGACCAAGTATTCGACCGTCACTTGCGTAATGGTATCGATGATCGCCTGGAAACGCGCCGGATCGCGATATGCCAGCGCGCGCGTCTCGTGCTGGTCGCGGCTGCCTTCGCCGTTCACCATGTAGGTCGCAACGGTCCATGGGCTGCCAGCAAAGCCCAGCAACGTCGTTTCAGGCCCGAGAGCTGCCTTCACCTTGCCCACCGTCCTATAGATCGGCGCAAGACGCTCAGGCACCGCGACAAGCGACGACAGCGGATGTTCGGCCAGCCGCGGAGTCAGTTGCGGGCCCTCGCCGGCGAGAAATGCGAGCTGTTGCCCCATCGCGTAAGGAACGATCAGGATGTCAGAAAACAGGATCGCCCCGTCGAAACCGAACCGGCGGATCGGCTGGATCGTGACTTCCGCCGCTGCGTCGGTATCGTAGACCAATTCGAGGAACCCGCCCTTGTCGGCCCTCAATTCGCGATACTCGGGCAAGTAACGCCCCGCTTGGCGCATAAGCCACATGGGGACAGCGTCGGCACGCTGGCCGCGCAGGGTTTCAAGCAGGAGACCGGGCATCGATTCTCGGGTCCTATCCAATACAATTAAGATTCTTAAGTAAGATGATGGAGTCTGTTGGCCCTGTGGATTTCGGGGACAATCGCGCCCTGCCCGAATTCTCCCGCGATGAACAGGGTGAAGCGGTTCGCGAATCGCTGGTTTACCGCGTCAATGAATCGTTTTCCCCACTGTCCCCAGCCTGTCGAAAAGCCAACCAGAGTGTCCATAAAGTGCTGGGTGGAGGACTCGGACTGGGTATGGAATCGCGGGCCTTGCTTGTCCGCAGTCCTGTCCCGTGGTTTATGCTGGGGGTTGTCCACACGCCGCCGAGCCGATCCCGATGCCGCGACTCCACCTGCACTTGCTATCAGATTCCACCGGCGAAACGCTCGAAATGATCGCCAAGGCAGCCCTCGCGCAATTCGAGGACACCGATATCCAACGCCATTTCTGGCCTATGGTCCGCAGCCGCCAGCATCTCGACCGGATCGTGCCCGATCTCGCGGCCAACCCCGGGTTGGTGCTGTTCACGTTGGTCAATGTCGATACCCGCGCAAGGCTGGAGGAACATTGTCGGACGCTCGGGCTTCCCGCGGTCCCGGTGCTTGATGCAGTGACCGAAGCGCTTGAGGCGCAGCTCGGCCAGGAAGCGCATGGGCGGCCCGGGCGCCAGCACTCGATGGACGAGGCGTACTTCAAGCGTGTCGAAGCGATCCATTACACCATCGCGCACGACGACGGGATCGCGTGGGAGGATTGGGAACAGGCCGACATCATCCTTGCCGGGGTGTCGCGCAGTTCGAAAACCCCGACCAGCATCTATCTCGCCAACCGCGGCTACAAGGTCGCCAATATCCCGCTGGTGGTCGAAAGCCCGCCGCCCGATGCGC
Organism: Tsuneonella mangrovi; assembly: GCF_002269345.1. Lineage (NCBI taxonomy): Bacteria > Pseudomonadati > Pseudomonadota > Alphaproteobacteria > Sphingomonadales > Erythrobacteraceae > Tsuneonella > Tsuneonella mangrovi. The sequence goes on from NZ_CP022889.1 coordinate 1,752,740, forward strand.
TGTTCCGGTTGCGCCATCCGATGGTCGTGGGCCTGACGACCGCACCCGAGCGACTGGTGCAGGTGCGCCGCAACCGCTTGCTTACCATCGCGGAAGGGCGCGAGAGCGATTACGTCGATGCCGAGCGAGTAAATGAAGAAGTGAAGTTCGCGCGGCGGATGTTCGCCGACAATGCCTGGCCCGTAATCGACGTGACACGCCGCTCAATCGAGGAAACCGCCGCAGCGGTGATCAAGCTCTACAACGAACGCGGCGCAAGAGCGAGCGAACCCGAAGACGGGCCCAAGCCGATATGACCCTGGTGCTTGCATCGAAGAGCGCCAGCCGCTGCGCGATGCTCGACGCTGCGGGCGTGGAATTCGATTCGATTCCCGCCGATGTCGACGAGCGGGCAATCGAAGATTCGCTTGAAACCTTGGATCCGGCGGAGATTGCCATTGCTTTGGCGCAGGCCAAGGCGCTGGTGGTCAGCCGCGCATGGCCTGACCGGTTAGTCCTGGGGAGCGATTCGCTGGTGAGCATCGACGGCGAGCGGTTCGACAAGCCCGCCAGCAGAATGGATGCTGCGCGGCACTTGCGGCGCTTTTCGGGCCAGACGATGGAACTCCACAGCGGTGCAGCGTTGTCGCGCGGCGGGAATGTCCTGTGGTCGGCTGGCGACGTTGCGCGGCTCAAGGTGCGTGATCTGTCGAACGAATTTATCGAAGCATACCTCGAGGCAGAATGGCCGGCGATTGCCGGATGCGTCGGCTGCTTCCGGATCGAGGCGCGTGGTGCGCAATTGTTCGAAACGATCGAAGGTGACCAGTTCACGGTGCTGGGCATGCCGTTGCTGGCAGTTCTCGGCGCGCTGCGCGTGCAAGGGGAGCTTCTGGCATGAAGCGCCCCTATGCCGAAGTGATCGGCAGCCCTATCGCCCAGTCGAAGTCGCCCGTGATCCACGGATTCTGGCTCGGAAAGACTGGAATCGCCGCCGATTACCGAGGGACATTGGTCGAAGCATCAGGATTGGCCGACTATCTTTCCTCTCGCCGGGTGGACCCGGATTGGCGTGGGTGCAACGTGACCATGCCGCACAAACTGTCGGCGCTCCCGCTGCTCGACCGGCTCGATCCGCTGGCTGCGAAGATCGGGGCGGTGAACACGATCGTCCCTGACGGCGGCGCGCTGGTCGGCTACAATACCGACGCGCCCGGTTTCCTCGAGCCACTGGCGGGGATGCTTCGTGAGACCCACTTTTTCCGCATGGCGCGGATTCTCGGGACCGGCGGTGCGGCGCGCGCAATCGTGGCTGCGCTGGCGGGCGAAGGGTTCACGCTGGTGCTTGCGGGCCGCAACCCGGACAAGGCGCGTGCCATGCTCGACGAGCTCGATCCGGGCGGTAAGCATCACGCGGTCGATATCGCGCATTTCGCCGATCCGACAGATTTTGCGTTCGACGACCGCGAAGGGTGTTGCGACCTTGTCGTCAACGCTTCGCCGCTTGGCATGCGCGGGCAGTCGCCGCTGGCGTTCGACTGGAGCCACGCTCCACCCGGATCAATCGCGTATGACATCGTGACCGATCCGGTCGATACGCAATTCCTTCAAGGCGCTCGAAGCACAGGACTTGCGACGATCGACGGGCTGGAAATGCTGGTCGGGCAGGCGGCGGTGGCCTTCCAACATTTCTTTGGCGTCGAGCCTCCGCGTGCATTCGATGCCGAACTGCGCGAAAGGCTTTTGGCATGAGCGCCGATGATTCGCCCGCTCGCAAGGCTCACGGGGGGCCGCTGGTCCTCGGCCTCACCGGTTCGATCGGGATGGGCAAATCGACTGTTGCAGCGATGTTCGAGGACTTGGGTGTGCCGGTGTTCGATGCCGACGCCTGCGTGCGCCGGATGCAAGGCCCCGACGGCGCCTTGCTGCCAGCTATCGAGGAGGCGTTCCCGGGATCGACCGGGCCCGAGGGGGTCCGGCGTGAGGCACTGGGGGCGCAAGTTTTCGGCGACAAGGATGCGCTCGCGCGGCTTGAAGCGATTGTCCACCCGGCAGTCGGGAAGGAACGCACTGCATTCCTCGCCAGCCATGCCGATGCGCCGCTGGTGGTGTTCGATATCCCGCTGCTGTTCGAAAAAGGCGGGGCGCAGGCAGTCGATGCCGTAGCAGTGGTTTCGGCACCCGCCGAAGCGCAGCGCGCCAGGGTTCTCGCTCGCCCAGGTATGACCGCGGAAAAGTTTGTTCGCATCCTCTCGCTGCAGGTTCCGGATGCTCAGAAGCGCGAGCGTGCGGACTATGTCATCGATACCGGCGCGAGCCTGGCCGAGACGCGCGCCCATGTCGCTCAGCTGGTTGCTGCACTGACAGGGAGCAATCGCTAGCCCATTCGCGAGTCGCAGGCTTGTCAGGCGGAGGTTTCGCGCCGATATAGATTGGTGATGCGCGAGATCGTGTTCGATACCGAGACTACTGGACTGGATCCCAAGACGGGCGATCGACTGGTCGAGATCGGATGCATCGAAATGGTCAATCGGGTCACTACCGGCGTGACATTCCACGCCTATTTCAATCCCGATCGCGACATGCCGGAGGCCGCCGAAGCGGTGCACGGGCTGTCGGCAGCATTCCTTTCGGACAAGCCGCGGTTCCACGAGCGCGCTGGCGAATTGCTCGAATTTCTCGGCGATGCGTCGTTGGTTGCGCACAACGCCAGTTTCGATTTCGGGTTCCTCAATGCCGAACTCGCGATCGCGGAATTGGAACCGGTCGGTCTCGACCGGATGGTCGACACGATCGCGATTGCCAAGCGGCGCCACCCCGGTGCCAAGCTGTCGCTCGATGCCCTGTGCACGCGCTACGGGATCGACCGGAGCCACCGCGTGAAGCACGGTGCGCTGCTCGATGCCGAACTGCTCGCGCAGCTCTACGTCGAGCTTACCGGCGGAAGACAGATCGGGCTCGAACTTGCTGCCGAAGCTGGCGACGAGACGGTGTTCGTTGCGTCGCCATCCCAGGCCAAGCGCGAGCGACCCTTTCGCGAGCCGCGCCCCCACAGCGCACCGGACCAAGAGCTCGCCCGCCACCGCGCGTTTATCGACCGGATTGAAGGAGCAATCTGGGCCGATCGCGCGTTAGGCAAATGAGTCGCACAACAAGCAGGAGATGACGTGACGATGGACATTCGGATCTCGGGCCACCAGGTCGAAACCGGCGCAGCACTGCAGGAGCATGTGGAAGATCGCTTGACCGGGATCGTCGACAAATATTTCAACCGCGCGATTTCCTCCAACGTTACATTCGGCAAGGCTCCGGCGGGTGCGTTCAGTTGCGACATCGTCACGCACGTGATGCAGGGCCTGATCCTCAAGGCGCACGGTGCCGCTCAGGACGCCCACCTCGCGGCCGATGCCGCCGCTGAAAAGATCGACAAGCAGCTGCGCCGGTACAAGCGGCGCCTGCAGGACCGTCACGAGCAATCACAATATGCCGCCGAGGAAGAAGAGGCCGCATACACGATTTTCGCGGCGCCCGCCGAGGACGCCGAAGACGATTCGAGTGGCGAGACCCCTATGATCATTGCCGAAACCACCGCCGATATCCCCGAAGCGAGCGTCGCCGACGCGGTGATGATGCTCGATTTGCGCGATACCAATGCGATGTTCTTCAAAAATGCTGGCACTGGACGGCACAATATGGTTTATCGCCGCCGCGATGGGTCGATCGGCTGGGTCGAACCGCGCTAGGCGCCACTTTTCCAAACAGGGGATGTGCGAGCCGCTTCGCCCCAATCTGGCGATCCTGGACGCGCTCCTGCGAGGCAGCGCGACGCGTGGGATTGAAAGCATTAGAACGAAGACGAAATTGCGATGGATGTGATTTACAAGCTGTTGCCTGAAGCCGTCTGGGTCGACGACCTGGCCGACAAGCGCGCGATTCTCGAAGCGATGGCGACACGGTTCGCCAAGGTATACGCGCTCGATCGCGTGACCGTGCTTGAGGGTCTCGAGGAGCGCGAGGCACTCGGCAGTACGGGATTTGGTCGCGCCGTTGCCCTGCCGCATGCGCGCATCGATGGACTCAGCCGACCCGTTGCTGCGCTGCTGAAACTGGAAAGTCCGGTCGATTTCGCATCTGCCGACAAACTGCCGGTCGACCTGGTTATCGGACTGCTTTCGCCGACCAATTCGGGGGCCACGCACTTGCACGCGCTTGCCGCCCTGTCGCGAATGGTGCGCGACGAGGACACCCATCGCGCGCTGTCCGAGGCGCAGGACACCGAAGCGCTCTATGCGCTGCTGACCAACGCCTCTGATCGTGACGCCGCCTGATAGTGCGGGTGGCGGCTCGGCAAGTGGTGCCGGCCTGCACCACCGCGCGCTCGAGCGGCTCTACGATGCGGCGCCGGTCAACCGGTTGTTCGACTCGCGGCTTGAGATCGTCGGCGATGGCGCTTCACGAATCGTGTTTTCAGTCGATGAGCGGGTATTCCATGCAGCCGGTGCGGCGCACGGGACGATCTATTTCAAGATGCTCGACGATGCGGCGTTCTATGCTGCGAACACCCGGGTGACCGACCGGTTCCTGCTGACGACCTCGTTCAACCTCCATTTCACCAAGCCTGTACGCGAGGGAGAGGTGATTGCAGAAGGACGCTGGATCAGCGGCCGCAAGCGCGTGCTGGTCGCCGAATCGCGGCTGGTCGATGCCGAAGGCGACGAAATCGGGCGCGGTACGGGCACATTCATGCGGTCGCGAATCCCGCTTTCAAGTCTGCCTGGTTACGCCGATCCGGCCTGATCTGTCGTGGACGAACGCCTGCCTGCACACCTCGAGGTTGCCGCCATTCGCCGACTTGCCGAAGGCTGCGGCGGCTTCGCAACCGTCCTCGCCAAAGGGGAACGCGATGCCGGAACGATCGTAATCGTTGTTATCGGAAGTGGTAAACCGGCAACACTCTTCGAACGGATGCCGCAACTCGACGGCACCAGGGCTTTCGTTGCAACGAAAGCGGAAGAAGCTGAAAAACAGAGAGAATTTTCCGAATACATTACCCGCAGGTCTTCTCGCGATCCCGATTTATGGATAATCGAGGCAGATGTCGCGGATCGGGACGAATTCATGAAATCATTGCCGCAATAGGTTGACTTCGCAGTTGCAGCAATTATGTGCGCCGCGACTTCTACGGGACGTAGGCGGCTTTGGTTGGCATAAGGTCGACAAGCTAGCGCGTAGACGGGGAGCAGCCGGCAGGCTTCGAACAGGACCCACTGTTCAACGCAAGTAACGCGAACGGGTCCCGGTCTGCGCCAGACTGCCTCACCGCTTAGACCGATGTGATCAATGCAGTTCAGACGAGCCACGCTCGCGGCGGTTGCCGCGGCGACAGCTGTTACTCTTTTTGCCGCCGGTGGGTCCGGCGCGTTCGCCCAGCCAGGCGAAGACCAACCCGAAGTTTCGCTTCCGCTGACCGCGGAAACCGTTCCCGCCCAATCCGAAGGTCCGATTTTCGTCTCGAATCCGGTTGTCCAGCCGGTCGACGAGCACGCGAGTGTCGATGCCGCGCCGAGCGACGCCACGTCGTTGCGCGAACTGGTGGACGACATGCCGACTCGCGAAGCGCTTACACCCGAGATGAAGTGTCTCGCCGGTGCGGTCTATTTCGAATCGCGCGGTGAACCGCTGGCCGGCCAGCTGGCTGTGGCCAAGGTCGTGATCAACCGTGCCGAATCAGACGCGTTCCCGTCGGACTATTGCGGCGTGGTGTTCCAGCGCGCGCAGTTCTCGTTCGTGCGTGGTGGCCAGATGCCGCACATCCGCAAGTCCTCGCCCGCATGGAAGCGTGCCAAGGCGATTGCCCGGATTGCCCACGAGGACCTGTGGCAGAGCAAGGCCGAAAACGCGCTCTACTTTCACACCCGTTCGGTCCATCCGCGCTGGAGCCGGACGCGCATCGCCGAAGCGACGATCAACTCGCACATTTTCTACCGCTGAGGCGGTAGCGAAGCAGATCAGCCAGCGACTTCGACCCACACGGGTGCGTGGTCGCTGGCTTTTTCGCGTCCGCGGTATTCCTTGTCGACGCCGGCGGCAGTCATCCGGTCGGCGAGTTCGGGGCTCAGCAGCATGTGGTCGATGCGAAAACCATGGTCGCGCGGCCACGCGCCGGCCTGGTAGTCCCAGTATGTCCACACCCCGCCACGTGGGTTGAGAGTATCGAGCGCATCGGTCCACCCGTCGCCGAGAAGGCGCGCATAGGCGTCGCGCGACTCGGACTGCATCAGCGCATCGCTCGCCATCGCCTTGGGCGACCATACGTCCTTGTCCTCGGGGATCACGTTGAAATCCCCGACTACCGCGCACGGAATTTCCAGCGCCCAAAGTGCCTGCATCCGCGCGCGCAGGCGCTCCATCCACGCGAGCTTGTAGTCGAACTTCGGCCCCGGCACCGGGTTGCCGTTGGGCAGGTAAAGGCACACCACCCGCACGCCGTTCACGTCCGCTTCGAGGTAGCGCGAGTGATCGTCATCGGGCTCGCCGGGCAAGGTGCGTTGTGCTTCGACCGGCGTGACCCCATCAGCGAGGATCGCAACGCCGTTGAATCCCTTCTGGCCGTGCCAGATCGCATGGTAGCCGATCTTTTCGAATTCGTGTGCCGGGAAGCCTTCGTCCTGGCTCTTGATTTCCTGCAGGCAGGCAACCGTCGGGCGGGTTTCCTCGAGCCACTCGAGCAGCCGAGGTAAACGCGCCTTGACGCCGTTGATGTTGAAGGATGCGATGCGCATCCGCGAGACTTTAGATGCCGAAGCTGGAACCGCAACCGCAACCGGAGGCGGCTTGCGGGTTTTCGACCTTGAAGGCCGCCCCGCCGAGCGATTCGACGAAGTCGACCGTGCTACCGGAAACGAGGTCGAGGCTCACCGGGTCGACCACCAGCTTGACGCCATCGGTCTCGCTCACCGAATCGTCGGTCTCCGCGCCTTCCGCGAGATCGAACTTGTACTGGAAGCCTGAGCAGCCACCACCTTCGACGGATAGCCGCAGGATCGCCGGCTTTGCCTGGCGCTGGGCGATCCACGCCACGCGCTTCGCGGCGGACGGGGTGAGGATGAGCTGCTCGGCCATGGCAACGATGTAGGATGCGCTCGGGCCTAGCTCAAGGCTCTAGGCCGCGTGGACAGATTCCCCACGGTCTCGCACCGTGGCTCGTGCGGAACTTATCCACGCGGCCTAGAGTCAGGCGGTCTGGATATAGGTGCGCATCGCTTCGGCTTCGGTGGCGATCGCATCGACTTGCGCCTTCACCAGGTCGCCGATCGAGATGAACCCGCACATCATCCCGTCCTGCACGACCGGCAAGTGACGGATGCGGCGGCGAGTCATCAGGCCGAGCGCTTCGTCAATCGACGTCGCAGGGTCAACCGTGATCGCAGGCGCGGTCATCACTTCTCCCACAGGCTTGCCGAGGCAGACCTCTCCGTCGCTCTCGAGCCGGTAGATCACGTCGCGTTCGGAAAAGATCCCGGCCACCGTGCCGCCGCGCATTACCGGCAGCGCGCCGATCCTGCGCCGGGCGAGGATCGACAGCGCCTCGCGCATCGGCATGTCCACATCGCATGTCAAAACGTCCGAACTCGCGCGGCCGGCGATCAGCTGGGCAATATCCATGCGCTCTCTCCCCTTTCCTGCATGTCACTCTCCTTCGACAGAATGCCACGATCCGGCGTGAAATGCCAGCAAGAGGCATTGCGCAACATGCCGACCAAGGCCATCTGGCGCGGGTGAACATTCCGGAATCCCCGCTCGACGATCCGGTCAACGCGGCGCACGCTTTCGCCCACTATCGTCGGATGATGAAGTGGATGGCGGCATTCACCGCGTTGGTCGTGGCGCTCGTGTTGGCCGGTTTCTGGCTGGTCGATGGCGCAACCTCGATCCACTTCTACATTGCGACCGGCCTCGGGATCGGCTTCACGATGATGCTGACCGGCGCTCTGATGGGGTTGCTGTTTCTCTCCAACGGGACCGGTCATGACGAATCGGTGGTCGACCCGCTTGCCGGTGAGGAGTGGCCGGGCAAACTCGGCGATCGCGACTAGCGCGGCTCAGCCCGCAATCGCAGCTCCTCGACCGGCTCGCCGCCGATCAGGTGCTGCTGGATGATCCGTTCGAGCGCGGACTCATCGCATGAGTGGTACCAGACGCCCTCGGGCCACACGACAGCGATCGGCCCTGCTTCGCAGATCTGCAGGCAGTCGGCCTTGGTGCGCTGAACGGTCTTGCCTGCGAGGCCGAGTTCCTTGAGGCGGCGTTTGAGGTACTTCCATGCCCGCTCGCCATCCTCGCGGCGGCAGCATTTCTGCTTATCGGACATTGCGCACAGGAAAATCTGTCGCTCGACCCGCTCGCCGCCGCTCTTGGAGAGCGCGGCGCGCGCCTTGGCAAGGTCAGCCGCGTTTGCCGGCAATCCGCGCGATCTCCGCCTTGACCAGCCGCTCGACCATCGCCGGCAGGTTCTTGTCGAGCCATTCGGCGAGCATCGGACGCAGCAGGTCGCGGGTCAGCTCTTCGAGCGAGGTTTCGCCTGAGCGCACGATCTGCGGCGGCCTGCCCGGTTCGGCGAGCATCGCCAGCGCGGCCAGGTTGTCGCGCATCGATCCGCGCACAGCTTCGGTGGTCAGGGGCGCGTCTTCCGGTTCGTCCGACTCGTCGTGTGCGGAATCCGTCGAGGCCTGCTCGACGAAATCGGCTGCTCCGAGATCGAGGACTTCGTCTTCCCGATCGTTATCTTCGAGATCGACACCGACTTGCGCAGCATCTGGTACGCCTGCGCTTTCCCGCCGCCGCCGCGCCTCGAGCGCGGCGTTGCGGTTGTCGCGCGCGATCACTTTCTTGATCGATTCGAGGATCTCCTCGACCGAAGCTTCACCGTCTTGTCGCATTGGCATGGTGCCCCCGGATACCTGCCTGAACCCTATTAACCCGTTCGAATCACTTGCCCGACGTGTCGGCTTGCGATTCGAGCGCAGGCGGAATCTCCGCTCCGGCGGCCGGGATGTCAACGGTCCGCGTCGATTGCGCGACCGGATCGGGATCGTGGGCCCAATCGGAGATCTTGTTCTTGACCCGATCGTAGTAGACCGCCGGATCGTAAAGCGGACCGTCGTCGCCCAGCCCAAGGTCGCGCGCTTCGGCATGGCCCATCGCCGCGAGCAACGAGAACCCGGCGACGTAGGCATTGCGTCGCGCGGTCACCAGCTGCGCACGCGCCTGGACCAGTTCCTGTTCGGCGTTGAGGATATCGAGGATCGTGCGGTTGCCGACCGAGTTCTCTGCCTTGACCCCTTCGAGGCTGAGCGATGCTGCCTTGATCGACTCTTCGCTGCTGGCGATGATCGCCTGTGCCGCCTGCCAGCTGGCATAGGCCGAGCGGACTTGCGAGATCACGCTGCGTTCGGCGCCGACTTCCTGCTCGAGCGCTTGCGATGCACGGGCCTGTGCCTGGCGTTGTTGTGCAGCTGGCCGCCCGCCCTGGTACAGCGGCAGGCTCAGCTGGACACCGGCCTGCACCGCGGTCGAGACTTGCGGGAAACTGACGCCCGGCTGGTCGCTCTTCAGCGAGCCGAGATAGTCGTTGTAAGTTCCGCTGGTGAACAGCGAGACCGTCGGCAGTCGACCGGCCCCGGCCGCCTTGATGTCGTAGCCGGCAGCGCGCGCCTGTTCGCGCGCTGCGACGAGGTCGGGGTTGTCCGAAAGCGCGGTCTTGACCGCTTCATCGACACTGTCGGGCATGCCCGGTAGCGGCGGTGGCGCTTCAAGGTTGTCGGGAGCCTTGCCGACGACTGCGATATAGTTCTCCCGCGCGGCGATCAGGTTGGACTGGGCGCTCTCGAGGTCGCTTTGCGCGGAGGAAAGGCGCGACTGCGATTGCGCAACGTCGGTTCGTGTAAGGTCGCCGATTTCGAACCGGTCGGAGGTCGACTTGAGGTTGACTGTCAAGACCTTGACCTGGTTCTTCGCCAGCGCGACGAGCGCTTCGGTGCGGATAACGTCCATGTATGCCGCAACGACTTGGCTGAACACCGAGGATTCGGTCCCGCGCAACCCTGCTTCTCCGGCCTGTACGCGGGTTTCGGCCGCCTTGATGCCGTTCTTGACCGCACCACCCGAATAGATCGGCACCGAGAGATTGAGGCTTCCGTTGAGGCTCCGCTTTGGGGCGATGAAGCTGGTCGAACTCGACTTGACGTATTCGATATACTGTCCGGTGGTTTCCAGCTTGGGGCGGGCAGACGACTTCTGGATCGGCACGCTTTCGTCGGTCGCGCGCTGTCCGGCGCGGGCACCTTCGAGTGTCGGGTTGGTGCGATAGGCTGCTTCGAGCGCATCGCGCAGCGTCTCGGCATGGGCCGGTCCGGCAATTACCACCGCTCCGGCGAGCAGCGCCGCTGTCTTGAGGGTATGCTTCATTGTCAGAAGCTCCAGCCCGCTACCTTGTCGAACTCGGCCAACCGGGGGATGCCGATCTCGGCCAGCGGCAGCAGCGCCACTGTGCCAGCAGCCTTGCGCCCCACCGCGAGCCGGGAGACGCCGCGGGACATCAGGCCGGTTACGACACGTCCATCGTCCGCCAGCCGCTTGGCCAGCACGTCCGGGAATTCCTCGATCGCCCCGTCGACCAGCAGCAGAGTGAAGTTGCCGCGCTTGCGCGACGCCGCCACCGCTTCGGCTGGAGAGACAACCTCGACCGAGGCCACCAGCGTCTCGAGCAGTGCGGGCAAGTACCCGCTGCCGCCATCGACCACCAGCGCCTTGTCCGAGGCAGCGGGCTTCGCTTCGGCCAGCATCCGCCCGTAGACCAGCGGTGCCGCCAGCATCCGCTCGTCGCCAAGCGCGATGGCGCGATCGATATATGCCGCCGCCTTGCTGTCGTCGGGGACAAAATCCTCGCGCGGGACAGCAGCCATGCGGGCGATGACCCACGGTTCGTTGACGCCGCTGGTGCGCAGCTGGCTATCGACCATCGCTTTGCGGGCAATGGCAAAATCGGGGGCAGGGCGGGTTGCAACGGTCATGCGAAGATTACCTGTGTAGCAAGTCTGGTGCGGCCGGGCCGGTTGGATCGCTCTTAGGCATAAAGCCCCTTGCAGGCCAAGCGCTTTGACGGCGTAGCGCGCACGCGCCTATCTGCCTGTTGCGATTCGATCAGCAGGAGTTTGGTTTCGATGAGTGACTTGGTGACGATCCGCGAAGACGATCTGATCGAGAGCGTCGCGGATGCGCTGCAGTATATCTCCTACTACCACCCGATGGACTATATCCGTGCGTTGGGCGAGGCCTACGAAGCGGAGCAAGGCGCGGCGGCGAAGGATGCGATCGCGCAGATACTCACCAACAGCCGGATGTGCGCCGAGGGCCATCGCCCGATCTGCCAGGACACCGGGATCGTCAATGTATTCGTGAAGTGGGGTCAGGAATGCCGCCTCGAATCCGATCGCAGCCTGCAGGAGGTGGTCGATGAAGGCGTGCGCCGCGCCTATGCCGATCCAGATAACACGCTGCGCGCCTCGGTGCTGGCTGATCCGGCGTTTACCCGCCGCAACACCCGCGACAACACCCCGTCGGTACTGTCGGTTGAAATGGTGCCGGGCAAGACGGTGTCGATCGATGTCGCCGCCAAGGGCGGCGGCAGCGAAGCCAAGTCCAAGTTCAAGATGATGAACCCGAGCGACAACATCGTCGACTGGGTGCTCGAGATGTTGCCGCAGATGGGAGCGGGCTGGTGTCCGCCGGGAATGCTGGGCATCGGTATCGGCGGCACGGCGGAACACTGCGTCAAGCTCGCCAAACAATCGCTGATGGACCCGATCGACATGGGCCAGCTGAAGGCGCGCGGGCCGCAGAATGACATCGAGGCACTGCGGATCGAGATCTTCGACAAGGTCAATGCCCAAGGTGTCGGCGCGCAAGGGCTGGGCGGGCTGGCAACCGTGCTCGACGTCAAGATCCTCGACTGGCCATGCCATGCCGCGAACAAGCCGGTGGCGATGATCCCCAACTGTGCCGCTACGCGCCACGCGCACTTCACGCTCGACGGCTCGGGGCCGAGCTTCCTCGAAAAGCCCGATCTGGCCGACTGGCCGCAAGTGGAATGGAAGCCGAGCGCGGAGGCAAAAAGGGTCGATCTCGATTCGCTGACTGCCGAGCAAGTGAAGAGCTGGCAGCAGGGCGACCGGCTCTTGCTCAACGGCAAGATGCTCACTGGTCGCGATGCCGCGCACAAACGGATCCAGGACATGCTCAGCCGCGGCGAAGAGCTCCCGGTGAGCTTCGAGGGACGCGTTATCTATTACGTCGGTCCGGTCGATCCGGTGCGTGACGAGATTGTCGGCCCGGCGGGGCCGACGACAGCCACGCGGATGGACAAGTTCATGCCGATGATGCTCGAGCACGGGCTTCTTGCCTGTGTTGGCAAGGCCGAACGCGGCCCTGCGGCGACCGAAGTGATCGCCGAGCACGAGAGCGCGTACCTGATGGCGGTTGGCGGTGCGGCCTACCTCGTCTCGCGCGCGATCAAGGAATCGCGAGTAGTTGCGTTCGAGGACCTTGGCATGGAAGCGATCTACGAATTTACCGTGCAGGATATGCCGGTGACGGTCGCGGTCGACGCTGCGGGGCACAACGTGCACCAGCTTGCACCGGCGCGATGGAAGGAAAGGATAGCGCGCGAGAACTTGCTGCCGACGGGCTGAATCGGGCCGAAGGCTCTCGACGAAACACCGATTCGGCTCGACACGGGTGCTGGCCCCGGGAGGCATGCTGGGGCACTAGGGGGGCGATAATGGCCGACGATACGACTCATTTGACGACGGATCCGCCGGTGCGGGTGCGGTTCCGGACGGTGCTGGCATCGATCGCCGGGCTGTGGGCGTGCTATTTTGTGCTCGCTTCGATCCGCGCCGCGATCGGGCTCGAACTGCAGGAAGAGCTGCTGTGGCGTCGCGGCCTGGTCACGTTGGCGGGAATCGGCATCACTTTGGTGCTGTGGCTCGCGCTGCGCATGTTCGACCGGCGCAGGCTAGCAGTCCAGGTGACCGCCGCGCTTATCCTCGCCATGCCGGCATCGGTGCTGATCGCCGAAGTTAACCAACTGGTGTTCGCCGGAGTACAGGAAAAGGTCGAGGAAGCGATGGCGGCCAAGCGCGGCTTCACCTTGCGCCGCGACAAGGATGGCAACGTGATTATCGAGGCACCCGCGCATATCGGGCAGGATGTCGATGGCCCGCTGGGTCCGGACTCGGTCGCATCGGGCCGCGTTGTGCTCCCTTCGAAGATGACCGACGACAGCCAGTGGATGCAGGTGCTCGAACTGGCTCTGGGGCGCTATTTCCTGCTGTTTGCCTGGGGGGCGCTCTATTTTGCACTGCTCGCGGTAGAGCGCGCGCGGATCGCTGAACGGCGCGAAGCCCGCTTCCGGAGTGCAGCGAAGGCGGCCGAGCTGCGTTCGCTGCGCTATCAGGTCAATCCGCATTTCCTGTTCAACGCGCTCAACTCGCTGTCGTCACTGGTGATGACCGGCAAGTCCGAACGTGCCGAAGAGATGATCCAGGAGCTGTCCAACTTCTATCGTCACAGCCTTGCCGATGAAGCGACCGTCGATGTCGAACTGGGCGAGGAGTTCGATCTCCAGCGACACTACCTGGCGGTCGAGCAGGTGCGATTCCCCAGCCGCCTCAAGGTAGCGGTAGACCTGCCGGGCGCGCTTGAACAAGTGCGCGTGCCGGGCATGATCCTCCAGCCACTGGTCGAAAATTCGGTCAAGTACGCCGTGGCTCCGGTCAACCGGCCGGTGACCATTTCGCTTGCCGCGAGGGTTGAATACGGCCGTCTGGTCTTGACCGTCAGCGATGATGGTCCCGGGGTACCGGCGGGCGGCAAGCCAGGGTTCGGGATCGGCCTTGCCAATGTGCGCGACCGGATCGAAGCCCGCTATGGGTCGGGCGCGGTAATCGAATCGGGCCCTGTCCCCGGGGGATACCGCACCGAGCTGCGGCTCCCGCTGGGGGAGGATGGATAGGCGCATGACGGACCGTCCCGAATTGCGCACCCTGATCGTCGATGACGAGCCGCTCGCAGTCGAGCGTATGCAGGTGATCTGCGCCAAGCTCGACGGGCTGAATGTGGTCGGGACCGCGAGCGACGGGGCGGCCGCGTTGCGGCTGGTCGATGCGCTATCGCCCGATCTTGTGCTGCTCGACATGACGATGCCGGAGGTTGACGGACTTTCGGTGGCGCGCAAGCTGGCCAAGGGCGCAGCGCGGCCGGCGATAATTTTCGTGACGGCGCACGAGCACTTCGCGGTAGAGGCGTTCGATCTCGATGCGGTCGATTACGTGCTCAAGCCGGTCACCCCCGCACGGCTCGGTCGGGCGATCGAGCGCGCATTTGCCCGGCATGAATCCACCCGCGAGAGCGCTAGCGAATGGCTTGACGAATTGTGGGTTCCGCATCGTTCGGAACTGCTGCGTATCGAAGTGGCGCAAGTTGGCCGGATCGATGCCGAACGCGACTATGTGCGCCTACACGTGGGCGGTGCCGAAGGCGGTCGCAGCTACCTGCTTCTGCAGACGATCGCCGGGCTCGAAGCGCGCCTCGATCCAGCGCAGTTCATCCGCATCCATCGTTCCACGATCCTTCGACGCGACCGCATCCGCGGTCTGCGGCACGATGGGCTGGGGGTGTGGTCGGTCGAGCTCGAGGACGGCGAGGCACTGCGCATTGGCCGGACCTACTTGCCGCAGGTCAAGGCGATGGCCGGGCGCTGAAGGGCGCGTCTCAATTCTCCAAATTGGCCGCTGCCAGGCATACAAAGGGCCCGAACCGGGGGGACTGGGTCCGGTTCGGGCCATCGGTTGTGCATGGCGAACCCGCATGCCCGCGGGCATGCGGGTTCAGCTGTTTGCGGCGTGCGCGCGTTGGGCAGAAGCGATCTGCAGTTTCGCCGAAGCGACCGCGTTGTCGTAGCACTCGACCTTTGGCGAATGCTGGATCCGCAGAGCGGGCAGTTGCTCCGTAACGTCGCAGACTTCGAGCGCGGCCCGGTGGATGCGATGTGCGAGAACATGCTGGCCCTCGGGCGAGGAAATATTGAGATCGGCATACGACACCGCGACCGTCTCGGCGAAGGCGGGGGAACCGGCCACAAGGCTGCCGGCAACGGCAAGTGCGATAAGGGGGGCTTTCATAGGGACTTCCTCTCTTCAATCTTGCGGACTGCTGCGCCGGATAGGGGGGTGACGAAGCCTTGCCGCAAGTCTTGGTGTAGGCCGTCGGCCGAATGCCTTCATCAAGGCCTCGACAATGCGCCACGATCTTCCGACCGCCGCTGCGGCGCAGCGACGGGCAGCAGAATTTCCCGGATGAATGGCGATTGCGGGCCGACGAACGGTGCGGCACAATCGCGTGCATGGCGCTGATAGCGATATTCCTTCTCGGAATCGGCAATTTCGCGATGCACAAGGCGGTACTCGAAAGCCATCACCCGTTGCTGGGCCGGATGCCGTGGTTCGTGCACATGCTTGGTGGGCGGGTGACGCTGGCGACCGAATTCCTCGTTTTGCTCGCGGCGATGACGCTGGCGGCGAACGGCTTGCCGTGGTTGGTGTGGGTCTATCTCGCCTATTCGGCGCTCAATGCATTCGCCGCCTGGCTGATCCTCTCTCGTCGCATCTGAAGGGCCCGCGCCTTTTCGCTCGACAGTGGCCCACTCGATCTGCTTGGTCCGCAAGCATGACCGACCGACCGCTGCTGTTCCACATTTCGGATATCCATTTCGGGCTGACGAATGGTTCGGCGCTGGCGTGGGTCACGCAGGAAGTTGCCGCTCGCAAGCCCGCCGCGGTGATCATCACCGGCGACCTGACGATGCGCGCGCGCCATAGCGAATATGCCGCAGCGCGCGACTGGATCGGGGCGCTCGATGCGCCGGTTGCGATCGATGTCGGCAATCATGACATGCCCTATTTCAACCCGGTCGAGCGCTTCTTCGATCCTTACCGACGGTTTCATGCGCTCCAGCACGCGGTGCAGCGGGAGCTGGAGCTGCCCGGGATCGCAGTGGTTCCGCTCAAGACCACCGCTCGGGCGCAGTTTCGGTTCAATTGGTCGAAGGGCTGGGTCACTCGCGCGGCGCTGGCCGAATGCCTTGCCCGGATCGATGCGCTGCCTGCGGGCACGCAAGTGCTGGTTTCGGCCCATCATCCGCTGGTCGAAGTCGGCACCCACGGCTCTGCGCTGACCCGCGGCGGCAACCGGGCATTGGCCGAGCTGGCAAAGCGCAAGGTGGCCGCCGTCCTCTCGGGCCATGTCCACGATCCGTTCGACCTGGTCCAGCAAACTGCCAATGGCCCGGTGCGGATGATCGGTGCGGGCACCTTGTCGCACCGACTGCGTTCGACACCGCAGAGCTTCAACGAGCTTTCCTTCGACGCTTCGGGGGGCCTGGAGGTCAAGGTGCGCAGCCTGCAGCATGTTCCAGGCGATGCAATGAAGGTTCGCGCTGTGCCTGACGATGCTTCTCCGCCGCACGACCCGGATGACCCGGTTGCGCCGATCGGCGCAGTGCCGGGTGAGAGGCGTAAGCTGTGACGGCAGGCTTCGAGGATAGTCGCTGGACTGGCGCACCCGACAGGATTCGAACCTGTGACCTCTGCCTTCGGAGGGCAGCGCTCTATCCAGCTGAGCTACGGGTGCAGGCCGGAAGGCGCGCCGCTTAGCATCGCCTCGGGCGGTGTGCCAGCCCCAATCGCGTATCGTTTTGCGGACATTAGCGATTTGGCAATTCCGATGCCGTAAGCAAATCGTGACATGAACGCGATGACCGACATCCAGGGAAGGCAACGTTTCGATCCGAGCACGATGCGCGGCTCGAATGTGATGAGCGTGCAATGGGCTGCGCTGCAGGATGCCGGCGCTGCTGTCGCTGCGTTGGCCGGCCTGACCGCCGAGCGGCCGACCGCGCAAGTTCGCAATTTCCCGGCACTCGTGCGCGACCTCGGCGGTTGGCGGCTCGAACTGGCGACACAAGGTGTTGCCGATCTTGCGGCAGTCATGCAGCCGGGCCTCAAGGCGTTGCTCGCGACGAGCGCGCGCGGCCAGGATCCGACGCCTGCTGCGCTTTGCCTCTGGCGCGAGTTCCGCGAAGCGCGCGCCGCATTGCTTGCGCTTGCGCCGGATACCGGTGCGATGGGGCCGCTGCGCAAGGCCTGATCACCGACGCTGCCGACGCGCGGGAAGTCCGTCGCGCTTGACGAAGTTCGCGTTCTGTTCCAATTTCGCCGAATGGTCGATTCACCATCAGTCGCGCTGACCGATGCATCCGCTCCGGACGCACTCGATGCGCTGGCCGTTGCACGCGGGATATGCCGCTTGTTTGCCCGCAACGATATCTGGTGCCTGGCGGAAATGCCGCTGCGCAATTCGCGCCGGGCAGACCTGATGGGGATCGACCCCAAGGGGCAAATCGTGATCGTCGAGATCAAGGTCAGCCGCGCGGACTTGCTGGGCGATGCCAAGTGGCCCGACTACCTCGATTTTTGCGACCGGTTCTACTGGGGATTGCCGCCCTCGATTGACCGCGCTGTCCTCGATAGCGCGGATTTCCGGCCTGATGCGTGCGGCGTTATCGTGGCCGATGATTACGATGCGGAAATCATTCGTCCGGCACCGACCTGCGCTCTGGCAGCTGCGCGCCGCAAGAAGGAAATCGAACGGCTGGCTCGAACTGCGCTGCGCCGTCACTTCGTTGCCGCCGACCCGCAGGGCGAAGTTTGGGGACAGCGGCCCGGCACGGGGCTTTAGTCGCCGCGCGACCTCGGGCATAAGCCGGGTCTACCATGGCGGTCGCGATCATCCTGTCCACACTGGCCATGACGGCAATCGTCGCCGTGCGATACCTCGCATTCAGCGGGCTGTTCGCGCTGGCCACCGCGCGGGTGCGACCGGGCCTTTATGCGGGGCAGGGTCGCCAGGTGCGCAGCGAGATCGGATGGTCGCTCGCTTCGGCGGCGATCTACGGAGTCCCGGCAGGCGTGCTGGCATGGGGCTGGCAGGCACACGGCTGGACCCGCGTCTATACGCACTGGGACGCGTATCCGCTGTGGTACCTCCCCATCGCGCCGCTGATCTACCTGCTTGCGCACGACACCTGGTTTTACTGGACCCATCGCCTGATGCATCGGCCCGCTTGGTTTCGCGCAATGCACGCTGTGCACCATGCCAGTCGTCCGCCCACTGCATGGGCGGCGATGAGTTTCCACCCCTACGAAGCGATCACCGGCGCGGTCGTGATCCCGGCGCTGGTGCTGCTGGTGCCGATCCACGTCGCGATGCTCGGCTTGGTGCTGCTGGTGATGACAGTGATGGGGGTCACCAACCACATGGGTTGGGAGATGTTTCCCCGCGGATTCGTTCATTCGCGGTTGGGGGATTGGCTGATAACTGCCAGCCATCACAATCGCCATCACGAGCAATATGCATGCAACTACGGGCTCTATTTTCGCTTCTGGGACCGGCTGTGCGGCACCGATCGGGGGCTTTCGCAGCCGTGATCGCCAGCCTTGCCTTTCTTGCCCCGTTGGCGGTTGCCGCGACGACCTCCGTACTTCCGGGGCCTTCGGTCAACATCGACATTACCGGGCTGCGCAATGCCAAGGGGCTGGTCCGGGTCTGCATGACGCGCGACGCCAAGGCATTCCCCGATTGCCGCAAGGATCCCGATTCTCGCCGGATGTCGCTCCCGGCAGCGGAGCCGCTTCGCTTTACGTTCACCGACGTCACCCGCGGCGAGTGGGCGATATCAGTGCTGCATGACGAGAATTCCAACGGCAAGGCGGACAGGACACTGATGATACCGCGCGAGGGGTTCGGATTTTCGCGCGATGCGCCGGTCAAATTCGGCCCACCGAAGTTTTCGGCTGCCGAATTTCCCGTCGGCGACAAGGATGTCACTCAGGCGATCCGTATCCGCTACATGCTCTGACGCGCCGCCGCGCTGATTACCTTAACGCGATCTTTACCACATATCGCCAGAACTGCCTCGACTGCATCATTTGAGGGGGCACGCCTGGGTTATGGACAACCTGCGCGGACAATTCGGATCCTTCGGGCACGATCACGACGACGAGCCTGACGATTATCCGGTCGACAGCGACGACACCGGCCGCGAACTGCCGCCCAGCCCGATCGGGCAGGACGAGCGGCGGATGCAGGTGCGCGCCTACAACCATTGGGCCAGCCTGCTCGCCGATCGCAACTATCCCGCGATTGAATCGCTGGCTCCGGAAACGCTCGACGACTTCGGACCCTATTCAGTCCTGCTCGATTTCGGCAATGGCATCGAGAATCCCGGAATCCGCTTCCTGGGCGAAAAGCTCGCCGAGGAGTGCGGGACGAGCCAGGACCTGGCGACACTCAACGACGTTCCCAGCCGGTCGCTGCTCAGCCGGATTACCGACCATTACATGCAGATCCTCGCCAACCAGGCCCCGATCGGATTCGAGGCCGAATTCGTCAACCAGCGCGGTGCGACGATTCTCTATCGCGGCATCCTGCTGCCCTATTCGAGCGACGACGAAACGATCGACTACATCTACGGCGTGATCAACTGGAAGGAGCTGGCCGACCAGCTCACCAGCGACGAGCTGCTGCTCGAGATCGACCAGGCCCTGATGGGCGAAGATGCATCGACCGACGCAACCGACGTGGTCGAGAGCGAAGCGAACGATCCGCTCGCTACGCCGATCCTGTCGCAGCACGTCCCGGCCATGCCTTCCGCGAGCAACGATGCCGACTTGCCGTCGCCATCGTTCGGATTGCTCGATGAAGATTCGGAAGATGCGGCCGAGACCTCGGAATACGACGAAGAAGACGAAGAGGACGACGAGCGCGACCTCTACGATGCGATCGAAGCCGGCGAAGACGAGGATGAAGACGACGGCCGTTTTGCCTCGCTTCTCTCGCTGGGCGGCGTGAACGTCGGCGAAGAGGACGAGTTTGCCGACGAAGAAGACGAGAACGAAGGCGATGCCGGTTTCTCGATCGGCGTGGACCCGTATGCTCCGCGCGACGAACAGCCCGCAAGGGAACCCGCCCCGACGCACAAGGCCAAGGTTCCGCTCGACCTGTCGGCGGCGATGGAAGTCGCCGATGATCCCGCGCCCGAGCTTGGCGGCCAGTTCGAAGAATCGGTTGACGAAGAGCCGTTCGAGCTTTCGGCGGAAGCAGAAGCTGAAATGCCGAGCGAAATCGAAGTCCGTTCGGATGAAGCCGCCCAGGAACAGTCAGAAGAGCGACCGGTCGAACCGCCGGTCCTCGCCGAGATTCAGGACGAAGAGGACGCTGCCACCGACGAGGTCGCCGAACAGGGAGCGTTCGAACTGACCGATGCGGTGTCCGACGAGGGGTCCGAGGAAGCCGAGCCGGTTGCCGCCGTCGAGAGCGATCCGAATGCCGGACTGTATGATTGCCTTGCCGAAGCGCGCGAACTCGCACAGGTCGCGAGCAGCAGCGAGGATCGCAGCCGCAAGGCCCTCTATGCCGCAGTCGGCCGGGCCTACGACGTCAGCCTGATCGCAGCCGCGCAGCCCGATGATTTTGCGGAACTTGTGGCCGACAGTGGCCTGACGATACAGGATCGCGCGCCGATGACCCCGGTGGTCAAGCTCGTGTTCGGCGCCGATTACGACAAGACCCGGCTGACCGAATACGCCGCTGTGCTCGCCCATGCGCATCGCAACGGTGTCGCGCGCGGCGAACTCGCAGGTTTCCTCGGTGCTGCCGAAGGCGGCCTCAAGGGCGTCGTCGAGGCCGAACGCCAGCTGCGCCGCGAGGAATCGGGCGTTCCGGCCAAGCGTGAAACCCCGCGCGAGGCGCTTGCCCGCAAGCTGCGCAAGATTGCCCCGCTCGGGTTCGAGGACATTGCCGAAGATGGCCCCGAATTCGCGCTGGTGATGATTCGCCGCGACGGCGCAGGCAATGTCGTTGTGCTCGGCGAAATCGCCGACGATGTGCCGATGGTCGAAAAGGCCGGGCGCAAGATCGTCGCTGCATCCAAGCGCTGAATTTCAAGGCAATTGGCCCGAACGGGCTGGCGATACGCGGCGCGCTGGTATAGCGCTGCGCGCCATGTCCCGATCGTCTGACCGCTACACCCATCGTGCACCTTTTCGTCCTTCGCAGGTCGCAATGCGATGAGCGGGAAGACCGGCTGCATGGGCATGATCTTCGGCGTATTCCTCGGGCTGGTCCTTGGTGGGTTCGGCCTGTGGCACTGGGCGGTCGCCAACAGCTCGGCCGGGTTGCTCGATCGGATCGATGCGGCATTTCCGCGCAGTCACGCCGTCGCGTTCCCGGTCCAGGCGCGTTACGCTCCCGATCCTGCGCAACGTGTTGAGCTGTGGGTGCCCGAAGGCACTCCTCCTTCCGGCGGCTGGCCGCTGGTTGCTTTCATCCACGGCGGGGGGTGGCATTCGGGCGCTCCGCAAGACTATCGCTTCGTCGCCCGGACGCTCGGTGAACACGGTTATGCGACCGCGCTGGTCGGATATCGTCTTGTCCCTCAAGGAAAATACCCGGCGATGCTGCAAGACAGTGCAGCCGGAATCGCGTGGATCCGCAGCGATGCCGGCAAGTACGGCGTGGATGCCAAGCGCTTTGCCTTGATGGGACATTCGGCCGGAGCCTACAACGTCTTGATGCTGGCGCTCGATCCTGAATGGCTCGCGAAGGCCGGCGTTCCGCAATCGGCGATCGAAGGTGTCGTCAGCCTCGCCGGGCCGACCGATTTCTACCCCTTCACGTCGGATTCGGCGCGAAACGCGTTCGGCGAGGCGCCAGATCCCAAGCGGACCCAGCCGATCACCTTCGCACGGGCAGACGCACCTCCTATCCTGCTTTTGCAGGGAGCAGCGGATGAAACCGTCCGCCCGAAAAACGCTCGCAATCTTGCGGCCGCGCTACGCGCAAAGGGCGGAGTGGTTGAGGAGCGTGAATTTGCCGGGATGAGCCATGCCGGCATTATCATGGCCCTGTCCAAGCCGTTTGCGCAGGGGGACAAGGTGCTCGATCCAATCCTTGCTTTCCTAGGGCGAGTTCGCGCCGACCATCCGGAGGGTTCGGCGCAAGCTTCAGTTCCGGTTCAGGCCGAAAACCGCTAGAATCCGCGTGCGATGCGCCGCTTCTACTTCCTGCATATGCGCCACATTGGTCGGCTGCTCGCTGCAGCGCTTGCGGTTTTGGCCGCGTTTTCGCTGGCGATCCAGCCCGCCGCTGCACAATCGATCCTGCGAGATGCCGAAACCGAGGCGCTGCTGCATGACCTGGCGACCCCGCTGATCAAGGCCGCCGGGCTCGACCCGGCCAACGTCAGCGTAGTGCTGGTCGGCGATCCGTCGATCAACGCGTTCGTCGCCGGTGGGCAGACGGTCTACATCAATTCCGGGTTGATCGGCGCGGCCGACAACGCGAACGAAGTGCAAGGGGTGATTGCGCACGAGCTGGGCCATATCACCGGCGGACACGTGATAGCGGCGAGCCAGGGATCGAAAGAAGCAACCGGAGTGACTATCCTGTCGCTGGTGTTGGCAGGCCTTGCGGCGGCGGCTGGGGCGGGCGACGCAGCGATGGGCGTGGCGATGGCCGGGCAACGTGCGGCGCTGGGCAAGTATCTTGCCTTCACCCGTGGGCAGGAAAGCGCGGCTGACGCAGCGGGCGCAACATTTCTCTCCAAGGCGGGAATCTCGGGCAAAGGCTCGATCGCGTTCTTCAAGAAGCTGCAGAACATGCAGTTTCGCTATGGCTATTCGCCCAAGCCCGATGACGAGTTCATCTCCACTCACCCGCTTACCGGCGACCGGATCGCCAACCTCGAGCAGGTCTACAAAGTCGATCCGGCTTGGAACACGCCCGAAGATCCCAAGCTCGAGGCGCGTTTCCAGCGAGTGAAGGCAAAACTCGAAGGCTACATCGACACTCCGCAGGAGACGCTGCGCGATTACCCGCCGAGCGATCAGTCGATCCCGGCGCATTACGCCCGCGCCTATGCCTATCACAAGGAAGCTCTGACCGATCAGGCGATCGCCGAGACCGATGCGCTGATCAAGGCCGAGCCCGACGATCCGTATTTCCTTGAGCTCGAAGGCCAGATCCTGCTCGAATCGGGCAAGCCCGCAGAGGCGATCCCGCCGCTGCGCAAGGCAACCCAGCTTTCGAACAACTCGCCTCTGATCGCCACGCTGTTCGGCCATGCGCTCATAGCGACCGAAGATCCCAGCCACTACGACGAGGCCGAACAGGTCCTGCGCTATGCCGTGGCGCGCGACCGCGATAACCCGTTCGCATGGTACCAGCTCGGAGTGGTCTACGCCGCCAAGGGCGATATGCCACGCGCCCGGCTGGCAAGTGCAGAGCAGCAATCGATGAACGGCCAGTACATGCAGGCCTTGCGCAGCGCGCAGGCGGCGCAGGCCGGACTGCCGGAAAATTCGCCCGACTGGATCCGGGCACAGGATATCGAGTTCGAAGCGCGCCAGGCGCTCGAGCAGAACAAGGGCCGCTCATAGCGGTTTTCGGGGGCCATGATGAACCGCTTGCTTTCCCTTATTCCCGCAGCGCTTGTCGCGCTGGTGTTCGGCTTTGTCGGTGCGTGGGGATATTCGCTCACCCCGCTGCAAGGCTCGGCTACCCGCGCCTGGCTGATGGATCATCCCGATGTCCTGAAGGACATGGCGCAGCGGTTGCAGGACCAGGAAAATGCCAAGCGGTTGGCGGGCATCCGTACCGACCTGACGACCCCGTTTCCCGGCGCGGTGCTCGGAAACCCGAAGGGAAGCGTTACGCTGGTCGAATTCAGCGATTACGGTTGCACGTTCTGCCGCCATTCGGTGCCCGACGTGCAGAACCTGATAGCCGCCAATCCCGACTTGCGGGTGGTTGTACGCGAATGGCCGATCTTCGAAGGCAGCGAAGCGGCGGCGCGGATGGCCTTGGCAGCGGCGAAGCAAGGCAAATATGCCGCGTTCCACGACGCCATGTTCTCCGGCGGCCCGCCCAGTCGCGACACGATCCTGGCGGCAGCGAAGAAGGCCGGGATCGACCTCAAGCAGGCCCAGATCGACGGGGGTTCTCCCGCCGCGACGCTCGAGCTGCAGAAGAATTACGCGCTAGCCCGCCAGATGGGCTTTGATGGCACACCGGCGTTCATCGCCGGGGATCGGGTCATTGCCGGCGCGCTGGGCGAGGCACAACTGGCCGATGCGATCGCTTCTGCACGCAATATGCGCCCGGCGGATTCGACCGAAGGGTGAGGGTCTTCCGCCGACCAGTCGCAGCGATTGCCGGCGCCCTGCTTGCCTTGCAGGTTGCTGCTCCCGCGCACGCCAGCCTGGCGCGCGACCGGGCGGATCTAGCCCAGCTCCAGGCCGAGGACCTGCGGCTGCAGGAGGTCGGCTGGAAACTTGTCACCGGCAATGCGCGGTTCTGCTCCGCACCCCATCCGGCGATCGGGCTGCTGCTCCAGGACATGGAGAACTACGCCGACCCCGCGCGGATGCGTGCTGCGACGGGTATTGCGGGTGATATCGCAGTCGAAGCGGCGATCCCGGGCTCGCCCGCGGCGCAGGCGGGGCTGGCCCCGAACGATGAAATCGTTGCGATCGACGATGCAAAGATGGCAGATCTTCCGCCAGCGGGGCCCAATGACTGGAAGCGGCTCAAGGGTCTGCACGACATGATCGATACCGACCTTGCGCGTGACGGGTCTGTGGCGATCGCCTGGCGCAGCACCAGCGATGGCAGCGCGCATTTGGCGCGTATCGTTGGTGTGCCTGCGTGTCGCAGCCGGTTCGAGCTGCTGCCGTCGAAGAGCAAGGCTGAGGCCGACGGCGAGCGGGTGCTGATCGGCAGCGGATTTTCCGCCACCGGTTATGTCGAGGATGAATTCGCCGCTGCGCTGGCGCACGAACTGGCGCACAACATCCTCCAGCACCGCGCATGGCTCGACACAGTCGGGCGCAAGATGAAGAACGTCCGCCTGACCGAGCGCGAAGCCGACCGGATGATGCCGTGGTTGCTCGCCAACGCGGGATACGATCCCAACGCCGCAGTACGCTTCTTCCAGCACTGGGGCCCGAAGCACGACGGATGGATCTTCCGCTCGCGCACGCACGACGGGTGGGATGAGCGGGCAAAGTTCGTTGCCGCCGAAATCCCCCGGATCGAGCAATTGATGACCGAAGACGGACAGGCCGACTGGCGGACACACTTTGTGCGCACCGTGCCCGCGCCGTGGCCAACAGATTAACGGTCCGGGCGCCACCTCCACTGCCAAATCTTGTCTGACGGGGCGGAGGGATTAGGTTATGACGCAACCATGGCGATGATGCTGCCACTCCGTCCGGCGCCGTTCTTCAAGAACAAGAACAGCGCATTCTGGTACCTGCAGTTTGCGGGCTGGGGCGGCGTGATGCTGCTGCGCGTGACATCCGCGCTGGCCAACGAGCAGTCGCTCGACCTGCTGCTGGTCATCATGGTCGAAATGCTCACCGGGTTCTCGATCAGCTTGATCCTGTCGGTGGTCTATCGCCAACTGATCCGCCGCCCGGCGGTGGTATCGTGGGGAGCGACGGCGCTTGTGCTGCTGCTCTCGGTGGCGACCTATGCGGCGATCGATTCGTGGCTGCAGGGAATCTACTACTCGGGCATTCGCGACTCGAGCTTTGTCCAGCGAATGGTTGCGCTCGCTTACCTCGACGGCACGCTGCTCGGCGCGTGGTCGGCGCTCTATTACGCGATCAACTTCTTCCTCCAGGTGGAAGAACAGGCCGATCGGCTCGAGCGGCTCGAGGCGCAGGCGACCAGCGCGCAGCTGGCGATGCTGCGCTACCAGCTCAACCCGCATTTCCTGTTCAACACGCTCAATTCGATTTCCACGCTGGTGTTGCTCAAGCAAACCGAGCCGGCCAACGCCATGCTCACCCGCCTTTCGGGCTTCCTGCGGCACACGCTGATATCCCAGCCGAGCGGCAAGGTGACGGTGGCGCAGGAAGTCGAGACGCTGCAACTCTACCTCGAGATAGAACGGATGCGGTTCGAGGAGCGGCTGCGGACTGCGTTCGAGGTCGAGCCCGAGGCAGCCAAGGCCTGCCTGCCGGCGATGCTGCTCCAGCCGCTGGTCGAAAACGCGATCAAATATGCCGTGAGCCCGCAAGAGGAGGGCGCGCAGATCAGCCTCACTGCGCAACTCGTCGGACAACGGCTGCGCGTGGCCGTGTCGGACACCGGCCCGGGCTTGCGCAACGCACGCCAGCGCGCCAGCTTGCCGATGGCGCTTGCGGGTGCCGGCAGGACCGTGTCGACCGGCGTGGGACTTGCCAACATCCGCGACCGGCTGGCCCAGGCTTATGGAGACGATCACCGCTTCGAGATCCGCAATCCACCCGAGGGCGGGTTTACCGTGATCATCGAGATACCCTATCAAACGGCTGCTGACGTAGCGGCCGAAACCCCGGCGGCGAAACCGGCAGCGATCCCGAGCGTTGCCGCTACGCCCACTTCCCCCTCGCGCGGACCTGCGCGCCCGATTGGAACCACACCGGCATGACCATCCGCACCCTTGTCGTCGACGATGAAAAACTCGCTATCCAGGGGCTGCAACTGCGGCTCGAAAAATTCGATGACGTCGAGATCATCGGCACGTGCGCTAACGGGCGCGAAGCGATCCGCGCGATCAAGACCGAGAAGCCCGACCTCGTGTTCCTCGACATCCAGATGCCGGGGTTCGACGGGTTTTCGGTGGTCAAGGGCGTGATGGAAATCGAGCCGCCGCTATTCGTGTTCGTCACCGCCTACGAAGAACACGCGATCCGCGCATTCGAAGCGAACGCGGTCAACTACCTGATGAAGCCGGTCGACGAGGACAAGCTCGCCGATACGATCGAGCGGGTACGCGTGCGGCTGGCGGAAAAGCGCAGCGCGGAGGATGCGGAGAAACTTCTGAGCGTGCTCAGCGAAGTCGCGCCCGAGGCGGCGGAGGAATTCGTCGATGATGATGGCAGCGAGAGCAGCGACCGGTTCGAGAAGCTGATCAACATCAAGGATCGCGGGCAGATCTTCCGCGTCGAGGTCGATTCGATCGAGCATATCGAGGCCGCGGGCGATTACATGTGCATCTACACCGGCGACAATTCGCTGATCCTGCGCGAAACGATGAAGGATCTCGAGCGGCGGCTCGACCCACGCACATTCCAGCGCGTCCATCGCTCGACGATCGTCAACCTGAACCAGGTCCGCCAGGTCCGCCCGCACACCAACGGTGAATGCTTCCTGGTGCTTGAGAGCGGCGCCGAAGTGAAGGTCAGCCGCAGCTACAGGGATGTAGTGGCCAGATTCGTACACTGATTTGCTTTTCGCGCGCCCATCCGGGCGGTCGTGCGGCCTTGCGGACCCGGCGGGTCCGTTTAGGAACGATCCGATGACACCATTCGCGCTCCCGGGTTTCGATATCGACGCCTTCGTGGCGGCCACCTTGGCTGAGGACCTCGGCGAGGGTCTTCCCGGTGGCGGGCATGACGTCACTTCGGAAAGTGTAATCCCAGCGGATGCGCGGTTTTCCGGAGTGATGGACAGCCGCGACGCGATCATCGTCGCGGGGTTGCCGGTGGCGGAGGCGTTTTTCCGCGCACTCGATCCCGAGATGGAAATCGAGATGCTGGTGGCGGAAGGAGAGGCGGTTGGTTCCGGCACCGACCTGATGCGGCTCGCTGGCAATGCCCGCGCGATGCTGACCGCCGAACGCAGCGCGCTCAACACTGTCCAGCACCTCTCGGGCATCGCCACGCTGGTCCGCGAATATGTCACTGCGATGGACAATCCCGACTGCACCCTTCTCG
Organism: Tsuneonella mangrovi; assembly: GCF_002269345.1. Lineage (NCBI taxonomy): Bacteria > Pseudomonadati > Pseudomonadota > Alphaproteobacteria > Sphingomonadales > Erythrobacteraceae > Tsuneonella > Tsuneonella mangrovi. Next base: position 1,780,660 of record NZ_CP022889.1, read on the forward strand.
ACACCCGCAAGACCATTCCCGGCTTGCGCCACCTCGAGAAATACGCAGTGCGGATGGGTGGCGGCAGCAACCACCGCATGGGTCTGTGGGACGCAGCGATGATCAAGGACAACCACGTACTCGTCGCCGGATCGGTCGGCGAAGCGGTGCGCCGCGCGGTCGATGCCGGAGTCACCGAGATCATCTGCGAGGTCGATCGGATCGACCAGATCGAACCGGCACTCGCGGCGGGCGCGACCCGCCTGCTGCTCGACAATATGGACCCCGCGACCTTGCGCGAAGCGGTCGCGCTGGTGGCAGGCCGTGTGCCGACCGAGGCGAGCGGCGGGATCAGCCTCGATACGATCAAGGCCAAGGCTGCGAGCGGGGTGGACTATGTATCGGTCGGCCGCCTGACCCAAAGCGCGCCCGCGGCGGATATCGGACTGGACTTCACTGCCCTGTGAGGGTGCTGATTGCCCTCGCCTTGCTGGCCTTGCCGGTGCCTGCCTTAGCCCAGGCCTACCAGTGCCGGGTGCCGCAATCGGTTTCGGTGCCGCAGGTTCATCCTGACGGGCCGACACGGCGGGTGCCGGTCGCAGGCTACACGCTGGCGCTCAGCTGGAGCCCCGAGTTTTGCAAGCCGCGCAAGTCGAGCGCGCGCGACGCGATGCAGTGTTCGGGCCGCAACGGGCTGTTCGGCCTGGTGGTGCATGGGCTGTGGCCGGAGGGGCGCGGGACGTGGCCTCAATGGTGCCCGACTCCGCGCAAACTCGCTCCATCCGAAGTACGGCGCAATCTGTGCATGATGCCCTCCGCGCGGGTGCAGGCGAACGAGTGGGCCAAGCACGGCGCATGCATGATCCGCACGCCGGAAGGATACTTCGAGGTCACTCGCATCCTGTGGGAGGGCTTGCGCAAGCCCGATCTCGACCGTCTCTCGCGTGACCCGGACCTAACCGCAGGCAAACTGCGCGATGCGTTTACCCTCGCCAATCCCGACTGGCCGCGCAGCGCAGTGGGGATCGTGCTCAACAGGCGCGGCTGGCTCCAGGAATTGCGGTTATGCTACGCGAAGGACTTCATGCCCACCACCTGCGACCGGCGGCGCTTCGGCCCGAACGACGCCGTGAAGGTGAAAATCTGGCGAGGGCTTTAGTCAACGCCGCTCGCGGAAGAATTCCCTCAGCAGTTCTCCAGCTTCGCCCTCGCCGATGCCGCTTACCACTTCGGGGCGGTGCAGGCAGCCCGGCTGGTCGAACACCCGCGCGCCGTGGGCGACCGCGCCGCCCTTGGGGTCTGGTGCACCGTATGTGACGCGGGCGATTCGCGCGTGGACGATCGCCCCGGCGCACATCGCGCACGGTTCCAGCGTTACGAACAGTTCGCACCCGGCCAGCCGCTCGTCGCCGAGCGCCCTGGCTGCGGCGCGAATCGCTGCGATCTCGGCATGGGCAGTGGGATCGTGGGTGGCGCGCGGTGCATTGCGACCTTCGCCGATCACCTTCCCGTCCTTGACCACCACCGCGCCGACCGGCACTTCGCCTGCCTCCGCAGCCTCGGCAGCGAGCGCGAGTGCGCGTTTCATCGGTTCGGGCAAAGGCCAGCGGGTCATGCGGCGAAGCGGTAGCGCGATGCTTGACGATTCGCGAGCCTCTCGCTATGCGCGCGCCTTTCCCGGACTACCGGCAACCATTTACGAACGAGATTGATCATGTCGCGCATCTGCGAACTGACCGGCAAGGGCCGCCAGGTCGGCCACAACGTGAGCCACGCCAACAACAAGACCAAGAAGGTCTTCCTGCCCAACCTGCAGAACGTCACGCTGATGAGCGAGAGGCTCGATCGCAGCTTCAAGTTCCGCGTGTCGACCCAGGGCCTGCGCTCGGTCGAGCACAACGGCGGGCTGGACAACTGGCTGCTCAAGACCAGCGACAGCAAGCTCAGCGCCCGCGCGCTGAAGGTGAAGCGCGAGCTGAAGAAAGCCGCAGCTGCCTGATTGCTGCCTCCCTCGATTGAGGGAGCGGATTTTGAAAAGGCGCGCGATGGGGCAGGCCCGTCGCGCGCCTTTCGCGTGTCAGGAGGCCGCCTGATCCGGCTGCCAGTGCAACTTGAGCAGCAGGGTGCGCTGGAGCACCAGCATCCGGTTGTCGTCGGAAATCAGCCACAACGTCACGCCCGGCCCCTGACCATCGGGCAGGATCGCCAGCCCTTCGTAATTGTCGGTAGGGAGCGGCGGTTGCAGTTTCGCCAGCACCCGGCCCTGCCACGGGGCATCGCGCGACAGCGTGCGCGGATCGTAGATCGCCAGCCGCCCGGTAAAATGCAGCAGCGGCAGGAAGTGCGTCTTGCGCATCAGCACCATCACCCGGCCATCGGGCAATTGCGCCATGTCGACCGGGCGATAGCCCTGCGGGGTGAGCATTGTCAGCTTCGTCGGGCGCACCCCGCTCACCGGATCGCCGGGAAACACCAGCAGCGTGTGGAGGTCGCCGTCGGCGGTGCGGCTGGAAATCGCTTCGGACGAAACGAGGAACCGCCCGTCGCCAAGTCGCACCATCCCTTCCGCGCCGGTGTTGTCGGGCCAGTTGCGCATCGCCGCGGGGCGGATGGCCTTCGCTTCCTTGCCGTCAAGGTCGAGCCGAGCGATCGCATTGATCCATTCGAACCCGCCCCAAATCTGCCCGGTGGTGGGATCGCGGGTAAGCGATTCGAGGTCGGACAGTCGCTTGTCGGCATAGTTGCGCGTCACCGGGTGGAACACGCCGCGCTCGCGCACCGGCTCTGCGCCGCCGGGCATCGCGAAGCGCAGCGTCCATCCGCGATCGGCGCCGGCGAACAGCGTCGTGCGGTCGAGCGCGAGTAGCGCCGAATACCCGCCGAACCAGAAATTGCCGCTGTCGACCCGCCATGCCCCTTCGACAGCGAATGGGCCGAGTGTTCTCTGTTCGAGCGGCAGCGGGGTCAGCGTGATGGTTGGCGAATGGTCGCGTTCGGGCTCGGGCGCGCGCAACCAGGTTCCCGAGGCAAGGGCGAGCACGACGACCACAATCGCCGCGAGGCGCCAGCGCCGCACGCGGAGTCGCACCCGGGCCAGCTTCACATTGGCGGCAGGAACAGCAGCGGATCGAGCCGCGCGTCGCGCCATTTGATCGACCAGTGCAAATGCGGGCCGGTCGCGCGCCCGGTCATCCCGATATAGCCGAGCAGTTGACCCTGCTTGACGTGATCGCCGACCTTTACAACCAGCTTAGAGGCGTGGAGGAACGCGCTGTTGAGTCCGTGCCCGTGGTCGATCATCAGCAGGTGGCCCTCAAGGCTGAACGGCTCGTCTTCTGCCGCGAGCACAACCACTCCGTCCGCTGGCGCGACGAACGGTGTGCCGCTCTCACCCGTCGCGATGTCGAGCCCGGTGTGATAGCTGCCCGGCACACCCTGGTAGATCCTCTGCGAGCCGAACCTGCCGGAAATGCGCCCCTTTACGGGCCAGATGAAATGTTGCTCCCATCCGTCGCTGGCGTGCTCTTCGGCGCGCGCAGCCTTGATCTGCGCCAGTTCGGGGAGGCGAATCGCCATGAATGCCGCGCTCGGCTCGCCCTTGTGCATCGGCACGTTGACCCGCTCGATCTGCCATTCGCGCGGTTTGACGGCCAGCGAATCGGAGACCGTCTGCCCGTCGGCGAGCGTCGCCGTCAGCGTCGCACTGGTGCCTGCATTGCGGTCGAACCCGGCGAAAAACCTGCCCTGCGAATCGAGCTTGAGCGGTTTTCCATCGAACGTCGCCGACACCGCTCCAGCCGGGGCCAGCCCGCGGATCCAGCCGCCCTGTTCGACATTGCCCTGGAAGCGGAACACTTCCGCACGGGCGGAGTTCGCGTCGGCTGGTGTCGAGGCATTGCTTTCTGCCGCCACTCCATTGCTTCCTGCGCACGCCGCCAGCAAGACGCCCGTCGCTGCAAGGCAGACCAGGATGGCCGGCTTCATTCGTCGAGCATGCGCCGGGTGGCTACCTCGGCGGTGGCGTAGGCCTCCTGCCGGGTGACGCTCCAGTAGCGCAATTCCTCGAGCGGGACGGGCACGCCGCTTACAGCGCACAGCACATACTTGCCCGGGCGCATGACGCGAAAGCCGTTGGGGCCATAGATCAACTGGGCGGCGGGATCGCCGGATTTCATCAACATGGCGTGCGTCTTAGCAAGTCAGCCCTCGCCGAACAAATCATCCTGCACCGGGCGTTGCCTGGGCGGGACGGGGCGAGGCTTCTGGCGCTTTGCCGTGGGTGGCGGTCCGTCGTTCGGGACAACGCCGAGCTCGCCATCCCGGAAGCGCAAGGTAAGCGCGTCCTCCTTCCGCGCCAGCGCCGCATCGGTCAGCGTCCGTCCGTCGGTGGTTGTGACCCTCGCATAGCCGCGTTGGAGCACCGCGTCGGGATCGAGCGAGGCCATCAGCCGGGCGGTGGCCTCGAGCCGGTCGCGCGCGCGATCGAGGCGTGACTTGAGCAGCGGGGCGGAGAGGCGTGCGCGGTCGGACTGGAGCCTGTCGCGTGCGTTCGCTGCCCGATCCGCCAGACCGCGCCGCAACCGCTCGGTGAGCTCGTCGAGCTTCTGCGCTTGCGGCTGGAGCAGCGCTTCGATCTTTGGCAGGCGGTCGGCGCGCGCGGCGAGCCGTTCGCGTCCGAGCGCGACGGGCCGCAGGATCGCGCGCTGTTGCCGCCCGGCAAAGTCGAGCAGCACCGCGGCAAGTTCGGCGCGGACGGGCACAGCGATTTCCGCCGCCGCGGTAGGGGTCGGCGCGCGGCGGTCGGCGGCGTAGTCGGCCAGCGTGGTATCGGTTTCGTGGCCCACCGCAGAAATAACCGGAATGGTACATTCTGATATTGCGCGAACCACAACTTCCTCATTGAAGCCCCACAGATCCTCGATCGAGCCGCCGCCGCGCGCAACGATCACGAGGTCGGGGCGCGGGACCTGCCCGCCCTCGGGCATGGCGGAGAATCCGCGCACCGCCGCAGCGACCTGCTCGGCCGAGCCTTTCCCCTGCACCAGCACGGGCCACACGATCACGTGGCTGGGGAAGCGATCCGCCAGCCGGTGCAGGATGTCGCGAATCACTGCACCTGTGGGGCTGGTGACCACCCCGATCGTGCGCGGCAGGAACAGGAGTGGCCGCTTGCGTTCGGGGGCGAACAGCCCTTCCGCGCCGAGCCGCTGGCGCAGCTTCTCGAGCAATGCGAGCAGCGCGCCTTCACCGGCCAGTTCGAGCCGGTCGATCACAATCTGGTATTTCGAGCGGCCGGGGTATGTCGTCAGCTTGCCGCTGGCGATTACTTCCAGCCCATCCTCGGGGGCGAACGCCAGCCGCTCGGCATTGCCGCGCCACATCACCCCGTCGATCACCGCCTTGTCGTCTTTCAGCGCGCAATAGAGATGCCCGCTGGCCGCGCGCTTCACGCCGGAAAGTTCGCCGCGTAGCCGCACGAATCCGAAACTTTCCTCTACCGTCCGCTTCAGCGCAGCGGAAAGTTCGCTGACCGAAAGCGGCTCGGCGTTGTCCCCGGCGCGCCCCTTCGCTACCAGCCCGCCAGCACCTTCATCTGAATCTTCGGGAGCGGCCATGAATATCCTTCTGCTGGGCGGTGGCGGACGCGAACATGCACTGGCGTGGAAGTTGGCCAAATCGCGGCTGCTCGCCGGGCGTGACGATACCCTCTACGCCGCGCCGGGCAACCCGGGGATTGCCGACCATGCCCAGTTGGTTGCACTCGATGCGAGCGATCATGGCGCAGTGATTGCGTTTTGCGACGGGCACGGTGTGGGCTTGGTGGTGGTCGGCCCGGAGGCTCCGCTGGTCGATGGCCTCGGCGATAGCTTGCGCGAAGCGGGCATTGCGGTGTTCGGCCCGAGCAAGGCGGCAGCCCAGCTCGAGGGCAGCAAGGGCTTCACCAAGGACCTGTGCCAGCGCGCCGGGATCCCGACCGCCGGATACGTGCGCGCCACTTCGCTCAACAACGCGCTTGCCGCGCTTGAAAACTTCAACCCTCCCTATGTGCTGAAAGCCGACGGCCTAGCGGCGGGCAAGGGTGTGGTGATCGCTGAAACCCGCACCGATGCCGAAGCGGCGCTGGCCGAGATGTTCGGCGGGCAGTTCGGCGAAGCCGGGGCCGAAGTCGTGATCGAGGAATTCATGACCGGCGAGGAAGCGAGCTTTTTTGCGCTAACCGACGGCGCAAGTGTGATGACGTTCGGCTCTGCCCAGGATCACAAGCGGGTTGGCGAAGGCGATACCGGGCCGAACACCGGCGGGATGGGCGCCTATTCGCCAGCCCGCATACTCGACCCGATCACCCGCGGGCAAGTGCTCGAACGGATCATCGCCCCTACCGTGCGCACCCTTGCCGATGAGGGAACTCCCTATTCGGGGGTACTTTTTGCTGGCCTGATGCTGACCGAACACGGCCCGAAGTTGATCGAATACAACTGCCGCTTCGGCGATCCCGAATGCCAGGTGCTGATGATGCGGCTCGAAGACGACCTCGGCGAACTGCTGCTGGCCTGCGCCGAGAACCGCCTCGGCACTATCCAGCGGGTTCACATGCGATCGGAAACTGCGCTCACGGTCGTGATGGCGGCCGAGGGCTATCCCGGCACGCCGCAAAAGGGCGGCGCGATTGACCTGGGCGAAGCAGAGGAAGACGGCGCGAAGGTGTTCCATGCCGGCACCGCGCTGAAGGATGGCCAGTTGGTCGCCAGCGGCGGGCGCGTGCTCAACGTAACCGCGCTGGGAGAAACCGTCACCGAGGCGGCCGCCGCGGCATACGGAGCGGTCGATGAGATTGAAGCCCCCAGCCTGTTCTGCCGTCGCGACATTGGTTGGCGGGAAATCGCCCGCGAAGCCGCTGCCAGATCGGGCAAGGCAAGCTAGCCGCTTGACCGCCGCCCGCCGCGGCCCCATCGCAAGCAGGCATGGCCGACGGACCTGATACAGCCCCAGCGCGCAGCGGCATGATGGCCACGGGCGGCACGCTCGCTCCGTTCGGATACCCGGCGTTCCGCGCAATCTGGATCGCCAACCTTGTTTCCAACCTCGGCTCTATGATCCAGGCGGTTGCGGCTGCGTGGTTGATGACCGACCTAACGAAATCGCACGTCCTGATCGCGCTGGTGCAGGCTTCGGCAACCTTGCCGATCATGGCGTTCGGGGTATTCGCCGGCGCAATCGCCGACAATTTCGACCGCCGCCGGGTGATGCTCGCGGCGCAGATCGGGATGCTGGTGGTGTCGGCGATCCTCACGTTCGTCAGCTGGGCCGGGGCGATCACACCATGGAGCTTGCTTGGTTTCACCCTGATGGTCGGGATCGGCACCGCGCTCAACGCACCTGCGTGGCAGGCATCGGTGCGTGCGCAAGTCGGACGGCGGGACCTGCCACAAGCGATCAGCCTCAACACGATCGCGTTCAACCTGGCGCGCAGCGTTGGGCCAGCGCTCGGCGGCTTGTTGATCTCGATCTGGAGCGTGACGCTGGCGTTCGGCCTCAATGCGCTCAGCTACACCTTGCTGATCGTGGTGCTCTTGCGGTGGAAACCGCAACTAAGCGCTCCCGCGCGTGAGCCGATGCTCGCTTCGATCGCGGCGGGGATTCGCTTCAGCGCCGGGTCGAGTCCCTTGCGCCGGGTGCTGCTGCGTGGCTTCTGCCTCGGCTTTGGATTCGCCGCCTATTCGGCGCTGCTGCCGGTAATCGTCCGCAATCGGCTCCACGGCAACGAGATCGATTATGGCCTGATGCTCGGCGCGTTCGGGATTGCTTCGATCGTGTCGGCACTGTTCGTCTCGAATCTGCGGCGCCGGATCGGATCGGAGGCGGTGGTCGGAGCCGGTACGCTGGCGTTCACCATCGGATACCTCATCCTGCTCAACGCCGCGACAATACCAATGGCCCTACCCGCCGCATTCGTCGCCGGGTCGGGTTGGGTGATGGCGCTGACCTCGATCAACGTCGCGGTCCAGATGCGCGCGCCGGAGAACATCCTCGGGCGCTGCATGTCGCTCTACCAGGCGATAACGTTCGGCGGGATGGCACTAGGCGCATGGAGTTGGGGCACGGTGTCGGAACACACTACCATACCGGTCACGTTGGCGCTTGCAGGAGGCTGGCTGATGACTTCACTGGTGATCCTGCGGCTGTTCGCCCCGATGCCGGTGCGCGGCGAAGGCGTGGCGGCGGAGTAGGGCCGGATTGCTTTGGCCCGCCCCATCTTGTGCGCGGGCTTCGGAGAGCTTTGATGCCTGCGCGGTGTCGTGCGTTAGAGGTCGCGAACTTACCATGGGGGCGATGCCATGATAATCCCGGTGCTTGTCGAGCGAGACATTCCAGAGGCTATTGCGTTTCATACCCGTGTGCTCGATTTCGAACTGGCCTTTGCCGCCCCGCCAGAGGCTCCCTTCTACGCCGTACTTCATAGAGGGAGCGACGAACTTCACCTGAATCTCTCGCCGGATGGGAGACGAGCTGGCGGTGCGTCGTTCATCGTTGTCTGCGAGAATGTTGACGCCTTGTTTGCCTCGTTTGTCGCTCGGGGCCTGTCGGTCCCGAAAAGAGCGAATTCACCGGCCCATGAAGGCCCGATTGATCAGAGCTGGGGCACGCGTGAATTCTATGTCGATGACCCCAGCGGCAACACTGTAGTATTCCAGCAGCGGTGACCGTCGGAAACTTGCTCAGCCCAGCTTTTCCGCCATCAACTGATTGAGGTCCGCCTCCGGGCGGGCACCGTAGTGGCTGATGATTTCGGCGGCTGCGATTGCACCGCGCCTGAGGCAGCGCTCGAGCGGCTCACCACGCACGTGGCCATAAAGGAACCCGGCCGCGAACAGATCGCCCGCCCCGGTCGTGTCGACCACTTCGTCGATCGGCTCGGCAGCGACTTCCGCGCGCACGCCATCAGCCACAGCCACCGCGCCATCGGCGCTTCGCGTCACGACCAGTGTCGGCACCTTGCCGTGGAGGGCGGCGATTCCGGCCTCGAAATCGTTGGCCCCGGTCAGCGCTTCGAGTTCGTGATGGTTGGCGAACAGGATGTCGATCAGTCCGTCCTCGATGAGCGCGCGGAAGTCGTCGCCGTGGCGGTCGATCACGAACACTTCTGACAAGGTGAAGGCCACCTTGCGGCCTGCCGCTCTCGCGGCCTCGATCGCGCGGCGCATCGCCGCGCGCGGCTCTTCCGGATCCCACAGGTAACCCTCGAGGTAGAGCACGCTCGCAGCCGCTACGGCTTCGTCGTCGAGTGAAGCAGGCGGGAGGAACTGGCTCGCGCCGAGGAACGTGTTCATCGTCCGCTGTGCGTCGGGCGTGACGAAGATCAGGCAACGCGCGGTTGGCGGGTCCTCGGCCCGCGGCGGGGTATCGAAATCGATCCCTACGGCGCGGATATCGTGCGCGAACACCGCGCCGAGCTGGTCGTCGGCCACCTGGCCGATAAAGGCGCATTGCGCGCCAAGCGCTGAGAGGCCAGCGAGCGTATTCGCCGCCGATCCGCCGGATATCTCGCGTGCCGGGCCCATCGCCTGGTACAGTCGCTCGGCTCCTTCGGCGTCCACCAGCGTCATCCCGCCCTTGTTGAGTTCGAGCTCTTCGATAAGCTCTTCGCTGCACGGGGCCATCACGTCGACGATAGCATTGCCGATCGCGATTACGTCGTAGCGGGGCTTGGTCATGGAATTCCTGCGATTGGGGAGAGAAGGGAGTAAGCGCTGCGCCTAGCCGCTGCGGGCGCTCACGCCAAGGCCGCAATGCGGCGGATTGACTTGCGGCAAAGGCTCGCCGAGACAACCCGGGAATGACGGGCGTTTTCCATGCATTTGCCATGGCCTTCGGGCAATTGGGCGACCGGTCGATCCTGTCGGTCCTCGCGCGATCGGTGGCGATCACCCTGGCTGCCTTCGTGCTGCTCGGGGTGGGCGCCTGGTATGGTTTTGCCGCTCTTCTGGCGCACTACGGCGTGGCGTGGAACGATACGCTGGGTGCACTGGGCGCCATCTTGCTGACGGCGCTCGGCGGATGGCTATTGTTCCGGCTGGTCGCACTCGCGGTCCTGCAATTCTTTGCCGACGACATCGTGAAGGCGGTCGAGGCACGGCACTATCCCGATGCCCTCGCGACCCGGCGCGACCTGCCATTTGCCGACGATCTTGCCAATTCGATGGGGGGTTTGCTTCGCGCCCTTGTCGCTAACCTCGTTGCGCTGCCATTCGCGCTCTTGCTGCTGGTGACAGGGGTGGGCACTGCGATCCTGTTCTGGGCGGTGAATGCGTGGCTGCTCGGCCGCGAGTTGACCGACATGGTCCGGCTCCGCCACCGGGCGTCGGCAGAGAGCGGTTTGCCGCTGCCCGGCTTGACGCGGTTCGCGCTGGGCGGAATTGTCGCAGCGCTCATGCTGGTGCCGTTCGCCAACCTGCTCGCTCCTGTGATCGGCGCGGCGACTGCCACCCATCTCGTCCATTCCCGCAAGACTGCCAGGTAAAAGCACACCGATGATCCGGGCGATCGCCCCTCTTGCCGCCACGTTCCTGCTCGCCGCATGCGGCGCAGCGGTGCCGACGCACATCAATTCGGCCTCCCCACCGCAGCGAAACAATCCGGCCCGCACGCCGAAGGTCACTTACACCCCGGCCACCCGTCCGCCGCCGCCTGCCGGGGACGGATTCGTGCCGCCGCAAGTGATGAGGTCCGCCGGGCTCGAAGGCGTGATCGGCGCGAACAAGGCCGCGCTCGAACGCGAATTCGGCACACCGCGGCTCGACGTGTGGGAAGGCGATGCGCGCAAGCTGCAGTTCTCCGGCGAGGCTTGCGTGCTCGACGTCTATCTCTACCCGCTAAAGCCGGGAGCGGAACCGACCGCTACCTATGTCGACGCGCGGCGCGCGAGTGATGGGCTCGACGTCGACCGGGCAGCATGCGTCAGAGCTCTCAAGCGATAGCGACCAGCGAGAGATAGCGGGACACTGCGCTTCCCGGGGGCGTCAGACCATAAAGCTTTCGCCGCACCCGCATGCGCCTTTCGCGTTGGGGTTGTCGAACACGAAACCGGCGGTGAAATCGTCTTCCGCCCAGTCCATCGTGCTGCCAACGAGGTAAAGTACGCTCGCCCCGTCGATGTAGAACGTGCCGCCGGGGGTTTCGATCTTTTCGTCGAACCCGGCTTCCTCGGTTACGTAGTCGACCGAGTAGGCCAGCCCCGAACAGCCCCTGCGCGGGGTCGACAGCTTGACGCCAATGGCATCGGCGGGCGCCTTGCTCATAAGCTCTGCCACCCGCGCTTCGGCAGCGGAGGTCAGCGTGACGGCGGCGGGCCGCTGGCGGAGAGTGCTCTTGGCTTCGGTCATGTGAGTTTCCTCTCCCAGAACTGGGCAGTCCCCATTGCGGGATCAAGGCCGTATTGCGCAAATCCCGCCTTGCGGTACGCGGCGATAGCCGGTTCGTTGCCCGACAGCACTTCGAGCGTGAGCTTGCACGCCCCGCGCGCCCGCGCCTCGGCTTCGACAGCGTCGAGCAGAGCGCGGCCGACGCCTTGCCCACGAAATTCGGCCAGCACCGCGATGTCGTGGATGTTGACGAGCGGACGGGCGGCAAACGTCGAAAACCCCATGAAGCAGTTGGCGAGCCCTGCCGGTTTGCCGCGCACCCGGGCGATCAGGCTGAATGCGCCGGACTGTTCGGCGAGCGCAGGCACAAGCTGCTCTCGCACTTCCTCGGCAAGCGGTTCGCCGCCACCCATCGGATCGCGCGCGTATGCGTCGAGCAGCGCGACGAGCGCTTCCGCATCCGAGCGGTCGTTGTAGTCGGCCTTTGCAACCGTCAGGTCAGGGGCGAGCGCGGTCACAGCATTCCCAGTTCGAGCCGGGCTTCGTCGGTCATCTTGTCGGGGCCCCACGGCGGATCCCACACCAGAACGACTTCGGCATCGCGCACGCCGGGCACGGTGGCGACGCGCAACTCGACTTCGCCGGGCATCGATTCGGCCACCGGGCAGTGCGGGGTGGTCAGCGTCATGGTGACGGTGGCATCGCCATCGTCGGTCACGTCGACCCCGTAGATCAGCCCGAGATCGTAGATATTGACCGGGATTTCCGGATCGAAAATTTCCTTCAGCGCGTCGACGATCGCTTCGTAGGTCTGCCCGCCTGGAGCGGCGGAGCTTGCGACCTGTGGCTTCTGTGCGAGGAACCCTTCGAGATAGTCGCGCTTGCGCTCAAGCTTCTCGGCGGGTGTCTCGCTCGCCGCATCCTCGACCCGGGCGCGCGGCGGGGTCTCGACCGCATCGACTTCCTCGACCGAGATCTTGCGTTCCTCGTTCATCCGAAAATCCTCCGTGTGCGCTCGATCCCTTTCAGGAGCGCATCGATATCGCTTTGATCGCTGTAGAGTCCGAAGCTCGCGCGCGCGGTGCCGGGCACGTCGTAGTAATGCATCAGCGGCTGGGCGCAGTGGTGCCCGGCGCGGATCGCGACGTTTTCCTCATCGAGGATCGTGCCAAGATCGTGCGGGTGCACGCCCTGCAGCTCGAAACTGACGATCCCCGCGCTGTCTTCAGGGCCAAACAGCCGCACGTCGTTCATCGGCTGCAGGGCATCGCGCAAAGTGCGCACCAGCGCCGCCTCATGGGCGTGGATTGCCTCGCGCCCGACCGCATCGACATAATCGCAAGCCGCAGCCATCCCGAGTGCTTCGACGATTGCGGGAGTGCCGGCCTCGAACCGTTCGGGCGGCGGGCCGAAAGTGGTCTTTTCAAAGGTCACCCGGTCGATCATGGCGCCGCCGCCCTGCCACGGAGGCATGGCATCCAGCAGTTCCGCCCGCCCCCACAGCGCGCCGATCCCGGTCGGGCCGTAGAGCTTGTGGCCCGAGAAAGCGTAAAAATCGCAGCCGATCTCGGCGACGTTCACTGGAAGGCGCGGCACCGCCTGGCACCCGTCGAGCAGCAGCTTCGCGCCCACGCTGTGCGCCAGCTCCGCCGCACGCTTCGCATCGAGCGTCGAGCCGAGCACGTTGGAAACGTGGGCAAACGCGACCATTGTGTGCTCGCCGGTCAGCATCGCTTCGGCAGCGTCGAGATCGATCTTCCCATCCTCGGTCAGCGGGCAGACGTCGACCTGCCACCCGGCGAGCTGCCAGGGCACGATGTTCGAATGGTGCTCGAGCTGGCTAAGCAGCACCCGGCCCTTTTCGGGATAGGAGTAGGCGACGAGGTTGATCGCTTCGGTCGCGCCGCGGGTAAACACGATCTCCGCCTCGCCCCCACCAACGAACGCCGCGACCCGGCGGCGCGCGGCCTCGTAAGCCTGGGTCATTTCCGCGCTGCGCGAATAGACCCCGCGATGAACCGTGGCGTAATCGACCCCGATCGCTTTGGTGACGGCATCGATCACGCATTGCGGCTTCTGCGCGGTGGCCGCCGTGTCGAGGTAGTGCCACGGCGCGCCGCTTGCAGTCACCAGCCCCGGGAAGTCCGCCTTGCGGGAGAGGATGGCGGCATCCATCACAGCGCCGCCTGTTCCAGGTGCGAGACCGTGCCTTCGAGCAGGCCTTCGCGCAGCTCGTCGTCTTCGACCGCAGCAAAGGCATCGGCGATGAACGCGCGCACCAGCAGCTTGCGCGCTGCCTGCGGCGGAAGCCCGCGTGCGGCCATGTAGAACGCCGCGGTTTCGTCGAGCGCGCCGATCGCTGCGCCGTGGGCGCACTTCACGTCGTCGGCGTAGATTTCGAGTTCGGGCTTGGCGTTGGCCGACGCGCCCTTCTCCAGCAGGATCGCCTTGAAGTTCTGCCCCGCGTCGGTCTTCTGCGCGTCGCGGACGACTTCGATCCGACCGAGGAAGTTGCCGGTCGCGTGGCCCCATTGCACTGCACGGACGACCTGGTTGCTGGTCGCACCCGGCTCGGCATGAATTACCCGGGTGACGAATTCCTGCACCTTGCTGTCGCCGCCCAGCGTCACGCCGCCGAATTCGAAATGCGCACCTTCGTCCAGCGTCACTTCGAGTTCGATCCGCAGGTACGGCCCGCCGACGATCGTCGCGAAATATTCGAACCGTCCGCCCTTGCCGACATGGACGCGGGTGCGGATCGCTGCACCGAGAGCGCTCGCTCCGTCGTCGAGACGGATATTGTCGCGCACCGTTTCGCCGGGCGGCACAGTGATCTCGCCCCATTCGGCCAAATAGGTCAGCGGCGCTTCGGCCAGGAACTTCGGATCGGCATAGCGCCAGTCCTCGTCCCGGTTGGTCGGACGCGTAAGGGTTGCGGCCTCAGGCATCGGCCATGACCTCGTCGTAGCCTTCGCGTTCCAGCTCGAGCGCCAGCTCGGGGCCACCACTCTTCACGATGCGGCCCTTGGCGAGGATGTGGACCCGGTCCGGCTTCACGTAGTCGAGCAGCCGCTGGTAGTGGGTGATCAGCAGCACGCCCTTTTCGGGTGCGCGCATGATCGCGTTGATCCCTTCGCCGACCACCCGCAGAGCGTCGATATCGAGCCCGCTGTCGGTTTCGTCGAGGATTGCCAGTTTCGGGTCGAGGATGCCCATCTGGACCATTTCGGCGCGCTTCTTCTCGCCGCCCGAAAAGCCGACGTTCACCTGCCGCTTGAGCATGTCCATGTCGAGCTTGAGGAGCCCGGCCTTCTCCTTCGCCAGCTTGAGAAACTCGCCGCCCGTCATCGGCTCCTGCCCGCGTGCGGCGCGCTGGGCATTGAGCGCCTCGCGCAGGAACTGGACGTTGGATACACCGGGAATTTCGACCGGGTACTGGAAGCCGAGGAACATGCCGGCAGCAGCGCGCTCGTGCGGCTCCATCGCCAGCAGGTCTTCGCCCATGAAGGTCACCGAACCGGCGGTCACTTCGTAGCCCGGGCGGCCGCCCAGGACATAGGCCAGCGTCGACTTGCCCGCGCCGTTGGGGCCCATGATCGCGTGCACTTCGCCCGCGTTCACGGTGAGGGTCAGGCCGTTCAGGATGGCCTTGCCGTCGATTTCAGCGTGGAGATCGGTGATTTGCAACATGGGTGGTCAGTTTCCGTAATTCTTGGCGGCGGGGCTGAGGTCGTCGATGATCTGCGCGGCTTGCTGGCGGGCCTGTTCGGGCGAAACGTCGGGCTTGCGTTCCTTCACCGCCGTAGCGATTGCGGCCTGGCGCTGCTGCTGGCAGCGGGCCGCCGCAGCGTTGTAGATCTGCAGCCGCGCCTGGTAGTCGCGGGTGTTCATGTCGGCGGGCAGGCCTTGCTCGAGGCACGCGAGATAGACCTTGATCTCGTCGTAGAAGTGGTTCGGCGCCATCGCCATCACGGCCAATGCTGCGATCATCGGGTGAGGCTCCTTTTCGCTGGGGACCTGCGCGGGGCGGAATTGGCGCGGTGCGCGCGGCGCGCGTCCTGCTTGTCGGCGATGCGCATCCGCATCCCGGCGGTGATCCGGGCCAGCACGGCGTCGATGTTGTCGAGGATATCTGCCGCCTTGATCCGCATCACCCGGATGCCGACCGATTCAAGGCTCTTGTCGCGGCGCTTGGCGAGCGCTTCGTCTTCGCCATCCTCGTCGATGTCGATCGCCATGCCGAGGTTGTGGCAGTTGAAATCGACGATCGCGCTGCCGACGACCGCGTGCCGGGTGAACTTGTAGCGGCCCATGTCGGCCTTGGCGAAGCGCTCGGCGAGCACCTTGTGCGCCTCGGATGAATGCCGCCGCAACTCGCGCGCGCGTTCGTGAAGCGCATCGAGCCGCTTCTCCGAGATCTCCCACCCGCGGCCCTTCTTCTTGAGCGCGGGGGCTGCATCGGCGGTCTCGTCGGGAGAGCGGATCTGGAGGGTCTTGCGGGTGGTCATCCGATCACGCCCCAATCTTCCGTCCCATCAACCCGGACGATAAAAAGATTGTCATATATCTTCTCGGGCCAGACTGCAGTGAATGTGGGTCCCTCTGCAAAGGATACACGCGCGCTGGATGGGACCTTGTCCAAATCAATTGAGGCAATGTGCTTGCCCACCAACGAAGTCAGTCCTGCGGGCGCATCAGCGTCTCGAAAGTCACCACTTTCATTGTCCAAGAGGATGTCGGCGGAAGAGGTCAGCGTGAAGCTGTCGTCCTCCTTCGTCAGCCCAAGCTGAAAATGAGCGACACCGAAACATACGCGGTCGACAAGAGCACCAACAATTTTATCTGCGAAACTCACCCCACGCTCCCTTCGAGCGAAATCGCCAGCAGCTTTTGCGCCTCCACCGCAAACTCCATCGGCAGTTCTTTCAGCACCTCTTTCGCGAAGCCGTTGACGATCAGCGCCACCGCAGCTTCCTGGTCGAGCCCGCGCTGCATCGCGTAGAACAGCCGGTCGTCGCTGATCTTGCTGGTGGTTGCCTCGTGCTCGATCTGCGCAGTGGGGTTCTTGACCTCGATGTAGGGCACGGTGTGCGCCCCGCAGGTATCGCCCAGCAGCAGGCTGTCGCACTGGGTGAAGTTGCGCACCCCGTCGGCATTGGCGGCGACGCGCACCAGCCCGCGATAGGTGTTGTTGGACACCCCGGCGCTGATCCCCTTGGAGATGATCGTGCTGCGGCTACCTTTGCCGTTGTGAACCATCTTGGTTCCCGTGTCGGCCTGTTGGTGGTTATTTGTAACCGCCACCGAGTAGAACTCGCCGACCGAATCCTGCCCGTTGAGCACGCACGAGGGGTATTTCCAGGTCACCGCACTGCCGGTTTCGACCTGCGTCCAGCTGACCTTGCTGCGCGCGCCCTGGCACAGCGCCCGCTTGGTCACGAAATTGTAGATCCCTCCCTTGCCCTCGGCATCGCCGGGGTACCAGTTCTGCACCGTCGAATACTTGATCTCGGCATCCTCGAGCGCGACCAGCTCGACTACGGCCGCGTGGAGCTGGTTCTCGTCGCGCATCGGCGCGGTGCACCCTTCGAGGTAGGACACGTAGCTGCCCTTCTCTGCCACGATCAGCGTGCGTTCGAACTGCCCGGTGTTTTCCGCGTTGATCCGGAAATATGTGGAAAGCTCCATCGGGCAGCGCACGCCTTCGGGGATGTAGACGAAGGTGCCGTCGGAAAAGACCGCGCTGTTCAATGTCGCGAAGAAGTTGTCGTGCTGCGGCACGACCTTGCCGAGCCACTTCTTCACAAGGTCCGGGTATTCGCGGATCGCTTCGCTGATCGAGCGGAAGATGACGCCCGCGCTTTCGAGTTCCTTGCGGAACGTCGTCGCCACCGAAACGCTGTCGAACACCGCATCGACCGCGACCTTGCGCGCACCTTTTACGCCGGCGAGCACTTCCTGTTCGGCGAGCGGAATGCCGAGCTTGTCGTAAGTCGCCTTGATGTCGGGATCGAGCTCATCGAGCGAGGCAAGCTCGGCCTTCTTCTTCGGCGCGGCGTAATAATACGCATCCTGGTAGTCGATCGCCGGGTAGCCGAGCTTGGCCCAGTTCGGCTCTTCCATCTCCTGCCACATGCGGAAGGCCTTGAGGCGCCATTCGAGCATCCATTCGGGCTCGCCCTTCTTGGCGGAGATGAACCGGACGGTGCTTTCGTCGAGGCCTTTGGGCGCGAACTCGGTGTCGATCTCGCTCGACCAGCCGAACTCGTAGTCGGCAGCTTTTGCTGCGGCCTCGCGCGCGTCCTTGTCCTGGATATTCACGTCGTCGGTCATGCGGGTTCCTGCATGGTGGCAAGCTGCGTCAGGGGGATGCCGGCCAGTGCGCCGCGCAGCGCCGCGCCGACCACCGGCCAGTGCGGGCGCACGCTGCAATCGTGATCGATCGCGCAATCATCGCCTTCGACGCACGCGGCGAGCGCGATCGGGCCTTCGACTGCCTCGACGATGTCTGCCAGAGTGATGGCCGCTGCGGGGCGTGCAAGTTGCAGCCCGCCGTGCGCCCCGCGAACCGAGCGCAGCAGCCCGGCAGCAGTCAAGCGACTGACCAGTTTGGCAACGGTCGGCGCGGGCAAGCCGGTCTCGGATGCGAGTTTGCCTGCCGATACGCGCCCGCCACCGCAATGGCGGGCGGCGGCGGTCATTGTGACAACGGCATAATCTGCAAGGTTGGACAGGCGCATAGCTTATTCGGACCGATTCGTTCCGAATTGCATCTAGTCGCCGTTGTCTCCCTTTTCAACCTTGTCCCAATCCTTGGGCAGCGGAGCGACCTTCGGCTCGATCTCGCGGAAATTGCGCACGTCGATCAGGCTTTCCAGGATCGGCGCGTCACCGCTGTTGAGCCGCGCCGGCGTGCGGCCGACGAATTCGCGGATCTCGCGGATCATGTGCGATTGGTCGTAAAAGTTCTCGAGCAGCCCGGCGACCTGAGAATCGGTGATGCCCGGCTGGTTGAGCAGGGCAACGACCCGCAGCGCGCGATACTGCCGCGCAAGCTGGCGCGGGGTCGAGCCGAAGTACCGGCTGACGAGGCGCTGTACCTGGCGCCGCGAATAGGTGCAGCGTTCGTAAAGCGCTTCGACCGGCGGGTTGAGCGATTCGCCAAGCCAGAGCGCGACATTCCTCAGCAGGCGCATATGCCCGGGGTCGAGCGGCTGGACCCGTTCGAGCAGGAATGGCGCGGCGAGCGCGACGAGGTCGCTCCCGTCGGTCTCGGGATTTGCGCGGTAAGCTGCCCGCACAGCCTCGCCAAGCGTAGCGATGCCGTCCCCCAACACCTCCACGGCATCGAGCAGGCGGTTGCCCCATTTGCCGGCGTCGAGCCCGGATATCGCTCCCCAACCGAGCGGAGAAAGAACCACTCCGAACACATGCAGCGGACCGGTGACCTCGACCGTCGCGGCCCTGCTCTGCGGGGTCAGCAAGTTCTGCCGCGTCGATGGATCGGAATTCCCGTCGTGGAAAGTCATCGTCCCCTGACCGTGGAGGAAAAGCATCAGCTGGCCGACCGCAGCGGGCTGGACGTCGCGAATATCGCGCTCTTCGCAACGGAAAAGGTAAAAGGTCGTGATGAACGGCGCGAGTGCTTCGGGCACTGTCAGGTACTCGAGTCGAATCAGGTCTTGCGAGGTAAGCTCTCGCTCGGCCGCGGCGCCGCGTTCCGATTCGTTTCTGGCGCTACCTGCCGGCCCGTGCATCGCCCGCGTCCCCGTTGATTGCGCCCGAATGCCCCCGGGCGTCGAATGCGACTGTGCTGCAAGTTCCTTTCAATACGGGAGGAATCGGCGGAATTGCAAGATATGCATACGAAATCGAACTTGTCCGCAGCATAAAAAAAGAGGCGGCCCCTGCCGAAGCCGGGACCGCCTGTTAAGTGGAGGAACTCCTTGCTTCGCAGCACAGAGCCCTTCGGGTCGCAAAATCTTGCTACACGATTCGGGCCTGCGTTCATTGTACGAAAGCGACGTTATGTGCGGCTTCGCGAAATTAATCGGACCCAAGACAGTGAATAGTTGTAACTTTTCTGAAACAGTCTTCGAGAAAAGTGTCCAGCCTCGACACACCTTGAGCGTGTCGCCATAGCGCTAAGCCGATGCTGTACCGCCTTTTCGCCCCTGCCCTGTTCGCGCTCGACGCCGAATCGGCTCACCACCTTTCGCTCGCTGCGCTGAAGCTCTCGCCCATGCGGACATGTGCGCAGCCCGGTGCGCTCGCGACCGAAGTCGCCGGGATCTCGTTCCCGAACCCGGTGGGAATCGCCGCCGGTTACGACAAGGACGCCGAAGTGCCCGACGCCTTGCTCGGGCTGGGCTTCGGGTTTGCAGAGGTCGGCTCGATCACTCCGCTGCCGCAATCTGGCAATCCGCTGCCCCGCCTGTTCCGCCTGGTCGAGGACCGCGCGGTGATCAACCGCATGGGGTTCAACAACGGCGGGATGGAGGCAGCGCGCAGCCGACTAGCCCGTCGGCACGGCCGGCCGGGGGTGGTCGGGATCAATATCGGGGCGAACAAGGATTCGCCCGACCGGATCGCTGACTATGCGACAATGACGCGCGCGATGGCTCCGCTCGCGAGCTACCTTGCAGTCAATATCTCCAGCCCCAACACCCCGGGCCTGCGCGCGCTGCAGGACGAAGGCGCCCTCACCGGTCTGCTCGATGCGGTGATTGCCGGGCGCGACGAAGCTTGCCCCGAAGGCGGGCCGCCGATCTTCCTCAAGGTCGCGCCCGATCTCGAGCCTACCGATATCGAGGCGATCGCACGCATCGCGCTCGACAAACGGCTCGGTGCGCTGATCGTGTCGAACACCACCGTTTCGCGGCCCCCGTTGAAATCACGCCATGCTGGCGAAACCGGCGGATTGTCGGGCGCCCCGCTTAAGGCATTGGCGCTCCAGCGACTTCGCGATTTCCGTTCCGCGACCGGCGGTGCAATCCCGCTGGTCGGGGTGGGCGGGATCGGCAACGCGGACGATGCTTGGGAGCGGATCCGCGCCGGAGCCAGCCTAGTCCAGCTTTACAGCGCGTTGGTCTACGAAGGGCCGGGTCTTGCCAGGCGTATCGTCACCGGGCTCGAGGCGCGGATGAAGGCGGAAGGCTTTTCCTCGATTGCCGAGGCGGTCGGAACCGGATAGCTCGTTGCGCTATGTTCAAGCGCTTCGTCACATCGCTCGCCATTCCACTCACCCTCGGGGCTTGCGCCACCGCGCCGTATCCCGAGATACGCGCCGTCCAGACCACGAATGCGACGCCCTATACGCGCGGAATCGTCAGTGCGGCGGACCCGCGCGCGGCGGCTGCCGGGGTCGAGATGTTGCGCAAGGGCGGTAGTGCGACCGACGCGGCGATCGCGATCATGCTGTCGTTGACCGTGGTCGAGCCGCAAAGCTCGGGGCTGGGCGGAGGCGGCTTCTACGTCCACACCGATCCGAACGGCAATCTCGACACGATCGACGGACGAGAGAAGGCACCGGCGGCAGCAACGCCCAACCGGTTCCTCAAGCCCGACGGCGAACCGATGGATTTCCGCACCGCGGTCGAGAGTGGGCTGAGCATCGGCGTCCCCGGCAGCTTGCGGGTTGCCGAAGAGGCGATGCGCAAACACGGCAAGCTGCCGTGGGCGACCGTTCTTGAACCGGCGATCCGGCTGGCGCGCGACGGGTTCCAGATCACCCCGCGGCTCTACAGCACGCTGCTCGAATCGAAGAGCACCGCCGGGCGCACGCCCGAAGGGCTGGCGCTGTTCTACCAGGCAGACGGCACCCCCAAGCCGATCGGCACGCTCGTTCGCAATCCCGCGCTCGCCGAGACCCTCCAGCAGATCGCGCTGCACGGGGCCGACTGGCTCTATACCGGCCAGAACGCGGAGGATCTCGCGCGCACGATTGCCAATGACACGCCGAGTGACGGCAAGATGACCGCCGCCGATATCGAAAGCTACAAAGTCGCAGACCGCCCGGCGGTGTGCGGCACATACCGCGCCTATCGCGTATGCGGCATGGCGCCGCCTTCATCGGGCGCGACCACCGTGCTGGCGATCCTCGGCGAACTCGAACCGTTCGACCTTGCCAAGCTCGGCCCCAAGTCGCCGACCTTCTGGCACCTGTTCGCCGAAGCGCAGCGGCTGGCCTACGCCGACCGCGAGCGATTCCTGGCCGATCCCGACTTTGTCCCGGTCCCGGTGAAGGAGCTGACAGATCACGCTTACCTGCTGAAACGCGGCGCGCTGATCAGCCCGACCAGCACGATGACCGACGTCGAACCCGGCCTGCCGCTCCCGCCGCCTGCGGGCAAGGGGCCGGCCGAGCACGGGACGTCGCACTTCGTCGTCGTCGACAAATGGGGCGATGCGGTCTCGTACACGTCGACCATCGAAAGCTCGTTCGGCTCGGGCGACATGTTCCGAGGGTTCTACCTCAATAACGAGCTGACCGATTTCAGCTTCGTCCCGCAGGAAAGCTGTGCCGACCGCAAGGGCGGGGGCAGCGAAGCGCGGATGGGCGATATCGCCGACGGCAAGCTGGAAATGGCGGTCGGGCACGATTGCCGCCCGGTGGCCAACCGTGTTGAGGGCGGCAAGCGGCCGCGCAGCTCGATGTCGCCGACGCTGGTGTTCTCGCCCGACGGCAAGCTTCTGATGGCTGTCGGCGCGGCGGGCGGGGCAACGATCCCGGTCCAGACCACCCGGGCGATCATCGGAGTGATCGACTTCCACTTGCCGGTCGACCAGGCGCTGGCATTGCCGATGCTGTTTTCGCCCGGCGGGCAAGTCGCGATCGAGCCGAATACCTGGCTGGCCGGATATGTCCCCGAGCTCGAAGCGCTCGGCCACAAGGACGTGAAGGTCCGTCAGCTGCCCTTGAAGGCCAATGCTGCGTTGCTGACCGCACAGGGCTGGACCGGGGCGGGCGATCCGCGCAGCGAAGGGGTCGCGATCCTCCAATAACCGCCTTGCCGCTACGGCAGTGGGCCCTTAAGCATTCCGCGAACGACAAGACAGCCTTGGGCTGCGTTGAAGCAGGAGCAGGTTAGCCTTGCAGCTGAACGACATCGATACCGCAAACAATCTCGTTGCCTTGTTCCTCGCGCGTGCCGATGCGCGCGGCGACACGCCGTTCCTGGGTGCCAAGCGCGGGGGCGAATGGGTCACGCAGAGCTGGCGCGAAGTGGCCGGGCAGGTCTGCCTGATCGCCGAGAACCTGCGCAAGCTGGGGTTGGAGCGGGGCGATCGGGTCGCACTTATCTCGGAAAACCGGCCCGAATGGTGCATCGCGGACCTTGCGATCATGGCGGCCGGGTGCGTGACAGTACCTGCCTACATCACCAATACCGAGCGCGATCACCAGCATATCCTCGATAACTCGGGCGCACGCGCGGCAATCGTGGCGACCGAAAAGCTTTCGGTCCCGCTAATCCCGGCGATCATGCGCACCGGCATCGTCGAGCACCTTATCGCGATTGATGGAGTGCGCGCTCACCAGGGCGGGCACTTCGCTGTGCACACCTGGGCGGCGATGCTCGAAGGCGATCCGGCAGCGGCGCGTGCGGCGGTCGAAGCACGGATCGCGGGGATTGGTCGCGAGGACACCGCGTGCATCATCTACACCAGTGGTACCGGCGGCGCGCCGCGCGGGGTGCTGCAGCACCACGGCGCGATCCTGTGCAATGTTGCCGGAGCAGCCGAAATCCTCGACAGCGATTTCGGGCTCGACGACGACGAACGGTTTCTCTCGTTCTTGCCGCTCAGCCATGCCTACGAGCATACCGGCGGCCAGTTCCTTCCGATCGGGGTCGGCGCGCAGATCTTCTATGCCGAAGGGCTGGAGAAGCTCGCTAGCAATATCGAGGAAACGCGGCCGACGATCATGGTCGTGGTCCCGCGCCTGTTCGAAGTGCTGCGCACGCGGATCATGAAGCAGGTCGAGAAGCAAGGCGGGCTCGCGCTGGGGATGATGCAGCGCGCATTGTCGCTCGGCGCGCGCAAGTCTGAAGGGCGCTATCGCTTGGGCGACAAGACGCTCAACTTGCTGCTTGAAAAGCTGCTGCGGCCGAAGATTCGCGCGCGCTTCGGTGGGCGGATCAAGGCGATGGTTTCGGGCGGTGCGCCGCTCAATCCTGAAGTCGGCACGTTCTTCGAAGCAATGGGGCTGACTATGCTCCAGGGCTACGGCCAGACCGAGGCAGGGCCGGTGATCAGTTGCAACCGCCCCGGTGCAGGGATCGCGATGCACACCGTCGGCCCGCCGATGAGGGGGGTGGATATCCGTATCGCCGAAGACGGCGAAATCCTCGTGCGCGGCGAACTGGTGATGCACGGATATTGGCAGAACAAGGCCGAGACCGAACGGACGTTGGTCGATGGTTGGCTTCACACCGGCGACATCGGTCATCTGGACGAGCAGGGCCGGATCGTCATCACGGACCGCAAGAAGGACATGATCGTCAACGACAAGGGCGACAACGTGGCACCGCAGAAGATCGAAGGGATGCTGACCCTGCAGCCCGAGATCGCGCAAGCGATGGTCAGCGGCGACAAGCGGCCCTATCTCGTCGGGCTGATCGTGCCCGATGCCGAATGGGCGCTCGAATGGGCAACCGAAAACGGCGAGAAGTTCGACTTCAGGGCACTGCAGGACTTCCCGCCGTTTCGCTCGGCTGTGCGCGAAGCGATCGACCGCACCAACAAGGAACTCTCGGTGATCGAAAAGGTCCGCCAATTCGCTTTCGCCGACGAGCCGTTCACGATCGAGAACGAGGAAATGACCCCCAGCATGAAGATCCGTCGCCACAAGATCCGCGAGCGGTATGGCGACCGGCTGGACGGGTTGTATCGGGGTTAGAGGGTGCGCAGGCGCGCAATACTTGACGCGTCGGCAACGATATTTGCGACTTGATCGGCTATCGATCGGCTGTCATTCGTCGCTTGCCGGAGCAGCTCTTCTCGTTCTTCCGGCGTCCACATCCGATCTGGTGTTACGTCATCCTTGTCGCGGGGTAACGTGCGCGTGACTACGATTTCGCGGCCGGACGAATCAATCAGACAGTGCAACGTGGCATGTGCGAGTAGATGCCGCATGGAGCGGTACGAACTCCAGCGGGCAATACGTCTTTCGAGCGCAAGAAACCGCTTGTTCTCCGAGGAAACCAGCCTTCTCCTGAGCTCATTCAGACTGGAGAGTGGGCCGCCCGTGATCGGGAGCTGTAATCCATGACACAGTTTGCCGAGCGCCTGTTCCGCTATGGCAAAATTGGTCAATACCCGTGCTAGCCATTCATATGGACAACGAGTGGCAGGGGCAGCCTCTCCAATCGATGCTACTTCCACCGAGTCAAGCTGCCTCTTT
This sequence comes from Tsuneonella mangrovi, assembly GCF_002269345.1. NCBI lineage: Bacteria > Pseudomonadati > Pseudomonadota > Alphaproteobacteria > Sphingomonadales > Erythrobacteraceae > Tsuneonella > Tsuneonella mangrovi. The sequence continues at coordinate 1,805,401 of NZ_CP022889.1, forward strand.
CTCGATAAATTCCGGATAGAAGCTCGGTGCGCGGTCGGACCAGCCCGGCGCGGTCGCGGCGGCTTCGCTCAGTGACTGGAGCAGCATCTTGCGCCGGCTCGGGCGGATTTGCGGCAGCGCGGCGGCGGCGCAGAATGCGCTCGGCAGCCACGGGCGCACGTCGGCCCCCAACAGTCGCTCGTAGAGAAAGCGGAACGACGAGAAGCAGTCGATCCGCTCCTGCGCGAGGTCGAATGCGGCGACGCGGGTCAGCTTGCCGATGAAGGCTTCGATATTCTCGAACCCGGTCTCGTTGGGGATCATGTCACGCAGCGCCTTGAGGTCCTGGTAGGCGACGTACTGGCTACGGATCGCGGCGTTCTCTTCGGCATCGCGCGCCCATAGCTTGAAGGCATCCTGCCGGCCCAGCCCGATATCTAGACTGCGGCGAATGTAGCGCTGTTCGGCCGGCGCGAAGCTGGCGAACTCGCGCATTTCGTTGATCGTCAGCGATGCAGTACCCGTCGTGGCCATTGCGGCACTCCCCTGTTGCAAGGGGAATGTCCGCCAAGATGGTTAATTTCGCGTTAGGAGGGTTTTAGTTTGTTTGGCCCCTCAAGCGCCGGGCGCGAGCCATCCGGCTCGCTTGGCTTCCGGCCTGACCGGCCGACGCCCGTTCGCGCTTGCGGGCTGCTGATTGCAGCCCGGACCATTCCAGGCCGCAAGAGCCTTGCACTCCCTCAAATCAACCCCGCCAGCGGCGAGCTGGGATCGGCATATTTGCGCGTCGCCATGCGTCCGGCGAGGTAGGCCTCGCGCCCGGCCTCCACCGCGAGCTTCATCGCGCGGGCCATGCGGATCGGGTCTTTCGCTTCGGCGATCGCGGTGTTCATCAGCACGCCATCGACGCCCAGCTCCATCGCGACGGCGGCATCGCTGGCGGTGCCGACGCCGGCATCGACCAGCACCGGCACGTTCGCGCCTTCGACGATCAGGCGGATCGTCACCTTGTTCTGTATGCCGAGCCCCGAGCCGATCGGTGCGCCTAGCGGCATCACTGCGACTGCACCGGCTTCTTCCAATTGCTTCGCGGCGATCGGGTCGTCGACGCAATAGACCATCGGCAGGAAGCCTTCCTTGGCCAGCACTTCGGTCGCCCGCAGCGTCTCGCGCATGTCGGGATAGAGCGTGCGCGCTTCGCCCAGCACTTCGAGCTTCACGAGGTCCCAGCCGCCCGCCTCCCGCGCCAGCCGCAGCGTGCGGATCGCGTCCTCGGCGGCGAAGCACCCGGCGGTGTTGGGCAGGTAAGTGACCTTCTTGGGGTCGATGAAGTCGGTCAGCATCGGTGCCTTCGGGTCGCTGACGTTGACCCGGCGCACCGCTACAGTGACGATCTCTGCGCCCGACGCTTCGAGTGCGGCAGCGTTCTGCGCGAAGTCCTTGTACTTGCCGGTGCCGACGATCAGGCGGCTACGGAATGTACGGCCTGCAACTGTCCAGCTGTCATCGCGAGGGCCATCTTCCTGTCCGCCGCCGACGAAGTGGACGATCTCAAGCGTATCGCCGTCCGCCAGCGTGGCCGCTTCCAGCGTCGAGCGGGGCACGATATCACCGTTGCGTTCGACCGCGACCTTCTCGGGTGCGAGTTCGAGCTCGCGCACCAGCGCGGCAATCGTAGGTGCGGATGTACGGCGGGACTCGCCGTTAACGGTCAGAGTGATCTGCGCAGTCATGCGCGCCAGATAGCGCACAACGGCACTGGCGCAAGTTGAGGATGTGACCAGTTGACACCAGCGCGACGCCGATGATCGTCAGCACGGCCTCTTCGGCCCCGTGCGGCATCGCCAGCGCGCCACCCATGAACGAGAGACCCGTCATCGCGGTAACGAACGGCAGCGGGCGGCGGTGGCGCAGAGCGCCGGAGCCGATCGCGACCGCTGCGATGATCATCGCGAGCGACAGCCCGACTTCGTGAATCGCCGGGTTCAGCAGGAACTGCCCGCCCAGGCCCAGCGCCGAAACCAGCACGAGGGTGGCAAGGCAATGCACCGCGCACAGCGCCGACAGCGCGACGCCGAAGCGGTCGATCCGCGCATGGATTGCGGCTCGAATCGAGGAAAGCGAAAGTGTGCTCATTGCTGCGGCCCATGTATGTAATACTGTAACGTTACGCAACCCCGGATTTCGCACGCGTTGACTTCGCGCTTGCGAATTGTGCTCGCCCGACGCAAAACCCGCGCGATATGGTCGCCGCCTCGCCTGCTCCTCCCGCATTCGCCGGGTCCGTGCCCACTGCGCCGAAGCCGCGGGCAATCGCGCGCTGGCTGCTGATCGTCGCTTCGCTGGTCGTGGCAATGGTCGTGGTTGGCGGGATTACCCGCCTTACCGAGTCGGGATTGTCGATCACGGTATGGGATCCGATCACCGGCGCGATTCCGCCGCTGACCCATGCGCAGTGGCAGACCGAATTCGCGCACTACCGGCAGATCGATCAGTATGCCGCGGTCCACGCCGGCATGACGCTCGACCAGTTCAAGTACATCTTTTTCTGGGAATATTCGCACCGATTGCTGGGCCGCCTTATTGGCATGGCATTTGCGCTGCCGCTGCTGTGGTTTGCCATCCGCAAGGAAATCCCGAGTGGTTACACTTGGAGGCTGGTTGCCTTGCTGGCCCTTGGCGGGCTGCAGGGGGCGTTCGGCTGGCTGATGGTCCGCTCGGGACTCCAGCCGGGGATGACCGAGGTCGCGCCTGGCTGGCTTGCGACGCACTTGCTGACCGCGTTGTTCACGCTTGCGGGTCTCGTCTGGACTGCGCTCGACCTTCTGGCGCTGGCGCGCGATCCCGCCTCGCGCCCGGCCCGCCTCAAGCCGATTGCGGCAATCACCGGCGCGGTGCTGTTCGTGCAGCTGCTCTACGGCGCGCTGATGGCGGGCCTCAGGGCGGGGCATGTCACTGACCAATGGCCGCTGATGAACGGCACGATATTTCCCGGGTCGACCCGAGACCACGCGGCCCTCACCGGATACCTGTTCAACGATCCGGCGGTGGTCCATTTCATCCACCGCTGGTGGGCGTGGGTTGCGGTCGGGTTCCTGATCGTGCTCGCCCGCAAGGTTAAGGCGAGCGGCGTCCGGCCCGCATCGATTGCGATCCACATCGCATTCGGCACTCAGATCCTGCTCGGCATTGCAGTCGTGTGGACTGGCGTGCCGATCTGGCTCGCAGCGCTTCACCAGCTGGTCGGCGCGCTACTTGTGGTCGCCACGGCGTGGGGTGCACATGCGGTCGGCCGGCAGCCGACTTTGCTTGCAGAGGAGGCGCAGTGAGCCAGCTGGACCGCCGCGCCGCGCTGCAATTGCTGTCGGCGGCCGCATTCACGGCGGTTCCTGCCGGTACAGCGGGTGCCTCGGTTCCCCGCATCGCGCCGCCGCAAGGCAAGCTGGCGCTCTCCCGCCGCCTGGTCCGCACCTTGGGGGATGGCGCCCGGATCGTAGTTTCACGGACGTGGCAGGTCACGTTCGCTCCGATTGCAACCGGATATCGTGTCGACGGAAGGCAGGTCTCGGTCACTGTCGATACCCCGCCCGGGCTCGCTGCCTTGGCGGCATTGGAACGGCAGCGCGACGAACGCGGCCTGTTTCCCATCCTGCTCGATCCCTCCGGGTTGATCGTCGAACACAACAAGTTCGTCGATTCGCCTGAGATAGATAGTGCGCTCGACCGGGTCCGCAGTGAGATCGATACCGAAGACATGTCTGCCAGGCTGCTTCTGGCAAAGCTCCAGTCGAGCGCGGAAACGATCGTCAGCCGGCTTCCGCGCGACCTGCTTGCTCCGCGCAGCGACGGATGGACCGAGCAACGTTCGCTGCCTCTGCCCGATGGCACTACGGGTGAAGTAACGGTCCGTTTCGTTGCCTCCCGCTCGCCCGACGGCCTGCTCGATCGTGCCGAGCGGACGGTCACCTCGACGGTCGGTTCGAGCAGCAGGATTTCAGCAGAACATTGGGCGCTCCAGTCAGCCTGAATATTCCACGCTGGTTGTGGCGGTATTATTTTACCTCTCTCGAAACCCGCAGAATTGCTTGACTTCGCGAGGTGAGATCGACAAATGCGCCGCTTCCGCGTGGGTGCCCGGCTTGGGATTCGCGCAGTGATGACATTCGAAGGAATCCAGCCATGAAGGCGCTCACCAAGACGACCCGGTCGATCAAGCCGGCCGAGGTCGAAAAGAAATGGCACCTGATCGATGCCGACGGCCTGGTAGTCGGTCGCCTCGCGACGATCGTTGCCAACATACTGCGCGGCAAGAACAAGCCCAGTTTCACCCCGCACGTCGACTGCGGCGATCACGTGATCGTGATCAACGCCGACAAGGTGAAGTTCACTGGCAAGAAGCTGACCGACAAGAAGTACTACAAGCACACCGGCTACGCTGGCGGCATCAAGGAAACCACACCGGCCAAGGTGCTGGAAGGCAAATTCCCCGAGCGCGTGCTCGAAAAGGCTGTCGAGCGGATGATCCCGCGCGGCCCGCTCGGCCGCCAGCAGATGAAGGCGCTGCACCTCTATGCCGGCACCGAACACCCGCATGACGGCCAGCAGCCCGAAGTGCTCGACGTCGCTTCGATGAACCGCAAGAACAAGGTTACCGCGTGATGGCTGACGAAAACAACACTGTGTCGGATCTCGCCGACCTCAAGGATATCGCCGGTGATGCGCCTGCCGCTGACGCGGAAGCGATCGCCCAGTCCCCCGAAGCGCCGCTGCGCGAGCAGGAGCTCGACCAGCATGGCCGCGCCTATGCCACCGGTCGCCGCAAGGATGCCGTGGCCCGCGTGTGGCTCAAGCCGGGTTCGGGCAAGATCACCGTCAACGGCCGCGATCAGGAAGTCTACTTCGCGCGTCCGACGCTGCGCCTGGTGATAAACCAGCCGTTCGGCGTGACCGATCGCACCGGCCAGTACGACATCGTTGCTACCGTTCGCGGTGGTGGCCTTTCGGGTCAGGCGGGTGCCGTCAAGCACGGTATCAGCCAGGCGCTGAGCAAGTACGAGCCGGCGCTGCGCAGCGCTATCAAGGCTGCCGGGTTCCTGACCCGCGACAGCCGCGTGGTCGAGCGCAAGAAGTACGGCCGCGCCAAGGCCCGCCGCAGCTTCCAGTTCTCGAAGCGCTAACGCTTCTTCCGGTATTCCGGATACGGCAAGGGCGGCTCCTTCAAGGGGGTCGCCCTTTTGCTATCGGAGGCAACGAGCCGGGCTTGCCGGTAGCGGTGGCGATCCGCAGGCCCTATGGGGGGCAGCGACAAGGGACCGACATCGCATGACCAAGCTCATCATCCAGATCCCGGCATTCAACGAGGCGGACCACTTGCCCGAGACGATCGCGTGCCTGCCGCGCGCGATCCCGGGGGTCGATACGATCGAATACCTCGTGATCGACGACGGCAGCCGCGACGGTACGTCGGAGGTCGCACGTTCGCTCGGCGTACACCATGTCGTGCGGCATCGCCGCAACCGCGGGCTGGCAGCAGCATTCCGCAGCGGAATCGAGGCAGCGCTGGCCGCAGGTGCCGACGTGATCGTCAACACCGATGCCGACAACCAATACGAAGGCGCGGATATCGCTGCGCTGGTCCAACCGATCCTCGACGGCAGCGCGGACGTGGTTATCGGCGATCGAGGGGTCGGCCAGAACGCGCATTTCGGCCCGCTCAAGCGCCTGCTCCAACGGCTCGGCAGCGCCACCGTGCGGCGCTTGTCGCGGGTGCAGGTCGACGATGCGGTGAGCGGATTCCGTGCAATGAGCCGTGAGGCGGCAGGGCGAATCTACGTCACCACCGAATTTTCATACACCACCGAGATGCTCATCCAGGCCGGGCGCAAGCGGATGGCGGTGACTTCGGTCCCTGTGCGAACCAATGGCCCAATTCGCCCGTCGCGGCTGTTCAGCTCGATCCCGCAGTTCATCGTCAATACCGGCACCACGATCCTGCGCGCCTATGCGCAGTACAATGCGCTGAAGATATTCGCGTTTGTCGGTGCGTTGCTTGGAGTGATCGGCGCAATTCCCGTGCTACGGTTCCTCTATTTCTTCCTGGACGGGAAGGGCGATGGCCACCTGCAATCGCTGGTGCTTGGAGTCGGGCTGCTGGTGCTGGGGTTCCTGTGTGTCATGCTCGGGATCCTCGCCGATCTCGTCAGTGCCAACCGCAAACTGCTCGAACAGCTTTCCAACCGCGTGCGGCGGATCGAAGACAATCTCGACGACTAGCCGAGCAATGCGTCGGCTAGTCGCGCCCACGACAAGCTGGCGCGCTGGCCAGCCAGCGCAGGTTGCATTGATCGGGCATTTTCGCGGGTGACTTTGGTCGCGAGCAGCGCGGCCAAGGCGTCGACATCGCCCGCTGGAAACAGCCACCCGGTCTCGCCGTCGCAAACCGCTTCGCGCAGACCCGGCACATCGCTGGCGATGACCGGACGCTCGTAATGCTGTGCTAACGCCAGTACGCCCGAACCGCTGGCTGCGCGGTAGGGTGCCACCAAAGCATCGCAGCGGGTGAACAATTCGGCGGTTTCGGCATCCGACTGGTAGCGCGGGATGATCTCGACCAGCGGTTCGATACCCAGTTGCGCAACTTGTCGGCGCACACCGTCGAGGCCAGACCAGAATTCGCCCGCAACGGTCAGCTTGACGTCGCGAAGCTCTCTCTTGGCAAGCGCATCGAGCAGCACATCCAGTCCCTTGTAGGGCCGCACCAGCCCGTAGAACAGCAGCTCCAGGCCCGCCCGACGGGGCAGGCTGCCGGTTGGCGCTGGATAGTCGTCGTAGAGCGGATGCGGACAGATCGCCGAGGGGAGAAGCGGCGCAATTCGGGCAATTTCTGCCGCGACAGGCGCATTGTGCGCGACGGCCCGGCCTGCCTGCATGACCTGCCAACCGAGCAGGCGGTTCTTCCATCTGGCGGCTTCGTGATCGCGCGCGTTGTGGACCATTGCCACCACTTCGATGCCGCGCTTGCGCAGGCTGCGGGATATCCACCCAAGCGCAGGAGCGACGAAGAATGTCCATGCGGGGACGATCGCGATGTCGGGCGCGAATTCGGCGATCTCCTTTGCGGTGCGTCCCCAGCTCAGCGGAAGGAGTGTGTCGATTGAGGTCGCAACGGCCACTCCAGCTGGAGGGGCCAGCGCCGGATCGACCTGCGCTTCACCAGGGAATAACCGCGCTGGGTATTGCCGGCTGAATGACCACGCCCGCACCTCCAGCCCTTTGCGCCCTGCCAACTCTGCCGCCAGCGCACAGGTATGCCGCGCGATCCCGCTGCGCAGTGGCGGCAGCGGGCCGACGATGGCTATGCGCTTGGGTTTGGTGTCGGGCATGGGGGAGTGCTTGAGGGCCGGGCCGTTGGAGACTAGGGGCGAAGTTCGCATTGGCAGGTAGCACCCGCGCTGCCGCTTCGACAGGGGATATCGCTTGACTGCCGCCGTCACGATTACCCTCACCCGCTATGCCGAACCCGATGCGCTGGTGGCCGAGGCGATCCGCCATGCTGTTGCGCAGGAAGGCGTCACCGGCGAAGTGCTGTTCATCGAACAGGACATGGGCGGCGGCATCACCGAAGCGATGTTCGCGGGCGGAAACCTCGCCTTCCGGATGATCCGCGGCGAACTTCGCGGCCTGTCGCACGCGCGCAACCTCGCGATGGACGAAGCGGCACATGGCAACCTCCTGTTCCTCGATGCCGATGCGATGGCCCGGCCCAACTGGGCCGCCCAGCTGGCGCGGGTTCTTGACGGCGACCCCAAGGTAGCAATCGTCGGCAGCCGGATCGTACCCGGCTGGCCCGGCGCGCCTCCGCTATGGGCGAAGGCGCGGGTAGTCGCTGACCAGTATTCGATGCTCGACCTGGGAAATGCCACACTCCCGTATCATCGCGTCGTCGGTGCAGCGTTCGGCGTCGATCTTGCCAAGCTGCCTCCGCACATGCGGTTCGATCCCACGCTCGGGCGGCGCGAAGGGAAGTTGTTCAGCGGCGAAGAGAGCGAGTTCTGCGCGCGTGCCGTCGCGGCGGGGCTGGAGATCCGCTATTGCGGCGCGGCGTGCGTGACGCACGTTGTTTCACCCGAACGCACCCGCCTGCCGTGGATTGCGCGGCGGCTGTTCTACGCCGGACACGGCCGAGCGGTGCTGGGCGGCGCGCCGGCACCTTCACGCAAGCCGGGGCTGGCTGACTGGCTGACGCTGCCGATTACCCTGCCGCCCTACGCGCTCGGCTGGCTCAAGGGTAAGCTCCTGGGCTAGGGGGCGGGCCGCTGCGCCTTCCAGCCCTTCAGTTCCAGGAACCGCACCGCCAGCGGCCCGAGCAGGTCGGGCGCAAGCCGCGCGAATGCGATGCCGAGCCGTGCTGCCTGCATTCCGCCACTGCGCAGGAACGCCTCTGCTATCATTCCCGCCGCGCGCCGTTTCGCCCAAAGCCCCACGCCGTCGAACGCAATTGCCGCGCGCATTCCGCTGATCGCTTCGGCAAGCAATGCTGCGTCGGGATCGCGCTGGCGGTAGAGCACGTCGATAAACCCACCGAGCCGCTTGTGCAGTGCTTCGGGATAGTGCGTAGAGACCTGCTCCCACGCGATGTTGCGTGCCGCAAGGTCTTGTTCGGCCAGCTTGCTGCTGGAGATGTTGTCCGGGTGCATCCGGTAGTGGACCAGCACCTCCTCCAGCACTGCTATCCTGCCCGCCTGGGCAAGCTTTCCGGCCAGCCGGAAATCCTGCGCGAAGCGAAAATCTTCAGCGTAGCGCACAGGCGTTCCGTCCGGCAGCAGGCGGCGATAGCAGAATCCTGGGTGGACCATCGGCATTCGCAGCCGCACGGTCCATCCGGCTACCCGCCAGTCCATCGGATTGCTGCGGATGAACCGCTGGCGACCCGCTTCGTCGATCGAGGCATAGCTGCAGCCGACCAGCAGGTGATCGGGATGCGCGTCGAGAAATGCGACCTGCTTCGCGAACCGTTCGGGCAAAGCAACGTCATCGGCGTCCATCCGGGCAACGATCGGCGCGCGTGCTTGCTCCAGTGCGCGGTTGGCGCTGGGGTAGGGGCCGAGGTTGCTTTCGTTGCGGATCACCCGCACCCGCGAATCGCGTGTGGCATAGTCGGCGAGAATCTGCGGGGTAGCGTCGCCGCTCGTGTCGTCGACCACCAGCAGCTCGAAATCCGCCATCGTCTGCGCCAGCATGCTGTCCATCGCTTCGCGCAAGTGCCGTTCGCCGTTGAACACGGTCATCACCACCGAAAGGCGCGGGGTTGCGGTCACGAAGGCGGGCTTTCTCGGCTGGGTGCGAATTGCGCCCGGCGATAGCCGTGTTCGCGGCGCTTGTCGCGTCCCTACGCTGCGCACTATGGCGGCATGGCATGGACGGGTGTTCGATCATCATGGCAAGTCGCAACGGAGCGGATACCTTGCCGCTGGCGCTTGGCGCGCTGGCTGCGATCATTCGGCCGGATTGTGAATTCGAATACTTGCTGGTGGACAACGCAAGCGATGACGCCACGCCGCACTTGCTGCAGGCGTTCGCGGATCAGCATGGCGGCGAAGTGCTGGCCGAGCCGGTGCCCGGCAAGTCGCACGCGCTCAACCGCGCATTGGAGCGGGCACGGGGCGAACTGCTGGTATTTCTCGACGATGACGCCATGCCTGCACCGGACTGGCTGCGCGCCTACGTGGCGGCGGCGGAGCGCGACCCGGGCATCGCAGTTTTTGCCGGTGGCGTGACGCCGCACTGGCTCGCTACGCCCCCCGAGTGGCTGGCTTCGCTGGCGGCAGAGGGCCGGGCCTGCGGTTGCACAGCTGGAGGGAGGCCGGCCGCACCAATCGACCCGATTGACGTCAAAGGCGGTAATTTCGCCATGCGCCGCAGCGCGCTGGGTTCGCTTCGCTTCGAAACCGGAAAGGTCAATTTCGGGTCCGGCGGTACGTCGACCGGCGGCGAAGACACCCGTTTCGTGAGCGCGCTGGCCGAACGCGGCAATGCGATTTCGTTCGTTCCCGATGCGACAGTCGGGCATGTGATCGCTCCGGACGAGATGCGGCTCGGACACCAGTTGGCGCGGTTTGCGCGGATCGGGCGCGGTGCGGCGCTAGTCGAGGGGCAGACATTGCCGGAGGCGGCGTTGGCGGCTTTGAAAGTGCCTGCATTCGCTGTGCGGGCGGCAATACGGTTCGTGCTGGCCGATCGGACCGGTGCCGCCGATGCATTGACGCGGGCAGCGATGAACTACGGGCGGCTGAGCCAAGGCCTGACGAAGCGCGCCCGATGAGCCGTTTTCACTCTGCCTTCAATCTTGCCAGGACGGCTGGTTCGCGTGCGCTGCGACCTAGTAATCAACCCGGCTATATCGGCTGGGTCGGCCATGCGAACCTTGGCGACGAGGCAATGGTCGAAGCAGCGGAGAGCCTGCTTGGTGGCAAGGTGGAGCCGATGGCGACCCCGCGGATCGAGCAAATCCTTGGCGGCACTCCGCTTGGCGGCAAACGTCGACACCCCCACGTGTTCCTCGGCGGCGGGACGCTGGTCAACGCGGGGTATATCGAGCTTGTCGAAACCTGCCTTGCACAAGGCTCGCGGTTGGCGACACTCGGTACCGGGGTCGGCAGCGCGGGATTCTCAGGTGGCGAAGCGGGGCTCGATCCGCGCTGGGTTGCTGTCCTCAACCGATTCGAGAGGGTCGGGGTGCGCGGACCGCGCTCGCTGGCGCGGCTGAAGGCGGCGGGGGTCGAGCAGGCGGAAGTGATCGGCGACCTTGCGCTGGCGCTCACACCCGATGCGCCGCTGGCAGACCCGACGGCGAAGACCGTGCTGGTCAACACCTGCGTGGGGCAAAGCCACGCAGATACCGAACGTCTGGCACGGTTCGATGTCGCGCTGGCAGAGGCGCTGGTCGACCTTGCAAAGTCGGGCTGGACGGCAATCCCGGTGGCGTTCCATGCCGACGACCTCGCGCCGATTGCAGCACTATTGGAGCGGGCGGGTCTGGCGAACGAACCGATCCGCCAGCCGCGCGACTTCGCCGCCTATTCGGCGCTTACCAACGGCGCGAGCCTGTCGATCAGCGTGCGGCTTCACGGCAGCGTGCTGGCCTCGATGTGCGGAGTGCCGAACCTGCTGCTCGCCTATCGCGACAAGTGCCGCGACTTCGCCGAATCGATCGGAGCGGAGGAGTGCGTGGTCGCATACGAAGCGTTCTCGCCGACGCGGTTCACCGCCCATCTCGATGCGGTTCTCGCTGATCGTGCGCAGCGCAGCCGTTCGCTGCACGCACGGTGTCTCGATTATCGCGCGAAGCTGCGCGCCTATGTCGCGGCGCTGCCCTGATCCTTCGCCAGCAAGCCGAGCAGCGAGGGGTCGATCCCCAGCTTTCGGCGGATCGCCCACAGCAGCACGACGTTCCACGTGACCGTCGCGGCAAGAATCCCGCAGGCGGCCGCCGTCGCGCCGTAGATAGGGATAAATGCAAAGCCGACCGCGACGTTGACCGCGAGGCCCGCCAGCTGCCCCGCAACCGCGGTCCCGGTCCGCCCGGCCATCGCGAACAGCGCGCCGAGCGGCCCGCAGGCAGCGTTGAACACTTGCGCCAGCGCGACGATCCACAGCAGCGGCGCGCTGGCGGTGAAGTCCTTGCCGAATACCAGCATCAGCCACGGGCCGGTCCCGGCAATAACCAGGCCCGCAACGAGCGTGATTGCCGTGGTGGTCCAGGTGAAGGTGCGGGTGATCGAACGAATCTGCGCATGTTCGCCGTGGTGCCACAGCTCGGCCATGCGCGGGGCATAGCGCATCGTTGCCGCCTGCACCGGCAATGCGAGCAGCGGCGCGAGTCGCGCGACCGGCTGGAACAATCCGGTCTCGCGCGGGCCGGCAAAGGCCGCAAGCAGCAGCGTATTGACTTCGCCTTGCAGCAATGCCGCTAACCCCAAGCCGAGGAACGGGATTGCGGCCAACGTCGCTTGCTTGCCGCCCATCCATTCGCCGGGGCGGGGCAGCGCCCGCGCCTCGCTGCGCCATTGCCAGACAGCGGCCGCCAGAACACCCGCGAAAGCCGCTCCACTGGCGGCAACGACATAGCTCGCTGGGGTGAACCTCACGCCGATCAGCGCGATCGCAATCATCGTCGCGACCATCGCCAGCGGGCGGAGAAACTCGCCCGGCACTTGCGCCATCGCGACCCGACCGAAGCCTTGCGCCCAACCGCGCATCAACGCGATCAGCGCGAGCGGCATCACCAGCACTCCGCCGAGGGCGAGCGGAATCCGCAGTTCGTCCTCGATCCTGAGTTCGGGCACGAGCGCCAGCGTGGCGAGCGCCGCGACGAGCAATGTCCCGACCAAGGTCACTGCAAGCGAAAACCGCAGGAACGCCGCAATGGCTCCCGGTTCGCCCGCAGCCGTGCGCGAAGGTATTTCGCGCACCGCCAACGGCCCAAATCCGAGCATCGCGATACCCGACAGGACCTGTGCCGCCGAAACCACCGTTGCGGTGATGCCGTAACCCGCCGGACCGAGCAGCCGCGCAGTGAGGATCGCTTGCACGAACAGCAGGACCATGCCCGAAAGGCGAATCCCCATGCTGAGGCCGCTGGCCCGCGCGATCGGTCCGGCGGCCAGTCGGCGCACTTCCTCGAGCCCGCGCATCCAGTTGTGCTTGACTGTCTTCACCCGATTGCCACAGGCCCCCGTTCACGCGCCCCGAGGCTTTAGAGAACCGCGAGACAGATGGCATCCCCTATCCGCATTCCCGGCAAATACTGGCTGTTGGCCGCACTGCTCGCCGCTTTCGCCGCCGCGACATTTGCGCTTTCGCCGGGGTTGTTCACGCTCGACGAGTATATCAACTATCTCGGCGCGCACGCGATGATGGGCACCGGGAGCTACGTGTTTGCCAATGGTGCGCCGGGCCTCGCGTCGTACCAGCTCACTCCGATGCTGATGGTCAATGGCCCGGAAGGCATCGTGCCGCAGTACCCGCCGGGGATGGCTGTGCTCGGCGCGCCGCTGCTGGCGGCATTCGGGACGCACGGGCTGATGCTGGTCAATGCGCTGGCAGCGGCGGTGACCGTCTGGCTGCTCTGTCGCATGGCGGCACGCCATTTTGGCGGGGCGAAGACCGGGGTGGTCGCCGCCCTTCTCCTGCTCGCTTCGACGTTCTTCCTCGAATACGCGTTTGCGGTCTGGCCGCACTCGGTAGAGACGATGTGCCTCCTCGGCGCAATGGCTTTGGTGTTCGATTGCCTTTCGAGCGACCACCCCGAAGTCGCCCGCGCACTTGCGATCGGCGCTCTGGTCGGGCTGGGGCAGATGTTTCGCGCGGACGCGGTGCTGGCGCTCCCGGCGATCGGGCTCGCGCTTTTCGTCTTCACTGCGCGGCCCTATTTGCGGCTGGCGTTGGTTGGCGCAGGGTTCGCGCCGTTCATGGCGCTGTCCTCATGGATCAACCATGCGAAGTTCGGGACATGGAGCCCGGTGTCGTACGGCCAGAGCGGTGGCGGGGATACAGCGCTTGGTTCGCATATCCTTGCGATCGCCGCGCTTGCCGTGCTGGCGCTGGCGCTGGTTGGCGTGCGGCTGGCATGGGCGCGGGCGGGCAATCGCAAGCCGATCGTGTGGGCCGGGGCCGTGCTGTTTGTCGTCGGGCTGGTGGCGGCGCACGGCTTTGTCGAGCGCTACCTGCACGGGTTCTGGGCGCTGGTGGTCGATGCAACGACGATTCACGACACGCGCTCCGCGCTTACTTCGATGCCTGACGGGACGGTGCTGTTCTGGGGGTACTGGAAGAAAGCGCTCGGCCAGTCGATGCCGTGGCTTGCGCTGCTGTTTGCCGCACCGTTTGGAAAAAAGGGCGTCGATCGCAAGATCGGCCTCACGGTCCTGATGCTGGCCGTAGTGTGGAGCCTGCCGTTCTTTCCCAAGGATTGGCACGGCGGACTGGGCAGCAACATGCGCTATTTCCTGCCGCTGGTACCGTTCGCCTGTGCATTGGCGGCTGCGTTGCTGGCCGACCTGTGGAGCGCGGCGCGGTTCCCCTTCGCGATCGCGGCGCTGGGGCTGGCGGTGGGGAGCTGTGGGCACTGGCAGTGGGTCGAATATGCCCCGTCGCGTCTCGGCGGAGCGAGCCAGATACTGCCGACCTGGCTGTTCCTGGCGATCTCCGCGCTGGCGTTTGCGTCGGGCATTGCCTGGCGCGGGCAGCGGTGGATCCGCACGGCGCTGCTGCTTGCGGCAACGACGGGAGTCGGCGCGGCGACGATGATTTCTTACAGCGACTTCTGGATCGCCCAGCACACCCGCGACCGCTCGGTCGAATTGGGCCGCGAATACGGCCAGATGCCGATGCGCTCGATCGCATATGTCCCGGGCCGGTTCATGATCGGCTGGGTCGCCCGGCCCGGCCACGTCGTTGCCCAGCGCGACCCGAGCAACGGCCGGTTCGACTATCGCCTGATCGGACAGGCGTTCGCGCATGGATATCGGGTGTTCGTATGGCCGGGCTACGTCACCCGCGCATTGCGCGAACGCCACGATTTGCAGCTCGTGCCGACAGGCTTTGGAAGTGGCCCTGCAGAACTGCTCGAGATCGTTCCGGCACCTGACAGACAGTGACCAGCACACACAAGCTGCGGGTTATGAAGACGCTATCGTTCTGCAGTGTCCTTGGCTAACGTCGCGGTCATGACAGGCGCTAGCGATCCTGCCGCACCTCGGCCGTGTCTCGGGGTCGGTGTGACCGGGCACCGGCTGGCCGGGCTCGAACCTGATAGCCTGCCGTCGCTGCGCGCGCGCATCATGGCGGTGCTCGAGCGGTTGGAGGCGACAGCGTCGCTCGAGAGCCCGCAATGCCTGCGGCTGGTTACCGGCCTGGCGCAAGGGGCGGATTCGATCGCTGCCGAATGCGCGCTGGAGCGCGGCTGGCGGCTCGATTCGGTGCTTCCTTTCCCGCGCGACGATTACGCCGAAGATCACCAGCCCGCAGAAGCCAATGCACGCTATCTTGCCAACCTCGCCGCGAGCGAGGCGGTCTACGAGCTTGGCGGGGTACGCGATGCCAACGGGATGAGCGGGGCAGCTTACGAGCGGGCCGGGCGCGTGGTGCTCGAACAGTGCGACATCCTGATCGCGGTGTGGGACGGCAAGCCGGCGCGAGGGCGCGGCGGATCGGCCCAGATCATCGCCGAAGCGGTCGCTGATGGCATCCCCGTTATCCATCTCGATTCGCACGCCGAAGGCGCGCCCAAGCTGCTGTGGAGCGGACTCGAAGAAGTCGACCTCGGCAGCCAGACGGTCGATAGCGTTGCGCGACTTGAGCTCGATGCGCTTCCTTCGGTGGTGACCCCGCTGCTCAGCGCGCCCGCCGACGCCGGTGAGCGCTCCATCGTCGGCCGCTTCGAGGCGGTCGGCGAACGGCGCTTGTCGCTCGCCGTGGCCTATCCGGTGCTGCTTGCCTTGTTCGGCGTGCGGCGATTGCGAAAGTCGGATTTCGACGGGCGACTCGACCTTGCCGGGAGCAGCGAGCAGATCGCCAGCCATTGCCGCGACGATGGACCTTTTTGCGGCCGGATGAACGGCATCCTGCTGCCGCGCTTTGCCGAATCGGATGCAGTTGCGCGGCGATCATCGCAGTTGTTTCGCAGCGCCTATGTCGGCAATTTCGGCTTCGCGGCTCTGGCGGTGTCGCTATCGCTGCTCGGGCTGGTCCTGCCGCACTCGTTCAAGCCGCTGCTGGTGTCGATCGAACTGGTGATCATCGCGCTGATCCTGATCCAGACGCGAACTGGCAACCGGGCGAACTGGCATGCGCTTTGGCTCGACAATCGCGCGCTCGCCGAGCGATTGCGTTGCCTGTCGATAGCGAGCCGCCTTGGGATTCTCGACTTGCGCGCCCACGCCAAGGAGACCGCCGAGTGGGTGGCGTGGTGTGTGCGCGCGACCGCGCGCGAAGTTGGCTTGCCGTCTGCCCATGTCGACGAGGCCTATCTTGGCAGGGTGCGCGAAGACCTTGTCGAGCTGATCGATGGCCAGACCGATTACATGCGAACCGATGCCAGCCGGATGCACCGGATGGATCACCGGCTACATCTGCTCGGCACCACTTTGTTCGGGCTGACCGCGCTTGCGTGCATATTCCTGCTGGGGATCAAGGCCGCCGGGATGGTAGAAAGCAACGTCGAGCACCTGGCCGATCGCGCGACGCTGATCGTGACGATCCTCACCGCCGCGTTGCCTGCGGTTGGGGCGGCGATCTACGGCATCCGGATGCAGAGCGATTTTGCCGGGATTGCGCAGCGCAACCAGGAGCTTGGTGAAGACCTTGCCGCATTGCGTCGGCTAATTGTGGCCGAGCCGCTCGATTTCGATATCCTCAACTTGCGCACACGCCGGGTCACCAGCCTACTGACAGCCGACCTGTCGGACTGGTTGCATACTTTCCACGCGCGCCCGCTGGCGCTGCCTGGTTGAAGCCCCAGCGGCTCAGTTGACCTGGCGTTCCTGCCCTTCCCAATAAGGTGCACGCAGTTCGCGGCGGAGGATTTTGCCCGAGGGGTTGCGTGGCAGCGCGTCGATGAAATCGACCGACTTGGGGCATTTGAACCCGGCGATCTTCGCTCGCGCGTGCGCGATCACGGTCGCTTCGTCGAGGTCCGACCCGGGCCGACGGACGATCACTGCCTTGACCGCTTCGCCCCACTTTGCATCGGGCACGCCGATCACTGCGACGTCGGCGATGTCTGGATGGCCGTAGATAGCGCTTTCGACCTCTGCCGGATAGACGTTCTCTCCGCCCGAGATGATCATGTCCTTGATGCGGTCCTGGATGAAGAGATAGCCCTCTTCGTCCATTATTCCCGCATCGCCGGTGCGTAGCCAGCCGTCATCGCTCAGCGCGCGCGCGGTCTCTTCGGGGCGATTCCAGTATCCGGCCATCGTGGTCGGCCCCTTGATCGCGATCTCGCCGATTTCGCCGGGCGGCAATGGATTGCCGTTCTCGTCTAGGATCTTGAGTTCGACCGAAGGAAGCGCTTTGCCGGCCGAGCGCATCACGTGTTCGCGGCCCGGCAGGTGGTCTTCGGGAGCGAGCGCGACGACCGTGCCGTAGGTCTCTGTCATCCCGTACATCTGCGCGAAATCGCACTTTAGCCGTTCGACCCCGCGCTTGAGCAAATCGAGCGGGATCGGGCTCGCGCCGTAGGCCATCCCCTCGAGGTTGGAGAAATCGGCATCCTGCGCGTCGGGGTGGTCGAGCATGATCTGGAGCGCAGCGGGCACCAGGAAGCACCACTTGGCCTTGTGGACCTGCACGTCGCGGATCAGCGCGGCGGGATCGAATTCGGTATGGATGATCGCCTGCTGGCCGCCGTTTACCGCTCCGGTAATGGTGCCGACCCCCGCGATATGGCCGAACGGCATCGCGTGGATCACCGATTCGCCCGGTTCGGAGGTGAACCACCCGATCCCCGAATCCTGCATGATCGGGCGTAGCACTGTCGCGTTGCGGTGGGTCAGCATCACCCCCTTGGGCATCCCCGTGGTGCCCGAGGTGTAGAGCTGCAGGAACACGTCGCCGGTTTCGACAGGTATCTTGACCGGCGCATCGGACTGCGCGTCGCGCCATGCGTCGAAGCGCTCGTCCATGATCACTCGCGGGCCGTCGTATTCCTGGCCCTCGAACAGCGGCTCGACGAACAGCGCCGCAGCCTCGCAATCCTTGAGGATGAAGGCGATTTCCGCCGGGGCGAGACGCCAGATGATCGGCACCAGCACCATGCCGGCGCGCGCCGCGCCCATCAGCAGTTCGCACGCGCGGTCGGCATTCTTGCCGAGATAGGCGATGCGGTCGCCCTTCTCGAAGCCCATTGCGGCAAGCCCGTTGGCTACTTGCGTCGCGTGGTGATCGTAGGTCTTCCAGTCGGTCGTGCGCCCTGCACAGCGCAGCGCGATTGCGTCGGGTGTGCCAGCGGCCCACTCACTCAGTGCGCTGCCGATGGTGCGCGAACGGTCGGGGTAATCCATCGCCTCTCCTTGGCCGCCCTCTGTCGTGGCGGATCAAGCCAAAGGTTGCCGATGAAAACCGGTTACTGCAAGGGGGTTTGCTCAGTCGAACCCGCGTTCGAGGAACCGCAGCGCACATCCGGCGAGCAGCGCCGCGCCGCGCGGCAGGGCTGCTTCGTCGACGACCATCCGCGGCGAGTGAATCGAGCAGGCATGGCGCCAGTCGTCATCGCCTTCGGCTGCGACGCCGAGGAAGAACATCGCCCCGGGGACTTCTTCCAGCAGGTAGGAAAAATCTTCCGCCCCCATGATCGGTGTGGGAAGGCCGATCCAGTGACCCGCGCCGAACAGCTCGCCGGTGACTTCGCTACCCAGTTTGACTGCACGCGGGTCGCAGATCGTTACCGGGAACCCCTGCTTCACGGTCACTTCGGCTTCGAGGCCATAGGCCTTGGCGGTCGCTTCGGCGGTTTCGGCGAGCAGGGCGTGCGCCTTTTCGCGGTGGTGCGGCGAAAGCGTGCGGATGGTGCCGCGCAGCGCCACTTCGTCGGCGATCACGTTGTGCGCGGTCCCGGCATGGATCATCGAGACCGTCACCACCACCGCATCGGCTGCGTTGAACCGGCGAGTGACCATCGCTTGCAGCGCAGTGACGATCGCGCAGGCCCCCGGCACCGGATCGTGGGTATCGTGCGGCATTGAGGCGTGCCCGCCGCGGCCCTTGACCACGATGTCGAACTGGTCGGCGGCTGCCATCAGCGGTCCGGCGCGTCCGGCGACCGCGCCGTGGCGTGCGTTGGGCATGATGTGCAGCGCGAACGCGGCCTCGGGCAACGGATCGATAAGCCCGTCGTCGAGCATGTGTCGCGCGCCGTGGAAGCCTTCCTCGCCCGGCTGGAACATGAACTGGATTTCGCCTGACAATTGATCGGCCTGGGCGGCGAGCAATTCGACCGCGCCGACCAGCATCGCGGTGTGGGTATCGTGCCCGCAGGCGTGCATCCGGCCGGGAATCGTCGAGGAAAAGTCGAGCCCGGTTTCCTCGTCCATCGGCAGTGCGTCCATGTCGCCGCGCAGCAGCACCCGCCTTCCCGGCTTGCCGCACTTGAGCGTAGCAACAGCGCCGGTGGTGTTCCCGCCCTCGCGCCAGGTCAGCGGCAGATGCGCCAGCGCGGCGCGAACCTTGGCCATCGTCTTGGGAGTTTCGAGCCCGAGTTCGGGTTCGGCATGGATGTCGCGGCGCAGCGCAACGATCTTGTCGGAGATCGCGCGGGCCGAGTCGAGCAGGTCTGGATGCAGCATGGTCAGCGGCTTACGCCATCCGGGCGGTGTGGAAAAGGCCCGCTCTCGCGCTTGTGGGGGCAATCAGGCGGGGTTAAGCGCGATTTGATAGGACGCACCCAGCCGCAAGGTCCGCCCATGCCTGCACCGTTGATTTCTCCCTCGATTCTGTCTGCCGACTTCGCCCGGCTGGGCGAGGAAGTGCGCGCTATCGACGAGGCTGGGTGTGACTGGATCCACGTCGACGTGATGGACGGGCATTATGTCCCCAATCTCACCATCGGCCCGGGCGTGGTAAAGGCGCTGCGTCCGCACACATCCAAGCCGTTCGATGTCCACCTGATGGTGAGCCCAGTCGATAACTGGCTCGAGGCGTTTGCCGATGCCGGGGCAGATATCATCACTGTCCATCCCGAGGCCGGGCCGCACGTCCATCGCACGGTTCAGGCCGTCAAGGCGCTCGGCAAGAAGGCTGGGGTCAGCCTCAATCCGGCAACCCCGGCCAAGATGCTCGACTACCTGATCGACGAGGTCGACCTGGTGTTGGTGATGAGCGTCAACCCCGGGTTCGGCGGGCAGAGCTTCATATCCAGCCAGCTGCGCAAGATCGAAGCGGTGCGCAAGATGATCGAAAAGTCCGGCCGCGCGATCCATCTCGAAGTCGACGGCGGGGTCGATGCGATCACTGCACGCCAGTGCGTCGATGCCGGAGCCGACGTGCTCGTCGCCGGATCCGCGACCTTCAAGGGCGGGCCGGAGCGTTACGCGGCGAATATCGCGGCGCTCAAGGGCGAGCAGGAGGCGATAGCCTGATGGCCGATGCGGCCACCGTCGAGACTCGCCGGGATACTGGTGCGGATGAGCCTGCGCTGCCGCTTGGCGACGGGTTCGAGGCCGATCTCGTTACCGCCAGGCAGCAGCCGGCCGAAGTGATCCAGCCTGGCCGTGCGCTGGTGCTGGCCGATTTCGCGCCGCCCCGGATCGGGGCGGGAGAGCGGCTGATCCGACTCGCGTACGGGCTCGGCGTATCGGGTTCGACGCTCACCTCACCGTTCCGCAAGCCTGCGCGCCCGCGCCTGCTGGCGACGGTCCACAGCCCGCTGGAGGGAGATCGCGCGGCGGGCATGGCGCTGCGTGCTGGGCACTTCCTGGTTCACGGAGTGAAAGCGCCGATCGGCCTGCTCGATTTCGGTCCGACTGCGCACCTGACCCAGCCGTTCGAACGCTGCGTCCACGGCTTCACCTGGTTGCGCGACCTTGCCGCCGCAGCACCGCGCGAACAGGTCGCGCCGACGGCAGAGCGGGTGTTCGCAGCATGGCTCGAAGCCAATCCGGCTCCCGGCAAGGGGGCGGCGTGGAATGTAGAACACTCTGGCTGGCGCTTGCTCGAATGGCTGGCGCACGCGCCGCTGATCCTCTCGAGCAGCGATTCGAAGGTTCGCGCCCGCAACCTCGAGGCGATCGAGGCGACCGCGCGCTGGCTCGATCGCAACATCGGCAACGCGAACGACCGGTTGGGCGAAGTCGCAGGCTGGTGCGCGATCGTCGCGGCAGGGCTGCTGCTCGCCGACGGCAAACCGCGCCGCCTGTTTGGCGAGGCCGGCCTGCTGCGCGCGCTTGGCGAACTGGTGGCGGAAGACGGCGGTGTGCTCAGTCGCAGCCCGCTGGCGCAGATCGATGCGATCATGCTGCTGACCGAGCTGCGCGCGTGCTACGCGGCGGTCAAGCGCGACCCGCCCGAAGCGCTCGATGCGATGCTCGCGCTGCTGGTGCCGCCGCTGCTCGGCCTGACCCATTCGGACGGGGGGCTTGGCTCGTGGCAAGGCGCGGGCGCGGTTTCTGCCGAGCGGATTTCGTCGCTGGTCGTGGCCAGCGGCGTGCGTACCCGTCCGCTCAAGTCAGTGCGCCAGTGGGGCTACCAGCGCGTCAGTGGCAACAAGTCGGTGCTGCTGTTCGATGCAGCGCCGCCGCCGCTCGCGCGCCACGCACGAATGGGATGTGCTTCGACGCTGGCGTTCGAGTTTTCCGCGCACGGCCAGCGGATCATGGTCAACTGCGGCGGTGCGGCGTTTGCCGGCGGGCAAGTGCCGAGCCGGATAGAACAGGGCTTGCGCGCGACCGCCGCGCATTCCACGCTCACTCTGGAAGATGCCAACTCCACTGCCGTTCTTTTGCACGGCAAGCTTGGAGCGGGCGTTACCGAGGTCGAAGTCGATCGCCGGACAATGGCGCTGGACAATGGCAAGGCCACTCGGATCGAAGCCAGCCACGATGGATATGCTGCGCGCTTCGGGCTCAATCATCGCCGCATCCTGATCATGCGCGACGACGGCAGCGAACTGCGCGGTGAGGACTTGCTGATTCCGGTCGGCAAGAAGGGCAAGCGCGGCAAGATCGGCTATGCCATCCGCTTCCATATCGGGCCGCGGATCGAACTCGGCCTGAGTGCGGACGGCAAGGGCGCGGGGCTGGCATTGCCCGACGGCAGCTATTGGCAGTTCCGCCTCGGTCAGGTAGCGGGCGACGCGAAGCTGGCGATCGAGGAAAGCCTGTGGGTCGATGGTGCAGGTCGTCCGCAGCCGATCCAGCAACTGGTGCTGCAAGGAATGACATCGCGCGGCGGAGGCACGTTCTCCTGGCTGCTCAAGAAAATGGGATGATTTTCACGTGACGGATGTAGCGATCGCTCGGGCACTTCTGTCGGTGTCCGACAAGGACGGACTTGCCGATCTCGGCGCGAAGCTGGCGAAGGGCGGGGTGGAGCTGGTCTCGACAGGCGGCACTGCGCGGGCCTTGCGCGAGGCCGGCCTGAACGTTCGCGACGTTTCCGACCTGACAGGTTTTCCCGAAATGATGGACGGACGGGTGAAGACGCTGCACCCGATGGTCCACGGCGGATTGCTCGCGGTGCGCGACGATCCCGACCACGCGGCGGCGATGGAAGCGCACGATATCGGTGCGATCGACCTCGTGGTGGTCAACCTCTACCCGTTCGTCGAAACGGTGAAGAGCGGGGCGGACCGCGACACGATCATCGAGAACATCGACATCGGCGGACCGAGCATGGTCCGCTCGGCAGCGAAGAACCACCGCTACGTGACGATCATCACCGATCCGGCCGATTACGACGAACTGCTGTCCGAACTTGCCGCCAACAATGGCGCGACGACGCTGGATTTCCGCAAGCGGATGGCGGCCAAGGCGTTTGCCGCCACGGCGGCATACGATGCAGCGATCAGCCAGTGGTTCGCCTATGCGGACCAGCAAGAGAAGTTCCCCGCGATGGTCAGCATGACCCGCGTGCTCGCAGGGCCGCTGCGCTACGGCGAAAACCCCCACCAGGACGCTGCGCTCTACTTGCCGGGCGGCCCGCATGTCGCTGGCTTGCCTCAGGCCGAACAGGTGCAGGGCAAGGCGCTCAGCTACAACAACTACAATGACGCCAATGCGGCGTTCGAACTCGCCGCCGAATTCCGCGGGCAGGACCCGGCGGTGGTTATCGTCAAGCACGCCAACCCGTGCGGCGTCGCCCAGCGCGGCACCCTGCTCGAGGCGTGGCACGACGCGCTGGCGTGCGACAGCGTGTCGGCGTTCGGCGGGATCGTCGCTACCAACGTCCCGCTCGACGGGCCGACGGCGGAGGCGATCTGCCAGATATTTACCGAAGTCGTCGTCGCTCCCGGCGCGGACGATGCGGCGAAGGCGGCATTTGCCAAGAAGAAGAACCTGCGGCTGCTGCTGACCGGCGATCTGCCCGATCCGCGCCGTCCGGGGCAGACGCTGGCGATCATCGCGGGCGGGATCCTCGTGCAGGATCGCGACAACGGCGCGATCTCGACGGACGATCTCAAGGTGGTGACCGAGCGCGCGCCGACCGAACAGGAACTCAAGGATTGCCTGTTCGCGTGGACCGTCGCGCGGCACGTCAAGTCGAACGCGATCGTCTACGCCAAGGACGGCGCGACTGCCGGGATCGGCGCGGGCCAGATGAACCGCCGCGACAGCTCGCGCATCGCCGCGATGAAGGCTGCCGAAGCGGCGGAGAAATACGGCTGGGGCCAAGCGAAGACGGTCGGAAGCGCGGTAGCGTCCGACGCGTTCTTCCCGTTTGCCGACGGCCTCCTTGCCGCCGCCGAAGCGGGCGCGACCGCAGTGATCCAGCCGGGCGGTTCGATCCGCGACGAGGAAGTGATTGCCGCGGCCAACGAAGCGGGCCTCGCGATGGTGTTCACCGGCATGCGGCATTTTCGGCATTGATTCGTTGCGCCCTCAAACGCCGGGCGCGAGCCATCCGGCTCGCTTGGCTTTCCTCGCATAAGCTCGGGCGCGCGTTCGCGCTTGCGGGCTGCTAGGCGCAGCCCGAACCATTCCCGCCATTGACCACCCCGCGAAAGTCCGATTGGCAACCAGCGCTTGAGGGTCGAAACAAGAAGGCTCAGAGGCGTGAGCGGAAAGCTAAAAGAAGCGCTTCTTCTCGCGCAGGATCGCACGGGCGCAGTTGTGCCCCGGCGCGCCGGTGACGCCGCCGCCGGGGTGGGTGCCCGATCCGCATAGCCACAGGCCTGGCACGGGGGTCTTGTAGCTGCCGACGCCGAGCGCCGGGCGGGCGGCCCACAGTTGGTCGAGGCTCATCCGCCCGTGGAAGATATCGCCGCGCCACAGCCCGAACTTGGCCTCGAGCGCGCGGGGTGTGTGGACCTGCCGATGAAGCACGAGCTGGCGGAAGCCGGGCGCGTGTGCCTCGAGCGTGTCGAACACCGCTTCGACCGCTTCGTTCTCGCGGCTCTCGGGCAAGTCGGGATCGATATGCTGGCAAAACAGGCTGGCGACATGCTGCCCGGGCGGGGCGAGGCTGTCGTCGACCATGCTCGGGATCAGCATCTCGACGATCGGTTGGCTGCTGAACCCGTTGGCGTGGGCATCACTCCACGCGCGGTCCATGTAGTCGAGGCTCGGCGCGACGATGATCCCGGCCCGAAGGTGCGTGTCGCCCGGCGGGGCATCGGTGAATTGCGGCAGGCCGGAAAGCGCCAGGTTCATCCGCAGCGAGCCCGAGCCGCCCTGGTATCCCGCCATCGCCCGCGCGAAATCCTCCGGCACCGCTTCGCGCGGCACCAGCCGGTCGAACAGCGGCTTGGGCCCGAGGTTGGCGATCACACGCTTGGCGCGGACTTCCTCGCCGTTCACAAGTCGGATGCCGACCGCGCGATCGCCTTCGACCAGCACCTGCTCGACCGGCGATCCGGTGGCGATCTCGCCGCCCGCTTCGCGCACGGCTTCGGCCATCAGTTGAGTGATCCGGCCCATCCCGCCGACGACATGGCCCCATGATCCCTTGTTGCCGTTAACCTCGCCGAACACGTGATGGAGCAGCACATAGGCGCTGCCCGGCGCATCGGGGCTGGCGTAGTTACCGACGGTCGCGTCGAACCCGAACGCGGCCTTGACCGGATCGCTTTCGAACCACTGGTCGAGCACTTCGCGCGCCGAGCGGGTGAACAGCGCCAGCACGTCGCGCTTGGCGGCGAGCGGCAGCTTGGCGACGTGGCGCGATTGCAGCGCGGCATCGATCAGACCGCGAAGTCCGCCGGTCGCGTCGGGCGGGATCCGCAGCGCAAGGTCGCGCAGAACGTCGGCGACAGTTTCGAGCATCGCAAAGTAGCCCGGCAGCGCCTCGGCATCGGCCTTCGAAAAGCGGACGAACTCGGCCTGGGTCGCTTCGAGCCCGCCGCCGAGAATCAAGTGGTCGCCGCCAAGCGGCAGGAAATTGGACACCGGGCGTTCGATCACGCGATAGCCGCGACGCTCCAGCCCCATGTCCCGAATGACCTTCGGCTGGAGCAAGCTGACCGTGTAGCTCGCGGTCGAGTTGCGGAATCCGGGTGCGAACTCTTCGGTCACCGCCGCTCCACCGACAATTTCGCGCGCTTCGACGCACTTCACCTTGAACCCGGCACGGGCGAGATAGAAGGCGCAGACCAATCCGTTGTGGCCCGCCCCGATGATCACTGCGTCGAGGATGTCCGCTCTCCCTGAACCCGGCGCAACGCCGCCATTAATCGCCTTGCAAGACCTGCCAGTGTAACCATCTGCGCGAAGCGAACGAAAGACAATCCACCATGCGCCTGTTTTCATCCGACCTCTATCGCAACTTCGCCATCGGCTTCGCGATCGGCGCGGTGATAGTGGCGGTGCATGCCGGGACAAATCCGCTCACCGACGCGGTGCCGCAGGCGCAGGCCGCGCCGCTCGTTATCCAGGCGCCGTGAAACGCGCGGCGCTCTCCCTCGCTCTGAGCGCCGTTGCTCTAGCGTCCTGCCAGCAGCCCGCGTTTGCCGGCGAAACCGTTTTCGATGCGCCCGCGGCCAAGCTGGTCGCGCACGAATCGCCGGGCCTCAAGACCGCTGTGTTCGATGGCGGATGTTTCTGGGGCGTCGAGGCGGTGTTCAGCCATGTGAAGGGCGTCACCAGCGCCGTCACCGGCTACCACGGTGGCAGCCAGGCCGACGCCAGCTATTCGCGCGTCAGCACTGGGCGCACCGGCCATGCCGAAGCGGTCAAAGTGACTTACGACCCTGCCAAGGTGCGCTACGACCAGCTGCTGCAGGTGTTCTTCTCGGTGGTGGCCGACCCGACGCTCAGGAACCGGCAAGGGCCCGACGTGGGGCCGCAATACCGCGCCGCGCTGGTGCCGATGAATGCCGAGCAGCGCGCGGTGGCCGCAGCCTACCTCAAGCAGATGCAGGCATCGGGCGTGTGGAAGCGGCCGATCGTCGCAGGCATCGAGCCCTACAAGGCATTCTACCCGGCTGAAAGCTACCACCAGGACTACGCCTTCAAGCATCCCGACTCGGGCTATATCCGGGCATGGGATGCGCCCAAGGTGACTGCCCTCAGCCGCATGTTCCCGCAGCTCTACAAGGCGCGCTATACCCAGGGTTGAGCGAGCTGTCTGGCATTGCCGGCTTTCGCGCATTACATGAGTGCGCATGGCGACCCATCATCATCACTCGCACCATGAGCATTCGGGCATCGCGTTGATCGATGCGGCGCGGGATGCACTGATCGAATCGGGCGAACAGTGGACCGATTTGCGCGCCGATGTATTCGGCGAGCTTGCGCGCTATGCGTCCCCGGCGTCGGCCTACGACATTGCGGACGGCGTTTCCGCCAAGCGTGGCAAGCGCATTGCGCCCAATTCGATTTACCGCATCCTCGACCTGTTCGTGGCCAACAACCTCGCGATGCGGGTCGAATCGAGCAATGCCTATCTCGCCAACTCGCACCCCGGGTGCCTGCATGACTGCATCTTCCTGGTGTGCGACGAATGCGGCGAAGCGACCCACCTCGATGACGATGCCGTGAGTGCGAAGGTGCGCGCTCTGGCCGAAGCCGCCAATTTCAAGCCCGATCGCCCGGTGATCGAAATTCGCGGGCTGTGCGCCAGCTGCCGTCCGAAGGCGTGACTTCTCGCTAGAGCGGTTTGCCCATGCGGATCAACGGCACGCGGTCCTCGACCCGCTCGATCGGTTCGTATCCCGCCACCTTGTAGAGCGGCTCGCCCGAAAGCGTCGCCATCAATTCGACCCGGTCGAAACCCGCCCTGCGCGCTTCGGCCTCGCATTGCTCCAGCACCGCCTTGCCAACCCCACGCCGGGCGAACGCCGGATCGGTGTACATCGCCCGGATGCGCGCGGCTTCGCTGGCCGGGTCGAGCAGTCGCGGCTCGCGCAAGTGCGTGCTGTGATCGCCGCCATAGAGGGTGGCGCGTTTGCTCCATCCGCCGCACCCGGCGACTTCGCCCTCGAGTTCGGCGATCCAGTAAGTCCGGTCCTTCACCAACTGGCGATCTAGCCCCATGACCTCGCGGCTGGCTTCGATCTGTTCGGGGTCGAGGAAACCCTTCTGCAAATGCGTGATTGCCCGGTCCATCAGCGCATCGAGCACCGGCAGGTCGGCTTCGGTCGCTACGCGCATCTTCGGCTTGCTCATCGCTCACCGCATAGCACCGTCGGCGATTGCAGTCCTCACGAGAATCGACAGCGAATTATTGTTCGGCTAAGCGCATTTGATGGCCGATAGTCCACCGACTCCCCTGCTCGATACCGTCAATACGCCCGTCGATCTGCGCAAGCTCGAAGCGGGCCAATTGCGCCAATTGGCGGACGAATTGCGCGCCGAAATGATCAGCGCAGTCGGCGCGACCGGCGGGCACCTGGGATCCGGGCTGGGCGTGGTCGAGCTGACCACCGCGATCCACTACGTGTTCAACACGCCGGACGACCGCCTGATCTGGGATGTCGGCCACCAGGCGTACCCGCACAAGATCCTCACCGGGAGGCGCGACCGAATCCGCACGCTGCGCCAGGGCGGCGGGCTCAGCGGGTTCACCAAGCGCAGCGAAAGCGAATACGATCCGTTCGGCGCGGCGCATTCCTCGACTTCGATCAGCGCGGCGCTCGGCTTTGCGGTGGCCAACAAGCTGTCCGACGCGCCGGGCAAGGCGATCGCGGTGATCGGCGATGGCGCGATGAGCGCCGGGATGGCCTACGAAGCGATGAACAACGCCGAACAGGCGGGCAACCGGCTGGTGGTGATCCTCAACGACAACGACATGTCGATTGCCCCGCCGGTCGGCGGGCTGAGCGCCTATCTCGCGCGGATGGTGTCTTCCAGCGAGTATCTCGGGTTGCGCAGCCTTGCCTCCAAACTGGCCAAGAAGCTCTCGCGCAGGGTCCATCACGGGCTCGAAAAGGCGGAGGAATACACCCGCGGGATGGTCACCGGCGGGACGTTGTTCGAGGAGCTGGGATTCTACTACGTGGGCCCGATCGACGGCCACAACCTCGACCACTTGATCCCGGTGCTGGAAAACGTGCGCGACAGCGAGCAGGGGCCGATCCTGGTCCATGTCGTGACGCAAAAGGGCAAGGGCTACGCCCCGGCCGAGAACAGCGCCGACAAGTACCACGGGGTCGCCAAGTTCGATGTCGTTACCGGCGAGCAGAAGAAGAGCGCGGGCGGTCCGCCCGCTTACCAGAACGTGTTCGGCGAAACGCTCGCCAAGCTGGCCGACAGCGACCAGCGGATATGTGCGATCACCGCCGCGATGCCGAGCGGCACCGGGGTCGACAAGTTTGCCAAGGCCCACCCGGACCGGGCGTTCGATGTCGGGATTGCCGAACAGCATGCGGTGACTTTCGCCGCCGGCCTGGCCGCGCAGGGAATGCGCCCGTTCGCGGCGATCTATTCCACGTTCCTCCAGCGTGCGTTCGACCAGGTGGTGCACGACGTGTGCATCCAGAACCTGCCGGTCCGCTTTGCGATCGACCGCGCGGGGCTGGTCGGGGCCGACGGGGCGACTCACGCCGGCTCGTTCGACATTACATACCTCGCCACGCTGCCAAACATGGTGGTGATGGCTGCGGCGGACGAGGCGGAACTGGTCCACATGACCTACACCGCCGCCGAATACGACGCCGGGCCGATCGCGTTCCGCTATCCGCGCGGCGCGGGGGCCGGGGTTGCGCTGCCCGATACGCCCGAACTGCTCGAAATCGGCAAGGGACGGATCGTCAAGGAGGGCAGCAAGATTGCGCTGCTCAGCCTCGGCACCCGGCTTGCCGAAGCGATGAAGGCAGCCGAACAGCTCGACGCCAAAGGTCTTCCGACCACGGTTGCCGACCTGCGCTTCGCCAAGCCGCTCGATACTGAGCTGATCGACAAGCTGATGCGCACGCATGAGGTCGTGGTGACGGTGGAAGAAGGCAGCATCGGCGGCCTCGGCGCCCACGTGCTGACACATGCCAGCGACGAAGGCCTGACCGATACCGGCCTGAAGATCCGCACGATGCGCTTGCCCGACCTGTTCCAGGACCAGGACGCGCCCGAAAAGCAGTACGATGAAGCCGGCCTCAACGCGCCGCAGATCGTCGATACGGTGCTGAAGGCGCTGCGCCACAACAGTGCCGGAATCGAGGAAGCGCGGGCCTAAGCCCGCTCAGGGCTTTGCGAACAACATCGCGATCGCGGCGGCCAGCTCGTCGTCACCGAGCGTAAGGCTTGCAGGGCCCATCGACAGTTCGGTGCGCGCGGCGGTTTCGCCTTCGACCGGCTTCAACGTGTTGAACAGCCAGATACCGGTTTCGCGCGCAACATGGTCGCGGGCGGCGAGCAAGTCGTCGACCTCGCCGGAGAGCTTCAAGTGGAACATACTCGTCTGCGGCGGGTCGGGCAGGGCGCTCGCCTGCGGGTGCGCGCTGAACATGGCGGCGACTTCACGGGCGCGCTCGACCAGCCGCGGCATCCGCTCGATGCAATCGGCAAGATGCAGTCGGGCCGAAATCACATTGCCCATCGCGGTATAGAGCGTGCCGCCTTGCCGCCGCTGCCAGATTGCGGCCTCCTCGATGAATTCACGCGGGCCGAGCAGCATGGCGCCGGGTAGCGCACCAACATCCTTGTAGAATGAGATGTAGACCGAATCGAACAGCGCGGCGATGTCGGCCAAGCTGCGGCCATAGGCCGGCGCGGCTTGCCATACTCTAGCACCGTCGAGGTGCAGCCGGATGTTCTCGGCGCGGCACAGATCGCTCAGCGTGACCAGTTCTTCCCACGACGGCAGCTGTCCGCCGATCTCACGCGCCGGCAGTTCGACCAGCAGGCTGGCGATGCCGGTTTCATGTGCTGCGCCGCCGGGTCCGATCAGCGCCTTCACGTCATTGGCGGTGGTCGGCCGATCTGCGTTACCGAGCAGGTGTGCGGTCAGGCCGTGCAGTTCGCGGACCCCATGCTCCTCGTGCAGTTCGAGGTGCGAGGTCGGATGGAACGCGGTCACCGGATTGCTTGCATGGTCGCTCCAGATGCGCAGCGCGATCGGCTGGGCCATGCAGCCCGAAGGCATGAAGCGCGCAGCGGGCATATCGAACAGTTCTGCGAGGTCGCCCTCGAACTCCTCGACCAGCGCGCCGGTGCCGTAGTTATCCGGCTGCACCCCGGCGACGAATTCCTCGCCCGAATCGTGCCGCCCGTTGGCGCGCAGCCATGTCGCTATGGCTTCGAACTCGTCTGCGGGGTTGAGCGGTCCGGCCCCATAGAGATGGCGGGAGGTCAGCCGCAGGCGGGTGCGTTCGGCTTCTAGGGCTTCGGTTTGGTCCATGCTCCGCCCATTGCGGACTGGCTGCGCCTATCGCAAGGGCTCTCGGGTCAGAACCAGCGCCAGATTCCTGCCGCGATGCCAGCGCCGGGCATATGCGCGAAGGTCACTGCCAGCCACAGCACCAGTCCAGCGAGCCACAGGCCCCACCCCGCGCTGAGCAGGTTGCCCCATTGCGGCCAGTAGCTGGTGCGCGCTTCCCAGCCCGCCCAGGCGTCGCCCAGCAAAGCTTCCTTCTTGCGATCCTGCATATGCGCACCAACCAGCGCAAGGAACGTGATCGCGACAGCCACTATCAGGGTGCGCACGTCCCACCACAGCACGATATGGGCGATGCCCCACAGCGCAAACCCCCACATCATCGGGTGGCGGGTAACCGCGAACGCACCTGTCGGAGCGCGGTCGATCGTGGTCGGAGCCTTGGGGTTGGGCATTGCCGGGTTCTTCACCAGCGAGCCGAGGAACAGTACCAGAGCGGGCAGCGTCAATACGGTCGCGACGATCCAGCCGATCTCGCCCGATCCCGGCAAGTCGCCTTCAGGTGCTGCGCGGAACTCCATGACCATCCATACAAACGTCGCCAAGGAAACCAGCGAATAGACCCCCATGAAACCGGTCTCGCCGACCGCGCCGACCAGCGGCGCGCGCAGCGGGTGCGACAGTGCGAAATGTGTGCCGACGAAGGCAATTGCAGCGGCGAGCAGCAAGGTGTTGGCAGGGTCCATCGGCGGTCTCCCGTGTGGGCGGAGGGCTGCGTCCGCTCCGTTCCCGGAAAGGTGCCACGTCGCACGATCGGCGGCAAGCGCGCGTTACTTCTCGCCGATTCCCGTGAGCTCGACCGTAAACAGCAGCGTCGCCCCGCCCGGAACCGGCCCCTTGCCCTTCGGCCCGTAGGCAAGCGCGGCGGGCGAGGCGATCTCGATCGTGTCGCCCACGCCCATCTGCGGGATCGCCTCCTGCCAGGCCGGAACCAGCGCGGCGAGAGGGAAAGTGACGGGTTTGCCTTCGGACGTATCGACCACCGTCCCGTCGGTGAGGCTGGCGGTGTAGCTCACGCTGACGATGTCGCTGGCGGTGGGGTGCGGGCCCGAGCCGTCGCCTGAGACGCGCTTCCACAGCAGCCCGCCGGGTAGCGCTTGCCATCCGGGTTGCGCCGCCCGCTCCGTGAGTGCCGCCTGCTGGCTCGCCGTCCACGCGCCGTCTTGCGCGCTATGCCCCAGCTCCACCGCGCGCAATGTGATGAATGCGAACACCGCTATGGCTGCCGCACCCACGGCAAGCAGCGCCGACCGGTCGATCATGTTTGCCTTCCTATCCCCTCGTCGCCGGATGCGCGCCAGGGGCCATCGGCTCGCCGACTTCGCCTTCGCCCTCGAGCGCGTCGGACACGTTGTCGTCGCGCAGTGTGTCGAGGTGCATCAGCTTCTTGACCAGCGGGCTTACCACCATCACCGCTATGCCCACGCCGACCGCGAGCAACCCGATCTGCCAGTACACGTCGAGCGCGCCCTGGCGAGTGATCGTGCCGTGATCGCCTTCACCCATGACCGAGCCGAGGAAGCCTGCGAAATAGTTGCCGCCCGCGGTGCCGAAGAACCACGCGGCCATCATCAGGCTGGCCATATGACGCACCGAGAGCCGGTTCATTGCCGAGAGGCCGACAGGGGAGAGGCACAGCTCGCCGGTGGTCGACAGCAGGTAGAACAGGAAGATGAAGACAACCGGCACCATTGCCGTGCCAACCGCTTCCGCGCCCCACACGAGGACCACGAAGGCGAGGCCCATCTGGACGATACCGAGACCCATCTTGGCCGGGGTCGAAGGCTCCCACCCGCGCTTGACGAGGAATTGCCACAACGCGGCGAACACCGGGCCGAGCAGGATGATGTAGATCGGGTTGATCGACTGGAACAGCGATGCGGGGACGCCCTGCCGGTCGACAAAGCGATCTGTGAACAGGTTGATCGAGCCGCCCGCCTGTTCGAACAGGCCCCAGAACACCGGCTGCAGCAGGATGAAGAAGATCATCGCGAATACCCGGTCGCGTGCGTTGTTTGGTGTCGAACGCGCTTCGAGAATGCAGGCTACAAAAATGGCAACGAGGCCTAGTATCCCTGCGCCAACAGCAATCGGACTTGTCGAACCCAGCCTGATCAGCAAGGCGACGCTCAAGAACAGGACTGCAACGCCACCATAGAAAATCGACTTCGACGATCCAGTGGGCAATAAACCTCTGTCGTCGGGAAGCCGATAAAGGGCTTCCCTGAGAACGTAGCTTAGAAGGGCGATCCCGGAAGCGAGCATCAGCCAGCCGACCACCGACTGGTACTGGATCAGCAGCCAGATCACCGCCACGCCGACGAACCCGGCGACATAGACGAACCATTCGAGGTTCATCCCGGCGATCTTTTGCTTGAGCCGGGCAGGCGCGGGCGGTTCGCCCTGGCCCATCAGCAGCGGCTTGCCGATCACGAATACCACGAGGCCCAGCAGCATGCCGAAGCCCGCCGCGCCGAAGCCGTAGGACCAGCCGATCGTCTCGCCGAGGTAACCCGCGATGATCGTGCCGATCGCCGCCCCGACGTTAATCCCGATGTAGAAGATCGTGTAGGCGCTGTCGCGGCGCACGTCGGTGCGCGGATAGAGCTGGCCGACGATGACCGAGATGTTCGCCTTGAGGAAGCCCGATCCGACAATGATAAAGCTCAGCGCCAGCCAGAACACGTTGATCGCCGGGTTGTTCTGGTAGCCGGCTGCGGCATCGCCCTCGAACGCCATGAAGAAGTGCCCCATGGTCAGCAGGATCGCGCCGAACAGCACCGCCTTGCGCTGGCCCAGGTAACGGTCTGCCAGCCAGCCGCCAAGCACCGGAGTGATATAGACGAGGCTGGTATAGGCGCCGTAGATGATCGTCGCGCTGCCGTCTGAATAGAGCCAGTGCTTGACGAGGTAGAGCGTCAGCAGCGCGCGCATCCCGTAGTAGGAAAAGCGCTCCCACATCTCGGCGAAGAACAGGACGTAAAGTCCTTTCGGATGGCCGGCGAATTCCGGCTCCTTGCGCGACACCGCGTAAGCTCCGATTGCCAGGAACACGATCAGCGCGACCGAGGCGATCGCGACGATCCAGTCGCTCTCGTCCCACAAACCCATTGGCTTCATTATGGAATCCCCAAAAGTCCTTGTGCCTGCCCGCAAGGGCAGTCTCTCCTCGCCGCGCACCCTAGCGAGAGAATCGTCCATGTGAAGAGCTAGTTTCAAGCGTAACCGGGGTTTCCCGCGTTTGAACGGCCGGCGCGTCGCGATACGAAGGTTGACGCGCAACGCTGTATTATGGCACTGATGCACCTTACATAAGGAAATGCTCATGAACCAGCAAAGTCGCCCGGTCTATCTCAAGCTGCGTGACCTGATCGCCGCAGCGATCATCGAAGGGCGCTATGCAGAGGGTGAAATGCTGCCGTCGGTCCGGGCGTTCGCGGCGGAGCAAGGTGCCAACCCGCTGACCGTTGCCAAGGCTTACCAGCAGTTCCAGGCTGATGGACTGGTCGAAGTGCAGCGCGGTGTAGGCATGTATGTCGTCGAGGGGGCGGCTGAGAAGCTGCGGCAGGCCGAACGCGATCGCTTCGTGACGCAGGAGTGGCCCGAGATTCATGCCCGGATTCACCGCCTCGGGCTCGATGCGCGTGAATTGCTGGCGTTCACAGATGGTTGAGTCGTTAGGCCACGGTTATCCGGCGATATCAAATTGTATATTTCGGCCAACTCGGCGTTGCGTCCACGAAGTTTAGCTGGCAGAATTATGACATCGAACGAGCTTGGGGTCGTCGATGGACATCGCAGGGTTGGCTATCGGGTTCGGTCGCACATGGTGGGCTGGTCGCGATCGGGAGGGAGTCTAGGTTGACATGATCAGATCCGAATTGCTGCAGGCAATGGCGAAGGACAATCCGGAGCTGCGTGCCGAAGAGGTCGAGCAGGTCGTCGATATCTTCTTCGACGAGATCGCCCAACGGCTGTCCGAAGGCGGGCGTGTGGAGTTGCGCGGTTTCGGCGCGTTCTCGACCCGCGATCGTGGGGCCCGCAAGGGCCGCAATCCGCGCACCGGCGAAGCGGTCGACGTTCCGGCCAAGAAGGTTCCGTACTTCAAGCCCGGCAAGGAAATGCGCCGCGTCATCAACGACGCCTGAGCAGCAGCGCCGACATCGCAAATTCCTTGACCAGCGGTGAGGCGTTTGCCGCGTGGCAATTGCGCCTGACCCGCTGTGTCGCTAGTCCCGCGCGGTCTGTGCGGGTGTGGCGGAATCGGTAGACGCCGGGGACTTAAAATCCCCTGACCTTCGGTCGTGCGGGTTCGAGTCCCGCCACCCGCACCAGCATTGGCCCAAGCCGCCGGCCTTGGTAAACGCTTGCCTAGGAATTCCCTCTTAACCCGATGGTAAGCGAGTCTCGACGACATTGCGCTTAGGAACGGGCTTGTAGATCCACGCGGATTGCAAGGGGAATGGGGTCGATGAACAG
Source organism: Tsuneonella mangrovi (assembly GCF_002269345.1). Taxonomy (NCBI): domain Bacteria; kingdom Pseudomonadati; phylum Pseudomonadota; class Alphaproteobacteria; order Sphingomonadales; family Erythrobacteraceae; genus Tsuneonella; species Tsuneonella mangrovi. The sequence continues at coordinate 1,840,375 of NZ_CP022889.1, forward strand.
CAAGACTTGCGCCACTGATGCGGCTGCCGAGACAGATGCATGCGAGGAGCGCAAAGCACAGCGTTACACGCTGTTGATCCGCGCGGCCAAGCTTGTCTGCACGCAGGGCGAGTTCGTGTGCGTGATCCGCGATGTTTCCGACACCGGGGTCAGTCTGCGCACCTTTCATGCCATTCCCGATTGCGAGCCGTTGGTGCTCGAGCTGCAGACCGGCGAAAGCTATACGCTGGCAAAAGTCTGGCAGCGCGGCAACGAGGCCGGTTTCACCTTCGAAGCTTCGGTCGACGTGGACGCATTCGTCGCCGAAGTCGGGCAGTATCCCAAACGCCAGTTGCGCTTGCCGCTTTCGTTCCCGGTAGAACTCGACATCGGGACGCAGCGTATAAACGGGGAACTCCACAACCTGTCGCAGCAGGGCGCACGGATCACCTGCCCGTTGCGGCTGGCGATCGCCCAGCCGGTAAGGCTCGTCACCAATGCATTGCCGGAGGTTCGCGCCCGGGTGCGCTGGCGTAGCGAAGACGAATTCGGGATCGCGTTCGACGATACCTTTACCTTGCGCGACCTGGCGCTGATCGCAGCGCGGATCCAGTGCCCCGCGCTGCTGACCGAACCGGATTGCGCTGCCAGCCTGCGCAGTTGACGACGCAGCGCGGGCCCGGAGCGCACGAAATCTCCGGAAACCATCGCTGTTTCCGCCGTCCGTTTACCTTCTCCTAACCAATTTCCTTCACTCCCCGACAAGAACGCAAGACGGGGGGCTCAATGACAACTGCGGACACGCACGAGATCGAGGTAGACGTTGCCATTGTCGGCGCCGGGCCGGCAGGCCTGACGGCAGGTTACCTGCTGACCAAGGCCGGCAAGTCGGTCGCGATCATCGAGCAGGATGCGACCTATGTCGGCGGCATCAGCCGCACGGTCGAGCATGATGGCTACCGCTTCGATATCGGGGGGCACCGGTTCTTCTCGAAGAGCGCAGCTGTCGTCGACCTGTGGAACGAGATCCTGCCGGACGATTTCATCCAGCGCCCGCGAATGAGCCGCATCTATTACGAAGGCAAATTCTACAGCTATCCGCTGCGCGCGTTCGAGGCCTTGTGGAACCTCGGAATACTGCGCTCGAGTGCGTGTATGGCGAGCTATGCCTGGTCGAAGGTATTCCCCAAGCGCGATGTGAAAAGCTTCGAAGACTGGACCAGCAACCAGTTTGGCAAGAAGCTCTATTCGATCTTCTTCAAGACCTACACCGAGAAGGTGTGGGGAATGCCGTGCAACGAAATGAGCGCGGATTGGGCGGCCCAGCGGATCAAGGGTCTCAGCCTGTGGGGCGCGGTGATCGACGGGCTCAAGCGCAGCCTTGGCCTCAACAAGAAGCCCAACGACGGGCAGGCGGTGAAGACTCTGCTCGAAACCTTCCGCTACCCGCGGCTCGGCCCGGGCATGATGTGGGATGCTGCGCGCGACAAGATCGTTGCCAGCGGCAAGGGCCAGGTGCTGATGGGGCACGCAATGGACCAACTCGCGGCTGACGGGCAGGGCGGCTGGCGCCTCACCGCCAACGGACCCGAGGGCAAAGCCACAATCCGCGCGGCCCATGCGATTAGCTCCGCCCCGATGCGCCAGCTGGCGCGGCGCCTGCACCCGCTGCCCGAAAGCACGCTACAGGCGAGCGACCTCAAGTACCGCGATTTCCTGACCGTGGCGCTGATGGTCGAAGGCGAAGACCTGTTCCCCGACAACTGGATCTACATCCACGACAGCAAGGTGCAAGTCGGCCGCGTGCAGAACTTCCGCAGCTGGTCGCCCGAGATGGTGCCCGATGCGAACATGGCGTGCGTCGGCCTCGAGTATTTCTGCTTCGAAGGCGACGGGCTGTGGTCGATGGACGACGCCGACCTGGTCGCGCTGGCGACGAAGGAAATGGACATTCTCGGCCTACTCGATCCGGCGAAGGTCCGCGGCGGCACGGTGGTGCGCCAGGAAAAGGCCTACCCGGTTTACGACGAGACTTACGCCGAGAACGTCGAGGCGATGCGTAGCGAACTGGAGGCCAAGCATCCGACGCTGCACTTGGTCGGGCGCAACGGGATGCATCGCTACAACAACCAGGACCATGCGATGATGACCGCGATGCTGACGGTGGAGAATATCCTCGCCGGCAAGCGGCTCTACGATACCTGGTGCGTCAACGAAGATGCCGAATATCACGAAGCGGGCGACGAAGGCGCGGAAAAGGCGCTGCCCGCTCGCGAGACCACTGTCGCGCCGACCCCGGACCAGGCGGCTGCACTCGCATCGGTGCGCGACGTCCCCGAACGGATCAAGGACGGACGCGAGGCGGCGTGATGCGCATCTCCCGGCCAGCCGTTCTCCTGAAGGTATGAACCCGGCGATGGTTCAGGCGATTATCCGGATGTGTGACCAGCGCGTCGTCCGCTACGGCGCAGCGAGTGTGATCGCGCTCGGGATCGACATGGGCAGCTTCCTGCTGCTGCTGTCGCTCGGGATCGCCGCGACGATCGCCTCGGCGATCGGCTATTCGCTCGGTATCGTCGCCCATTGGCTCGTTTCGAGCCGTGCGGTGTTCACTGACAGCGTTGCCGAACGCGGGCCCGAACGCACCCGCCAGAAAGCGCTTTTCGTCGGTTCCGCCCTCCTCGGCCTGGGATTGACGACTGCGATCGTCGGGCTTGGCGGATTGGCCGGGTTCGATCCGCGCATCGCCAAGCTGGTGGCGATCGTCGCCAGTTTCGCGACCACCTGGCTGCTGCGCAACCACCTGATCTTCCGCGCACCCGGAATTCGGGCATGAGCGAACCGGTGCCTCACGGCCATGCCGGGCCGATGCCGCGCCAGCTCTATGGCCGGCTGGCGCTGGGGTGGCTGGCGGTGTGCGCACTGTTTATCCTCGCGAGCGCCGGGGCGATCGCCCACTGGCGTTTCCCCGATCCCGACGACACGCTTCGACTGGTCCAAGTGCGCGACCTGCTCGCGGGCCAAGGCTGGTACGATCTCGTCCAGCACCGTCTCGACGCGCCCGATGGCGGCGTGCCGATGCACTGGTCGCGGTTGGTCGATGTCCCGATAGCGCTGGCGATCCTCCTCGCCCGCCCGTTCCTCGGTGAAGGCGGCGCGGAAGGGTTCGCGCTGATCTTTGTGCCGCTGGTGACTTTCGGCGTCGCGATGGTCTTGCTTGCGCGCTTCGCTTGGCGCCACCTCGAACGCGACGACATTTTCTACGTCTGCGTGGCGTTCGCGATGTCGGTTCCGGTGATGGCGCAGCTCCGCCCGCTGCGGATCGACCATCACGGCTGGCAGATCGTCTGCGCGCTCGTTGCGGTCAATGCGCTGATGTCGCGAAGCCCGCGGATCGGCGGGTGGGTGGTCGGCGCTGCGCTCGCGACATGGCTGTCGATCTCGATCGAGGGCTTGCCCTTGGCCGCAGCGATCTGCGGCGTTGCCGCGCTGCGTTGGCTGCGCGAGGACGGCGAAAGCACCTGGTTCGTCGCGACCATACAAGGCCTCGGCGCAGCGAGCGTTATCCTGTTCGCCGCCACGCGCGGGACCGCCGACGTGATCGAACATTGCGACGCCATTTCGCCGATCCACGTGGGAATTTTCGTCGCCGGCGCGCTCGGCGCGACCGCGCTTGGTCGGTTGCGCAACCCGCCCGTCGCCGTGCGGCTCGCCGGACTGGGAGGCTTGGCAGCGATGGCGCTGGCGATACTGTGGCTGGTCGCCCCGCAATGCACCAGCGGGGCATTCATCGGGCTCGATCCGCTGGTCGACAAATACTGGTACGCCAATGTTACCGAAGGCCTGCCGATCTGGCGTCAGGACATCTCGACCGCTGCCGGGATCCTGGTCCCTGGAGTGATTTCGCTGTGGGCTACGCTGCAGTTGGCGCGTCTTTCGTCCGGTTCGGCCCGCCGCTGGTGGCAAGACTATGGCCTGATGCTGTTGGCCTCGTTCGCAATTGCCGTACTGGTGGCTCGCGCAGGCGCAGTGTTGGGGGCGCTCGCCGCCGTTCCGATCGGCTGGCAGGTGCGTCGCTGGCTGATCGCGCTGCGCAGCGTCCGCAATCCCGCCCGCCGCTCGTTCGCGCTCGCGAGCATCGCGGTGGCGCTGGTCCCGACCGCGCCGGTGACGCTGGTCGGGCTGGTCGTCCCCGCGCGCGCCTTCGCGGCGCTGGGCAGCGAGGATCCCGCACTCGCTCCCCCGAAGGTTTCGGACTGCGACCTCGCCCAAGGCGCGCGAGTGCTCGACAAGCTACCTCGTGGAGAAATTCTCTCGCCGCTCGATATCGCTCCGGAGTTGCTCTACCGCACCCGCCAGACCGTCATCGCCAGCGGCCACCACCGCGGTGCAAAGGCGATGCACGTGACGATTGCCACGTTCCTGGCGACACCAGATGATGCGCATGGCACATTGGTGCAACGCGGCACCCGCTACGTCGCGATCTGCCCCGATCTCAATGAACCCCAGCTCTATCGTGAAGGCAGCCCGCATGGCCTGATGGCCGATATCCTCGCGGACAAGGCACCGAAGTGGATGAACCCGGTGCGGGTGCGCGGTGACGGCAGCCTCGAAATCTGGCGAATCGAGAGCTGAGCACGCCTCATGACGCTCGTCGGGTGCCCATGTCGCCCGTCGAGTGGCCGATTGCCCGAACCGACACGCAAGTCTATGCGCCATTGGGAGGTCCGGCGCTTGCGCTAGGTGACCTATGCGTGTAACACACTCACGGGGCCGACAGGGCACAGCGAATGAACTATGAATCGACCGTCGCGCCCGAAAGCGGCGCGGTCATGACCCTAGGCGAACAGGAAGCGGCGGCCGAGCAGGCGCGTCGGCGTCGATTCGCGATCATCGCAGTCGTTGCCGCCGTCGTGCTGATGGCGCTGCTCTATTTCTTCATTCATCACGGAAGCGACGAGGCCGGCGAGCTTGCCGCGCCTCCCGCTGGCCAAGTGCCGGTGGTTTCTGTCGTCCAACCCGGGCACACGACGATCGACGGTGAAATCGAAGCGACCGGAACCTTGGCTGCCCGGCGCGAAATCCCGGTCAGCTCGGTTGGCGAAGGCGGCCGCGTCGTGTCGGTGCCGGTCGATGAAGGCGATTGGGTCCGCAAGGGGCAGGTCATGGTGGTGATCGACCGCTCGGTCCAGGTCCAGCAGGTTGCCGGTGCCCGCGCGCAGGTCGGTGTGATGCAGGCCAACCTCAACCTGGCGCAAGCCAATCTCGATCGCGGTCTCAAGCTGGTCGATCGCGGGTTCATTTCCAAGGCCGACATCGACCGGTTGACCTCGACCCGCGATTCGGCTGCAGCACAACTGCAGGCTTCGCGGGCTTCGCTCGCCGAATTGCAGGCCCGCACCGCGCGGCTCAACATTCTCGCGCCCGAAGGTGGCCTCGTACTGACGCGCAACGTCGAACCGGGCCAGACGGTGGGAGCAGGCGGTTCGCCGTTGTTCACGATCGCCAAGCACGGCGAGATGGAGCTCAATGCGATGCTCGGAGAGGAAGATCTCGCCAAGGTCCACGTCGGCTCTCTGGCCAAGGTCATCCCGGTCAGTAGCGGCCAGACGTTCAGCGGGCAGGTGTGGCAGATCGCCCCGACGATCGACGCGCAGTCGCGGCAGGGCGAGGCGCGCATTGCGCTGGCTTACGCTCCCGGCCTGCGTCCTGGCGGCTTCGCGTCCGCAACCCTCAGCAGCGGTACGGTTTCTGCACCGTTGCTGCCCGAATCGGCGATCATGACCGATACCAAGGGCAACTACGTGTTCGTGGTCGGCAAGGATGACAAGGTCCAGCGGCGCGCAGTGACGACCGGGCTGGTGACCGCCACCGGGATTGCCGTGACCAGCGGCCTCACCGGCTCCGAACGGATCGTCTTGCGGGCGGGCGGGTTCCTCAATCCCGGGGACAAGATCAAGCCCGAGCTGAGCAAGTAAGGCGCGGTCGATGGGGCTGCGTAACATATCCGCATGGTCGATCCGGAATCCGGTGATACCGATCGTCCTGTTCGCCGGCCTGTTGGTGGCCGGGTTCCTGTCGTTCTCGCGAATGGACATCACCAACATGCCGGACATCCAGTTCCCGGCAGTGATGGTGCAGGTCAGCCAGCCGGGTGCCGCCCCGACTGAGATCGAAACCCAGATCACCCAGAAGGTCGAGGCCGCGGTACGTTCGGTCAGCGGAGTCGAGGATATCAGTTCGACCGCGCGCGAAGGCTCCTCGCAGACGATCGTCAACTTCACTATCGGGACCGATCCCGACACCGCGACCAACGAGGTCAAGAACGCGGTCGACCAGATTCGCAGCGATCTGCCGAACGGCATCCTTGAGCCGCAGGTCCGCAAGCTGGAGATCAACGGCGGCGGGTTTATCGGAGTTTACTCCGCACAGGCCGACGACATGACGATGGAACAGCTCAGCTGGTTCGTCGACGACACTGTCGCCAAGAGCCTGCTGTCGATCGAAGGGATGGCATCCGTCACCCGCAACGGCGGCGTCGATCGCGAGATCCGCGTCGTGCTCGATCCGGCGCGGATGCAATCGCTGGGGGTTACCGCCAGTTCGCTCAACTCGGCGCTGCGGCAGATGAACATCAACGCCGCAGGCGGCAAGACCGAGATCGCCGGCTCGCGCCAGTCGGTCCGCGTGCTCGGCAATGCGCGCACTGCATACGACTTGCGCAATCTTCAGATCAATCTTGGCGGCGGGCGCACGGTCAAGCTGTCCGATGTCGCTTCGGTCTACGACGGGAATTCGGAGCAGACCCGAATCGGCAAGGTCAACGGGCGTCAGGTGGTATCGTTCTTCGCCCAGCGCGCGCGCAACGTGTCCGATGTGACAGTGCACGACGACTTGCTCGCCAAGCTCAAGCAGATCGAGGCCGACAACCCGGGAGTTCACTTTTCCGAACTGTTCACTCCAGTGGTCTATACCGAACAGCAATACACCAGTTCGATGGAAGCGCTGATCGAAGGCGCGATCCTCGCGATCGTGGTGGTGTTCCTGTTCCTGCGCGATTGGCGCGCAACCTTGATCAGCGCGATCGCGATCCCGCTGTCGGCGATCCCGACCTTCTGGTTCATGGACTTGCTGGGCTTCACGCTCAATTCGCTGTCGCTGCTGGCGTTGAGCCTGGTGGCGGGCGTCTTGGTCGATGACGCGATCGTCGAGATCGAGAATATCGTCAGACACTTGCGCATGGGCAAGAGCGCGTACCAGGCGTCGATCGACGCGGCTGACGAAATCGGGCTCGCGGTGGTAGCGACCACCTTCTCGATCGTCGCGGTGTTCCTGCCGGTCGGGCTGATGCCGGGTATCTCGGGTCAATTCTTCAAGGCGTTCGGGCTGACGGTCGTCGCCGCAGTGCTGATGAGCCTTGCGGTCGCCCGGATGATCACGCCGATGGTCGCGGCCTATTTCCTCAAGGCGCACGGCAAGGCCGCGCACGGCGAGGGTTGGCTGATGGACCGCTATATGTCGGTCCTGCGCTGGACGCTGCACAGCGCAAAGTCGGACGCGATGTTGGCCGGCATCGAGCGACAACCGGCGCGGTGGTGGTACTATCCGATCGTGCTGGTCGTTTCGATTGCGATCGCGGTGGTGGCTGTGATCGCCGGGATTTTCGTGTTCAAGATCCTCTCGGGAATCGGCATCCCGCTCATTCCGGCAGCGATGGTGGCTCCGTTCGCGATGCTGGGCGCGGGCATACTGGTCGCCAAGGGACTGACCTTCGTCCTCGGCACGATGGGTGCCTTTGGGCAGTACATGCACAATCTCGGGGCGCGGACCCGCGCGCGGATGCGAGACCACCGGCTCTATGCCTTCGGGCTGGGCATCTATGCCCTTGTCATGACGGTTTCGCTGTTTGCCGGGTTGCCGCAGCAGTTCCAGCCTTCGATCAACCAGGACACCAGCCAGGTGTCGGTCGAGATGGTGCCGGGAACGACGATCTGGGAAACCGAAAAGGTGGCCGACGAGGTCGCAGCGATTTTGCGCAAGCAGCCCGAGGTCGAGCGGGTGACCGAAGGTATCTCCGAAGGCAGCGCAACCCTGTATGTCTCACTCGTCCCGGCGAGCGAGCGCGACGATACCAGCGTCGAATTCGAGCGCCGGATGACCCCCACGCTCCAGAACATCGCCGACGCGCGCGTCAGCTTCCAGTCGCAGAACAGCGGTGGGGGCGGCAGCGGGCGCGACCTCACGGTGATGCTGTCGGGCAGCAACCCGGCATTGCTCGACAAAACGGCGCAGAAGCTCGTCGACGAGATGCGCGGGATCAAGGGCGTGGTCGCGCCGCGGATTGCGGCTGACCTCCAGCGGCCCGAACTGCTGATCGTGCCGCACTTCGACCTGGCCGCCCAGCTGGGTGTAACAACGGCAGCGCTGAGCCAGACGATCCGCATCGCCACGATGGGCGAGATCGACCAGAACGCGGCCAAGTTCTCACTCAGCGACCGGCAGGTACCGATCCGTGTGATCCTGCCCGAGAAATCGCGCCGCGACATCGCGACGATCGAAAACCTGCCTGTGCAGACCGCAAGCGGCGGCACCGTCCCGCTTTCGCGCGTGGCGGAAATCCGCTTCGGTGCGGGCCCGACCCAGATCCAGCGCTACAACCAGTCGCGCCGCGTGGTCGTCGGGGCCGATCTTGGCCCGGGAGCGGTCAAGGGGCCGGTCATGCAAGCGATCAATGCGCTCCCGGTAATGAAGAACCTGCCGGTCGGAGTTTCCAACAAGGCGGTTGGCCAGGACAAGTGGCAGGCCGAGATGATCCAGAATTTCATGGTCGCGGTGGTCAGCGGAATCCTGCTTGTCTTCGCGGTGCTGGTGCTGCTCTACCACCGCTTCGTGTCCCCGCTGGTCAACATGACATCTCTGCTGCTGGCCCCGCTCGGAGGCCTGCTGGCGTTGGCCCTCGTCGGGCAGCCGATTTCGATGCCGGTCTATATCGGCCTGTTGATGCTGCTGGGGATCGTCGCCAAGAACTCGATCCTGTTGATCGACTTCGCGATCGAGGAAATGGCGGCCGGGGTTCCCAAGCGGCAGGCGATCCTCGATGCGGGCCACAAGCGTGCGCAGCCGATCGTGATGACAACCGTCGCGATGACCGCGGGCATGGTTCCGACCGCGCTATCGCTATCGGGCGACGGAGCCTGGCGCGCGCCGATGGGCATGGTGGTGATCGGCGGCTTGTTGCTGTCGACGGTGCTCACGCTGGTGCTGATTCCGGCAGGGTTCAGCCTGGCTGACGGGTTCGAGAAGCGCCTTGGACCCTGGCTGCGCACTCGTTTGTTGACCTACACCCCGGGCGATGAACACCTGCCTCCCCACCGCGGTCGCGAACTCGACGAAGGCCTGCCTGCTGAGTGAGCGGTGAAACCCCGACTCCCCCCACGCGTTGGAAGCGCATGAGGGGCACAGTGGCCATACCCGATCGTGCGCGCGGAATGCGTCGCACCGCCACTGGCTTGCTGCTGGCGATGGCGGCGCTGTTCGTAGCCAGCGGGCAATTGCTCCATCTCAGCCCCGCGTGGGGATTTGTGCGGGCATTTGCCGAGGCGGCGATGGTCGGCGGGCTGGCTGACTGGTTCGCAGTGACCGCGCTGTTCCGCCGCCCGCTTGGCCTGCCGATCCCGCACACCGCGATCATCCCGGCGAACAAGGACCGCATCGCCGACACGATGGCGCAGTTCCTGCAGGACAATTTCATGACCCCTGTGGTGGTTGCGCGGCGCATGAGCGATATGAACCTGGCGCGTTCGTTGGGTGACTACCTCGCAGGGCCTGCGGACCGTGCCGGTGGCGGCGGTCGGATCCGGGCCGGCGCGGCGGAACTGTTCGCCGAATTTCTCGAATCGCTCGAGCCTGAGCGGCTCGGGACCGAAGTGCGTGGCGGGCTCAAGTCGCTCGCTGAACGGGTCGATGTGGCCCCGCTGCTCGGTCAGATGCTCGACGCCGCGATTGCCGATAAGCGCCACCTGCCGCTGATCGATTCGGCGATCCGCTGGACCGGGATCACGCTCGAAGCGAACGAGGAGATGGTTCGCCAGATCATCCACGAGCGCGCCAACGCAATCGTGCGCTGGACGGGTCTCGACGAACGGCTCGCCAACTCCGTGATCGACGGGCTCTACAAGCTGCTGGCGGAAGTTCTTGTCGAGCCCGATCACCCGATTCGTACCAAGCTCGACGAAGGCCTGGCGAAGCTCGCGGTCGACTTGCAGGAGGATGCCGAGCTGCGGGCGCGGGTGGAAAAGACCAAGCGCGACTTGCTCGACAACCCGGCGGTGGCGGCATGGTGGCTGGGGGTGTGGGAGCGGTTGCGTGCCTCGCTGATCCTCGCTGCACGCGATGGCGATGGTGGCCTGTCAGGGCAAATGGGCGAAACGCTCGCCGAACTCGGACGCAACCTGCAGGAAGACGTCCGCCTGCAAGCGCAGATCAACCGTTTCGCGCGCCGTACCGCAGTCGGCATCGCAAGCCGCTACGGCAGCCAGATCGTCCAGCTGGTGTCGGAAACGGTACGCCGGTGGGATGCGCGCACAGTTACCGACCGGATCGAAGGTGCCGTCGGCCGCGACCTCCAGTTCATCCGCATGAACGGCACGCTCGTGGGCGGGCTGGTCGGGCTCGCGATTTACACGTTGGATTGGTTCCTGTGATCAAGAGCGAAGTGCGCGCTCCGGTTGTGGTGACCGATCGGTTGGAGCTGTGGCTGCCGCGCCCCAGCGATGAAGCGGAAATGTTCGCGATCGTCTCGCATCCCGAGACGGGGCGCTTCCTGGGCCCGACGACGGTCCGCGCCGAACACGTCACCCGATTCCAGCGCGGGGCGGGCAGCTGGTTCCTGTGGGGCTATGGCTTTTTCATGGTTCGCTTGCGCGGCCAGCACGAAGTGATCGGCAATTGCGGCGTGTTCCGTTCGTATCGCGGGTTGGGCGAGGACATGGACGACAAGCCGGAAGCCGGGTGGATCTTCGCTGCCGGCCATGTCGGCAAGGGATACGCGACCGAGGCGATGCGCGCGGTGCTCGACTGGTTCGATGCCGAACATGGGTCGCAGGAGATCATGTGCATGATCGCCCCGGAAAATGCGCCATCACTGGGCGTTGCGCGCAAGCTGGGATTCGCACCGACGCGGCTGGCTACCTTGCCGGATGGCGACGAAGTGCAGCTGCTGCGACGGGAAGCGGCTATTAGCGTAGAACGAAACTAACCTGAGTCCCGTAAAACGAGGCTTGCCGTTCCCCATCCGCGCCGATTGCCGGTTCGAAACTGGCTCGGCGAGCCAAAATCTTGCAGGCGAGTTCCTTGTCCCAATTGTTTGACTCTGCGGTCATCGGAATCATCTGGCAATTCGTCGGCTTGCCGTTCGCATCAATCAATAGAATAAGGGTGAAGGTCGCCTTTGGACCTCCTCTGGGCAACTCGAGAGGATGCGCCGCAAAGAGCATCGGAATAACGTCCATTCTATTGGACCAGATTGGTCCTTTTCTCCGGACCTTTTGGGCTGCGACATCGACTCCAAAATGAGAAGCCAAATTCTCGGTACATTGATTCATCGCCTCAAAGGGCTTTTGCATATTTCCGAGGGAGAGACGAACTTCATTTCCGGAATTGGGTTCAAGGGCGAGCCAGTCGATCGAACGACCGATCTCAGATTTGAGATGAGGGATGCCTGCGACTGCTTGGCTTTGGGGCTCTTTTGACTGATCGTCGCCTTTCGCCCCGTCATCCTTGATCATCAGCGGTTCCGACTCTGTGACCTCAGGCCCTTGTGTCGAAAACCCTTTGCCGAAGTCTCCGAGGTCAAGCTTGGTGTAGCCCAACTGAGAGATTTTTGCTCCTGGACCGAATTGGAAGCGGACTTCTGCCCCGCTGGCGATGTTGCCGACCTTAGGTCCGCCGACCACCCACCTAAACGTCGAATCGGGATAGTACTGCTCGAGAAAGAAGACTGTCGGGTGGTCCTTGTCGCCGAACAGACGCGAAAGGCGACAGTGGGTCTCGGCGTAGTCGAGGCTCCAGGGGCTAACCGGTTCGAGCGTGGTCGGCTTTGTCCCCCCGTCGTCGCCCAACGCTGGCTGGGCGATCGCCGCCATCAGCAAAGCAAATAGAAAGCGCATCGCACACCCCTGACCTCTACTTCGAGGCCAAAGGGTGCCCGATCAAATGCGTGAAATCAAAGCTTTTCGGTGAGTTCCGGCACCGCCTTGAACAGGTCTGCCACGAGGCCAACGTCGGCGACCTGGAAGATCGGCGCATCTTCGTCCTTGTTGATCGCGATGATCGTCTTGGAGTCCTTCATGCCGGCAAGGTGCTGGATCGCGCCCGAAATGCCGATCGCGATGTAGACCTCCGGGGCGACGATCTTGCCGGTCTGGCCGACCTGGTAATCGTTGGGGACATAGCCCGCATCGACCGCCGCGCGGCTCGCGCCGACCGCTGCACCGAGCTTGTCGGCCAGCGGGAAGATGTATTCCTTGAAGGTCTCGGCGTCCTTCAGCGCGCGGCCGCCCGTCACGATGACCTTGGCGCTGGTGAGTTCGGGGCGCTCGCTCTTGGCGATTTCACTGCCGACGAAGCTGCTTGTGCCGGCATCGCCCGGTCCGCTGACGGCTTCCACGGTGCCGCTGCCGCCTTCGGGCGCAGCCTTCTCGAACGCGGTGCCGCGCACGGTGATGACCAGCTTGGGATCGCTCGATTCGACCGTGGCGATCGCATTGCCGGCGTAGATCGGGCGGGTGAAGGTCTTGTCGCCTTCGATCCCGATGATGTCGGACAGCTGCATCACGTCGATCATCGCGGCGACGCGCGGGGCGATGTTCTTGCCGGTGGTGGTGGCCGGCGCGAGGAACGCATCGTGGTGACCCATCAGGTCCGCCACCAGCGGCGCGACGTTTTCAGCCAGCTGGTGCGCGTAGGCCGGATCGTCGGCCAGGTGGACCTTGCCCACCCCGGCGATCTTGGCGGCGGCATCCGCCACCCCGGCACAGCCCGAGCCGGCGACCAGCAGGTGGACTTCGCCGAGCTTCGAAGCGGCGGTGACGGCCGACAACGTGGCGTCCTTCACCGAAGCGTTGTCATGTTCGACCAGAACGAGAGTTTTCATCGATTGGCGTCCTTGAATTGAGTGCTTGCGGTGACGGGATCAGGCGATCCCGAGGGCCTTGATCTTGGCGACCAGCTCGTCGACGTCGGCGACCTTCACGCCCGCCTGGCGGACCGGCGGTTCGGTAACCTTGAGCGTCTTGATGCGCGGTGCGGTGTCGACGCCGTAGTCGGCGGGGGCCTTGGTATCGAGCGGCTTGGACTTCGCCTTCATGATGTTCGGCAGCGAAGCGTAGCGCGGTTCGTTGAGGCGCAGGTCGGTGGTGACGATCGCGGGAAGCGCAAGCTTCACGGTTTCGAGACCGCCGTCGACTTCGCGCTTAACGGTCACCGAATCGCCGTCGACTTCGACGGTGTTGGCGAAGGTGCCTTGCGGACGGCCGAGCAGCGCGGCGAGCATCTGGCCGGTCTGGTTCGAATCGTCGTCGATCGCCTGCTTGCCGAGGATCACGAGACCTGGGGTCTCGGCCTCGACAATTGCCTTGAGGATCTTGGCGACTGCCAGCGGTTCGACCTCGTCATCCGTCTGCACCAGGATCGCGCGGTCTGCCCCCATCGCCAGCGCAGTGCGCAGCGTTTCGGTCGCCTTGGCCGGGCCGATCGAGACCGCAATCACTTCGTCGGCCTTGCCAGCTTCCTTGATTCGCAGCGCTTCCTCGACCGCGATTTCGTCGAACGGGTTCATGCTCATCTTGACGTTGGCGAGATCGACGCCGGTGCCGTCCGCCTTGACGCGCGGCTTCACGTTGTAGTCGATCACCCGCTTGACGGGGACGAGGATTTTCATCGCTTCTGTTCCTTCATTGAGGGCACGGCCTGAATTGCTCCGCGCCCTAACTCACCTTTACGTAAACGTCAAGCGTTGCTCAGGCAGCCTGCTTGACCTCGGCGACGATCTTCTTCGCGGCGTCGCCGAGATCGTCGGCGCTGACGATCGGCAGCCCCGAGTTGTTGAGGATGTCCTGGCCCTGCTGCACGTTGGTGCCTTCGAGGCGCACGACCAGCGGGACCGAAAGGTTCACGTCCTTCGCCGCCTGGACGATGCCGTTGGCGATCACGTCGCACTTCATGATCCCGCCGAAGATATTGACCAGGATACCCTCGACCGCCGGGTCCTTGAGGATGATCTTGAACGCTGCGGTCACCTTCTCGGTGGTGGCGCCGCCTCCCACGTCGAGGAAATTGGCCGGGAACGCGCCGTTGAGCTTGATGATGTCCATCGTCGCCATCGCGAGCCCCGCGCCGTTGACCATGCAGCCGATATTGCCGTCGAGCTTGATGTAGGCGAGGTCGTACTGGCTCGCTTCGACTTCGGCCGGGTCTTCTTCGGTCTCGTCGCGCATCGCCTCGACATCCTTGTGGCGGTAGAGCGCGTTCGAATCGAAGCTCATCTTGGTGTCGAGCACCAGCAGGTTGGCGGCCCCAGAAGAATCAGGCTTGGTTTCCACCAGGGGGTTGATCTCGAGCATGGCGCAGTCGAGTTCCATGAACGCGGTGTAGAGCTGCTTTGCCAGCTTCTGCGCCTGCTTGTTGAGGTCGCCCTTGAGCTTGAGCGCGAACGCCACCGCCCGGCCGTGGTGCGGCATGAAGCCCTGCGCCGGATCGATCGTGATGGTGGTGATCTTTTCGGGAGTATCGTGCGCGACCGCTTCGATATCCATCCCGCCTTCGGTGGACACGACCATCGCCACACGGCCCGAGCCGCGATCGACCAGCAGCGAGAGGTAGTATTCCTTGGCGATATCGACTCCGTCGGTGACGTAGAGCCGATTGACCTGCTTGCCTGCTTCGCCGGTCTGCACCGTGACGAGGGTGTTGCCGAGCATTTCCTCGGCATCCTGCTTCACGTCGTCGATCGACTTGGCAAGCCGGACGCCGCCCTTGGCATCGGCTCCCAATTCCTTGAACTTGCCCTTGCCGCGCCCGCCGGCGTGGATCTGCGCCTTGACGACATAAAGCGGCCCCGGAAGCTTCTTCGCGCCTTCGACAGCTTCCTCGATCGACATGGCCGGATAGCCCGTCGGGATGCCGATGCCGTACTTCGCCAGCAGTTCCTTGGCCTGGTATTCGTGGATGTTCATGGGGTGTCTGGTCCAATCGGGAATGGTCGGGATGGAGGTTTGTGCGCGCCTAAGCATGGATTCGTATGCTTGAAAAGGGTGCGGTGCAGCCCCAAAAGCGATAGGGTGATCGACACCGAGCGCTTAGGACAAATTGCCCGCGAAGCGGGGCGCATTGCCCATGATATGTGGCCTGGTGCCGGTCATTCGCTCGAAAGCTGGGAAAAGGACCCCGGCAATCCGGTTTCGGCAGCCGACATGGCGGTCGATTCGTTCCTCAAACGCGAGCTGTCTGCCTTGCTCCCCGCGGCAGGTTGGCTGAGCGAAGAAACCGCCGACGATCCCAAGCGGCTCGGCAAAGGATTGATCTGGCTGGTCGACCCTATCGACGGCACCCGCGACTTTATTCGCGGCAGGCCCGGATGGGCTGTTTCAATCGCGCTCATCAGCGAACATCGACCGCTGATCGGGGTGCTCGATGCCCCCGCGCGCGAAGAGCACTGGGTCGGCGTGGCCGGGCAGGGCAGCTGGCGCAACGACCGAAGGTTGGTCGCATCGACCCGCCGCGACTTCGCCGGCTCTCGCGTACCCGCCGATGCCGTGCCGAAAATCGATGCCGATCTCGTGATTGTCGACAAGCCCAATTCGATTGCTCTGCGCATGGCGATGGTCGCCGCAGACGAGGCAGATCTCGTCGCAACGCTTCGCTGGGGCTGGGAGTGGGACGTTGCCGCCGCCGCGCTTATCGCGCGCGAAGCGGGGGCAGCGGTGACCGACGCTTTCGGCAAGCCGCTCGGCTACAACAAGCGCGATCCACGCGCGTTCGGAGTGCTCGCGACATCGCCCGCCATCCACCGCGATGCGGTTGCGCGGTTGGCCGAGCGGGCCGCCGCCATTTCCGCGCAGCCGGACTAACGCCGAAACGACGAAGGCCGGCCCCTACGAGGACCGGCTTTCTCGATCGCTTCCTGGCAGCGCGGCCTATTGCCCTTGCTGCTGTTGCTGCGCCGCCTGGATATCCTGCTGGCTGATCGGGATCACCTTGATCTCGACCCGGCGGTTGAGCGGTTCGGCCACGCCGTCGCCGGTCTGCACCTTGAGGTGCGTCTCGCCGAAGCCCATCCAGCGGATGCGGCCCGAATTGACCCCGCGGCTGATGAGGTAGTTTGCAACCGCCTGCGCGCGCTGTTCGGACAATCGCTGGTTGGAGTCCGCCGAACCGACCGTATCGGTATAGCCGTACACGTCGATCAGGCTGTTGGGATACTGGATGAAATTCGCCGCTACCTTGTCGAGCACTTGCTGAAAGCCCGGGCTGATGTCGTAGCTGCCGGTCGCGAAGGTGACGCCGTCGGGCAGGTTGAGCAGGATCGCGGTGCCGTTGTCCGTCGGCGTGACGTCAACGCCCGAACCGGCGGTCTGGTCCTTCAGCTGCTTGATCTGCTGGTCCATCTTGTAGCCGACCACGCCGCCGATTGCGCCGCCGCCAACCGCGCCGACGATGCGGCCGGTCCTGCCGCCGATCAGCCCGCCGAGCAGGGCGCCTGCCGCGGCACCGCCGATGCCGCCGATAGCGGTGCGGGACACCTTCTGCTGGCCGGTGTTGGGATCGGTCACGCAGCCGGAAACAGCGACGAGCGAGAGCGCCGCGATCGCAGCGGTAAACTTGCGGGAGGTCTTCATTGGTGTCCCCTTCGGTATATATCGTGTTTGACTAACAGGTACTGCGATGGCGGGCAGGCCTCCCGCCACTGGCGCTCCCAACCCGCGCCGCAATATCCTTAACGGTATCTGCGCTCGCCCGTTCCCGCTGGCAAGCGCGAACAAATGTGCTAGCGCCACTAAAGTGACACCATTTCCCTGGACCGACCTGCTGATTATCGCCGGGCTGATCGTGCTCAACGGCCTGTTCGCCATGTCCGAACTGGCTATCGTTTCGGCCAAGACTACGCGGCTGCGCGCGGCAGCGGAAAAGGGCAGCCGCGGAGCGAGGACCGCGCTCGCGCTGGCGGCCGATCCGGGCAAGTTTCTTTCGACCGTGCAAACCGGGATAACGGTGATTGCGATCATCGCCGGCGCTTACTCGGGGTCGAGTCTCGGCGGACCGATGGCCGAACGGCTGGTGAGTCTCGGTGTACCGGCTGAATATGCGGCAGAGGCTGGCTTTGCGCTGGTCATCGCGCTCACCACCTACTTCAGCCTCGTAATCGGCGAGCTGGTTCCCAAGCAGCTGGCGCTGCGCGCGGCGGTCCCGATCGCGCTGGTCGCGGCCAAGCCGATGGCGCTGCTGGCGAAAGTCGCTGCGCCGGTCGTCTGGGTGCTCGACAAGAGCTCGGGCCTGATCATCGGCCTGCTGGGGGTGCGCCCCGGCGGACAGTCGAGCGTGACGGCGGAAGAGCTGCACATGATCTTCGCCGATGCGACCCGCTCGGGAGTTATCGAGGACGCCCAGCACCAGATCCTGGCAGGCGTGGTACGGCTGGCCGAGCGCCCCGTGCGCGAGCTGATGACCCCGCGGACCGAGATCGACTGGCTCGACATCGCCGCCAGCGAAGCCGAGATGCGCGAGACGATCGAGGCGAGTCCGCACTCGCTGCTGCCGGTGGCGGAAGGCTCGGTCGATAAGGTGCTCGGCGTCGTCAAGGTGCGCGAAGTGCTCGCCGCGATGGTCGCGGGTGAGCGGGTCGATCTCGCCGCGCTTCTGCGCAAGGCCGAAGTGATCCCGGACCAGCTCGACGCGATGGATGCGCTGCGGGTGTTGCAGCAGGGAGAAATCGCGATGGCGATGGTCCACGACGAATACGGTCACTTGGATGGGATCGTTACTCCGGTCGACCTGTTAACCGCGATCGTGGGCAATTTCGCGAGCGACCAGGACCTTGGGGAAGCGCCGACCATCGTCGAGCGCGAAGACGGCTCGCTGCTGGTGTCGGGTGCGTTACCCGCCGACCAGCTGGCCGACCGGCTGGGCATCGAATTTTCCGAAGACCGCGAATTCGCCACCGCAGCGGGCTATGCGCTGTCTATCCTCAAGAAGCTGCCCGAGGAAGGCGAGCATTTCCACGACCAGGGCTGGCGCTTCGAAGTCGTCGATATGGACGGGCGCAAGATCGATAAGCTCCTCGTCAGCGAGGAGGAATAGCGCGGGCAGCGCGAACGCTGACGCGCTCGCCGAACTGGATCAGCCTTGTCCCGGAATCACCGCTTGCGCAGTGGCGCCGTTACCTTGCGGGGCGGCGACGATATCCTGCGTCAGGCGGCCCTTGTAGACGGTGTGCGTGTCGGCATCGCCCACCGCCGTGCGGATTCCGGGATCGGCGGTGCCGGCATGGTCGAGCATCGAAGTCTCCACCGAGCTTCGCGGGGCCGGTCCGCCGAACAGCGCCTCGAGCGCCTTTTGCGAAGCGCTGTCCTCATCCGGGCGCGGCGCACCGGGCGAAGGCGGGACGAGGTTGAAATCGGGCGGAACCACCAGCGGCGCCTGGCGCTGCACGGCGAACTCGTCGGGACGCGCGCGGCCCATGATGCCGCTGCTGCCGCATCCGGCCAGCATGGCGCTCGCGCCGAGAACGATGGTGAAGGTGGCAATCTTGCGCATGGTAGTCAGCTCTCCACGGCCTCGCTGGCCGGTTCGGTTTCGCCCTTGTCGCTTGCGAACAGCGATCGGGCAAGGATTATCACGACGCCGATGGTAATCGCGGCATCGGCGATATTGAAGATCAGGAACGGGCGGAATGCCCCGAAATGCAGGTCGAGGAAATCGATCACGTAGCCGTAGTCGTAGCGGTCCTTGATATTGCCCATTGCCCCGCCGAGGATCATCGCCAGCCCGGCGATATCGGCCAGCTTGGTCTCGCGCAGCATCCAGACCGTGACGCCGACCGCGATCAGGGCGGTCACCCCCACCAGGATCCAGCGCATTTCCTGCGAATCGGCGGTGAACATGCCGAGCGAGACGCCGTAGTTGTGGGTCAGCGTGAAGTTGAAGATCGGCAGGAAGCTGATCGAATCGCCCAGCTGCATCTCGAGGCCATGCAGCACGTACGCTTTGAGCAACTGGTCGGCGACGAAGATCGCCAGCGCGATTAGCACCCCGATCAACCGGTTCCTGAGAGTCGGGCTCATGCTTCCGTGCCGTCCAGCTCGGATACGACACTCTCGCAGCGGCTGCACAGCTCGCCGTCTTCCGCCACTTCGGGCAGCAGGCGCCAGCAGCGGCCGCATTTGTGGTCGGTGGTGCGCGATACGGTCACCGCGCTGCCCTGCCCGCGCGCGACTGACGCAGTGATGAACAGTTCGGCGAGGTCGGCGTCGGTGAACCCTTCAGGCACGGAGCTGGCAGGCACGGTCACGTCGGCTTCGAGGCTGGAGCGGATCGTCTTGTCGCGGCGCAGCGGCTCGATCGCTTCGGTCACGTCCTCGCGCAAATCGCGCAAGGCAGCGAACCGCGCGGCGAGCGCGTCGTCCTGCCAGTCACCCGGCAGCGGGTGCCATTCGGTAAGGTGGACGCTGCCCCGGTCGGGGAAGCGGGTGGTCCACACTTCCTCGGCGGTGAACACCAGCACCGGCGCGGCGTAGCGGATCAGCGCCTGGAACAGGATATCGAGCACGGTGCGGTAAGCGCGCCGTTCGATTCCGTCAGGCGCATCGCAATAGAGCCTGTCCTTGCGAATATCGAAGAAGAACGCCGAGAGATCCTCGTTCGAAAAATCGATCAGCGCGCGGGTGTATTCGTTGAAGTCGTAGTCCGCGATCGCCTGCCGCAACTTGGTATCGAGCGCGAGCAGCCGGTCGAGCATATACCGCTCGAGCTCGGGCATTTCGCTCACATCGACCGCCTCGGCCTCGTAGTCGTACCCGTCTAGCGCGCCGAGGAGGTAGCGGAAGGTGTTGCGCAGCTTGCGGTACTGGTCGGCGACGCCCTTGAGGATCTCGTCGCCGATCCGGTGGTCCTCGGTGAAATCGACCGAGAGCGCCCACAGCCGGATGATGTCCGCGCCGTATTGCTCCATCACCTTCAGCGGATCGATGGTATTGCCGAGGCTCTTCGACATCTTGCGCCCGTCGCTCGCCATCGTGAATCCGTGGGTCAGGATCGCGTCGTAGGGCGCGCGACCGCGGGTGGCGCACGATTCGAGCAAGGAAGACTGGAACCAGCCACGGTGCTGGTCGCTGCCCTCAAGGTAGAGGTCGGCGGGCCACTGCATGTCCGGCCAGCGCCCGCTCTCGAGCACGAACGCGTGGGTGCAGCCCGAATCGAACCACACGTCGAGAATGTCGGTGACCATCTCGTAGTCGTGGGCGTCGTAGTCGGACCCAAGAAATTCGGCCTTGCGCGCTTCGTCCCACGCGTCGACGCCGTCCTGCCGCACGGCCTCGACCACGCGGGCGTTGACTTGCGGATCCTGCAGGTATTCGCCGGTCCCGTTCTTGACGAACAGCGTGATCGGCACGCCCCATGCGCGCTGGCGCGACAGCACCCAGTCGGGCCGTCCTTCGACCATCGAACCGATGCGGTTGCGGCCCTTTTCGGGCACGAAGCGGGTGGCGGCGATCGCTTCGAGCGCGACCTGTCGCAGCGTGCCGGTATGCTCGGGCGTACCGCCCTCGTTGTCCCACCGCTGTTCGGCGGCAGTTTCGGCGACTTCGACCATGCCGGGCTTGTCCATCGGCACGAACCACTGCGGGGTGCAGCGGAAGATCACCTTGGCTTTCGAACGCCACGAGTGCGGGTAAGAGTGCTGGTAGTCCTCGCTCGCGGCGAGCAGCGCGCCGGCTTCGCGCAGGTCCGCACAGATCGGGCCTTCGGGCGAATTGAACGGCTTGTTGATCACGCTGCGGCGGCGATCGTCATGCGCGCCAAGCCACGGCCAGTCGTCGCGATAGCGCCCGTCGGCCATCACCGCGAACTGCGGCTCGATTCCGTTCGCGCGGCACAGCTCGAAATCGTCCTCGCCGTGGTCGGGCGCCATGTGGACGAGGCCGGTGCCGCTGTCGGTGGTGACGAAATCGCCCGACAGGAAGGGGCGGGGTTTCGCGTAGAACCCGCCGAGATGGTGCATCGGGTGGCGGGCGATGGTGCCGGCGAGGTTTGACCCTCGAAAGTGCGTTTCCGCCGAATAGGGCATGACGTTGGCCAAAAAGCCCGCAGACCCTTCTAGTTTATCTAGATCTCTCTGGAGTCTCTGCTCGAACGACTCTCGCAGTGGCTGCGCGACCAGAAACGGCTTGTTGGCCCACCAAGGTGCATCGAAGCAAGGTCGTTCACCTTCACCTTCCCAGAAGGGCATTGCAACGCACAGCACATAATCAACCTCAGGCCCATAGGCGATCGCCTGGTTCACCGGGATCGTCCACGGCGTGGTCGTCCAGATCACCGCGTGCGCGCCGACCAGTTCGGGGATCGGGCTTTCGACGATCTCGAACGCCACGTCGATCTGGGTCGAGACGATATCCTCGTACTCGACCTCGGCTTCGGCCAGCGCGGTTTCTTCCACCGGGCTCCACATCACCGGCTTCGATCCGCGGTAGAGGTTGCCCGCTTCGGCGAACTTCATCAGCTCTGCCACGATCGTGGATTCGGCCTGGAAATCCATCGTCAGGTAAGGATGGTCCCAGTCGGCCATGATGCCGAGGCGCTTGAGCTGTTCGCGCTGGGTATCGACCCAGTGCTGCGCATAGGCGCGGCATTCGGCGCGGAATTCCTTGGCCGGGACCTGGTTCTTGTCCTGCTTCTTCTTGCGGTACTGCTCCTCGACCTTCCATTCGATCGGTAGGCCGTGGCAGTCCCACCCCGGCACGTAGGGCGCATCACGCCCGAGCAGGTTCTGCGTGCGGCAGACCATGTCCTTGAGCGTGTGGTTGAGCGCGTGGCCGATGTGCATGTCGCCGTTGGCGTATGGCGGGCCGTCGTGGAAGATGAACTTCTCGCGCCCGCGCCGGGCGTCGCGCAGCTGCTCGTAGAGCTTTTCGTCCCGCCAGCGCGCGGCAATGCCCGGCTCCTTCTGCGGAAGGCCGGCCTTCATGGGAAAATCGGTCTTCGGCAGGAAGACGGTGTCCCGGTAATCGCGTTTCGTGCTGTCGTCGCTCATCGTGGGCGCGCGCTTAGGGCCTCCCGCGCTTCGTCGCAATCCTTGTCCATCTGCGCGATCAGGTCATCAAGCGAATCGAACTTGGCTTCGGGCCGCAGGAAGCGGTGGAAACCGACTTCGATTTCCTGCCCGTAAAGGTCGCCCGAAAAGTCGAAGAAATACGGCTCGAGCAGCTCCTTTGGCGGATCGAACGTCGGGCGCACCCCGATGTTGGCCGCGCCGAGCAATTCCTGCCCGGTGGCGAGCACCTTGCCGGTGACGGCGTAGATCCCGAAGCGCGGGCGCAAGTAGCTTTCGATCGTCAGGTTGGCGGTCGGATAGCCGATTTCGCGTCCGCGTTTGTCGCCGTGGCCGACCACGCCGCGGATCGCGAACGGGCGAGTGAGCAGGCGGCTGGCGGTTTCACAGTCGCCTGCCTGCAGCGCCTCGCGCACGCGGCTGGAGGACACCGGCGCGCCGCTGTCCATCACTGGCGGCACCGCGCGCGCTTCGATCCCGCATTCCGCACCCAATTCGACCAGCCGCTGCCGGTTGCCCGCGCGGCCCTTGCCGAAGGTAAAGTCCTCACCCGTAACGACGCCAGCCGCCCCGAGCCGTTCGGCGAGCAGCACCTTCACGAAATCCTCCGCAGTGGTGTTCGCCAGCTCGGCGTCGAAGTGGAACACCAGCATCGCGGTGGCACCGGCGGCGAGGTAGAGTTCCTGCCGCTGCTCGAGCGTAGTCAGGCGGAACGGCGGCACGTCGGGTTTGAAGTAGCGCACCGGATGCGGATCGAACGTCGCGATGATCGAGGGGCGACCTTCGGCGTGCGCCCAGCGGATCGCTTCGCCCGCCACCGCCTGGTGGCCGAGGTGGAACCCGTCGAAGTTGCCGAGCGCAATCACCGCCCCGCGCAAAGGTTCGGGCAGCGGCTCGCGATGGTCGAGGAACCTCATATTGATCTGCTAGCTGTGGCGGCGACGTCCGCCAACCAATCAGAATGCAAAAGCATCCTGAGGAGGAGAAAATTGGTGCTTAGAAGATCGCCTAGTCAGCTTGGGCTTCTTTCCGACTTTCGAGCGATAGTTCTCAATGAGGCGGCTCCGTTTCGCCGCACGAGCTTCTGTGTCAGGGGCCCAGAGTTCATAAACGGCGAAGGCATAATCATCTTGGTCCGGCACCGCAGGGTATTTTGCTAACTCTACCCGATCCCACTTACGCAGGTCGGACAAGATGTCCTGCGACACGTAGGCATCGGCCTCTTCGACCTGGTGTTCCACGACAGTCACGAGATATCGGTCCACAAGCGGGGCAAATTGTGAATAGGTCAGGCCGCCTCCGATAACGAATGTGTCTTCACATCCGAACTCTTCCGCGATCACCAACGCCTCAGGGATAGAGAGAGCCAGTTTGCAATGATCAGTGGCTGGGAACAGCACATTGTTGTGAGATAAGACCACGTTGTCTCGCTTAGGAAGACACTTCGCACCGAGAGAGTCGAAGGTTTTCCGCCCCATAATCACACATGAGTCGATCGTGGTGGCTTTGAAGAACGCTAAGTCTGATCGCAGGCGCCAAGGAAGCGAATTTTTACATCCTATCGCGCCACGCAAATCCATTGCGACAATCGATGTAAAGTTTCCTGCCTGCCCGTGTCCCATACATGGTTTAGAGTCTAGTTTCCGGTCCGTTTCAAGTGAGTCTGAAATGCAACAGGTGGCACCCTCTTGGATATGAAGTTGATGACATGTGGACGCGTGTTGATATCTCTCTGAGCTAGCTGTACCATATCCGCGTGACGTGGCCCATCTTGCGCCCGTCACGCACCTCGCGCTTGCCATAAAGGTGCAGGTGCGCCTCGGGCTCGAACAGCACCTTCTGCGCCTTGAGCACGCTTTCACCGATCAGGTTGTCCATTTCGATCTGCGCGGCGATCGTTGAGGTATCGCCGAGCGGCAGCCCGCACACCGCGCGCACGTGGTTCTCGAACTGGCTGGTGGCCGCGCCTTCGATCGTCCAGTGGCCCGAATTGTGGACCCGCGGGGCCATCTCGTTGAACACCGGGCCGGTTGGCGTGGCGAAGAATTCGAGCGTCAGCACCCCGACGTAACGCAGCGCGTTGGCGACTTCGCGGGCCAGCGCGCGGGCTTCCCCGACTTGTGCGGTGACGATTTCGTTGGGCGGCCAGACCGATTGCGCCAGGATTCCTTCGGCGTGGCGGTTCTCGGTCGAATCCCAGAACCGCACCTCGCCGTCCTGCCCGCGCACGAGGATCACGGAGAACTCGGCGAGGAAATCGACGAACCCTTCGTAGACGCAAGTGACCTGCGGCAGGCGCAGCGATTCGGCTTCGTGCGCGCTGTCGAGCCGCCACTGGCCTTTCCCGTCGTAGCCGTCGCGGCGGGTCTTGAGGATGCCCGGCGCGCCGATCGTGTCGATCGCGCGGACAAGGTCGAGCTTTTCGGCCACCGGCAAGAACGGAGCGGGACGCCCGCCGAGTTCGTCGACGAAGCGCTTTTCCGCGAGCCGATCCTGCGCCACTTCGAGCGCGCGAACGCCGGGAAACAGCTTGGCTTCAAGCGGAGCGAGTGCGGCGGTCGGGATGTTCTCGAATTCGAGCGTGATGACGTCGCAATTGGCGGCGAAGCGTTCCATCGCGCGCGCATCGGACCACGGGGCGACGGTCGCTTCGGCGCTGACTTCGGCGGCCCCGCTGTCGCGTTCAGGGGTGAACACGTGGCAGCGATATCCGAGCTGTGCGGCAGACATCGCAATCATCCGGCCGAGCTGTCCTCCGCCGAGGATACCGATGGTCCCGCCTTGCTTGATCACCCCTGAGCGCCCCTCGATCCGTTCGTCACTGCGGGGTTTCGCCGACTGCCGCTGTGCGCGCAGCGCGCCACGCGACAAGCCGCTGGGAAAGTGCATCGTCGCCCAGCGCGAGGATCGATGCCGCGAGCAGCCCGGCGTTGGTCGCCCCGGCCTCGCCTATCGCCAGTGTCCCGGTCGGCACGCCGGCAGGCATCTGGACGATCGACAACAGCGAATCGAGTCCGCTAAGCGCTTTCGACTGCACCGGCACGCCGAGTACCGGCAGGTGGGTAAGCGCCGCCAGCATCCCCGGCAGGTGAGCCGCGCCGCCGGCACCGGCGATAATCACCTTGAAGCCCTGCTCGTGCGCGGTCTTGCCGAAGTCGTGCATCCGGTCGGGCGTGCGGTGCGCGGACACGATCCGTGCCTCGTGGCTCACGCCAAGCTCGCCGAGCACGTCGGCTGCGCTCTTCATCGTCGGCCAGTCGGACTGGCTGCCCATCACGATTGCGACGTCCGCCATGGCCTCAGCTGTCCTTCAGGTAGTAGCGTTCGCCGGGCACCATTGCGCCATCGAACTGGTAGATGATCGGTTGGCCGGTGGGGATTTCGAGCCCGGTGATTTCGTCGTCGGAAATCCCCGAAAGGTGCTTGACCAGCGCGCGCAGCGAGTTGCCATGCGCGGAGATGATCACCGTCTCGCCGCTGCTGAGCACGGGCAGGATCGCGCTTTCCCAATAGGGCAACACACGCTCGATGGTCAGCTTGAGGCTTTCGGTCGCCGGCACGTCGATCCCGGCATAGCGCGGGTCGGCAGACAGGTCGTAGTCGCTGCCCGCTTCCATCGGCGGGGGCGGGGTGTCGAAGCTGCGCCGCCAGATGTGAACCTGTTCGTCGCCGTGCTTCTCACGGGTTTCCTGCTTGTCGAGCCCGGTGAGCCCGCCGTAGTGCCGCTCGTTGAGGTGCCAGTCCTTGGTCTCGGGGATCCACAGCCGTTGGCACGCCTCGAGCGCGAGATGCAGCGTCTTGATCGCGCGGGTCTGGAGCGAAGTGAATGCGCGTGTCGGCAGCAGGCCCTTTTCCGCCAGCAATTCGCCTGCGGCGATCGCTTCGGCCACGCCATTTTCGGTCAGGTCGACGTCCCACCAACCGGTAAAGCGGTTCTCCAGGTTCCACTGGCTCTGGCCGTGGCGGACGAGGATCAGGGTCGGCAAGGTTCAGCGCTCCGTCGCAGGCGTTTTGGAGCACTCGCCCCTAGCGGGCATCGCCGTCCTTGGGAAGTGGGCGCTCGGCGCTTTCGATCGCCCGCCCCTGCGCCTTGCGACGGCGCAGGTTCTCGCGCAGCTTGGCGGCCAGGCGTACTTCGCGTGTCGGTTTGTCGGCTTGTCCGCTCATCGGAATCCCCTTGCCGCGCGGGGCAACGCTTGACAAGGGAGCGGGGCACTGTATGCGCGCCGCCTCTGGTGGATACGCTGCTGTAGCTCAGAGGTAGAGCACTCCCTTGGTAAGGGAGAGGCCGAGAGTTCAATTCTCTCCAGCAGCACCATCGCTTCCCTGCACTATCGAGCTTGGCGGGCAACGCTTGCGCCTATAGAGGGCGTTGCGATGCAATTCCTGTCCGACAACGCCGCGTCCGTTCACCCCGCCGTGTGGGAGGCGATGCGCGCGGCCGATGCGCCGGATTCACCCTACGATACCGACGCGCTGTCGCAACGGCTTGATGAAGCGTTTTCGGGAGTGTTCGGGCAAGAGGTCGCGGCGCTGTGGGTGGCGACCGGGACGGCAGCGAACTGCCTGGCGCTTGCAACGATGTGCCCTCCGCACGGGGGCGTGGTGTGCCACGAAGAAGCGCATATCGAAGTCGACGAGGGCGGCGCACCAGGGTTCTACCTCCACGGTGCGAAGCTGATGCTGGCGGCGGGCGAGGGCGCGAAGCTCACCCCCGGGGCCGTGCACGCGGTAATCGACCCGATTCGTGACGACGTGCACCAGGTCCAGCCGCACGCGCTGTCGGTGACGCAGGCGAGCGAATACGGGCGGTGCTACCAGCCGCAGGAGATCGCTGTGCTCGGGGCGCTGGCGAAACAGCGCGGGCTGCACTTCCATGTCGATGGCGCGCGGTTCGGCAACGCGGTGGCGTTCCTCGATTGTGCGCCGATCGATGCGGTGGGCGGGGCCGACGCATTGAGCTTCGGCAGCATCAAGAACGGGGCGATGAGCGCCGAGGCGATCGTGTTCTTCGATCCCGCGCTGGCGGATGTCGCGCGCTATCGCCGCAAGCGCGCCGGACACCTGCAATCGAAGGGCCGGTTCCTGGCCGCGCAGCTGCTCGCGATGCTCGATGGCGATTTGTGGCTGGCGAACGCCCGTGCGGCGAATGCGGCGGCAGCGGAAATCGCCGGCGTGTGCGGCGATCGGCTGATGCACCCTGTCGAAGCGAACGAGCTGTTCGTGACGCTCTCGCCCGCCGAACGCGAGGTGCTGCGCTTGCAGGGATTCGCGTTTTACGACTGGGGCGATGATGCCGCGCGCTTCGTCACCGCGTGGAACACCCGTTCGGAAGACGTATCGGCACTTGCGGAAGCGATTTCCGCACTGTGAGCGATACCTCCGCCCATTCATTCCTCAGCCCGCGAATCGCGCTGCCGTTCCTGCTGACGGCGCTGATCTGGGGCTCGACGTGGTACGTCATTCGTGGCCAGATCGATGGTGTGTCTGCGCATTGGGCGATTGCCTATCGCTTTGCGCTCGCGACACCGGGCATGTTCGTGCTTGCGAGGATCCTGCGCAAACCGCTGGCGATGCCTGGGCAGGCGCACCTGCTGGCGCTGGCGATGGGCCTGTTCCAGTTCAGCGGGAACTACACTTTTGTCTACTTGTCGGAGATGCACCTGACCTCGGGCATCGTCGCGCTGCTGATCGGGATGATGATGGTGCCCAACGCGGTGTTCGGTCATTTCCTGCTCGGCCAGCCAGTCACCCGCGGATTTGTCGGGGGCAGCGCCATCGCGCTCAGCGGAATCGCCTTGCTGCTGGTCAACGAGGCGCAGGTTGCTCCGCTTGAAGGGAGCGTAGTGCTCGGAGCGGTAATGGCGGTGATCGCAATGCTCTCCGCATCGTTTGCAAATGTGATCCAGGCCGGACCGGCCGGGAAAGACGTCGCGCTGCCAAGCCTCCTGGGGTGGGCGATGCTTTACGGAACGACGATCGACATATGTCTGGCGTTATTGCTCTCGGGTGCTCCGGTGTTCCCGCGCGATCCGCAATTCTGGACCGGGACCGCCTACCTTGCATTCGCCGGATCGGTGGTGACGTTCCCGCTTTATTATGCGTTGGTGCGCCAGCTCGGCGCTGGCCGCGCAGCCTACAACGGGGTGCTGGTGGTGGTTATCGCGATGGTCATCTCGACCGTCATGGAAGGCTACCACTGGACGGCCCTGGCGATTGCCGGGGCCTCGCTGGCGATGGTCGGACTGGTGATCGCGTTGCGGGCACGGCAGGCCGGCCCTCCGGGCGGTGATCAGCTGCCTTCAGTGCCTTCCGCTGCGAGGATGGCGGCGAGCCCCGAAGCGTAGTCGGGATAGCGCGGTTGCCAGCCGAGCACCCGCTTGGCCTTGCCGTTCGCAACCCGGCGGTTTTCAGAATAGAAGCTGCGCGCAGCGGGTGAGAGCCCTGCCTCGTCGAGCGACAGCAGGCGCGGCGGTTCGACGCCGAGCAGGCGGCACGCTTCCGCGGTGACTTCGGCGGCACTGGCCGGACAATCGTCGGCGAGATTGTAGGCACCAGCAGGTGCATCGAGCGCAGCGATTACTCCGCTGGCGATATCGTCGACATGGACACGGCTGAATACCTGGCCCGGCAGGTCGATCCGTGTGGCGTTCCCGGCGCGCACCCGGTCAAGCGGACTGCGCCCGGGGCCATAGATCCCCGGCAGACGGAACACCCGCGCGTCGCGCGCCAGCCATGCCGCATCGGCGTCGCTTCGGGCCGTGCGGCGTCCGGTCCCTGTGGGCGAGGATTCGTCGACCCACGCGCCCTGCGTATCACCGTATACGCCGGTCGAGGAGAGGTAGCCGAGCCAGTCATGGCCCAGCGCATCGCCGTATCGTTCCAGCACCGGATCGGCCTCGTCGGCAGGCGGGACGGAGGACAGGACGTGGCTTGCCCTGGACAGTGCATCGCGCATTGCGCGGTCATCGGCAAAATCGAGATTCCCGGCGCGTCCTGTCGCATCCACTTGCCAACCACTGGCATAAAGCAACCGGGCGATCCGCGATGCGGTGTAGCCCAGTCCGAAGATGACCATCCGCGCCATTTGGCCCTCTTCACCCAATCGGTTGGTGGACTGCAACCGCAAAGCGCCTACAAAGCGCCGCATGGATATCGCACGCACCCCCTCGAACCCCGATGGCAACCCCGAGATGGCCGATGCGCCTGCAGTGCCACCATTGATCCGTCGGCTGGACTATAAGCCCTATCCTTGGCTGGTGCCCGCAACGCGGCTGGAATTCGACCTCGGGATCGATGACACGCGGGTCACCACGACGCTCAGCGTAGCGCGCAACCCCGATGCCGAACCCAGCGATACGATCCGGCTGAATGGTGACGGGCTGACTGCCGAATCGATCACGGTCGATGGGCAAGCGGTCAACGACTGGTCGATGGACGGTGGCGACCTGGTGCTGCCGCTGACGGACGACGCGCACGAAATCACAATCGTCACGCACGTAAATCCCGCAGCCAATTCGCAGCTGATGGGTCTTTATGCCTCGAACGGGATGCTATGCACCCAGTGCGAAGCCGAAGGGTTCCGCCGTATCGCGTTCTTCCCCGACCGGCCCGACGTGCTGAGCACGTATACCGTCCGAATGGAGTGCGCGAAGGCGCAGTTCCCTGTCCTGCTCGCGAATGGCAACAACGTTGCGACCGGCGAAGGCGAGGCGGGGCGGCACTGGGCCGAGTGGCATGATCCGTGGCCCAAACCGAGCTATTTGTTCGCGCTGGTTGCAGGCGACCTAGTGGCGCGCAAGGACAGCTTCACCACCATGAACGGCCGAAAGGTCGAACTCGGGATCTGGGTTCGTAGCGAAGACCTGCCGCGCACCGAGCACGCGATGGAATCGCTCAAGAAGAGCATGAAGTGGGACGAGGAAACCTTCGGCCGCGAATACGACCTCGACGTGTTCAACATCGTCGCGGTGAGCGATTTCAACATGGGTGCGATGGAGAACAAGGGCCTCAACGTGTTCAACACGAAGTACGTGCTGGCCGACCCCGATACCGCGACTGACGGGGACTACGACGGCATCGAAGGGGTGATCGCGCACGAATACTTCCACAACTGGTCGGGCAACCGTGTGACTTGCCGCGACTGGTTCCAGCTCTCGTTGAAGGAAGGCTTCACCGTGCTGCGCGACCAGTTGTTCAGCCAGGACATGCAGGGCGAAGCGGTCAAGCGGATCGAAGATGTTCGCGTCCTTCGCTCAGTCCAGTTCCCGGAGGATTCGGGGCCGCTGGCGCACCCGATCCGGCCCGACAGTTTCCGCGAGATCAGCAACTTCTACACCGCCACGGTCTACAACAAGGGCGCCGAAGTACTGCGCATGATGCGCACGATGGCGGGCCCCAGGGCATTCCGGCAAGGGACCGACCTCTATTTCGACCGGCATGATGGCGAGGCGGCGACCTGCGAAGATTTCGTGTGCTCGATGGAAGACGGCGCGGGACTCGACCTCAAGCAGTTCCGCCTGTGGTATTCGCAGGCCGGCACGCCGAAAGTCGAAGTCTCGCTGGCCCACGAAGGCGAAACCGCCACGCTGCGCCTCAAGCAGACCGTCCCGCCGACACCCGACCAGCCCGCCAAGCAGCCGATGCCGATCCCGCTGTGGATTGCGCTGTTCGACCGCGACACCGGAAAGCACGGCGGCGAGCAGCTGGTGATCCTCTCGGATGCGGAGAAGACCATCGCGTTCGACGGCTTTGCCAAGCCGCCGGTCCTGTCGATCAATCGCGGTTTCTCCGCGCCGGTCTCGATCGAGCGCGAGGTTTCGACCGACGACCTCGTGTTCCTCGCTGCGAACGACGACGATCCGTTCGCCCGCTACGAGGCGATGCAGGACCTCGTCGTGGGCCACCTCGTTGCGCTGTGCAGCGGGTCGCTCGACGATACGGCGCGCGATGCGGGCCGCAATGCGATCGCCGGTGCGCTGAAGGCAGTGATCGCCGATGAAACCCTCGACGATTCGATGCGCGGCGAACTGATGATGCTGCCAAGCCAGACTTACCTCGCCGAGCAGTTCCTCGTCGCCGATCCGGGGAGGATCCACGCCGAACGCGAAGCCCTCAAGGCGGCGCTAGGCCAAGCGCTCGAAGGCGACCTCGTTGCATTGCATGGGCGCGCAAGCGCCCAACCTGCAACGCTCGACCACGCGGGCAAAGGCGCGCGCAAGGTGCAGACGCAGGCGCTGGTGTTCCTCGCTGCCGGCAATCCAGAACGTGCGGCGAAGATCGCCGCCGCGCAATACGATGCGGCTGAAACGATGACCTCGCGGCAGGGAGCGCTGATGGTCCTCGCCGGACTATCGAGCGCCGAACGGACCGGACGGCTGATCGATTTCTACAACCGCTATCGCGACAATGCGCTTGTGATCGACAAGTGGTTCGCGATCCAGGCCAGTTCGCTCCACCCCGATGCGATCGAGCACGTCAAGGCGCTCGCCGAACATCCCGACTTCAACTTGCGCAATCCGAATCGCGCGCGCAGCCTTTACATGGCGTTCGCGGGCAATCCGCATGCGTTCCATGCAGCGGACGGCGAGGGCTATCGGCTGGTAGCCGACCTGATCCTCGCGCTCGATCCGATCAACCCGCAGACCGCAGCGCGATTCGTGCCTCCGCTCGGTCGCTGGCGGCGGATCGAGCCGAAGCGGGCGGCGCTGATGCGCGCCGAGCTCGAGCGAATCGCCGCGACCGATGGCCTTTCGCGCGACACTTTCGAGCAGGTCACCCGTTCGCTGGGCTGAGGGCGTCTTGGTCGAAGCACTCACCAGCCCTGACCTGGAAGGTGTCCCGCACGGCTTCATGACCCGGCGCGGGGGCGTTTCGACCGGCGTCATTGCCGGGCTCAATTGCGGCTTCGGGGCGGATGACGATCCAGCCGCACTGGCGGAGAACCGCCGCCGCGCGGCAAACGCAGTGTTGCCGGGGGCGACTTTGGTCGGACTGCACCAGGTTCATTCCGCCGAAGTCGTCACGCTCGATAATTCTTGGGGCGACGATTCGCGTCCGCACGCCGATGGATTTGTCACGCGTCGGCACGGGGTGCTGCTGAGTATCCTTACCGCCGATTGCGCTCCGGTTCTGTTCGCTGACATGACGGCTGGCGTGATCGGTGCCGCGCATGCGGGATGGCGCGGCGCGCACAGCGGCGTGCTCGAAGCGACCGTCGAAGCGATGGAGGCGCTTGGCGCGGATCGTGGCCGGATTGCAGCGGCGATCGGGCCGTGCATCGCGCAGCCGAGCTACGAGGTCGATGAAGGCTTCCGCGCGCAGTTTGCCGAGGGCGACGAGCGGTTCTTCGCTCCCGCACGCGCCGGGCACTGGCAATTCGACTTGCCCGGATACGCGTTGGCCCGGCTCGAGGCGTGCGGAGTTGGCCGGGCAATGTGGCTGGGACTGGACACATACGCCGACGCGGACGCATTCTACTCATTCCGCCGGTCCACCCATCGCGGTGAACCGGACTATGGCCGCCAGTTGTCGCTGATCGGGCTCGACGCATCTGTCTAAAATTAGCCACAATGGCGGTTGGCAACCCGCGCAAGGGAAGCTACACGACTGGCCGAACCGGCACTTGCAGGCTGCCTGATGGTGGCGTGTGAGTGAACCGCGAAACAGGGACTAACCTTCTGGTCGCGGCCGGTCCGTTGAAATTAAAGCTTCGCGCGTCCTGCGCGGGGCGCTGCGTAAGGGCAAGGCACAGCTAATGGCTGACACGACTGGGGCTGCAACTCCCGACATCGCCGAATCCGGTGAAGACGGGGTCCGGCGGCGCGACTTCATCAATGTTGCGGCGGTGGCCGCTGCAGGTACCGGCGGCGTGATCGCGCTGCTGCCGCTGATCAGCCAGATGTCGCCGAGCGCGGACGTGCTGGCGGCCAGCACGACAGAAGTCGATATTTCGAAGATCGAAGCGGGTTCAGGCATTACCGCGCTGTTCCGCTCGCAGCCGCTGTTCGTGCGCAAGCTCACCCCGAAGGAAATCGCCGAGGCCGACGCCGTGCCGCTCAGTTCGCTGCGCGACCCGCAGACGCTCGAAGAGCGGACCAAGCCCGGCAAGACCGAATGGCTCATTACGATGGGCGTGTGCACCCACCTGGGGTGCACCCCGCAGGGCATCACGCCCGACCAGAACCGCGGTGAATACGGCGGCTATTTCTGCCCCTGCCACGGCTCGCAGTACGATACCGCCGCGCGGATCCGCAAAGGCCCCGCACCTAAGAACCTCGAGGTTCCCGATTACGCGTTCACTTCCGACTCTGTCGTGAAGGTCGGCTAAGGCACAAGAGAGAACGACGACGATGAGCTTTCCCTGGGCCAAGCAATACGAACCCAAGCACCCGTTCATGCGGTATCTGGACGAGAAGCTGCCGTTGCCGCGGCTTGTCTATTCCTCGATAGGCGGCGGCTACCCGGTTCCGCGCAATCTCAACTACATGTGGAATTTCGGCGTACTCGCCGGGTTCTGCCTCGTGTTGCAGATCGTCACCGGCGTGGTGCTGGCGATGCACTACCACTCGAGCGCGAACGAGGCCTTCGCTTCGACCGAGCACATCATGCGCGACATCAACTGGGGCTGGATGCTGCGCTATATGCACGCCAACGGCGCCAGCGCGTTCTTCGTGGTGGTCTACCTGCATATCTTCCGCGGGTTCTACTATTCGTCATACAAGGCCCCGCGCGAGCTGATCTGGCTACTCGGCGTGGTGATCTTCCTGCTGATGATGGCGACCGCGTTCATGGGCTACGTGTTGCCATGGGGCCAGATGAGCTTCTGGGGCGCGAAGGTGATCACCGGCCTGTTCGGGGCGATCCCGGTTGTCGGCGAATCGATCCAGATCTGGCTGCTCGGCGGCTACGCTCCGGGCGATGCCGCGCTCAACCGCTTCTTCTCGCTGCACTTCCTGCTGCCGTTCGTGATTGCCGCGGTGGTCATCCTCCACATCTGGGCGCTGCACATTCCGGGTTCGTCGAACCCGACCGGCGTCGAAGTGAAGGATGAAAGCGACACGATCCCGTTCCACCCGTATTACACGGCGAAGGACGGGTTCGGGCTCGGTGTGTTCCTCATCGCCTATTTCGCGATGGTGTTCTTCCTGCCGAACTATCTCGGCCACCCGGACAACTACATCGAGGCGAACCCGATCGCGACCCCGGCGCACATTGTGCCCGAATGGTATTTCTGGCCGTTCTACGCGATCCTGCGCGCGTTCACTGCGGACATCTTCTTCGGCCTGATCCCGGCCAAGCTGATGGGCGTGATGGCAATGTTCAGCTCGATCCTCCTGTGGTTCTTCCTGCCTTGGCTCGACAAGGGTCCGGTTCGATCGGGCCACTATCGCCCTCTGTTCCGTAAGTTCTTCTGGTTCGGGCTGATCCCGGCGATGGCGGTGCTGTTCTATTGCGGCGGCGCCCCGGCGGAAGAGCCCTATGTCATGCTCAGCCAGCTGGCGACGGCATACTATTTCCTCCACTTCCTCGTGATTCTGCCGATCGTTTCGATGGTCGAGAAGCCCGAGCCGCTGCCATATTCGATCACCGAGTCGGTGCTGGGCAGCGACACGGCGGCGCAACTCGGCGCCAGCGCCGAGACGACGAAGTAAGCGACAGGTTCAAGGGAAAGCGCAAATCATGGTTCGCCTTATCGGAATCTTCGCCGGCCTGTTCTTCAGCCTCTCTGTGCTGTGGGCCTTCGTCAACGGCGTGATCAACGTGGCCCCGGTGGTCAGCGAGTACGGCCAGTTTACCGAGCCGACCCCGGAACAGTTCTTCCACAAACACCCCGAGCCGCTCCACCTGCAGTCGGACGGGCCGTTCGGCACATGGGACTACGCCCAGCTGCAGCGCGGCTTCCAGGTTTACAAGGAAGTCTGCTCGGCGTGCCACAGCCTCAAGTTCGTTGCCTTCCGCGATCTGGCCGAACTCGGCTACTCCAAAGCGGAAGTGAAGGCGATCGCGGCCGGTTTCCAGGTGCCCGGCGTCGATCCGAACACCGGTGAAGCGACTACCCGCCCGGGCCTGCCGACCGATTACTTCCCGTCGCCCTATCCCAACGACGTTGCGGCCAAGGCGGCGAACAACAACGCGATCCCGCCGGATCTTTCGTTGATCGCCAAGGCGCGTCACGGCGGCCCGGCCTACATCCATGCGATCCTGACCGGGTTCGAGGACGAGCCGGCAGCACTCAAGAAGCAGTTCCCCGACTTCAAGGTGCCGCCGACCGGCCACTACAACCCGTACTTCGCAGCATTGGCGATCGCGATGCCGCCGCCGCTGGTTGCCGAAGGCCAGGTGACTTATGCCGAGGGCCAGCCCAAGCCGACCATCAACCAGATGGCGACGGACGTCTCGGCATTTCTCGAATGGACCGCCGAACCCAAGAAGGTGAAGCGCACCCAGACCGGCTGGCCGGTTCTCGGCTTCCTTCTGTTCGCGACGATCCTCGCGTACATGGCGAAGAACCAGGTGTGGGCGGCGATCAAGCCGAAGAAGAAAAAGCCCGCTGCCTGAGCGAGCCTTCGATGACCGGACACCAGCGCCCCTCCATCCCTGCGATGCGAGGGGCGCTTGATTCGAGGGGAATGCGATGACTCCCGCCGAGCTGCGCGGCCTCGTGCGTACGGTGCCCGATTTCCCCGAGCCGGGGATCATGTTCCGCGACATCACTACGCTGATTTCGCACGGCGAGGGCCTGCGCGCAGCAGTCGGTCACCTGGCCGAAGCGGCGCGCAACAACGGGGCCGAGGCAATAGCCGGAATGGAAGCGCGCGGGTTCATCTTCGGCGCCGCAGTGGCGATCGAGCTGGGGCTTGGATTCATCCCGGTGCGCAAGCCGGGCAAGTTGCCGGTGGAAACGATCGGGGTCGACTATGCGCTCGAGTACGGCACCGACCGGCTCGAGATCGATCCGGGCGCGATCCGCCCCGGGCAGCGGATTGCGATCGTCGACGACCTGATCGCGACCGGTGGCACCGCGCTTGCCGCCGCGAAGTTGCTGCGCCAAGCAGGAGCCGTTGTCGACCGCGCCCTGTTCGTGATCGACTTGCCCGACCTCGGCGGCGCTGCGCGGTTGCGCGAGGCGGGGGTCGAAGTCGACGCGCTGATCGATTTCGAGGGCGACTGAGCCGACATCACAAGACATGTTGACGAAGGCGCGATCGGCGTGGCAAGCGCCTGCGGCCCGAGCGGGTATAGCATAGTGGTAATGCTCCAGCCTTCCAAGCTGGCTAGAGGGGTTCGATTCCCCTTACCCGCTCCAATTCCCTACTTTTCGATCTGCGCGATACCATCCTCGACAGCGGCGCGTGAGATTTGTCCGAAATGGCCAATGGCAATTCGGCCCTTGGCATCGACAAACAATGAGACCGGCAAGCCGGATGCGCCAAGCGAACGCGCCAATCCGGCATCGCTGTCGAGCACGATGTGGTCTGGCGCAACATGGTTCTGAGCGAGGAAGCGAATAGCTGTCGCCTTGTCCTCCCCCTCGTTCACCAGCAGTATCGGAACAGCATTGTCCCTTGCCTGCGCCGCAAGCATCGGAAGTTCGCGGCGGCACGGCGGGCACCACGTTGCCCACAGGTTCAGCACATAGGGCTTTCCATGCAAGTCGGCGGGTGAAACCGGCTTCCCGGTGACATCGGTCAGGGCAGGCAACGCAGGCATTGGCTTGGGAGGCGGAGTGAGCAGAGCAATGCCCACGAACCATAACGCCGCTGCGAGCGCCAGAAGCGCGAGGCCCCGAAAGCGCAGTCGCGCGGGACGCAATCTCCAGGCAAGCACGGCGGACGCAGCGAGGAACCCGGCCCATGCGGCAAAGCCCCCTTCCCACAGGGCTATTGTCGAGGCGGGATCGGCAGCGAACGCGCCCACGTGTCCGAGGACATACGCCAACCGTGCCGCAGCCACCCCGAGGAGGAGCACTAAGGTGCTGGTCAAGGTCGCTCCGCCCGGCGAACGTCGTCCGGCCAACCAGTCGAGTGCAGCGACGAATGCGATCATCAGCCCGACGGCAAGCAGCCGATCACTGGCCAGCGCCAGTGGCCCGAGGTTCACAACTGGCGGCATGTCAAACCGCCATGTTGTCGATCAGCCGGGTCCCACCGATTCGCGCTGCGACGAGCAGGCGCATGGGACCCTCGCCAAGCGTTTCGAGCGGCTTCAGCGACACCGCATCGGCCAGTTCGGCATAGTCGACCGAGTCGAACCCGGCTTGCAGCAGGTGCGCTTCGAGCGCAGCGAGCGTCGCACCCACCGCGCTGCCGGCCTTGAGCGCCGCGATCGCATCGCGCATCGCCTGCGGCAGAGCAGCGGCATCGGCGCGCTCCTGCTGCGACAAATACTGGTTGCGGCTCGACAGCGCGAGCCCGTCCGCCTCGCGCACGGTGGGCACGCCAAGAATGCACTCGACTGAAGGCTGCGTCAGGTCGAGATCGCGCGCCATCGCGCGGATCACTGCCAGTTGCTGCCAGTCCTTCTCGCCGAACAGCGCGAAATCGGGCCGCACCTGGTTGAACAGCTTGCACACCACCGTCGCCACGCCATCGAAATGACCCGGCCGCGCCGCGCCGCAAAGCCCTTCGCTGACACCTGAAACCGAGATGTTGGTGGCGTAGCCCGCGGGATACATCTCATCGACCGTGGGGGCCCATAGCAGGTCGACCCCTTCGGCCACCAGCAAAGCGGAATCTTCCGCCATCCGGCGCGGATAGGCGTCAAGGTCCTCGTTGGGTCCGAACTGGGCCGGATTGACGAAGATCGACACCGCCACTGCATCGGCGCGGGTTTGCGCCTCGCGGACCAGCGACAGGTGCCCTTCGTGCAGCGCCCCCATCGTCGGCACCAGTGCGAGCGTGCGCCCTGCAGCGCGCAGTTCATCGACCGCTGTTCTCAACATCTTGCGCGTAGTCACGGTTTGCATGGGGTCGGTGCCTTGGATACTACCGGGTGATTGCTCGCCTGTGCCCTAGCGCGGCAAGGCGTTCGCAGACAATTGCAAGTTACAGGAACCATCGCTGTGCCGCACGCCGCCCCTCACCGCATAGTCTTCGCGAACGAGAAGGGCGGCACGGGCAAGTCGACCACGGCCGTGCATATCGCGGTGGCGCTGGCCTATCGCGGGGCGCGGGTGGCAGCGATCGACCTCGATCCGCGCCAGCGCACGCTCTACCGCTATTTCGAGAACCGCAAGGAAACCGCGGCGCGGCGCGGGATCGAGCTGCCGACTGCGCGCTTCGACGTGCTCGACAGCAGCGATCCGGCAGAGCTGGAGGCGAACGTTTCCGAAATCGGCGAAGGCGTCGACTTCGTGGTGTTCGACACTCCCGGACGCGACGATCCGCTCGCCCGCCATGCAGCGACCGAGGCCGATACGCTGGTGACGCCGCTCAACGACAGCTTCGTCGATTTCGACCTGATCGGACAGGTCGATGCCGAGACCTTCAAGGTCCGGCGGCTATCGTTCTACGCCGAGCTGATCTGGGAGGCGCGGATCAAGCGCGGCCGCGCCCAGCTCGAGCAGGGGCGGCGCGAAATGGACTGGGTGGTGGTGCGCAACCGCACCGGCCACATAGAGGCGCGCAACATGGCCCGCATCGAACAGGCGCTGAAGGAACTCTCGAAGCGAGTCGGTTTCCGCGTGGCGCAAGGCCTCTCGGAACGCGTGATCTATCGCGAGCTGTTCCCCTCGGGGCTGACCTTGCTCGACAAGGGGCACCTGGGCGAACTTGGCACCAGCCATCTGGTGGCGCGGCAGGAACTGCGCGAACTGGTCGCCTCGCTCAACCTGCCGATGCCCGCAAAGCGCGAACCCGAACTGGCGTTTGCCTGACGCTGCTGGCAGTAAGGCGTCATGATCCGCCTGCTGCTCGTTGCCGCAATCCTGTCATTTGCCTGCCGCATGATCCTGGGGCGATGGCCGTGGTACTATCTGGGTGAGCAACCGACGCGGCAGCAGGCGCTGTTTCGTGCGCGCAAGCTGCTCGGGGTGTCGGCAGATGCCGGGCACACGCAGATCATCGAAGCCCATCGAAGGCTGATCGCAGTGGTGCATCCCGATCGCGGGGGGACCAGCGAGCAGGTCCACGAAGCCAATGCCGCACGCGACCTGCTGCTGGCCGAACTGCCCGACCGGGCAAGCTAAGGAAGGGTGTAAAGTGAGCCACACGTTCGATCCCACCGTGCTTCGCGAATACGACATTCGCGGGATCATCGGCGAAACGCTTGGGCCCGACGATGCCCGCGCGATCGGGCGCGGGTTCGCCACGATGCTGCGGCAGGCGGGCGGCAAGAAGGTTGCGGTGGGTTACGATGGGCGGGTCAGTTCGCCGATGCTCGAATCGGCGCTGATCGAAGGGCTGACCGCGAGCGGGTGCGACGTGGTGCGGATCGGCCTCGCAGCGACCCCGATGCTCTACTACGCCGAAGCGTCAGCTGAAGATGTGCATGGCGGCATTCAGATAACTGGCAGCCACAATCCCGCCAATTACAATGGCTTCAAGATGGTATTCATGGGACGGCCGTTCTTTGGCGAGGATATCCTTGCGATCGGCCGTCTTGCTGCCAGCGGGCATTGGCGCGACGGGACCGGCGAGGTCGAGAGCCGCGAGGTGCTCGAGCCCTATATCGAGCGCCTGCTCGACGGGCTCTCCGGGATTGGCGACGATCGGCTGTCTGCTCTTCGGATCGGCTGGGACGCGGGCAACGGTGCGGCTGGCCCCGCGCTCGAGGCGCTTGCCGCCCGGCTCCCGGGGGAGCACCACCTTCTCTACACCGAGGTCGACGGTTCGTTTCCCAATCATCATCCCGATCCAACTGTCCCGGCCAACCTTGAGGATTTGCAAAGGCTCGTCTCCGCAAAGTCCCTCGATTTCGGAGTGGCTTTCGATGGCGACGGCGACCGGATCGGAGCGATCGACGGTGAAGGCCGGGTGATCTGGGGCGACCAGCTGTTGATGATCTACGCCGAAGACCTGCTTGCAAGGCGTCCCGGCGCGACGGTGATCGCCGATGTGAAGGCGAGCCGCTCACTGTTCGACCATGTTGCGAAGCACGGCGGCAAGCCGGTGATGTGGAAGACCGGGCACAGCCTGATTAAATCCAAAATGAAGGAAGTTTCCGCGCCGCTCGCCGGCGAAATGAGCGGACACGTGTTTTTCGCCGACGAATACTACGGTTACGACGACGCACTCTACGCGGCGATCAGACTGATCGCGGCTTCGGCGCGGCTGGGCAAATCGGTCACGCAGTTGCGCGGAGAAATGCCGGCGATGGTCAACACGCCCGAGATGCGCTTCCAGGTCGACGAGACCCGCAAGTTTGCCGCGATCGATGAGGTCAAGGCGCGGTTGGCGAACAGCGATGCCCAGGTCGACGGGACCGACGGGGTGCGGGTCACCACCGACGACGGTTGGTGGCTGCTGCGCGCATCGAACACACAGGACGTACTCGTCGCGCGGGCCGAAAGCGACGATCAGGCCGGGCTCGACCGGTTGGTGGCGCAGATCGACGAACAGCTGAAGCTGTCCGGTCTCGAACGCGGAGCGCAAGCCGGGCACTGAGCACGGGCGAATTGGGGAGAAAGACATGTTTCGCAAGGCGATGATCGCAATGGGCGCAGCTTCGCTTGTTCTG
Organism: Tsuneonella mangrovi; assembly: GCF_002269345.1. Lineage (NCBI taxonomy): Bacteria > Pseudomonadati > Pseudomonadota > Alphaproteobacteria > Sphingomonadales > Erythrobacteraceae > Tsuneonella > Tsuneonella mangrovi. The sequence continues at coordinate 1,881,353 of NZ_CP022889.1, forward strand.
GCCGCGCAACCGCTGCGGGCGCAGGATTCGACTGCAACAGCCGACGAAGCCAAGTCGCCCGAGAAAGCGATGGAAATGCTCGGGGCGATGTTCAAGGCGGAGCCGCTCACGCCTGAACAGGAAGCCCGCGTGCCGCTCGCGCAGCAAGTGGTCGACAAGATGATCCCGCCCGGGACCTATGGCGAGGTCATGGGATCGATGTTCAACAAGATCCTCGGGCCGATCATGAGCAAGATCGAGCAGCCTTCGAGCGCCGAGGTCGCTAGGCAGATTGGCGCGATGGGTTCGGACCTCGCGCTCGACAAGCAGCAGGCGGCAGAGGCTTCTGCATTGCTCGACCCGGCGTGGCAGGAGCGCCGCAAGGTGCAGATGGATGCCATCCAGGGTGCGCTGACAAAGGCCATGTCGGCGATCGAACCGACAATGCGCAAGGCCATGGCCGAGGTCTACGCCGCCGATTTCGATTCCGCGCAGCTGACCGATATCGGGGCGTTCTTCTCGACCGAAAGCGGACAGGCCTTCGCCCGCAAGTCGATGACGATCGCGAGCGACCCGCGCTTCCTCAGCGCGATGATGAAGTCGCTGCCGCAAATGCTCGGCTCGTTTGCCAGCATGGAGCAGGAAGTGAAAGCGGCGACTGCCAAGTTGCCGCCGATGCGGACCTGGAACGACCTGTCCGCTGCGGATCGGGCACGACTGTCGGAATTGACTGGTCTCAGCCAAGCGAAGCTCAAGGCCGGCATGGAGACGGCGGACGAGGATCGCGCGGCGAAAAGCGCAGCGGGACAATCCGACGGCAACGACAACTAGGCGTGTTTTCGAACGAGCGCGTTTACCTGGGGCACTGAAATAAAACGCATATTAGCTCTGTTGCATATTTCGCACCGGGGGCTGGCGTTTTTTGCAGTTGCGAAATGAACTTGTGCAATGCACAAATAGCCTGCCTTTCAGGCATCCTCTCCCAGACTTTACGGCCCGGCTGGATTTCCAGTCGGGCCTTTTTCTTGGCCGCGCCCGCAAGCCCGATTGGGCTGGAGGTTTCGCCGTTGCCATGCTTTTCCTGCAGGAATGGCGCAGACCGATCCGCTCCCTCCCGAACTGGCCGACTGGTTTTCGGCGCGTGGCTGGCGGGTGCGGCGACACCAGGCCGAGATGCTCGCGGCGAGCGATTCCGGCCAGCACGCGCTGCTGGTGGCCGACACCGGGGCCGGCAAGACGCTTGCCGGGTTCGTGCCCACGTTGGCGGATTTTTGTCCTTCGCGATTGGGCGGGTCGGCACCGCCGGAAGGAATCCACACGCTCTACGTCTCGCCCTTGAAGGCGCTGGCGCATGACGTCCAGCGCAACCTCGTTGCGCCGATCGAAGAGATCGGCCTGCCGATCAGGGTTGAAACGCGAAGCGGCGATACGCCATCCGATCGCAAAAAGCGCCAGCGCGTCCGTCCGCCGCATGTCCTGCTGACCACGCCCGAATCGCTCTCGCTTTTGCTGAGTTACCCCGACAGCTTCACGCTGTTCGCCGGGCTTAGGCGGGTGGTGATCGACGAGGTCCATGCGTTCGCGACCGGCAAACGCGGTGACCTGCTGGCGCTTGCTCTCACCCGGCTACAAGCGATCGCGCCGCAGATGCAGCGCGCGGCGCTTTCCGCCACGGTTGCGGATCAGGAGGGCTTCCGTGCATGGCTCGCGCCGTGGGGCGATCTCGACAGCGTGACGCTGGTGGAAGGCGAGAGGGGTGCGGCACCCGAGGTCGAGATCCTCCTGCCGATCGAGGAGCGGGTACCGTGGGGCGGGCACGCGGGTCGTTGGGCGATACCGCAACTCTACGAGCAAATCCGCCGCAACCGCACCACACTGGTGTTCACCAACACGCGCTTCCTCGCCGAATACGTGTTCGAGCTTCTGTGGGATGCGAACGAGGACAACCTGCCGATCGGGATCCACCACGGGTCGCTCAGCAAGGAGGCGCGGCGCAAGGTCGAAGGGGCAATGGCGAGGGGTGAACTGCGCGCGCTGGTCGCGACTGCCAGCCTCGATCTGGGGGTCGATTGGGGCGACATCGACTGCGTGGTGCAGATGGGAGCGCCGAAGGGATCGAGCCGCCTGCTGCAGCGGATCGGGCGCGCCAATCACCGGCTGGACCAGCCCAGCCGCGCGATCCTCGTGCCCGGCAACCGGTTCGAATTCCTCGAAGCGACTGCTGCGAAGGATGCGGTCGACAACGGTCAGCGCGATGGCGAGGATTTCCGCCCCGGCGGGCTCGACGTGCTCGCCCAGCATGTGATGGCCTGTGCCTGCGCTGGACCGTTCGGGGAAGATGCGCTGCTGGCGGAAGTGCGCTCGAGCCTTCCCTATTCATCGATCGATGCGGAGGGCTGGCAGCGTGTGCTGAACTTCGTGGCAACCGGCGGCTATGCACTGAAGGCCTACGACAAATTCCACCGGATCGTGCGCGAGCCGGCGAACGAGAGTGGCGAAGCGCGGTGGCGATTGGCGCACCCCGAGCACGCCACGCGCCACCGGATGAATGCCGGGATCATCGTCGATTCGGAAATGATCGATGTCCGCTTTCGCAACGGAAGGTCGCTCGGCAAGGTCGAGGAGCGGTTCGCCGCCGCCTTGCGACCGGGCGATACCTTCCGGTTTGCCGGGATGACACTCGAGGTCGAACAGCTAAGGGACATGGAACTGCAGGTACGTGCGGGCAAGACTGCGGCAACGATCCCGAGTTACACGGGCTTGCGGCTGCCGTTTACCACGCACCTTGCCGGACGCGTGCAGGAAATGCTGGTTGATCGGGCAAGCTGGGGGCGGTTCCCCGACGACGTGCGCGAATGGCTCGAAGTGCAGGACTGGCGGAGCAAGATGCCGGGGCCCGGAAAACTCCTGGTCGAGAGTTTCCCGCACGCGAAGAAGCATTACAGCGTCTACTATACGTTCGAAGGGTGGAATGCGAACCAGAGCCTGGGGATGCTTATCACCCGGCGGATGGAGGAGCGAGGGCTGGCTCCCGGCGGGTTCATCGCCAACGACTATTCGCTGGCCGTCTGGGGCCTTCGCCCGGTGGCCGATCCCGCGCCGCTGCTCTCGGCGGATATTCTCGCGCATGAATTCGTCGACTGGGTGACCGAATCGCACTTGCTGCGCCGGGCGTTTCGCGAAGTCGCAGTAATCTCCGGGTTGGTCGAACGCCAGCATCCGGGCAAGCGCAAGACTGGCAGGCAGGTGACGTTCTCGACCGACCTGATCTACGACGTGCTGCGCAAGTATGAGCCCGAGCACGTCCTCCTCGAAGCGGCGTGGGCCGACGCCCGTGCGCGGCTGACCGACGTGTCACGGCTTGCCGACCTGCTCGACCGGGCGGTGGATCAACTGGTCCATGTCGAGCTCGATCGGGTGAGCCCGCTGGCGGTTCCGGTGATGACGATGATCGGGCGAGAGAGCCTGCCGCAAGGCTCGATCGACGAAGAGCTGCTGCTGGAAGCGGAAACCCTTGCCGCAGCCGCAATGCGGATCGAGCCTCAGGTCGAAGGCGACGAGTCCGATTGAGCGGGATCGATCCACCGCGCCATGCCGAGCGACTTTGGCGCTACCGATTCAAATCCGTATTGCGCGTAGAGGTGTTGCGCATCGCCGTCGGCGACCAGGCTTACATAGGCGCGTGAGGGTATGCGCTCTGCGAGGGCCCCCATCAGCGCCGCCATGATCCGTTTGCCTAAGCCGCGGCCCTGGAATTCGGGCAGGACCGCGATATCGACGACCTGGAAAAACAACCCGCCGTCGCCGATCACCCGCCCCATCCCGATCGCCTCACCGTTGGCGCGAACCAAAACCGCTTCGATGGTACCCGCAAGTCCTGCCGCGGCCGCCTCGGGAGTGAAGGGGCTCAGACCAGCCTCGTGCCTGAGGCGGAGGTAATCCGCGACAGAGGGCATTTCGCGGCTGATGCTTGTGTGATTCGACATACAGCTAGTTAGCCTGTGAGTGGCCTTACGAACCATGCAAAAGGGGCGGATCGCTCCGCCCCTCTATCAGTTTGCCACAAGGCCCTTCAGCGTACAGTTACTTGCCGAATGACCGATACTTTTCGTTGCCGACAAAGCCGAACTTGGTCACGCCCGATGCCTTGATGATGTTGAGCACCCGCACCGAGAGGTCGTAGCTCGCCTGTGCATCAGGCTCGTACTGCAGTTCGGGCGCGGGATCGATGGCCTTGGTCGCCTCGAGGTTGCGCACCAACTCGCTTCCATCGATCTGGGTGCCGTTCCACAGGATCAGGTTGTCCGGCGTCAGCACGATCTTGTTCTTGATCGGCTGGATCATGTTGGGCGGCGGTGGGTTCGGATTGGGTGCCGGCAGGTCGATGTTGACCGAGTGGGTCGCCACCGGGATCGTGATAATGAACATGATAAGCAGGACGAGCATGACGTCGATAAGCGGCGTCGTGTTCATCTCCATCATCGGCGAACCGTCGTCCTTGCCGCCTGACATTGCCATGAGAAATTACTCCTGAATTACGTGTCGCCAGCCCGATCAGCCGTTGGGATCGACCGGGTTGGAGATGAAGCCGACGGTGGGGTAACCGGCCGCCTGCACGTTGTAGATCGTGCCGGCAATGCAGCGCCACGGGGCGTTGACGTCACCGCGAATCTGGACCTGCGGAATCTCGTCCGGGTTCTTCATCATCTCGGCCGGGCCGCCCACGCGCTTCACGATCGCGTCGAGCCGCTTGAAAGCGTCGTCGTAAAGCTCCTGCGAGGTCACCGGGGTCAGGTTGTTGAAGTAGACCCGGCATTCGCCGTTGCGCGAAGCGCCCTGGTAGCCTTTCTGGCCAGCGCTGAGTCCATTGTCGTCGGTCGTGGTCACAGTAAGCAGCAGGTTGTCGACCTTGTTCTTGGACTCGGTCGAAACCATGATCGGAATGTGCAGCTTGTCGATCGTCTGGATCGCGACCGGGACCGCGATCAGGAAGATGATCAGGAGCACCAGCATCACGTCCACGAGCGGCGTGGTGTTGATGTCCGACATCGGTGTTTCGGCACCGCCTCCGCCTGTCGAAATCGCCATGGAATTCTATCCTATCTCAAAACTTCGCGCACGGGTGTGGCAACCGTGTGACCGAACAGAATGCTCGGCCACACGGATGAAGACATCAGTTCTTGGGCGGAACGCCACCGGCGGGCTTCGCCGGGGCAGCCTTGGCTGGCGCACTGGCGATGGCCGGCTTGACGGCACCCTTCGAGTTGATGTTGGCGAGGATATCGGTCGAGAAGCCCGACATCATCTCGGCGATCCGCTTGTTGCGGCTCTGCAGCCAGTTGTAGGCGAGCACCGCAGGAACCGCGACGAGCAGACCGATCGCGGTCATGATCAGCGCTTCACCGACCGGGCCCGCGACCTTGTCGATCGAGGCCGAACCGGCAAGGCCGATCGCGATCAGCGCGCGGTAGATGCCGATAACCGTACCGAGCAGGCCGACGAACGGAGCGGTCGCGCCGACGGTCGCGAGGAACGGCAGGCCGCCAGCGAGCTTCGAGTTGATAGAGGCTTCCGAACGCGCCAGCGTGCCGTGCAGCCAGTCGTGGGCTTCGAGGCTATCGGTCATCTTGCCGTGCTGGTCTTCCGCAGCGAGGCCGTCATCGACCACCTGGCGCCACGCGCTGTTCTTGGGCAGCTTGGCGGCACCTTCCTTGAGGTTGGGCGCACGCCAGAAGGTGGTGCGGACGGTCTTGTACTGGTTGAAGATCTTCTGCTGCTCGAACCACTTGGTGAACAGGATGTAGAACGATCCGACCGACATGATCACCAGCACGCTGAAGATCGAGTAGGCGATCAGCCCGCCCTGCTGGAGGGCCTCGAGGAAGCCGAACTGGGTCTTGGGTGCGGCGCCCTCAGCGGCGGCGGCAAGAATTTGGATAATCATAGCGAGTAGTCCTCTTCAGAACGATAGTTGTATCTTGGCGTCGCTGCGGAAATCAGTCCGGCAGCACGTAGCGAATCGATTGGCTGGTTGTCGACGAAACAGGATCGCCGGCATCGTTGAGCGCGGGATTGTAGCGTGCGTAGCGCTGCATGCCGCGACAGGCAGCGTCGTCGAGCGAGCTCGAACCGGAACTGCGAATCACATTACAGCCCTGGACGCGTCCATCCGCACCGATGGTGATCTGCATCGTCACCGTCCCCGATTCATTGCGGCGGAGCGCAGCCGACGGATAGTCGCCTTGGATACGAGCAGCCCACCGTTGGAGGTTGTCCGGCGATGCGCCACGGGCCCGCGAAGGCGGTGCCGGTGGTGCCGGCGGAGGCACGCGCAGCACGGGCGGTGCCGGCGGCGGGATCGTCGGCTGAGTCTGGATCGGCGGCGGGGCCGGCGCAATGTTGATTGGCGGCGGCGGGGCAACGATCGGCGGCGGCGGATTATCCTGCTTCGGCGGTGGCGGAGGTGGTTTCTTCTCCGGCGGCGGCTCCTTGATATCGACCGTCGTCACGCGCTCGATCGCCTTCTTGACCGCCGAATAGGCGAGCCCGGTGACCAATGCGTAGCCGAGAGCGATATGGATGAGCGCAACGATGATAATCGCGACAATTCTGCTGCCGCTCATCTGTTGGTCAGCGTAGGCCATTCAGTCGCATCACTCCATAGTCTCAGGCCGGACTAGGTCCGGCAAAAACACGATTGGCAACGCGGGCAGAGCCTGCGCCCAATCAATTCATAGCTGTCCACCCTGCAGGACACCTGGTGCGATGCCCTGTCTCGGCCTCCGGATCCCCGAAGATCCGGAACAGCCAGCCGGGTTTGTTGTTGAGTATCCTCTCCCGGTCTGACCGGACCTTTAGCTATCTAGGCTCCCCCAAGCAAACCCTTTATCGGTTCACCCCGGATTCAGCGCTTCTCGTCTGCAACGCGTGGCATTCGATCCAGTTTCCGGCCTCGGCTACGCGGGTCGATTTGGAGGAACCGATGATTCGACCGATCCGTCCGTTTGTCAGGCGAATGACTCCGCTTGCGGTAATCGCGACCAGCCTTCTTCCGGCGGTCCATCCGGTTGTCGCTCAGGATCAGGTAAGCGGATTTGCGAGTGAGCCCACGCTGACTTACGCCGACTTGGCGGACTTGTCGGACGCCGCTTCCGAGGTGGTTCACGTGCGGGTTAGCGGTCAGATTGCCCTGCCTCCCGAGCGCGCGCCGAGCGTCGCGCCGGGGATGGTTCGACTGTATGTCGAGGCCGACACGTTGGCGCTCATTTCAGGCAGCGCGCCGCTTGGCGAATCGGTCAAGTACCTCGTCGATGTTCCGCTCGATCCGCGCGGCAAGGCACCCAAGCTGAAGAAGCGTGAGTTCATCCTGTTCGCGCGTGCCGTGCCGGGCCGCCCCGACGAGTTGCAACTGGTCGGGCCGGGTGCGCAGCAGCCGTGGACGCCAGACCTTGAAGCCCGCCTGCGCCCGATCCTTACGGCGATGGCGGCTACCGACGCGCCGCCGGTCGTTACCGGGGTTCGCGACGTCCTGGCAGTGCCCGGAAACCTTGTAGGCGAATCCGAAACCCAGATGTTCCTTTCGACCCAGAGCGGCGACCCGGTTTCGATTTCGATTGTCCGGCGTCCCGGGATGGCCCCTGTCTGGGGCGTTTCCTATTCGGAGATCGTCGACCAGGCAGCGCGCCCGCCGCAGCGTGATACGTTGGCGTGGTATCGCTTGGCCTGCTTCCTGCCGCAGCAGTTGCCCGGTGCAGCCAACCTAACCCGCGATGCGACATCGCGCCAGCTGGCGGTAGCCGACTATGCCTTCGTGATCCGGCAACTCGGGCCGTGCGAACGCACACTCGCTACCCGCTGAGGCTGGCGGGTCGATAGTTTCTCTATCTTGGCCCTGCGGTGATGCCTCGCCTAGAGCGCGCCACATGACTACCGCGAATCAGGAGTAGACGACGGACATGGCCGAACCGCTGCGGATTGCGCTTGCCGGGTTGGGGACCGTTGGCGCGGGCGTGATTCGCCTGTTGGAGGCCAATGCCGCGTTGATTACGGCGCGCGCTGGTCGCCGGTTGCAGGTTGTCGCGGTCAGTGCCCGCGATCGAGACAAGGATCGCGGGGTAGATCTGTCGGCGTTCGACTGGTGCGACGACATGACCGCAATGGCCTCCCGCAGCGATGTGGAGGCGGTGGTCGAGCTGGTCGGCGGTGCCGACGGGCCCGCGCTGACGCTCGCCCGCAACGCGATCCGCGAAGGCAAGGCGCTAGTGACGGCGAACAAGGCGATGATCGCTCACCACGGCCTGTCGCTTGCCGAATCGGCCGAAGCCGCAGGTATCCCGCTCAAGTTCGAGGCAGCGGTTGCCGGCGGTATCCCGGTGATCAAGGGCTTGCGCGAAGGCGCGGCGGCCAACGCCATCGAAAGCGTGCAGGGAATCCTCAACGGTACGTGCAATTTCATTCTCTCGACGATGGAAGATACCGGTGCCGATTTTGCCGATGTGCTGGCCGAAGCCCAGGCGCGCGGGTTTGCGGAAGCGGACCCGACGTTCGACATCGAAGGGATCGACGCCGCGCACAAGCTCGCGATCCTGGCCGCGATCGCGTTCGGCGCGCGGCTCGACTTTGCGCAAGTCGCTTCCGAAGGAATCAGCCGCGTCCGGGCAGCCGATATTGCCCGCGCCGACGATCTCGGGTTCGTGATCCGCCTGGTCGGAACGGCGGATATCGAGGGCAACGGCGATGGGTCGGTCCGCCTGCTCCAGCGGGTCCGTCCGTGCCTCGTTCCCGAAGGTCATCCTCTGGCGCACGTTGACGGCCCGACCAACGCAGTTGTCGCCGAAGGCAATTTCTCCGGCCGCTTGCTGTTCCAGGGTGCAGGGGCGGGGGATGGACCGACCGCCAGCGCCGTGGTTGCCGACTTGATCGATATCGCGCGCGGCGAAGCGGGCCCGGCATTCTCGGTCCCGGTCGGCGAACTCGCACCGCTCGAACCTGCCGATGCCGGCGAGCGTAGCGGACGCAATTATATTCGTTTCACGGTGGCTGACCGGCCTGGCGTTCTGGCGGAAATCACCGCCGCAATGCGCGACGCGGGCGTTTCGATCGAAAGCCTGATCCAGCAGGGCCGCGAGGAAGAGGGTGGCGAAGTGCTGGTGGCGATGGTGGTCCACGAGGGGCCCGAGCGCTGCGTTACCGAAGCGCTACGCTTGCTCGAAGGGTCGGAGAGCCTGACTGCCCGGCCGTTGGTGATGCCTATCCTGGCTGCCTAGTGGCGGGCTGCCCGGCAGGCGCGGGAGCTCGATCCGGACCGGTCTTCGCTGTATCCGCTTCGGTGCCGCCAGGGCCCTCGCCTTTCCGAGCAGAATCGCTCTTGGGCTTTGGCTTGACGGGCGGTCCTTCGTACCCGGTCGGGGCCAGCCCGTGTGCTACGCGGTCGGCGTCTGATCCGGGCGGCGCTTCGGGGATCGCCTTGAGGTCGATCAGCTTGGGCATCGGCGGCGGGCATGGCGGGACGAAGCATCCGCGCGCGACCACCGGCCCGGGATAGTGCGGTGCGAGATCGGGCGCGCGCGGAATATCATCTTTCGCCCCGGCCCCGGTCGGATCGAGCTCGGCGCTCGATTTGACGCGGAATTGGCTCTGGTCCTCGACTTGCGCGCACACCACGATCGGGCTGCCGGGCTTCGGCGTTGGACAGGCCTTTTGCGACTGCGGTGTCGGCGGGCCGTAGGCCTGCTTGGCGGTCTCGATCGCTTGCTTCGCGGTGACGTTTTGCTGCGCGGCTGGCACGGCCACCGCGTTGTCCTGCGCAGCTGCGGGCGCGGCTGCGATCAGCGCAAGGAGGACAACCGGCATCGCGCTGCTCGACAATCGCGGGCTCCTTGGGCTACCGGGCGCCAAACCTCGCTTCCGGGACTGAATTGGCCATGAACAAGACGAAACCTTCCGCATCCCACGTTCTCGACCGCGTTCTCGTACTCGAGATGGTCCGGGTGACCGAAGCCGCAGCGATCGCCGCCAGCAAGCTGGTCGGGCGAGGCGACGAGAAGGCAGCTGATGCTGCAGCGGTCGAAGCGATGCGGAAGGCATTCGACGAGCTCTACATGGACGGCACCGTCGTGATCGGCGAGGGCGAGCGCGACGAAGCGCCGATGCTTTATATCGGTGAAAAGGTCGGTGGTGCACCGGGCCGGGGCCCGAAGATCGATATCGCGCTCGACCCGCTCGAGGGCACAACGATCACCGCCAAGGCCGGACCCAACGCGCTGGCGGTGCTGGCCGCGGCCGAGGAAGGCTGCCTGCTCAACGCGCCCGATACCTATATGGACAAGCTCGCGGTCGGCCCCGGCTATCCCGAAGGCATCATCGACCTCGCCAAGAGCCCGACCGAGAACGTCAAGGCGGTTGCTGCCGCCAAGGGCGTGGAGCCAGGTGACATTATCGTGTGCGTGCTCGACCGTCCGCGCCACGGAGAACTCATCGCCGAACTGCGCAGCCTGGGATGCGGCGTAGTGCTGATCGGCGACGGCGATGTCGCAGGCGTGATCGCAGTGACCGATCCGGATACCACTATTGATATGTACATGGGCCAGGGCGGTGCCCCGGAAGGTGTGCTGGCAGCTGCGGCGCTGCGCTGCGTCGGCGGTCAGTTCAACGGCCGGCTGGTATTCCGCAACGACGACGAAAAAGCGCGGGCCCGCAAGTGGGGCATCGCCGACAAGGACTTCGACCGGATCTACAAGCTTGAAGAGCTCGCGCGTGGCGATTGCATTTTTGCCGCCACCGGGGTCACCGACGGCTCGTTGCTCGACGGGGTCAAGCGCCTGCGCGGCGGGAAGATGACGACAGAAAGCGTAGTGATGCGCGCCAGCAGCGGCACCGTGCGGTGGATCAAGGGCGAGCATCGCATCTAGGTTGCGCCCCGCCTGTCCAAAACCTGCGGCGACCCCTGTTGCAATCGCGTGACTCGCGGCTAAGCCCGCATTGACCGATTCTGCCTCACGTATATTCGAGGGAACGACGATGAAGATCATGTCCGGCAATTCGAACCTCCCGCTCGCCCGGGCGATTGCAGGTTACCTCGAAATGCCGCTGACCGACGCCAGCGTCCGCCGCTTCGCCGACGAGGAAGTGTTCGTCGAAATCCACGAGAACGTGCGTGGCGAGGATGTCTTCCTGATCCAGTCGACCGGCTTTCCGGCGAACGACAACCTGATGGAACTGCTGATCTGCATCGATGCGCTCAAGCGCGCGTCGGCAAGCCGGATTACTGCAGTGGTCCCCTATTTCGGGTATGCCCGGCAGGATCGCAAACCCGGGCCGCGCACACCGATCAGCGCCAAGCTGGTCGCCAACCTGATCACCGAAGCCGGTGCCGATCGCGTGCTTTCGGTCGACCTCCATGCAGGTCAGATCCAGGGTTTCTTCGATATCCCGACCGATAACCTGTTCGCCGCCCCGGTGATGGCTGCCGATATCCAGGCGCGATACGGCGATCGCGAGCTGATGGTCGTCAGCCCCGACGTTGGCGGCGTTGTGCGCGCCCGTGCGCTGGCCAAGCGGCTCGACAACGCGCCGCTCGCCATCGTCGACAAGCGGCGTGACCGGCCGGGCGAATCCGAAGTGATGAACATCATCGGCGACGTCTCGGGCCGCCACTGCATCCTGATTGACGACATCGTCGATTCGGGCGGGACGCTGTGCAATGCGGCGCAGGCTCTTCTTGATGGCGGCGCAAAGTCGGTCGCGGCCTATATCACCCACGGCGTATTGTCGGGTGGTGCTGTGGCCCGGGTCGATGGGTCTGCGCTTGAGGAACTGGTCATCACCGACACGATCCGGGCGACCGATGCGGCAAGCGATTCCAAGCGCATCCGGTTCCTGACGATTGCGCCGTTGATCGGCGAGGCCGTACGCCGGATTGCCGACGAAAGTTCGGTCTCCAGCCTGTTCGACTGACGTGGCGCTGGCCGACGATCTCGCGCTCGCCAACCGGCTTGCCGATGCGGCTGGTGCAGCGATCCGCCCCTATTGGCGCGGTGCGATCGGGCTTGAAGCGAAGGATGACGCATCTCCGGTAACGTTAGCCGACCGCGCGGCGGAAGAGGCAATGCGGCGGATCCTTGCCGCCGAGGTCCCGCGCGATGGCATCCAGGGCGAGGAGTTCGGTATCGAGCGTGAAGGTGCGTCGCGCCGCTGGGTGCTCGATCCGATCGACGGGACCAACAGCTTCGTCGCCGGACGACCCATTTTCGGCACACTGATTGCGCTGCTTGAAGGCGGGTTCCCGGTCCTGGGCGTGATCGACCAACCGATCCTCGGCGAACGCTGGGTCGGCGCAACCGGCCAGCAGACCACCTTCAACGGCCAACCGGCACAGTCCCGGGCGTGTCGCGAACTGTCGGATGCACTGCTCGCCACGACCAGCCCGAGCCTGTTCGACGATCACGCGGCCGAGCATTTCATGGCGCTGGCGGGAAAGACGGCGCATCGGCGGATGGTGTGGGGTGGCGATTGCTACAACTATGGCCTGCTCGCGAGCGGCCAGATCGACCTGGTTTGCGAGGCGGGGCTCAAGTTGCACGATTTCGCCGCGCTGGTGCCAGTGGTCGAAGGGGCTGGCGGGACTATGGCAGATTGGAACGGCGAGCCGCTCCACGCGGGCAGCGACGGGCACGTGATCGCGCTGGGCGATCCGGCACGGCTGGATGACGTGGTGGAAGCGCTGGCCTGCGGACACTAAGCTGCTCAGGCATTAGGTAAATCCTAAGCCGGGCGCGTTAACCGTGCCCGATGGCGACTCGCGCACTCGATACGGATGCAACCGCTTCGCCGCGCCCGCGCGGGCTGTGGGCGCGCCTGTTTGCATATGCGCCGGTCGCGATCGTGTTTTTCGTTTCGGCGATCGAACTGGCGCTGGCCGACCGCAAGTACGGGCTGTTTACTGGCGGCTTCGGGATGTCGCGTGCGATCGAGAGCTTCGGCCAGCGCGCCGAATTCCTGCTCGCCTACGGTCTTGCGCAGGCCGTTGTCGGACTTGCCGGCTGGCTGCTTGCGCTGCGACTTACTCGCAAGCGCCCCGCATGGGCGCCGACGCTTCTGTTTGCGATGATCAACGGGCTCGGGTTCTGCATGGTCCTCGCCGCGCAGTACCAGTTACATTCGTATTTCTCAGACGCGATCAGCTTTGCGCTCATCCGGCAGCTCGGCGGGGGGAGCCTCTACGATGCGTTCCTGTTCGGGCTGAGCGAGATCGCGCTCGCGGCGGCATGCCTGCTCGGCGTCATCGTTGCCTGCTGGATCGCCTGGCGAATTGCGCTGCGCGTCTTGCCGCCGGGGATGGAGCGACCCAGCCCTCCGCGCACGGCAGTGCTGGTCGCGGTCGGCGTGGCATTCGTCACTGTCGCATGGTTTGTCGGCCGCTCGGGCGACAACGCCGCCTATGGCCTCGAGCGCACGATTGCCTGGAGCGCGCTCGACGGCGCGCTCGATTACGCGACAGATTTCGACCGCGACGGTTACGGCATGTTCGGAATCCAGCACGATGCCGCACCGTTCGACCCGGCGCGCCACCCGCTCGCGCTCGACATCCCGGGCAACGGTATCGATGAAGACGGGTATGGCGGCGACCTCCACCTCGTCCCCGTCGGCATGCCGCTGGGGCCGCAGGTGTTCACTCGCAAGCGGCCCAATGTCGTGGTGGTGGTGTTCGAGTCGACCCGCGGCGACGTGATCGGCAAGCGCGTGAATGGCAAGCTCGTCGCCCCCAACCTCGATGCGCTCGCCCGCAACGGCAGCATGGTCTACCCGTCCTACAGCCACGTTGCGTTCACCACCGAAAGCCTCAAGTCGATCTTCTCCGGCGCGTTGGTGCCGCATGTCGGCGACCCGTCGATGTTCCGCGATTTCAAGGCGAGCGGCTATCGCATCGGGGTTTTCTCGGGGCAGGCGGAGGATTTCGGCGACATCTCGAAAACCGTCGGGATGAAAGCCAACGCCGATGTGTTCTTCGATGCGGAGAAGCTGAAGAACCAGCGCGCGTTCGATTTCGCGGCCAAGGGCAGCCTGCTGGTCGACGAAAGTCACTTGCTCAAGGCGTTCGACGATACCTTCGGCAAGGAAGACTGGAAGAAGACCCCTCACTTTGCCTATTTCAATTTCCAGTCGGCGCACTTCCCGTATGACCATCCCGGGGTCGCCCGCCGGATCGATCCGCACCCGCTTCCGCGCGACGAGATCGATGAAGCCAATGCCAAGCAGGTACGCGAAACCTATTGGAATGCGGTCGCCAATTCAGACTACTGGCTCGGGCAGTTGATTGCCCGGCTCAAGGCCAAGGGCGTGTGGGACAACACGATCCTGGTCGTATCGGGCGATCACGGCGAAGACCTGTTCGAAGACGGATTCCTCGGCCACGGCCACGTGCTCAACACGCACCAGTTCGCCACCGTGTTTGTCGGCAACCGGCCCGGGATGATGCCCAAGGGTCCGATCGCGCTCGACGATTATCGCGGCATTATCACTGCTGCGATCCGGGGCGAAACGCCTCCTGTCGAAAAGGTCGCGCCTTTCATGCACATCGGCCCGATCGATACTCCGACCACGATCGGCCTTGCAGGCAAAGGTATGGAGCTGACGACATTGCGGCTCGATACTGGCGAGGCGTGCCTCGTGGAGCAGCACCACTGCGGCCCGATCGGCACGTTTTCCGGCAAGAACAAGCAACGGATCGACGCGGTCATCGCGCGCTGGGGATCGGAGCGTTGGCGCGAACGCCAACGGCTCGGGACTGCCCCTAAACTCTCCTCCTGAAGAGGGTATGATGCACCTCCACGGCCGCTCCATTTGACTGGGGTTCGCCGTTTGTGGCCAATGTGACGGGCCGGTCATCAATCCGACACGCAGTTGAAGCCTTCCGGGCGCATGGCGCTCTCGGCGACGGCAATCGTCGTCGATTCCGTCGACTCTCAGGGAAGGCTCTCCTCACATGTACATGCCCAAGTTTTCCGCCCCGCTCGCACTCGTCGCAGCGGCAGGCCTCGTCACCGCCGCCAACGCTGCGGTCACCGGTGCCGGCTCGACCTTCATCTATCCGGTGCTCACCAAATGGACCGCCGACTACGTGAAGATGGGCGGCGAGGCGATCAACTACCAGTCGATCGGTTCGGGCGGTGGTATCGCGCAGATCAAGGCCGGCACGGTCGATTTCGGCGCGACCGACAAGCCGCTCGACCCGAGCGAACTGTCTGCTGCAGGCCTCGCGCAGTTCCCGCTGGTGATTGGCGGCATCGTCCCGGTTGTCAACGTCCCCGGCCTCAAGCCCGGCCAGCTTCACCTGACCGGCCCGGTGCTGGCCGACATCTACGCTGGCAAGATCACTAAGTGGAACGATCCGGCGATCGTGAAGCTCAACCCGCGCCTCAAGCTGCCCTCTTCGAACCTGACGGTAGTTCACCGTTCGGACGGTTCGGGCACCACGTTCAACTTCACGCACTACCTCGGCCAGGTGAGCCCGGCCTGGAAAAGCTCGGTCGGCGAAGGCACCTCGGTCAGCTGGCCGGCCGGCGTCGGCGGCAAGGGCAACGCGGGCGTTGCTGCTTACGTCAAGCAGATTCCCGGTTCGATCGGCTACGTCGAATACGCCTACGTCCTGCAGAGCAAGATGACCTACGCTCTGATCCAGAACAAGGCAGGCAAGTATGTGCTGCCGAACAAGGCCTCGTTCCAGGCTGCAGCGGCAACCGCCGACTGGGGCAGTGCACAGGACTTCGACCTCGTGATGACCAACGCACCGGGTGCGGCGGCCTATCCGATCACCGCGACCACCTTCGTGCTGATGTACAAGAACCCGAAGAACCCCGCTTCCTCGGCGAAGGCGCTCAAATTCTTCCGCTGGGCGCTGGAAAAGGGCCAGGGCCAGGCAGTGGCGCTGGACTACGTTCCGCTGCCGGCTTCGCTGGTGAAGAACATCGAAGTCTACTGGTCGAAGAACATCAAGTAACTTGCCTCACCGGCGACTTGCCGGAAGCAAGAATTTGCGATGGGCCCGTGCCGTTGGTGCGGGCCCATTCTCTTTGTTCCCTGAGAGAGCTCAGTCTTCGAGCGATCCGGACAGCGAGGGTTGTTCGGTCGCTCCCGCAGTCCAGCCGAACAGGCGTTCGGCCAGGGTCCACGCGGCAAGACCGCCGATGAGCTGCGCGGCAATGAAGGGGCCAGCATCGATCGGTGCGATCCCCGAAAACGTGTCGGACAGCGTCCGGGCGATCGTGACCGCCGGGTTGGCGAACGAGGTCGATGCGGTGAACCAGTAACCCGCGGTAATGACCAGCGCGACTGCGATCGGGACCGCTTGCGGCCGCGCGCGCAGCGTGCCGATGATCGTGAACACCAGCGCGAAAGTCGCTACGCATTCGGACAGGAACTGGCCGGTCCCGAACCGGACGTGGGCCGAAAGCTGGACGAGCGGCAGTTCGAACATCGCGTGCGCGAGCAATGTCCCGAGCACGCCTCCGATAACCTGCACTGCACAGAACGCAGCTGCGTCGCTCCAGCGAATCTCGCGGCGTAGGGCGAAGACCGCACTGACCACCGGGTTGAAATGTGCGCCCGAAACCGGGCCGAGTACGGTGATGAGAACGAACAGGATCGCCCCGGTCGCGACGGTGTTGGCGAGCAGGGCGACACCCATGTTCCCGGCCGAGAGGCCTTCGGCCATGATCCCCGAGCCGACGACCGCTGCGACCAGCAGGCCCGTGCCAAGCGCTTCCGCTGCCAGGCGTTGCGAAAGCGAGTAGCTCACTCGGCAGTGTCTCTGCGCGCGTCGACTACCAGTTCGCCGTCTTCCTTGCGGAATTCGCTGTGCTGGGGCGGCAGGATCTCCAGCACGACTTCGGACGGGCGACACAGGCGCACGCCCTCCGGCGTGACCACGATCGGGCGATTGATCAGGATCGGGTGCGCCATCATCGCGTCGATCAGCTCTTCGTCCTGCAGCGACGGGTCGTCGAGCCCCAGTTCGGCGAACGGGGTGCCCTTTTCGCGCAGGAGCGCGCGCGGGGGGATCCCCATCCGGTCGATCAACGAAACCAGCATTGCGCGGCTCGGCGGGGTCTTGAGATATTCGATCACGTGCGGCTCGATCCCCGCATTGCGGATCAACCCCAGCGTATTGCGCGACGTCCCGCATTCGGGATTGTGGTAGATGATCGTGTCCATCGTCAGGGCTGATAATGCCGCTTGGCAGTCGGCGCTACGGCAATTTGGCGGTCGCCGGGCCGGGCAGGCGGGCAGCCAGTCGAGCGGCGCTGCTGCATTGGGCGACTTCATCGAGGCAGCGTCCGTCAAGCTTCGGCGTGGCGATCCCGGCGACGGCAGCGAGCGTCGGGGCGATATCGACCGTTTCGATCGGGTGAGCGATGGTTTCGGCCTTCACGCCCGGCCACCAGAACAGGATCGGCACCTGCCGGTCATAGTCCCACGGTGAGCCGTGTCCGGCGATCGCGTCGGTCGGCGAAAGCGGCATGTACGGCGTCGTGAATTCGTTGAGCACTACGAAGATATCGCCGCTGCGCTGCGGATCGTAGCTCTCGTGGGCCCGCTCGGCCATCGTCAGCTTGTCAACCGGGGTTCCGGGCGGCGGCACGGCAGCGGCGATCTGCGCGCTAGTGAAGACCTGCCGCACTTCCGGGCGCTGCTGGAGCCAGGCGACCGCCGCGTCCCTGATCTTGGCGTGGAAGGCTTTCCCGCCCGGGGCGTTGATCCACAGCTCCTGCGGGCTTTTCGCTTCGATCGGGTCGTAATCGATCCCGAGCGCTTGCTGGAGGTGCGTTCCGAGGTCGAACAGGAACTGGCGGCCGTCGAGGCGATGCGCGGGGAGCCCTTCCTGCAGCCGCCGCTCGGTCGCATCGAGCGAGCCGTGGTCTGCGGTGAGGGCCACGACGTATGGCACACCGAGCGCGTCGAGCTTTGCGAAGAACGCGGCCAGCTCGCCGTCCAGCGCGTGGAGGTTGGCGCACATCTCCGGCCCGCCCTTGCCGTAGCGATGGCCGACATAGTCGGTGCTCGACAGGCTGACCGCGAGCAGGTCGGTTGCCTGCCGCTGGCCCAGCTTCTGGCTGTCGATCAGGTGCTCGGCCAGTTCCAGCGTTGCCCGGTCGATCAGCGGCGATGCCATCAGCTGGTCGCGAAACGCATCGGTCCGCAGGAATGCGGGGTTCCGCTCGACGCCTTGCGATTCGGCGGGCGGCATCTGGCCCGAAAGTTCGATATGCCCGAAATGCTCCGGACGTTCGAGCGCGCTACAGTCTGCCGGAAGCGCGGCTGGCCAGAATTTCGGCGGATTGTGCTGCCAGCGCGCGAGCAAGTCGGCATTGAACTGGCTGACCTGGCTAGCAAGTGCGGGCGGTACCGGATCGGCAAACGGCGAACTGGTGAAACCGGGCCGGTATCCCCACCAGAACTCGCCGTCGGCATCGTGCCCGCCGAGCATGATCGCCGCGCGGTCCTTGCCCGAAATCGAAATCACCCTCGCACCCGGCTCTGCCGACTTGAGCCATGCACCCAGGGTGCTGGCCTTCAGGTTCTGCGGCCCGCGCGCAAACGGGTTCTCGCCTTTCACCGCTACGCAATAGGTCCACGCGCCGTTCGAGCGATCGAACCAGGTGTTCGATATGATCCCGGTTGACGACGGATGGCGGCCGGTCAGCACTGTCGAGTGGCCGGGGCAGGTCTCGGTCGCGCCGTGGCTCTGGTAGCCGTCGACATAGGCGACACCGTCGGATAGCTGCTTGAAACCGCCGGTGAAAACTGGGCGGTACTGGTCGAACAGGTCGGCCGCGAACTGGTCGACAACCAGCGTTACGATCAGCTTGGGCTTTTCGGGAGCCTTGGCGGCGGCGGGCGTGGTGACGGCGGCGACAAGCAGCGCAAGCGCGGTTCGGACAGGTTTGATCATGTCTGGTGCGATACGCGCGCCAGATGTCAGGGCGTTGACGATTGCGTTACGAGATTGTGTCGCTTGTCTGGCAAGCCCGGGACAGACAACGAGATTGCCCGATCAACGCTTGCCATTTGCCGCCTCCCCAGCTAGGGGCGCGCCCTTCACCGACACGTGATTCATGTGCCGGCCTGGCCAACAAGGGCTGCCAGGGCTGGTCCGACGTGTCCCTGCAAAGGAGACGAAAATGCCCAAGATGAAGACCAAGAGCGGTGTGAAGAAGCGCTTCAAGATCACCGCCAGCGGCAAGGTCAAGCATGGGGTCGCCGGCAAGCGTCACCGCCTGATCAGCCACAATGCGAAGTACATCCGCCAGAACCGCGGCACCACTGTGATCTCCGACGCCGATGCGAAGACGATCAAGAAGTGGGCCCCTTACGGCCTCGACTGAGCCGGGTAGCAACAGGAGTATTTCGAGATGGCACGTATCAAACGGGGTGTGACCACCCGCGCCAAGCACAAGCGGCTGCTCAACCAGGCCAAGGGCTATCGCGGTCGCCGCAAGAACACCATTCGCGTCGCTCGCCAGGCGGTCGAAAAAGCCGGGCAGTACGCCTACCGCGACCGCAAGGTGAAGAAGCGCAACTTCCGTGCGCTGTGGATCCAGCGGATTAACGCCGCGGTGCGCGCCGAAGGCCTCACCTATTCGCAGTTCATGCACGGCGCGAAGCTTGCCGGCATCGAGCTCGACCGGAAGGTCATGGCGGACCTCGCGATGAACGAAGGCGCGGCCTTCGGTTCGATCATTGCGGAGGCGAAGAAGGCGCTCGGCTAAGCCGAAACCTTTCGACGGTTACGAATTGCAGGGGCGCTGCGGGCAACGGCTTGCAGCGCCCTTTGCATGTTCATCCTTAGAGTGCATCGTCCACGCCAGAAACCGAAGTCTCGCATTCGCGTCAAAAATTGACTAGATAAAGCTTGAGGGCGGGTTCAATCCATTCCGCCAACGGGGGCAACGGGTCGTGCAGCGTGACTGCGAAATCGATGTGCGCTTTTTCGCGCCGCCGGCCGAGTTCGACGGCTGCTTTACCACGTTCTATCGCGTTACCTTCACAGTGCCGGGCGGCGACCGGGTAGAGGACTACCTCCAGCCCGAATGGGCCAACCTCAGGGTATTTTCGGGTGACCTGCCGGTCTCGGAAATGGTCGAGGGCGCGCGTATCGTCGATTCCCGCTTTACCGCGACCGGCCCGAGTTCACGCCCGGTGCGCTTCGAAATGGGCACTACGCGCATGTGGGGGGTCGGCTTGTTCCCGCTCGGATGGGCGCGTTTCGTGCGGTTGCAGGCGTCCGACCACGCCAACCAGCTGTACGACGGTGAAACGAACCCGGCCTTCGCGCGATTCGCACCGCTGCTCGAAGTGATGGGCGATGTGCCCGACGACGAAGCCGAATTCGCGCGGCTGATCGAATTCTTCCGTTCGATCGACACGCCAACGCCAGAAGCGGACATCATTCGTGCGGTGCATGCCGCGATCGTCGATACGGACGTTTCCAGCGTTGGCGAGATTGCCGAACGTGCCGGGATTTCCATTCGTGCGCTTGAGAGAATTTGCCGCAAGCATTTCGGGTTCCCGCCCAAGCTACTGCTCCGTAGGCAGAGATTCATGCGCAGTTTGGCTGCATTTATGTTGGCAGGAGAGGGCAGCTGGAAAGCTGCGATTGATGAACACTATCACGACCACGCCCACTTCACGCGCGAATTTCGGGCATTCATGCACATGACGCCGAGCGAATATGCAGCCCTGCCGCACCCTGTGCTCGGTGCTTTCATGGCGGAGCGCGAGCGGGTGTGGGGGTCGCCCGCGCAGACCCTCGATAAGCCCAAACGGGATTAGCCCCCCAGCCTCCTTGCGCCTGCGAAGCCATTCCCTGTATGAAACGTGCGGGGTCAATCAAGGGGTCGCCCAATCGATCGCACGGGACCAAGCAGCAACAGTGTTGCGGTGCGCTTCGCGTTGCCGAACGCGCGGTTGCGCCCATACGTTACGACTTACTATTTGACCGAAGTCGCCCCGCTCGAGGGAGGAATCGTCGAGGATTACCTCCATCCAGAATGGGCCAACGTTCGCTTTAGCGACGGGGGCAGCATGTCAGGATCGATCGGTCCGGGCGAACTGTCAGACACCGGGGCGCTTGTCGCGACCGGCCCGACCAGCCATGCCACCCGGTTCCGGATCGGGCCGGGGCGATACTGGGGCATCGGGTTTTTGCCGCTCGGTTGGGCGCGATTCGCGAACTGCGCTGCCGCCGATCGTGCGGACCGGTTTACCGACGCGCTGGAAGATGAAGCGTTCGCTGCGTTTCGACCGCTGGGAAGCGGAGTTTTCGGTGCCGAGCCGGATTTTGCCACCGAAGTCGATCGGATCGATAGCATAATGCTCGGGTTGCTCGAGCGACCTGCGCAAGACGAGGAGCGGATTTTGGCGATCCACGCCGCATTGGTCGATCCCGAAGTGCAGACAGTCGCCGCGCTTGCTGACAGAACGGGCCTTACCCCGCGATCGGTCGAGCGTATCGCACGCCAGGCGTTCGGCTTTCCGCCAAAGTTGCTTTTGCGCCGCCAGCGATTCTTGCGCAGCCTGGCCGAGTTCATGCTCGACCCTTCGCTCAATTGGCTCGACACGATGGACACGCAATATTTCGACCAAGCGCACTTCATTCGCGACTTCCACCGCTTCATGGACATGGCGCCGACCGCCTATCGCGCGTTGCCCCATCCGATCCTTGGTGCGGCGGCGCTCGCCCGTGCTGCGGCCGCGGGAGCTCCAATGCAGGTGCTTCACCAGCCGGAAGGCGGTGAACCTGCCGAATAATGGCAGGCATTGCCAGTTATCGGCCATAACCCTAGTGGCACTTGCGCAATGACCGATACCGACGAATCCCGACTGGCCGAGACTCTGGCCGCAATCCGCGAAGCGGGCGATGCCGCTGCGCTCGAGACGCAGCGCGTGGCCGCGCTTGGCAAGCAGGGCTGGGTCAGCCTGCTGATGAAGACTCTGGGGCAGATGACCCCTGATCAGCGCCAATCCGAAGGCCCGCGGATCCAGGGCATCCGCGCGCAGGTTTCCGACGCGATTGCCGAGCGAAAGGCGGCGCTCGACGCCGCCGCGCTCGAGGCGCAATTGGCGAATGAAACGCTCGACCTGACACTACCTGCCCCCGAGGCACCGCGCGGTTCGATCCACCCGGTGAGCCAAGTGATGGACGAGCTGGCGGAAATCTTCGCCGACATGGGCTTCTCGGTCGCTACCGGCCCTGAAATCGAGGACGACTGGCACAACTTCACGGCGCTCAACATGGACGAATCCCATCCAGCGCGGGCGATGCACGACACCTTCTATTTCCCCGACCGCGACGCACAGGGAAACCGGATGCTGTTGCGCACGCATACCTCACCGGTGCAGATCCGCTCGATGGTAGAGCAGGGCGCGCCTTTGCGGATTATCGCGCCCGGTCGAGTCTATCGCAGCGACAGCGACGCCACGCATACTCCGATGTTCCACCAGGTCGAAGGGCTGGTGGTCGACAAGGGCATTCACCTTGGCCACCTCAAGTGGACGCTCGAAACCTTCCTCAAGGCGTTCTTCGAGCGCGATGACATCGTTTTGCGGCTGCGCCCGAGCTACTTCCCGTTCACCGAACCATCGGTGGAGGTCGATGTCGGCTGGCAGGACGTGAACGGCCGCCGCGTATTGGGCGGCGATGGCGACGCGCCGGGTCACGGATGGATGGAACTGCTGGGGTCAGGGATCGTCAATCGGCGGGTGATCGAGTTCGCCGGACTCGATCCCGACGTGTGGCAGGGCTTCGCGTTCGGCGTTGGTGTCGACCGGCTTGCCATGCTCAAATATGCGATGGACGATTTGCGTGCGTTCTTCGACGGCGACCAGCGCTGGCTCGACCATTACGGCTTCTCGCCATTCGACCAGCCGACGCTTTCGGGTGGGGTTGGGGCAAGGGACTCGGGAGCGCGCGCATGAAGTTCTCGCTCGAATGGCTGAAGACGTTCCTCGATACCGAAGCGAATGCGGCGCAAATCGCTGCGAAGCTCAACGCGATCGGGCTCGAGGTCGAAGGGCTTGAAGATCCGGCCGAGCGGCTGGCGGGCTTCCGCGTAGCCGAAGTGCTGACCGCCGCGCCGCATCCCGATGCCGACAAGCTGCAAGTGCTTACGGTCAGCATCGGAGATGGCGATCCGCTGCAGGTCGTCTGCGGCGCGCCAAACGCCCGTGCGGGGATGAAAGGCGTGCTGGGCCTGCCCGGAGCGGTGGTCCCGGCCAATGGCATGGAACTCAGGAAGAGCGCGATCCGCGGCGTCGAATCGAACGGCATGATGTGCTCGGTGCGCGAGCTCGAACTGGGCGACGAGCACGACGGGATCATCGAACTGCCCGAGGATGCGCCGGTCGGGACCAGCTTTGCCGACTATCACAACACGTCACCGGTGTTCGATGTCGCGATCACCCCCAACCGACCCGATTGCATGGGCGTGGAAGGCATCGCGCGCGACCTGGCGGCGGCAGGAATGGGCACGTTCAAGCCTTATCGCGTCGATCCGGTTGCCGGGGTTTTCCCATGCCCGGTCGAAATCCGCACCGACGATTCTGAAGGCTGTCCTGCGTTCTATGGCCGGGTGATCCGTGGCGTGACGAACGGTAGCAGCCCTGAGTGGATGCAGCGCCGCCTGATCGCTGCGGGGCAGCGTCCGATCAGCGCGCTGGTGGACATCACCAACTACCTGATGCTCGCATTTGGTCGCCCGGCGCACGCTTACGACCTGGCGAAGCTCAACGGCGCGGTCGTGGCCCGACGCGCGAAGCCGGGCGAGCAGGTGCTGGCGCTCAACGAGAAGACTTACACGCTCGACGATAGCATGACCGTGATCGCCGACGACGCGGGGGTGCACGATATCGCGGGCATCATGGGCGGCGAGCATTCGGGCTGCTCGGAGGCGACCACCGATGTCCTGCTCGAGATCGCCTATTTCGATCCGGAGCGGATTGGGCAGACCGGGCGCGCGCTGGGGCTTTCGAGCGATGCCCGCACGCGGTTCGAGCGGGGGGTCGATCCCGCTTTCCTCGATCCGGGGCTGGACCTGCTGACCGACATGATCGTGCGGTTCTGTGGTGGGGAAGCGAGTGAGGTCGTCCGCGCGGGCTCTCCCCCATCGAACAAGAAGAAACTGGATTTCGAACCGGTGCTGGTCGAACGGATCGGCGGCGTTGCCGTGCCCGAAGACGAGCAGCTGGCGATCCTTGCCGCGCTGGGCTTTACCGCGACGCGGACCCAGTTCGGCGACGGCAAGATGACCTGGCACATCGAAGTGCCATTGCGCCGCCACGATATCGAAGGCTCCGCCGACCTGGTCGAGGAAGTCGTCCGCATCTACGGACTCGACAACATTGCCTCTGCACCATTGCCGCGCGCCGATGGCGTTGCGCGACCGACCGCCACACCGGAGCAGGTACGCGAACGCAGGGTGCGCCGCGCCGCTGCCGCGCGCGGGCTGTCCGAAGCGGTGACGTGGTCGTTCCTGCCGGAAGCCGATGCTGACCATTTCGTGGACGGGAACGGCGGGCTGTGGGTGCTCGAAAACCCGATCAGCGAAGACATGAAGGCAATGCGCCCGTCGCTGATTCCCGGTTTGCTCGCTGCCGCCAAACGCAATGCCGCCCGCGGGGTGGACAGTTCCCGCCTGTTCGAGATCGGGCGTCGCTATTTCCGGGGCGAAGGCGGGGCGAGCGATGAGCGTGCAACGCTCGGCGTTCTGCTTGCCGGCGAGAAGACCCAGCGCGGCTGGGCAACCGGAAAGGCCGCCGCCTTCGATGCGTTCGACGCAAAGGCCGATGCGCTCGCCCTGCTCGAAGCTGCCGGTGCGCCGGTCGCGAACCTGCAAGTGATGGGTGAAGCGGGGCGACAGTTCCATCCCGGCCAGTCGGGAACCTTGCGCCTGGGGCCGAAGAACGTGCTCGCCCGGTTCGGCGCGCTTCATCCCAAGACACTCGAAGCGTTCGATATCGATGGCCCGGTAATGGCGGTCGAGCTGTTCCTCGATGCGATTCCCGAGCGCAAGAATGCCGGGTTCGCCCGCACGCCTTACGCGCCGCCTGCTTTGCAGCCGGTGACGCGCGACTTCGCGTTCCTCGTCGATGCCACGCTGTCAGCCGGCGATCTCGCACGCACGGTCAAGAATGCCGACAAGGCCAACATCGTTTCCACCCGGGTGTTCGATGTGTTCGCCGGAAATGGTGTGCCCGAAGGCAGGAAGTCGGTTGCGGTCGAAGTGGTGCTACAGCCGAGCGACAAGACCTATACCGACGCTGAGATCAAGGCGATTTCGGACAGGATCGTCGCTGCAGCAGCCAAGCACGGTGCGGAGTTGAGAGCATGAAAACCGCCTTCGTAACCGGAGCAACCGCCGGTATCGGCGAAGCCACTGTGCGCGCATTGGTTGCTAGCGGCTGGCGCTGCATTGCGACGGGGCGTCGCCAAGAGCGGCTCGAAGCGCTGGTTGCGGAGCTCGGTGCGGACAAAGTCCACCCGGCGGTATTTGATGTGCGCGACAGCGCAGCGATGGACGCGGCGATTGCCGCACTGCCTGCGGAGTTCGCGGGCGTAGACCTGTTGGTGAACAACGCCGGTCTGGCCAAGGGCCTGTCGCCCGCACAAGAGGCGGACCTCGCCGACTGGCAGGTGATGATCGACACCAATGTGACCGCTATGGTGGTGCTGACCCGCAAGCTGCTGCCCACGCTGGTTGCGCGCAAGGGCGCGATCATCGCGATCGGATCGGTTGCCGGGAGCTACATCTACCCCGGTGGCAATGTCTATGCGGGAAGCAAGGCGTTTGCGAACCACTTCACCCTTGCGCTGCGCGCCGACCTGCACGGCACCGGCGTGCGCGTGACCAGCATCGAGCCGGGCATGGTCGAGACCGAGTTCACGCTGGTGCGCACGGGCAGCCAGGAAGCTTCGGACAAGCTCTATTCCGGGGCCGACCCAATGACCGGCGAGGACATTGCCAATACCATCCGCTGGATCGCCGAACTTCCGCTGCATCTCAACATCAACCGCCTCGAGTTGATGCCGGTGAGCCAGGATTTCGCCGGCTTCCGCGTGGCGCGCGACTGACCCACCCGATCTTCAGATGACTTCCAATCGCCGTACTTTCGCGATCATTTCGCACCCCGACGCGGGCAAGACCACGCTGACCGAGAAGCTGCTGCTGACCGGTGGCGCGATCCACCTGGCGGGCGAGGTCAAGGCGCGTGGGCAGGCGCGCCGGGCGCGCTCGGACTGGATGAAGATCGAGCAGCAGCGCGGCATTTCGGTGACGAGTTCGGTGATGACCTTCGAGAAGGACGGGATCACCTTCAACCTGCTCGATACACCGGGGCACGAGGACTTTTCCGAAGACACCTATCGCACGCTGACTGCGGTCGACAGCGCAGTGATGGTGATCGACGCGGCGAAGGGCATCGAGCCGCAGACCCGCAAGCTGTTCGAGGTCTGCCGCTTGCGGAGCGTGCCGATCATCACGTTCGTCAACAAGGTTGATCGCGAAGGGCGCCCGGTGTTCGAGCTGCTCGACGAGATCGCCGACATGCTCGCGCTTGATGTCTCGCCGCAAGGCTATCCGGTGGGGATGGGCGGCCAGTTCCAAGGGGTGCTCGATTTCGCGAGCGGCGCGGTCGCGCGGCCCGAAGGACCGAGCAAGGAATTCCTGGGCAAGCGCGATCCCGATCCGGCGCTGCCTGATGAAGTGGCCGAGAACGTCGAACTGGCGCAAATCGGCTATCCCGAATTCGATCTAGAAGCATATCGCAACGGTGACCTGACGCCGGTCTATTTCGGCTCGGCGCTCAAGAACTTCGGGGTCGACGAACTGATCGACGCGATCGCCAAGTTCGCCCCGCCGCCGCGCCCGCAGCCCGCTGGCGAAGAGCAGATCAGCCCCGAGCGCGATGAAGTGACCGGGTTCATTTTCAAGGTCCAGGCCAACATGGACCCCAACCACCGCGACCGGATTGCGTTCATGCGGCAGGTTTCGGGCACCTTCAAACGCGGCATGAAGCTGACCCCGAGCGGGCTCGGCAAGCCGATCGCGGTGCATTCGCCGATCCTGTTTTTTGCGCAGGACCGTGAGATCGCCGATACCGCCGAGGCAGGCGACATTATCGGCATTCCCAACCACGGCACGCTGCGGGTGGGCGATACACTGAGCGAAAAGAACCAGGTGCGCTTTACCGGCCTGCCCAACTTCGCGCCCGAAATCCTGCGCCGCGTGGTACTCAAGGATCCGACCAAGACCAAGCAATTGCGAACGGCACTAGACGACCTGTCCGAAGAGGGCGTGATCCAGGTATTCTATCCGGAGATCGGCGGGCAGTGGATTGTGGGTGTGGTTGGGCAGTTGCAGCTCGACGTGCTGGTTTCGCGGCTATCGGCGGAGTATAAGGTCGAGGCCATGTTGGAAGCCGCCCCGTTTGCCACCGCGCGCTGGCTCAAGGGCAGCGCCGAGGCGCTCAAGGGATTTGCCGATTTCAACCGCGCGAACCTTGCCAAGGACCGCGACGGAGACATGGTATTCATGGCCAAGAGCCCGTGGGACGTCAGCTACCAGGCCGAAAAGAACCCCGAGCTGACGTTTTCCGCCACCAAGGAGCGGTAAGCGGGTGCGTTAGCCGATTGGCAATCGCAACTCCGCTTGCAGCCCGCCCTCCGGTCTGTTTGCCAGGACAAGTTGCCCGCCGTGCTGCTCGGCGATCGCGCGGGCGAGCGTAAGGCCGAGGCCCGCCCCGCCGGTCTCGCGGTTGCGGCTCGCTTCCCCGCGCGTGAACGGCTCGAGCATGGCGGCGATCCGTTCGGGCGGGATGCCCGGGCCGTCGTCGGTCACGCGCAACACCGACTCGTTGCCGTCTCGCACAACCGCAACTTCCGCGCCGCCGCCGTAGCGCACCGCGTTGGACACGAGGTTGCGCAGCGCCCGCCGCGCCCAGGTGACGTGGACCGGCCCGACCACTCGCTTGCCTTCGGCCAGTGTGACCGGCTCGCCCATGTCCTCGAACTCCTCGACCACGGCCGCGGCAAGCGCGGACAGGTCGGTGCGTTCGGGCGACTCGCTTGCCCGGCCGACACGGGCCAGTGAGAGAATGTCGTCGAGCGAACGGGTGATGTCCTCGATCCCCGCAGCCATTCGGGCGCGTTCGGCCTCGTCCTCGACCGATTCGATCCGCACTCGCAGCGCAGCAAGCGGTGTCTTGAGGTCGTGCCCGATCGCGCCGAGCATCACGTCCTTTTCGTCGAGCATCGCGACGATGCGTGCTTCCATCGCATTGTGCGCGGCGATCAGGCGGCGCAAATCGTCGGGCCCGCGCGGTTCGAACTGGCCATCGGTGTCCTGTGTGCGGGAGAAGCGCTCGAGCCGGTTGGTCAGCGCCGCGAGCGGATTGGTAATCCGCCGCAGCAGCAATGCGAGAATCCCTACGAGCACTAGGTAGAGAACGATCGTCTGCACCACGAGTGTTCCAAGCGCCCGGTTGTCTGTTGCGGGCACGAACACCCGCGCGACGCGCCATTGTCCGGTCTGCGCATCGTGAAGCCCGGCAACGATCAACTTGCCGCCGCGGGTATCGAGCAGCGGACCGGCCACTCGGGCGAACGCCGGATCGGATTGCGGTTGCCGCGCGACTACCACGAGATCGGCAATGCTCGCTTCATCGTCGCTGAGGATTTCGCGTAGTGCTGCCGCACGTGAGGAATCCGAAGTTTCACCCGGTAACAGCGGCGAGCGATCCTTGACCTCCAGCCGCAGCGCGCGCGGCAGGCGGATGTCACGTCGCTCGCGGAAATGCGGCGGTGGCCGCCGCATCATCATGTGTTCGCGGAGTTGAGGGGAGGGAGCCTCCAGCCGGAAGGCCAGCGAATGGAGGATTGCAGATTCGCGGCGTTCCTCGGCTGCGCGATAGAGCAGCACGGCCGAAATCGTCTGCGCGATCAGCAGCGCCACCGCTACCGCCAGCAGCACCTGGCCGAGCAAGCTGCGGGGCCACGGACGGGTCAAGTCGCAGGCCCTGCGGCGATCCGGCGCACATCGGCGGCGAAACGGTAACCGCCGCCGCGCACGGTCTGGATGAAGTGCGGGTTGCGGCTGTCGGCCTCGATCTTGCGGCGAAGGCGGCTGACCTGGTTATCGACAGCGCGGTCGAACAGGTGGGCTTCGCGCCCCTGCACCATGTCGAGCAACCTATCGCGGTCGAGTACCTGGCGAGGATGGTCGAGGAACGAGACCAGCAGCCGGAACTCGGCAGTCGAGATCGGAACGGTAGTGCCTTCGGGGTCGGTCAGGCGCCGCTTGAGCGGATCGAGCAGCCAGCCCTCGAACTCATAGGATGCATCTTCTTCCACGTTTGTGGCCCGCTGCGAACGGCGCAGCACGGAGCGGATGCGCGCCACCAGCTCGCGCGGTTCGAACGGCTTCACGACGTAATCGTCGGCCCCGATTTCGAGTCCGACGATGCGGTCGGTCGCTTCGCCCCTGGCGGTGAGCAGGATGACCGGCAGGTCCTTCGCTTCGACCAGGTGGCGGCAGAGTGACAACCCGTCTTCGCCCGGCATCATGATGTCGAGCAACGCAAGGTGCGGCTTCTCTTCGAGCAAAACGCTACGCGCTGCGGCAGCGTTGTCCGCCTCGCGTACCGAAAAACCCTGGCGCTCGAGATAGGCTGCCAAAGGCTCACGCAAGGTCGGCTCGTCGTCGACCAGCAGGATCCGGATCGGGTTGGGCTCGTTCATGGACATACTGGTGCGCACGACGGGGCGCGCCGGTCAAGCGCGCCCCTTGCGATTGGCAGGCCGTTGCCTCAGTTTTCCGGCGGAGGCGGCGGAGCCTGGTGCTCAGCGCGCATCTGCTCCCACTTGGCCTTCATCGCATCGTGAGCTGCCTGACGTTCGGCCGCAGTGACGGTGCCGTCGTGGTTGGCATCCATCTGGTCGAAGTGCTTGAGCGCGGCAGCCTCGAATTCGGCCTTGGTGATGGCACCATCGCCATTGGTGTCGGCGCGCCGAAGCATCATCCGCATCATGTCGCCGCGGTCGCCGCGCATCCCGCGATGGTGCCCGCGCTTGCCCTGGCGTTCGCCGCGCATGTCGCCGTCGCGATGCGGCGGACCGGCAGCTTCGAACTCGTCCTTGCTGATCACGCCGTCGTGATTGGTGTCGATCCGGTCGAACATCTTTGCCTTCATGGCTTCGCGGTCGGCGGCATCGATCTTGCCGTCACCGTTCACATCCATCTTGGCGAACATCTTGTCGGCCATGGCGGTCGCCTGGGCGCGGGTCATGTCGCCGGACGGCATCATACCGGGCGCGGCATAGGCGATTCCGGCAAGGCCGGCGGTAGCCAGCGTGGCCGCTGCGATCGTTAGTGTCAGTTTGCGCATCGTTTTTCCCTCTTGCAGTCAATCGGATGAGCCGCGGGGCACCCTGCTCGGGGAAGAAGGGGGAGGAACCGTCTCGGGTACCACCGCAGCTCGTGACTGCCGTTCTAGGGCGCAGATGTCGCACGCGTATCCCGCGATTCCGCAAAAGTGTCGCAGATTGTATCACCAGGGGCCGCCCGTTCAGCGGAGCGCAAGCCTATCGGGCGGGCCGATCGGGGTCAGCCCTGCACCATGCAGAAGGCGTTGAGCTTGTTGCCGTCGCGATCGCGGAAATAGGTGGCGTAGAAGGTATTGCCGTTCTCGTCCGGCTCTCCGCGCGGCCCCGGCGCACCTTCGTCGCTGCCGCCGTTAGCCATCGCGATATCGTAGAGCCGCTTGACCTGGTCGGGATCCTTCGCTTCGAGCGCGACCATCGTGCCGTTGCCGACTGTCGCGGTGTTGCCGTCATACGGCTTGGTTAGCGCAACCCCCGCGCCGCCGCCCCATTCGCCCCAAGCGATAAAGGTGTCGAAGTCCATCATCCGCCCGACGCCCATCTCCTTCGCCAGCGCGTCGTAGAACGGGGCATTGCCCTCAAGATCGTTGGTGCCGAGTGTAACGTAGCCGATCATCGCTGTTCTCCCATGCGAATCGATGAGAGAACATTATAGGAACATAGCTGTGTCTACAAGGGCTGGCAGGCATGCTCCAGCCAAGCCAGCACATCGCCCGACAGTTGCGGCGCAAGGATAGCACGGACCTTTGCGTGATAGGCGTTCCACCACTCGATCTCGTCTGAGGTCAGCAGAGAGGTATCGACCAGCGTCCGGTCGATCGGGGCGAACGTCAGCGTTTCGAACCCGAAGAACGTGCCTTCCGCGTTCGCGATGTCCTTTTCGACCACCAGCACGAGGTTTTCGATGCGGATGCCGTAGGCGCCTTCCTTGTAGTATCCCGGCTCGTTCGACAGGATCATGCCCGCCATCAGCGGCTGGTCGCTGCCCGCCTGTGCACCGCCTACTTTGGCGATCCGCTGCGGGCCTTCGTGGACCATCAGGAAGCTGCCGACACCGTGCCCGGTGCCGTGGGCATAATCGACCCCGCCGGCCCACAGGAACTGGCGGGCGAAGCTGTCGAGCGCGCCGCCCGGAGTGCCTTCGGGGAATACCGCCCTGTCGATTGCGATGTGGCCCTTGAGGACGCGGGTGAAGCGGTCCTTTTCCTCGGCCGATGGCTCACCCGGGCCGATCCACACCGTGCGGGTGATGTCGGTGGTCCCGTCGATGTACTGCCCGCCTGAATCGCACAGGAAGATGCTGCCCGGTGCGATCGGCAGGTTGCTGTCCTCATCGACCCGGTAGTGCGGCAGCGCCGCATGAGGGCCGGCGGCGCTGATCGTGTCGAACGACAGGTCGCGCAGGATATCGCTCTCGTCACGGAACTTGCGGAGCTGCGCCGCAACGGAAAGCTCGTCGAGCTGGCCCTTGGGGCCTTCGACGCTGAGCCAGTGGAGGAACTTGGCGATCGCTGCGCCATCGCGCGCCTGCGCGTCGCGCTGGCCCTGCTGCTCGACCGGGTTCTTGACCGCACGCGGCAGGATCGTCGGATCGCGCGTTGCGACCGCCTTCGCACCCCCGGCTTCAAGCGCTTGGTAGATCGCTGCGACGCCATAGCTAGGATCGACCGCAACAGTCTGCCCATTCATCTCGCCGAGTGCGCCTTCGAACGCGCTGCGCGGACGGATGGTAACTGCGTTACCGAGATGCTGGGTGAGTTCGGGTGTTACCTTCTCTTGGGCAATAAACAGGTCTGCGGTGCCGTCGGCGTGGGCGATGACGTAGGATAGCGCCACCGGGGTCCGTTCGACATCGCTGCCGCGGATGTTGAGCAGCCACGCAACCGAATCGAGCGCGCTGATCACCGCCGCATCGTAGCCTTCGGCTTTGAGCCAGTCGGCGACTTCGGCGCGCTTGTCGGCGCTCGAACGACCCGAGAGCGCATCGTCGTGGACGATTGCAGGGGCGAGAGAAGGTTCAGGGCGATCGGCCCACACTGCGTCGATCGGGTTGCCGTCGACTGCGACCAGCTCGCCACGATGCCTCCTCAGCGCGTCCGATGTAGCGTCGACCCAGCCCTTCGAATGGAGCCACGCGTCGTAGCCGATCCTGGCTCCTTCGGGCGCGTTTTCGCTGAGCCACTTTGCCGGGCTGGTCGCCGGGACCGACTGGTATTCGAACAGCTTGCCGTCAACCTGTTCGCGGACCTGCACGGTGTAGCGCCCGTCGACGAAGATCGCTGCCTTGTCCTTCAGCACGACCACGGTGCCGGCCGAACCGCCGAAACCGGTCAGCCACGCCAGCCGCTGGGCATAGCCGCCGATGTATTCGCTCATGTGCTCGTCAGAGATCGGCACGACGAATCCGTCGAGCCCGCGCTTTTCCAGTTCGGTACGCAGGGCGGCTAGGCGGGCTTCGTGGGTCTGCATCAGCATGGTTGCGGTCCTTTCGCATCCCACATAGTGGCAAGGGATGGATCATGCCACCGTCGATAGCGAAACCGCCGCCCCTCCGGTCGCCGCCAGGAAACCGTCCAGCGTTACGCACCACGGGATAACCGTCACCGACGATTACGCCTGGTTGCGTGATCCCGGTTACCCCGATGTGAAGGACAAGGAGGTGCTTGAGCACCTGGCAGCGGAGAACGCGTGGTTCGCAGCGCAGATGGCCGTGCAGCAAGGCCGGATCGATGCGCTGTTCAAGGAAATGCGCGCGCGCATCAAGGAAGCCGACAAGTCGGTGCCGCAGAAGGATGGCGACTACCTCTACTGGATCGAGTTCGAGGAAGGCGCCGAATACAAGAAATGGTGGCGCAGGCCGGTTGCAGGCGGAACCGACCAGCTGATCCTCGACGAAGTCGCGCTGGCAGAGGGAAAGGACTATTTCCGGCTCGGTGCGATCTCGGTCTCCAGCGATGGCAAAAAGCTCGCCTATTCGATCGACGACAACGGGTCAGAGCGATTCACCGCGCGGATCAAGGACCTCGCGACCGGCAAGCTGCTGGCGGACGAGATCCCCGGTACGCTTTCCTCGCTGGTGTGGGTCGCGGGCGACAAGGGCCTCGTCTATTCGCTCGCCAACGAGCAGTGGCGTACCGACAACGCCCGGTTGCACTGGCTCGGACAGCCACTGAGCGACGATGTCGAACTCTACCACGAGGATGACGATGGATTCCGTGTCGGCGCAGGGCTTTCAGCCAACGAGAAATGGCTGATAATCTCGACCAGCGATCACGAGACCAGCGAAGTGCGGCTGGTTCCTGCCTCCGACCCGCTCGCCGAACCGATCCTCGTCAAAGCGCGCCAGAAGGGCGTCGAATACGAAGTCGATGAACGGAGCGGCGTGCTTTACGTGCTCGCCAACGACACCCACGAGAATTTCCGCCTCGCGACCGCGCCGCTCGACCGCCCCGGCGATTGGACCACTCTGATCGAGGGATCGGATGCGTTCTACCTCACCGGGTTCGACCTATTCCGCGATTTCTACGTCGTCGAGGGGCGCGAGGGCGGGCTCGATACGATCGCTGTGCGCTATTACGACGATCCGGGCCGCGTCGAGCCGATCGCGTTTCCCGAAGCGAGCTATTCCGCCGGGCTAGGCGACAATCCCGAATGGGCGATGGATCGCTTGCGGGTTGGCTACCAGTCGATGGTCAGCCCTTCGACCGTTTACGATTACCATGTCGCCGAGCGGCGGCTGGAAGTGCTCAAGGTGCAGGAAATCCCCTCGGGCTACGACGCCGAACTCTACGCCACCGAGCGGCTGGAGATCCCCGCGCGCGACGGCACGCCGATCCCGGTGTCGATCGTCTATCGCAAGGATCGCGCGTCCCCTGGCCCGCTGCATCTCTACGGTTACGGTGCCTATGGCATCGCGATCCCGCCGGGCTTTTCGACGACCCGCTTCAGCCTCGTCGATCGCGGGTTCGCCTATGCCATTGCGCACATCCGCGGCGGGGATGACCTCGGCCGTGCGTGGTACAAGGGCGGCAAGCTTGAACAGCGCACCAACACCTTCACCGATTTCGTCGACGTGGCGAAAGGGCTGGTCGAGCGCGGCTACACCGAGGCCGGGCGGATCAGCATTTCCGGCGGTTCGGCGGGCGGCGAGCTGATGGGGGCGGTGGTCAATTCCGACCCCGAACTGTGGGGCGCAGTGGTGGCGCACGTGCCGTTCGTCGACGTGCTCAACACGATGCTCGACGCGTCACTGCCGCTCACGCCGGGTGAATGGCCCGAATGGGGCAACCCGATCGAGGACCGCGCGGCGTTCGAGCTGATTGCCAGCTACAGCCCCTACGAAAATGTGCGCGCGCAGGCCTATCCGCCGATCATGGTGACTGCCGGGCTCAACGATCCACGTGTGACCTATTGGGAACCCGCCAAGTGGGTCGCCCGCCTGCGCGAACTCAAGACCGACGAAAACCTGCTGATCTTCAAGACCAACATGGGCGCGGGGCACGGCGGCAAGTCTGGCCGGTTCGAGAGCTTGCACGAAACCGCCGAAGAGTTCGCTTTCATTCTGTGGCAGTTGGGGGTTGAGGGTTGAGCAAGAAACACTCCAAGATCTTTACCGCACTGCCCGAGCACATCGACGAGCTGGGCCACGTCAACAACGCGGTGTGGCTGCAATGGGTGCAGGATATCGCGACCGAGCACTGGAACGCAGTGGCCGATCCAGGCCACATCGCACGCTATATCTGGGTCGTGACCCGGCACGAGATCGATTACCGCGGAAACGTCTCCGTAGGAGAAAGCGTGACCGCCGAAACCTTCATCCCCGAAGCCCCGCGCGGCGCGCAGTTCGACCGCTGCGTCGAGTTCCACGATGCAAGCGGCAAGCGGATCGTCGCTGCGCGCAGCACCTGGGCAATGATCGACCGCGAGAGCGGGCGGCTGGTGCGCATCCAGCCCGAGGTCGCCGCCCCGTTCATGGGCTAGTTTGGCTGCGGCGCATTTGGCCGCTTGCGCACATCGGGGCCTGTTGCTAGAGGCGCCCGCCTACCGGGGGCCCGCTTGCGGCCCCGTTTCTCATGATGTGCGGTCGTGGCGGAATTGGTAGACGCGCAACGTTGAGGTCGTTGTGGGCGAAAGCCCGTGGAAGTTCGAGTCTTCTCGACCGCACCACACAGTCCTGAGTACCCCCTAAAGCCGGCTGATGCGTCGAGCTGCCGCCAGAAATGCCGCAGTTCGACGTCCGCTTTTCCATTCAGAGCTATTGAGACCAGGCAGTCGGCTTCCGACCTTTTTGTGAAGAGGCTTTCGGTATGGTGCGTCTCGTCAGCTTATGAACACCCACGAGCTCCTTCCAATGTCCGGTGTGGGGTAGAAAGCTGACGGTCCGCTATCGTTCACCAACTGACAAAAGAAGTGAGACCGCCCGCGACGACCATGCGAACTGGTGTGCGAGACCAACTTTCCTTCAATAACGGAGTAAGCACTTTTTGCGTCTTATGGAGCGCTTCATCTCTAAATATGAAAATTGAGAGAATCGATCCATTTAAAGTTGAGCAATGACAGACCGGAATTATCTCTTCGATGCTACTCGTGGGATCGCTGCACTGCTCGTAGTTGCCTATCATCTCGGAAACTTTGGTTATCAGATTGCGCCATCCGGGTTTCTAGCTGTTGATGTATTCTTTCTGCTCAGCGGCTTCGTAATCGCACAGGCATACGAAAAACGTCTCAGCGCTGGATTGTCTGGCGGCCGGTTCCTGCTGATGCGCGCCATCCGCCTTTATCCGCTAATCTTCGCTGGTCTCTTTCTCGGTCTATTCAAGGCAATATGCATTTCCGCCCTTCATAAGAATGGCGATTATTCATTATATTCAATTGTTGAGTCGGCTCCATTTAATTTTCTTCTACTCCCTTCTCCACCAAGCGTTGGAGTACTAGTACCGTTAAATGTCTCAACATTATTTCCGCTAAACGTTGTAACGTGGTCTCTATTTTTCGAAATTATTGCAAATATTGTTTTTGCCTTTTGGGCCTATAGGGCATCAAAGTTAGATCTTATTCTAACTATTACGCTCTTTGCAATCGTGACCACCAGTGTTGCGCTTAGCCATTCAACAATGAAAATCGGTTGGGATTGGGCAACATTCACAGGCGGTCTCGGGCGGGTGGGATTTAGCTTCACTCTTGGTTGCCTGATGCGACGATTGATGGACAAGCGTGCCAGGCGAAGCAGCTATTGGGCGGCGCTTCCAATGCTTGCCCTTATCATCATGCTGACCTTCAAGCCTCACGACGAGTGGGCCACGATAGTATGGATATTTGAAGCAATAATTGTCAGCCCAGCTATTATTGCAGCCTGTTATTATGTAGAAGTGCCTACTAAATTCCGCAATTTAGCATCTTTCCTTGGAGATATATCATATCCGATATATGCTATACATTTCCCTTTGCTAACGTTTATTATGTTTCCGCTGGAAAAGGTTGGAATTCCATTTCTAATGCGTCCCATTATAATATTTCCATGCCTGATTTTAATTGCTTATGTTGTTGCGCGTTTCTTTGATGCGCCTGTAAGGCGTCGACTTTCCGAAAAATGGAAGTTGAGAGAAAGCGCAGCACCAATGTTCCTGGATCGGAGATAGCCTACCTTCGGCCCGCATGTATTCGTAATTCCAACTCCATTTCGGTCATCGAGACGGGTAAGCAATGGAGGATAGCTACCGGCCTGGCCTCAGACCTCGGCAGAATAAGCACGAAGGTCCGAAAAATCGGCGCAATGCGGACATTCAATTCTAAGACGCTGAACGTCGATCATCGGGTCGTTAGCAGACAGTCTGCAAAGGATAGACGTTGCGCCATTCAACTAGGTCGCGATTGGGGTGGAAAGCGGACGTTCCCGACGCGTTCCGCAATGTCGTGCTTCTCCTTTGGAAGCGCGTATACAAAATAGCCCCTGGCTATCCCGCTCGAAATGCAAATCGTTGACGGGGCGGAGCGTCCCAGCATAAATTACTAGCGGGTCGGGACAGATTGATTAGCGCGATCTTTGCAGGTCTGGGTGTCTAGGCTTGGCAAGTGCTGCTTCCGTCCATTCCTTCGTTTCGCCCGTCAGATACCTGTGCACCGCCCTGAGTGTCACCCTGATGTCGTCAAACATGGTCGTGGTCCAAAACAAGACTGCAAACGTCGCCGAATAGAATGCTGACTTGCCCCATGGTTTTGAAGTCAGAACGGGATCTTCGGGCAAAATTTTGGGTACGGTGCGGGTGGCCAAGGCTGTCATACTTATGCCGATTAATGCTCCTGCGATTGTATCGCTTGGATAGTGAAGACCAACGTAGATGCGCGGAAGGCAAAGAATGAAGATCGCCCAAAGCAATGCGATTGCCCCGAACCAGCGAGAGGTCAACCAGAGACCATAGGCCAGGGAAAAACCCACGGCTGCTGTATCGCTAGGAAAGCTACTCCAGTCCTGGAGCGCGTCATCCTGCATTCCAAACGGTCTAATCAAATCTAAGTCAGGCGTATAGATTGGACGGGGGATATGGGGCATCATGTCTTGCAGGATGCGCGACACGATTATGGCCAAGAACATTCCGACTAACGTAGAGAATAACTTTTCCCTGCGTTTACGTGTTTCTACTTTTGGAGCGCTCAAGAACCACAGCCACACAATGCAGATTGCAAATGGAAGCAGTCTTACTGAATTTAGCATCGCAAACTTGGTCATGG
This sequence comes from Tsuneonella mangrovi, assembly GCF_002269345.1. NCBI lineage: Bacteria > Pseudomonadati > Pseudomonadota > Alphaproteobacteria > Sphingomonadales > Erythrobacteraceae > Tsuneonella > Tsuneonella mangrovi. Next base: position 1,919,490 of record NZ_CP022889.1, read on the forward strand.
CGAGATCGAGAAATAGCCAATGCCCAGCAAGGCCATTTATTGCGTGCAGCGCTGCCAAATTCCAATCGTGCATAGCCCCCTCCGCAAGATAGATAGCGGCCTCTGATTACGTGAATGTAATATTGCCGGGAAGTGTGGAAAAAGGGGTACGCAGGCTGCGATCGATCCCCCTCGGCTTTGACAAATTGAGTCGGAAGCAGCTCGCAGCCTGAAAGCATTTTATGCCCATAAATGGGCGGGTTGAGGACTGTCGGGTTTTGGCAGCTGAAACCTTATCAGTCTTGAGTTCACGGGCCATCCGGCACCCTCGCCGCATCGCGGTTGTCTCGGTCATGGGTGCTTCTCCGTATCATAGCGGCATCATTGCTGCCCGACCACCCAAGGCCCCTCCGATTGCGCCGGACAGGGCAGCGGCCGATTCCATCGTCCGCGATTTACAAGAAGAGCAATGCTCCGAGTGAGATTGAAGTCGAACGGAATTTTGACCGATAAGACAATCACCTTCAGCCGAATCTTGGCCTACTGGATCAAATCACTTTTTCGGAATATGCAGTCGTGATTGTTGATTGATGATAAACCTAAAGCCACGTCATACACTCCCGCCTTGGGGTAAATGAGATCGCAAAGATTTTCTCCGCAATCTCGCTATGTTTGGCGCTTTCAGCGGGACCTTGTGCTTCGCAAAGTGCGAACATCGGGCCACCGCTTGCCTTGTGTCATTTCGACTTGTGGTGGTCGGACGAATTCAATTCGTTGAGCATCGGAAAATGGCGTTTGGAAGATAAGCGTTGGACCGCGCATACGCCTTGGGCTGGCGATTTCGGCGCTGCCCGGTTCACCGACCCCGGACCGAACTCGCCGTTTTCGATTCACGACGGCAAGCTGTTGATTACAGCGCGGCGTAATCAAGCAGGCAAGTGGACCTCGGGCTTGATCGCTGCTGCAGACGAAACTGGGGCAGGCACGGGCCTGCGCTACGGGTATTTTGAGGCAAGAATGCGAATGACGCCTGGGCCCGGAACCTGGCCTGCGTTCTGGCTCTCCAGCCTAAAATCGCGCAGCGATCCGCGACCCAGCGTCGAATTCGACGGATTGGAATATTACGGGCACGATCCGTCAGCCTATCAGGCGGCCTGGCACGTCCACTATAAGCCCCCTAACGAGGCCGAGACTCGGGGCCAACTACAGCGCATACCGATCGATTCAGGGGCCTTCACGCAAGGCTTCCATACGATCGGGATAGACGTCTCCCCTAAGACGGTGACCTATTACTTCGATCGCAAACCGGTGTGGCAACACGTCACTCCGCCAGAGCTGGACACACCGCTGTTTCCGTTAGTCAATCTGGCACTGGGATCGGGTTATCCGATAGATCGAACGCCCAATCCGTCGGTGCTCGCAGTCGACTACGTTCGCATTTACAAGCCGAAGACTGGCCCGCTACCGGTAGGGTGCGCCGCTTCCCAGAAGTCAGACGCTGAAACGGCGACGGATCAGAGCGGCCGCTAGATCGTGAGGCGCGAACAGCGTCGCGAGTGACCATAGAAGAGCGAGAATGCGCTTCTGCGGACTTTCGAAGCCGCCTGCTAAAATCGATCGCACACAATCGTAAAGCATCGAAGGGCGGGTATCGCCAGGAAAGGGGTGAGAATGCGGGTCCGTCCGCAGCGATGCGATCCGCAATTGCAGCAGGTGCCACCCGAGGCGCAGGCAATCGGGTTCGGGGCCCGTAACGCCTGCTTCCTCGCAGATTCTCTCAGCGCTGCGCTGACGCAGCATCGCCCGCCCGACTTCGCGTCCGAACCGTTTGCGATCGGCGAACAGGTCGCTGTCATTGCTGCCATGCTGACGATAGAGCGCGAGTGGCTGTGCGATGGTCAAAACGTCGCCGAGAAACGGAGCGAGCGCGAGGCAGGTGGAATCTGTCGATCCATCGTGCTCGGGCCCGAGCGGGAACAATCGGTCGAGAAACTGCCGTGAATAGGCATTCCCGGAGCCCGGCGGAGTGGGATATTCGCTGGTTTTGGCGGCCCACTTCCGGATGGCCGCGGGGGCGGGTGCGTGACTGATCGGCGGGACCAACGATCCGAGCGGCCTCTCTTCGGCATCGACCCGTTCCATCAGCACCTGCACTTTGCTCAGCCCGTGTTGCCACTCTTGGGCCACGGCGCGGGCAAAGTGCGGATCGACGACATCATCGGCATCGAGAAATACAACAACATCGCCGGTTGAGTGAGCAAATCCCGCATTATTGGCTATTCGTTGTCCCGAATTTGGCTGGAATATCGCAGTGATCTGTTCGCCATAAGCATCAATCACCGATTTCGAATCGTCGGTCGAACCGTCGTCGACCACGATGACCTCGATATCCTCCCAATCCTGCCCAAGTGCGCTGTCGATTGCCCGCGTCAGGAAGCGGCCATAGTTGAAGTTTGCGATGACGAAGCTGAACCGCAATTGGTCCGTCTGGAGCTTTCTCGGCGGGTTTTTGCGCGTCTCCAACATCTTGCCGCCAATCTATTGTCGGTTTTGCGGCGGGCCATTGCGGAAACGGACTAGCACTTTCGGGTAGCGAACGGAGTCGATCGACCCAAACCATCCGAAAGGGTTGCCACTACGTCGGATTGGTCAGTCGATACGCCCTTTGACAACTGGCACCGAAGTGCATTCACAGCGATTCTGCAAGTCACTGGCAAACGCACGAGGGGTGAACAACGGTGACGCGGCCGCACGACCATCGCATCCCACTGGAGGATGGCACGGCAGCGAAGCCATACTGGACGGCGGTGAAGCGCGGCTTCGTTCCGATGGCGATAGCTTTGACCCCGATGGCGATTGTCACTTTGTCGCTGGCGCAAGCCATTCCGACCCGAACTGGGGCGAGTTATGGTCTCGTTGCCGCGCCGCCCACTCATTCCCGTTTCCGGACAGTTGCCGGTCCTGCGGTGCCGAAGCCAACTGATGTCGAGCTGACGGCGACCAGCGATGCGGGGGATCCGTACGCCAAGGGTACGTCAGCTGCACCGGGCAAGCTGGTGGCAGCTGTTCCTTACATGTTTCAGGGTTCGGCAAGCGCGCGGGAATACGCGGTTAGCTGCCTGGCAGCCGCGGCATGGTACGAAGGAGGCAGCGACGCAGAAAGCCAGCGATCGGTAATCCAGGTCGTGATAAATCGGATGCGTCGTCCGGCTTACCCGAAGACCGCTTGCGGCGTTATATTTCAGGGATCGGATCGGCAAACCGGTTGCCAGTTCACCTTTACCTGCGACGGTTCGCTCGATCGCCGACATCCATCTCAGAAGGCTTGGGAGGCTGCGCGCCTTTTGGCGCAGGCTGCGCTCGATGGCGCGGTCGACGAGGAAGTAGCGCAGGCTACGCACTTTCATGCCGACTATGTTTCGCCATACTGGGCGGCGAATCTTGTGTTGCTGACAAGTGTCGGGCGGCATCTGTTCTATCGCAATCCGCGAGCACATGAACGACTCGTCGTACAACCCATTGGTGGGGATGCCGACGATCGACAGTTTATGACGAAGATCTACGACAATGCGGCCGATCAAAAGGTGAAGGGTCTGGCCCAGATCGAACCCGCACAAGTGGCCGATGCCAGTATTGCACAAATGCCCGCGTTGCAGGGCGTGACCGTATCCGGGATCATCCAGGCTGCAGGGGGCGGCAACACCAAATCGTTCGTCCAGGCATTTGATCCGGGTCAGCCCGCTGGGCGCTGGGCAGTATCGGCTCTCGGACGTTGCGGATCGATACCCGGGTGCTCGGTTTTCGGATACGTGTCCGCAGATCAAGCCGCAAAGAATAGCTTAGTCCCGCCGGGCCGGCGTGATCGGCCGGCGTTTCTCTATGCAAATGACGTGTATTCAAACGCCAAGTTGGTCCTGTGGGACTGCAGCCGCTTCCAGCGGCCCAGTGCCTCGCAGTGCCTGCCTGTAGGCGTTGCCGCCTATCACCAACTCAGTAATCGATTATCCGATTAGCCAATTCCAAGACGGGTCGCAGACCTTGAATTTGATTTTAGTTCCATCCTGTCAATTAGACATAGAGACTTCGGACGCGACCATGGGAAAGAAGAAAGAAAAGAAGAGGAAGCAGAGAGATGCAGTGGAAGAACGTCCGAGTCCCGAGGTGCAGGCTCAAAATCTCTACGAGTTACTGATGGAAGGCGACCGCCCTCATTTTACCGACTTCATCGCGGTTAGCGAAACGATGATGAAGGGCTATTCGCGCTTCATCGATCTAGGGTTGCCGCGCCACACCATTGCCCTCGCAATGCTTGGTGGCGCGCTCAACCTCTATGACATGTTCGATATGCGCCCCGAGCTGCCCGAATTGCTCCGTAGCATTGCCGACCGGATCGAGAACGGATCGGAACCCAACTGAGCATGGACCCGCATCCCGTACCAATTGAACCAGCCGAAGGAGACGCATTTTGAGAGTGTGGGTCGCAGTTGCAACTGTTGGCCGAGCGGAGATACTGCGCGAATCCATTGGCTGGCTCGATCGACAGGTCAGACGGCCGGACGGCATTCTAGTTGTCGGTAGTTGCGCTGAAGATGTCGCCGGACTGGATGAGGCGTGTCCCGACGTGCAAATCGCATTGTCGGACAAGGGGTTGTGCAAGCAGCGCAATGCGGCGCTTGCGCGTATTCGCGACGAGGCGGACGCCCTGGTGTTCTTTGATGACGATTTCGTTGCCGATCGGAATTACCTAGAACAGGTCGAGCAAATCTTCGCGGACAACCCCCAAGTTGTCGGCCTGACAGGCGAACTGCTTGCCGATGGTGCACGAACCGGGGAGCTCGATTTCAGCCAAGCGCTGGATATACTGGTGGAGGACGCGGACCAAGCGTCGGTGGCGCAGGCCGAATGCACTAGTTTGTACGGCTGCAATATGGTGATCCGCATGTCTGCTGCCCGCAATTTGACGTTCGACGAGACGCTGCCTCTCTACGGTTGGCAGGAAGACGTTGATTTCACGACCCAGCTCGGCCGACGCGGCGCGATGTGGTGCACTGCGCGACTGACCGGTATTCATTTAGGAGTCCGCAGTGGGCGCCAGTCTGGCGTAAAGCTTGGATACTCGCAGGTTGCCAATGTCGTCTATCTGCTGCGTAAGGGCACGATCGGGCGCTGGCACGGGATTTCGCTGATGGGACGCAACTTCATTGCCAACGCGGTCAGGAGCTTCCTGCCCGAGCGTGAGATCGACCGTCGCGGGCGGCTGGCGGGCAATTTGATGGCGGCTGCCGATTGCCTGCGCGGGCGGGTTTCGCCGCAACGGATCGAAAGCCTCTAGTCGCGACGAATGGCGTGCCTGCTGTCCCCGATCTCCTTGTAAACGGTCGTTTCCTGACGCGCGACCCGACGGGTGTTGATCGTGTCGCAACCGAGCTCGTGCGAGCCTTGGCGCGGAACCGCAGCAACACGGCTTTTCGGATCGATGTAGCGCTGCCTGCCAGTGATCGTAGCGACGATGAGGTTCGCACGGCGCTCGAGCTCGGCGAGGATAGTCGTGTGTTCCGTTCACGGCTATCCGGTTATGCGTGGGAGCAGGGTGTGCTACCGCGGATTGCGCCGGACCATGTCTTGCTGAGCTTGTGCAACATCGGTCCCGTCGCGCGTCGTCGACAACTGGTGATGATCCACGATGCGCAGGTTTTCGACGTGCCAAAATCCTATTCGCGCGCCTTTCGCCTTGGCTATCAGGCAATCCTGCCGTTATTGGCGCGCCGTGTCCGTTGGCTGGCGACAGTGTCGTCCTATTCACGCGAACGATTGGCAGCCAACGGAATCGGTGCCGGACGATCGATTGCGGTGGTGCCCAACGGGGTTGACCATCTGGATGCCGTTTGCGCCACCCCTGACGCGGTGCGCCAGCATGGTCTCCATCCAGGCGGATACTTTCTCGTTGTCGGCAGTGCCGCGCCGCACAAGAATCTGGCAATGTTGAGCCGTGCCAATGCCATGCGGTCAAACCCGGGAATGCCGATTGCCGTCGTAGGCGAGGAAAATCCGGCGATCTTCGGCCATTCGGACGGTCGCGCACGGAATGACTTCGTATCACTTGGGCGAATCAGCGACGCCGAACTGAAGGGTCTTTATCGGCAAGCGCGGGCGCTGTTGTTCCCTTCGGTGACGGAGGGGTTTGGCCTGCCTGCCTTGGAAGCAATGCGCTGCGGCGTCGCAGTGATCGCCTCCGACGGCGGTGCAATACCTGAGGCCTGCGGCGACGCGGCGCTGTATTGCCGGCCTAGTGATCATGTTGCCTGGGCTGCTGCGATGGATCGCCTGGCGACCGATACGACCCTTGCAGCAGAGCTTGTCGATAAAGGGCAAGCACAGGCAGCGCATTTCACCTGGGATTCCAGTGCACGCCGCTTGCTGGACATTCTCTCTGCGAATTGATTTGTCCACGCAGCCTAAGGCGCTGCAATTAAGTGCATAAATTTGATCATGATATTGTCGCCTTATGAGGGCTCATGAACCCGGGCTTCCTGAGTTCGGGGGAATTATTGCTGTTCCATCGATAATCCGGGTCTTTCCGACTATTTCATCGATCGTGGGCGGGTGAAACGGGCCCAGCAGAAGCGAATCGTGATCGTCAACGTCCGTCAGTAGATTGGCATCTTGCAGAATCGGCAGTGGTTGCGTCGATCCGCGCTGGATCAAATAGACGTTCGCTCGCGTGGAAATTGCCAATTTCCCGTTCGGTGTGCTTGGGATCGGAGGGTTATACCCGGTTCCCCAGTTGGCCGATTGCGGTGTGGCCGAAGAAATGCCGATTATCGGAAACGGGCATGAGCTTCGGCGCAATTCGAGCGAACACGCCTCCTTTGCCGCGACAGCTTCCGGCCCACTTGTTACGATAAGCACGCCATTGGGGTCATGGGCCATGGTAGTGATTGCGCTGCGCCAGTCTTCCCATAGATAATCAGAATGCCTCGCGAGGTTGACTAGAAGCAAAAACGTGATGCCAACTGTTGAAACAACGTAAGCTTGATTTTTTTTAATGCTGCCAATGGCAGCGGCCGACAGCGTAATTGGAAACAAGCTCATCCACAGTAAAGTTCTATCTATTATTATATTTTGCTTAAAGCTGACTGCTAGATACGTGATGACGCTGACGGCCAAGCAGGTCATAATGAATTTTGTTGCGACGTTTGAGCGAGTGCGAATAATGCCGATCATTGCCAATAAGAGAACTATGAATGCAGTTCCTGTGGACCGGCGACCAAGAAGCGTACTGCTAAAAAGTAATTTTAAATACTCAAGTATCCCGGGGCGATGCATCCATGCGAGGAGGCTGTTTGGGGTCTTTGTCTGCAGGTACGTTATATAGATCCACCATGCCGCACAGACAAATATTGCGGTATCGGTTGCTATAAGGATAGCGAAACGTCTGCCGCTTGCTGGGCGGAATCGTTTGTCAACCAGCATTAGGCTCAGCGTCGCGATCGCGGGCCAAAACAGAGCGGTAGTGTGGAGATAAATGGCCGTAGCGGCGCCAGCGCCATAGGCAATCCATGCAAATGTCGGCTCTCGCTCGACTGGCGCATTCGCAGTGATAATTCTCAGCAAGCCAGCGAACGATACAGACAGTGCCAGAAACAAGAAGCTGTAGGTGCGCACTTGCACCGCATAATCGATCTGCTGCGCGGACACTGCGACCATTAGTGCGGCAGCCAGTGCGGCTTTCTTTCCGTAGATTGGTTTGATGCCGAAAAACAAGGCTGGAGCAGCGAGGGCACTTGCGACAATTGACGGGAAGCGGAGCATTGTCGCTCCGCTCATAGGCCCGACAAGGGCCATCCATCCATGTAGTATAGAATAGAAGAGCGGAGGATTGGTTTCTCGTACCATCCATTCGCTCCACAATTGGCTCAGTGGCAAAGATCCGAAGAAAACTGACGCGTATTCATCAAACCAAAACGAATGGCTGGAGAAATATAAACGTAAGGCAAGCGCAAATATGAAAATACCAGATAATACCAAATATATTATCTTTCTGTTATCATATCGAAGGTTATGCAATACGCTATTATGAGCCACTTCATATCCCTTAGAGATAATTTGTTTGTAAGTAATTCAAGGTGATTGATCTTAACATTCTTATCGTGTGGAATTATATTATTATTTCTCCAATCAGTTTTCGAACTGAGCGCAGATTTCCGAATCCGTCTGCGTGACTTGCTTTATGAAGGTGGCCCACTGGATATGTTGGGACCCCGGTGAATGGAGAGACCCGGTCCAGCCGATCTCCTCTGCTGAAGTAGCCACTCAAAATTCTCGCGCGTATAAACCTGAGCCCTGATGTCGTGCCCCGCCCCGCGCAATTCCTTGTAGCGCGCAAGCGCGCCAACCTTGCGCAAGCTTGCTGCCAATTCACGGCTGTTGGCGACGGGCGTAGTGGTGTCGGCGCTTCCGTGAAAGAAACGAATTGGCAGCTTCCTGACCCTGTCCATCGCGCGCGGGTCACCCGCTCCATTCAGGATCAAGGCCGCAGCGAACAGATGCGGGTAATATGTTAGGGCGTCCCAGCTCCCCTCTCCGCCCATCGACATCCCAGTCAGGTAGATACGCGACGGGTCGGCGTGATATTTGCGGGAGACATCTCGCAGCAAGTCGATCGCTGTCTTGATATTCTCGCTTTCAGGGATCACGCGTTGGTCGAAATTGGTGAAGGGTGGGTCGAAGCTGGGATAGTTCACCCAGTGAGTGCGGATGCCCGCCTGTGGGGCGAGGACCATGACCGGCTCAATCCCCTGCAAAGTGTCGGAGAGCAGATATTGCACGCTTTCATCGAGCTGGCCGAGATTGTCGTCGCCACGGCCAGGACCGCCATGGAGAACCAGAATTATCGGCAAGCGCTTTGGGCTTCCACCGGCGCCGGGCGGGACATACAACCGCCAAGGCATTACGTTGCCTGAGACAGGATCGGTAAATACGCCTGCCACCATGCGCGAAGCGAGCGAACGCTGCCTGCTTGTTTTCTCTATCTTGTGGATGACCGGTTTGAAGGCGACGAGGCACGCCGCTGCCGCAACAGCCAGGGCTGCACTCACGGCGAGAAGCGGTAATTTCTTGCTCAACGATTTGCTCACGACGTGATCGATCAAAACAGCTTACCGGCAACTATCGGTTGGCAGCCGTCGGCGTCAGAACTCGCGCCTGAGGGGCAAACTCCTGCCGTTCATGTCCTTGCTCCTCGCCAAGCCCAAGTGCATCGCCGACAATCCTTGCCAATGCCTTTGCCTTTTCGCCCAGAAACATTTCGAGGTGGCCGGCCATCATGATGCGGACATCGACATCGCCTTCGGAAAACTCGCCCCACCCTCGTTCAACAATCTCCATCCCGTCACCGTAGGTGGCTTTAGTGGGCAACGGGCGCCTGACAAAAATAAGCGGAGCGCGCAGCCGATATTGGGGCCGGTAAATTCGATTTGCTTCCCACAATCGAGGAAATACTTCCTCCATTCCATGGTCCGGAATAATGTCCCAATTGGACATTGCGAATTTCAGTTCCCCCGCGAAAAGCCGATCGCCGGAGCGCACAGCTTTCTTTGCGGCGGCAAAACCGCGGGTCAAAATATCGCGCCAGCTCTTGGAACGAATGACCCGCAGCCGGTCTAGGAACTTCGATGCGAGCTTCTGCTTCGGGGGAAAGCCCGGGGCCGGCATGTCCATCGATATGAACCCGAGCAAGGGCTTGTTCAGGCTCTCAAGCTGTCGGGCAATTTCGAAGGCGACGCGCGCGCCCATAGAATAGCCGCTGGCGATGACAGGACCCTCAGGGCAAATATTCTCAAGCTCGGCAACATACTTCGCGGCGATAGCCTCGAAGGTCGTCGGCAGTTCGTCGATATCGTCCACTCCGAACGGCTTGAGGCCGTAAACAGTCGCTTCGAAAGGCAGAGCCCGAGCAAAATTCAGGAACGAGAAAACGTGCCCGCCAGCGCCGGCAACCAGAAGCAAGACGGGTGATCCTGGCGCGCCCCTTCTAAGAGGTACGAAGACTGTGTTCACAGGGGTGAAGTGCTGGTTGATGGCTTCCGCAATGCGCTGGATTGTCGGTGCCTGTAGGAGGACATCCGGCGAGAATGAGTATCCAAACTGCGCCCTTATCCGCACCATTAGACTTGCTGCGGACAGTGAGGTGCCACCGAGATCCTGAAAGGAGTCGGTTATGCTGACCTTGTCGATTGCGAGAATCTCCATCCACATATGTGCCAAGATCTTCTCGGTCTCATTCCCTGGCGCCACGTAATCGCTGCCCACCGCTTCCAGGTCGGGAAGATATGTCGGATCAGGCAACGCCTTCCGGTCCACTTTGCCATTTGGCGTGAGAGGAAGTGTTTCCAGCCCCATGTAGGACGATGGAATCATGTAATCTGGCATACGTTCGCGCGCGAACGAACGAAGCGCATCGACGTCAATCGTCTCGCCCGTGCTGGCGAGCAGATAGGCCACAAGACGTTTTTCGCCCCCCTTGTCATTCCGCGCCACCACCACGCATTGCTTGACGGCCGGATGAGCTTCAAGATGGGTTTCGATGTCACCCAGCTCTATGCGGAATCCGCGCAGTTTGACCTGGTTGTCGATGCGACCGAGGAAGCGGATATCGCCGCTTGCCTGCCGCACGACGAGATCGCCGGTTCGGTACAGGCGTTCTCCCGGCGCGAAAGGATGGTCGATGAACTTCTCGCGGGTCATCTCGTCCAGAGCGAAGTAGCCGCGGGCAAGCCCGTCGCCGCCAATGAGCAACTCACCCGGAACACCGACGGGCTGCAGCTCCAGATCCGGGCTGCAAATCAGGAAGGATGTATTCGCAATCGGATAGCCGAGATTGATGGCGTCCTCCTGCGCCCTAACTCGGCGGACCGAGGACCAGATGGTGGTCTCAGTCGGTCCATACAGGTTCCAGACTTCGCACCCGGTAGCAACAAGCTGGCCTGCCAATTCCAGCGACATCGCTTCACCGCCACACAGCACCTTGATCGGCGGATCACCACGCCAGCCCTGATCCAGCAACATGCGCCAGGTCACTGGCGTGGCCTGCATGATCGTGGTGCCTGTCTCTTCCATGCTGGCGAGCAACAACTCGGGATCGAGTGCGAGCTTCTGGGACTTGATCACCACCTGCGCACCGCAGATGAGCGGCAAGAAGAGCTCGAGCGCAGCGATGTCGAAGCAAATCGTAGTCAGGCTGTGCAATACGTCGCTGCGCCCGATGCCGGGTTCGTGCCGCATCGATTCCAGGAAATTCACGAGACCGCGGCGGACGACCTGCACCCCTTTGGGTCGGCCGGTAGAACCGGAGGTATATATTACATAGGCAAGATCATCGAGGCTGCCGGTCGGCGGCTGATCCGAGGCGTCTCCCTCCTCCAGACGCGGATCGTTTGCTTCTAGCAGGACGGTTTCCGCTTCAACAGGTCCAAGCCGATCCACCACTCCGGGCTGGGAGATACAGACTTTGGCGCGGGAATTTTCCACCATGTAGTGAAGGCGATCGACCGGGAAGGTGGGGTCCAGCGGGACGTATGCTCCCCCCGTTTTCATGACTGCGAGCAATGCGACCACGAGATCGGGGGAACGCTCCATGCAAACAGCGACGAGTTCGCCGGGCCCAACGCCCATTCCGCGAAGTCGCGCCGCCATTCGGTTGGCGCGAGCATTCAGCGCGGCGTAAGTTAGCGCAACGTTCTCGCCGATCACGGCGGGTGCATCTGGCGTGACTGCCGCCTGTTGTTCCACGAGTTGGTGCGGATGCAACTCCGGGAATTGCGTGGCGGGTGGATTCCAGTCATGCAGCAGGGCTTCCCGCTCAGCGGCGTCGAGCATGTCGAGCATTGCCACCGGTATGTCGGGATTTTCGATCGCCCTGCCCATCAACGCGATATAGTGAGCTGCTATCCGTTCGGCGCTGGCGTGCTCAAACAGATCGCTGCTGTATTCGAGCGTCCCCGACATGCGCTCGCCTTCCTCAAGCATGGACAGCGTGAGGTCGTACTTGGAGCCCCCCGTATGGAGCGGGACCCGAGAGAGCCTGAGGCCCGGGATTTCCCAGCGGCTGTGGGTATTGTTGCGATGAATGAACAGGTGTTGGAAGAGCGGTGCATCGGCGCGTGAGCGCGGGAACTCGAGTTCTGCAACAAGATCTTCAAAGGGAAGCTCGTCATTGCTGAACGCATCGATAGTCACCTGCCGCATTTGCGCCAGCAGCCCCCGGAAGGTGAGGCCCGGTGTGAAACGCGCCCGCAAGACAAGATTGTTGATGAAGAGGCCAATCATGTCCTCCGTCTCGGCCAGGTACCGTCGCCCGGTTGGCGTGCCGATGAGGATGTCATCCTGCTGCGAATAGCGATGCAACAACATTTGCCAGCAAGCCATCAACGCCATGAAAGTCGTCGCCGATTCCGCTCTTGCAAAATCCGCAATCGCATTCGCCAGGTCGGAGGGTACCTGGAAAGCGACCTGCCCGCCCTTCAGCGAAGGCATATCCGGGCGCAAATGGTCGCCCGGTACCTGCAGCGGTTCCGGCAGGTTGGCCAGTTGCTGCTTCCAGTAGGCAATCTGGGACTCCAGTTGGCTGTTGCTTGCCCGCTCGCGCTCCCAAACTGCATAGTCGGCAAACTGGTGCGCGAGTGGTGCCAAGGGAGATTGCGCTTCCCCGCTCGCAAAGGCGGAATACAGCGCGCCGAGTTCACGGAAGAAGATGCCGGAGGACCAGATATTGTCGTAAACGATGTGGTTGAACACCAACACCAGGATCGCGCTTTCCGGCCCCAGGCGCAGCAAGGCGCTCTGGAACAGGGGCCCGCGCTCCAGATCATGCTGGTGTTGCAGCAACTGCTTGGCCCGTGCCTGCCAGCGTGCCTCCTGCTCATCGGTCGGCAGGTCGCTAAGATCAATAACGTCCAGCGGCATTGGCGCCGCCGGGAGCACTTCCTGCCAAGGTTCCCGTTCGCCCTGCGGGAAGCGTGTGCGCAGCACTTCATGGCGCTCGACGATTTCGCTTAGCGCCCGCTCCAGCGCGGCTACGTCCAGCGACCCGTCGAGGCGCACGGTGTTGCTGATATTGTAGGCCGAATTGCCTTTGCTCAGCATATCGACAAGCCACATCCGGCGCTGCGCCAGACTCACGGGCTGGCGATCTAATCGCGGAGCAGTCGATAGACGTGGCGTGATACCGGCGACACGCGAATCGGCGTCGCGGATGATTTCGGCGATCGCTTTGAAATCGGGCGCTTCAAACACCTGGCGCATATCAAGCCGAACGCCAAAGCGGTGTTGTACGCGGGCGATCAACCGGGTGGCTGATAGAGAATGGCCGCCAAGGTCGAAGAAGTTATGGTTGGTTCCGACGTCGCCCGCGCGCAGCAAGTCACTGGCGATTTCCAGCAAGCCGAGTTCCACGTCATCGACCGCAGGCACCGGAATGTCGTTCTGCAGCAAATTTCCCGGCAAGGGCGCGGGCAAAGCCAGTCGGTCGACCTTGTTGTTCGGCGTCCGCGGCATGGCGTCGAGCCTGACAAAGATCGTCGGTGTCATGTAATACGGAAGGCGGCGTTGCAGCCGCTGGCGCAGACTTCGAACGCTGAAGTTCTCGGCACCTGCCTCAGTCACCAGATAGGCAACCAGTTGTTGCTCATCGCCTATCTCGCGGGCAACCACTGCCGCCTCGCTTATACCAGGATGGTCGTGCAAGGCGGTTTCGACTTCGCCGACCTCGACGCGGAATCCGCGGATCTTGACCTGGAAATCCTTGCGACCGCGGTGCTGCAACAGCCCGTCGGCCCGCAGTTCACCCATGTCGCCTGTGCGATAAGTGCGTAGTTGGGAATCGTCCGGCGCGGCTTCGAACACCTTGGCCGTTGCTTCTGCATTGTTCCAATAGCCCAGCGCCAGATACGGGCTGCGCACGGTAATTTCACCGATCTCGCCAACGCCGACGGGCTGGCCATCATCGCCCCGCAGCACGATCTCCATCCCCTCGACCGGGTAGCCGATCGGGACTGTGGCGTCGTCCAGCTCGGTCTTTGGACCGATATAGAAGTAGCGGATCGTACCTGTCTCGGTCGAGCCGAGGCCGGTATAGAATTCGACCTGGTGCCCAAAGACTTCGCGAGCCAATTCCACGTCGGAGGTCAGCACGCGCTCGCCGCCGAAGACAGCAAGTCTTACGCGAAGCGCCGCCGATCCGCGGGGATAACTGGCAGCGAACTGCCGGAACACCGAAGCGACCGAGTGATAGATAGTGATGCGATGATCCGCGAGCCATTCGCCGAGTGCATCCACGCCGCGTTCGCGGAAGTCATATGGGAACAGCGCGGCCCCGTTCAGCAGCGCGCCGAAAATGCAATAGACCGATCCCATGACGCTGCACGAATAGAACAGGGTCATGCGATCCTCGACGGTGACCCGCTGCAGCCGGGTCCGCCGCATACAACCATGCAACGTGTTGCGCTGGTTCTGCATCACCCCCTTGGGCTTGCCGGTCGAACCGGAGGTGTAGACGATATAGGCCAGCGCGTCCGGCGAGATGTCGATTTCCGGATTGTGATCCGACCCGGCCGGCAACGTATCGATATTGATCACGCGCGCGTTGCCCGCGGAGAGGTTCTCCGCCATCTCCAAGTTGCGCGAGTTGGTGACCACCACCGTCGCTTGCGAGTCTTCGACGATGTATGTGTTGCGGCTCTCAGGGAATGCCGGATCGACTGGGACATAGGCGTGCCCAGCTTTCAGCACGCCAATGATTGCAGCAACGCATGTGGATCCGTTCTCTATGCAGACGATCACTCGCCCGGCAGCGTCAGAGTGCAGCGTATGGGCCAGCCGATTTGCGAGCCGATTGAGTTCCTCATATGTCAGAGAAAGCTGTTCGTCGCTGACCGCCAACCGATGCGGCGTGCGCTCGACTTGCTGCTCGAAACATTCGGCAATCGATTGCTCGATGTCCATCAATGCGGCCGGTTCGGCGAGATCAGCAGCGAAGCGCGTCGGGACCGCATCGACAGTGTATCCGTCGATGGCCTGATCGATCATCCGAGAGGCGGTCGGCCTCCTTTCGGACCGTTCCCCCATTCTATCTCGCTCGCCTTTCGATATGGAACCGTAAATCCCAGCCACGATTGAGTCGTCTACCTCCCGATCCTGTTTGTAGCGCTTGCGCGGGTGATCGCCTCTAACGCCACTGCATCTGCGGCAAGCCCGATGGCAGCCCAAGACTGAACTCTATGTCGGCGAACCGTAAGGCGAAATTACCAATCAGAAGGGGGCATCGCGCGCTGGGCGGTGGCCAACTAACCCAAGTGGGTAGGCCCTCGTTACGCCCTATGCCCGATTGTGCTTGGCGAGCGGTTTGCGAGACTTGCGCCGAGATGCTCATCGGCACACGACATTGCGCGGCTTTGCCACTTGTCCCCGGTGCTCTGCCGGTTGGACACAATTCGCCGGATACGGTGGAGACTACTGGAACGGCGGAGCGGTTCGGGTTCCAGACAATCTGTGAGGTTCCCGCTGGGTATGCCGCTTCTTGGGCCGTTCGGGCGACGAGCGGTCAATCGTTTCGGACTCGGATTCTGCGCGATCCGGCGCAAGTGACAGGCATTTTGCCACCGGAGGGCGAGGTTTGGCTGGCGCTTGCGGTTCCGGACGATTCGATGCGGGAAATGCTGTCGGCATTATCGGACGAAGAAGCCGAGCGCATTGCGCGGTTTCGTCATGCGCCTGACCGTTGGAGCTTTTTTTCCGCACATGGACTGCTGCGTAGCTACATGGCTGCTATGCTGGATTGCGCCCCACAAGACTTGCGCTTCAGCGGTGAAGGCAAGGCAGGCAAGCCATTGCTGGACCCTGAATTTGCGGCGCGGCAGCCCGAGCTGGAATTCAACATGAGCCATACGCGGGGGTTCGTCGCAGCAGCATTCGCAAGTTCGCCAATCGGGGTTGATGTCGAGCGGGTATGTCCAATCCCCGAAATGCGCGATCTCATTGCCGATCTGATGCACCCAGTGGCGCTCAGCGCTTTCGATGCCGAAACCGACGCAGGCCGTCAGACTGCGCTGTTCTTTCGCTATTGGACGTTGAGCGAGGCATTCCTCAAAGCCACAGGGGAAGGCTTGACCGAAACGACGCGGGATCTTGCGTTCAATGCTACGGGTACGCCGCGATTGCGCGCGGCGGCAGGAGGGGACGCGCCGGAAATCTGGCACTTTGGACATGTATCGGACGGGTGCGAGGACTGGCTGCGCGCTCCAACTCCGAATGCGGCAATCGGGCAATGACGGGAACGCCCATCGCGCGCGGCGGGTCGGTGCGCAAACAGGTTGCCGCAGGTGCCGCGACGCTCACGGTCGCACGGATGCTGTCGCGCGGTTTCGACATGATCACACTGATCATCCTCGCGCGCCACCTGACACCGGCGGATTTCGGGCTGGTTGCGATTGCGCTTTCAATCGTACAGATCGCCGAAGCCGTGCTCGACCTGCCGACCGGCAGCGCGCTCCTGCAGCTGCCTTCGGTAACGCGGCATCACCTCAATACGACCTTCACGCTCAATCTGCTGCGCGGACTGGCGTTGATGGGCTTTCTGTGCGCCGTCTCCTATCCGGCATCCTTGTTTTTTGGCGATCCGCGGCTCGTCGGACTGATCTGTGCGCTCTCGCTTGCACCTGCTTTGCGCGGCGTGCGCAGTCCGAAGATGGAGCTGCTGTACAAACGATTGCGGTTCCGTCCCGATGCGACCGCAGAGATTGTCGGTAAGGCTGCCGCACTCTCGATTGCTGTGCTCCTTGCGCTGGAAACCGGGAGTTATTGGGCGATAGCCGCGGGCACAATCGCGAGCCCGCTGTTATACATGGCGACGACGTACGTGTTGGCTCCGGCTCGACCTCGCCTCAGTTTGCGCCACTGGCGTGCATTCCATCGTTATCTCGGTTGGTCGATGGGCGCTCAGGCGATGAGTGCAATAAATTGGCAGGCCGATCGCTTTGTGCTGGGCAAACTGGCCGCGCAGGCAACGGTGGGCCTGTTTACCACGGGGCGCGATCTTGCCTGGACAGCGAGCAAGATCATTTTCGGATCGCTCCTGCGACCATTGCTGGCGGCGTTGTCGCGCTCCAATGCGGACCTGGCACGCCAGCGGGCGGTCTATCGGCAGACGATTGCCACGGTCTTGTCGATCGGTTTGCCGGTCGCGTGCGGGCAGGCATTGCTCGGGCCGGAGATCGTGCGGCTGATCCTCGGTCCGAAATGGCTGTCTACCACGATCGTGTTTCAGGCGGTGTCACTGGCGCTCATCCCGGGATTCTATACTGGCCTTACGACGTCTTTGCTGTTTGCGAATGGGAAACCCGAACTCATTTTCAGCCGCAATATGTGGGATTTGTGTTTCCGTATTCCGGTGACAGTGGGGTGCATCGTCTGGCTGGGCTGGAAGGGGGCAGCCGTCGCTCTGCTCGCAGCGGACCTGTTCCTCGCAACGCTGTGTTTGCAGGTGGTCAAACGGACCATCGGCATTGGGATAGGGGACCAGCTGGCGCAGGCATTGCGCGGCAGCGTCAGCGTAGCGGCGATGATCGTCGTGTTTCTGGCTTTCCGGGAGGTACTGCCGCCGGCCGAAAGCGCGCTTGGTGCCGCAGGTATCATCGCTCTGATGGTCCCCGTTGCGGCTGTGGTCTACGCCTTTGTTCATCTGCTTGTTTGGCGGTTGAGCGGCCGACCGGAAGGAATCGAGCAACTAGGCCTGCATCTTGCTGGATCACTCGCGGCCCGCTTCCTTGCCGGCTCGAGCGATGGACGCAGCATGACGGCAAGCGAGCGATGAGGGGGACTTTCGAAGTCGTTGCGGTGGCGCTCGAGCCGCGCGAGCGGATGGAACGCTTCGCGGGCTACTACCTGTCGCAAGGGGCTAGCCGGGTCTCGATCTATTTCGATCGTGACGAGCGCCATGATTTCGCTGATCCGCGTATTACGTTTCGTCCATGCTGCGCCGATTTCTGGCGGGACCTGACCGGCGACAAGCCGGAGAGCGTGGAACTACGCCAGCGGGCGATCTACCGCATGGCCTATGGCCAATGTGAAGCGGACTGGTGCCTGTTCGTCGATCTCGACGAGTTCGTCTCAGGTGCCATGCGGCTCGATCGGTTTTTTGCGCAGGTCCCGGAGGAATCCCCCAGCGTCCGGTTCGAGACGGCAGAGGCGGTGTTCGGTCCCGGCGACGAAATCGCGATGGCGTATGGTGCAACGCACTTTCGCACACCAATTGCACGACTGGCGGCGCCGGTCCTGGCACGGGTACTTTATGGCCCGCTCGCCAGTCACTACTCACGCGGATTGCTCGGTCATTCGCGTGGCAAGCAGGCACTACGCAAAGGCCTGAAGGATCCGCAGATTGGAATCCACGATACGGTCATCACGGGACGACGGATCGGATCGTTCGCCCTAAGCCGCGCGGCGGGGCTGTGGCTAGCGCACTACGACGCGATCGATTTCTCGCATTGGGAAGACAAGTTTGCACGGCGGTTGGCAAGGCAGGACGCGCATGAGATGGGCGTCAAGCGCGAACGACAAATCGCCCGATTTGCGGAGTGTTCGACCTTGCGCGACCGCGAAGATCTGTTTCGCCGGTTCTATTCATTGAATGGCTGGCAGGCGAGGTTGCTCAAGATGCTGGGCTTGCTGCATCGAGATCCGCATCCGACGGGCGAGAATCCAGCGGCCGATCATATCGCAAGGGCCGGTTTGTCGTCCTAGTCCGCGTGGACAAATTCCGCACGAGCCACGGTTCGACGTTCAGTGTGTCCGGATCGCCCGCGACTCATGGGTTAGGCGAGGGGCTTCGATCGACGCTTCCGTATCTTCGAGTGGGCCGTCATCGGTGCGCCGCTTGCGCGGTCGAAGTGCGATTGCAGCGCCTGAAAATAGCGCGAAAGCCACCCCAGGGTCCGGCTTGGGAGCGGACACAGAATTGGGGATCTGCATAAGAAGTGCGGAAGCGGCAAAGGCGCCGCCGACGCTCAATTCGGCCAGGCGAACACCTCCGTAAGTGGATCTGCGCAGCGGCTGGAACACCCGAAAGAAATAGAGCATCATCGACACCGTGCCGACGATACCCGTCGCTCCCAGGACCGCGGTTAGGAAACTGGACGAGCGGAAGCTGCCCGGCCCGATCCCGACACCGTAGGATGCCTTGAATGCATCCCATCCCTGTACCGCCCAGAACAGCCGTTGTTGCGCCGATTCCGAGCCTGGTTTGTCGACCGTCATCGAGCGGACGACGTCGAGGAATTGCAGTGGCAGGGCGGGGATCGACAGCAACAGGATTGCAAGCATGACCGCAATGCCCAGCGTCGCCGCGCCGAACTGCACCAACCGAATTGCGTTGGCCGTGCCCGGCAGCACGATCGCCCTCCCGACAAACCAAACGAAGT
This sequence comes from Tsuneonella mangrovi, assembly GCF_002269345.1. Classification (NCBI taxonomy): domain Bacteria; kingdom Pseudomonadati; phylum Pseudomonadota; class Alphaproteobacteria; order Sphingomonadales; family Erythrobacteraceae; genus Tsuneonella; species Tsuneonella mangrovi. The sequence continues at coordinate 1,938,941 of NZ_CP022889.1, forward strand.
AGCCGGCGAGTCCGACGTAGGCGGTTGACGATGTGCTAAAGAACAGCGCCGTTGCAAGCATTAACGCCACTGGCCCGGTCGCTTGCGGGCGGATGGAACGGTACCACAGCTCGGCATTGAGCACGAACCAGGTGAAACCAAACCCGGCATATGCGGAGGCTTCGGGCATCAGACCGCGCATCCGTACGAAACCCTGATACGACTGGTTGAGTTGAGCATAGTTGCCGTTGCGGAACAGGTCGAAGAAGGCGTGGAGCGGGGTGCCATGCGCGGCAAGCACTGCGAGCCCGAGTATCACGTGAAGCCAGCCTACCGCTATTGCCGCGCTGATCAGGGTCTCTGTTCCGCCGCGGCAATAGCGATTGAAGACGAACGAGCTGCATGCGGCCAGCAGTGTACCCAACAGGTAGAACGCCGAAGTGAAGTTCTGTGAGCTGGGTCCGAGGAGCGTGGTGGCAAACAGGTCCGCCGAAGGAAGGGGCTGTAACGGGGCTACCTGCATGGATCCGGCGAAAATCCGGGGGCCGAGATAGGCCAGAACGACACCATAGACGACATAGACCACTAGCCAAAGATTGGCCCGTATCGCTTCGGGGATCACATTCAGGTAGCCGGCTGACGGTGCGAGCATACGCAGCAACACGAATAGTAAGGCGACCTGCATCGGGGGTATCGAGGAACCGCCGAGCGCAGGCAGCAGGATCGCCGCCGAGCCGCCGAACAAGCCCGAGATAACCAGCATTACGAAGGCGCTGCGCAGTGAACCCGCCAGCAGGATTGCCAGTCCTATGGCAATCTCGATCGCGCCGATGAAGGTCAGTTGCATGGAGCGGCTATCCCAACATCCCGCCTACGAATTCGCGGAACTTGCGGTCGAACACCTCGGGCGCAAAGTGGCGTGCCCGGGCGACCGAATCCGCCGGATCGAAGTGATGCTCGAATGCGTCGAACCTCTCGATGGCAGCTTGCAAGGTCTCGGGCTCCTGCCGATCGAAGAACAGCCCCGTGCTTTGATCGACCACGCTGTCGAGTATGCCGCCGCGCCCGAAGCCGATTACCGGGCGACCCGCAGCCATCGCTTCGACCGGCGTAATGCCGAAGTCTTCTTCCGCAGTCATAACGAAGGCCCGCGCCTGTGCGTATGTCCTGCGCAACGAAGCAAAATCCATTCGTTCGACGAACCGTATGTTGGGCTTCGCCTTCGCGCGAAGGCGTTTGGTCATCGGGCCGGTGCCGACCATCAGAAGGGGCAGGCCGTTCGCATTGAATGCATCGACTGCAATGTCGGGGCGCTTGTAGGAAACCATCTGGCCGACCCACAGAAATTCCTCGCCGACTTCTTGTGTCGGTTCGAACTGCGCGACTTCGACCGGCGGATGGATCACGTCAGCTTCGCGCCGCCAGACCTTGCGGATTCGTTGCTGAATGAATTTGGAGTTGGCCGCGAAGCCGTCGACCAGTGCGGAGGAGGTCACGTCCCACTTGCGCATCCGGTGATAAAGCGGTGGCATCGCGAGGCGGGCAATGGGGTTCGCTGCGCTTTTGTAGCCGTGGTAGTGATCCCACAGGTAACGCATCGGCGAATGACAATAGCAAACGTGGGTGCTGCCCGGGTCGGTGATCACGCCTTTGGCCGGCCCGGACTCGCTGCTGATTACCAAATCGTAGCCGCTGAGGTCGAGCTCCTCCAGCGCCATTGGCATCAGAGGAAGGTAGTATTGGTAAAGCCTCTTCGAAAATGGGAGCTGGGCGATGAAGGTCGTCGAGACCCTGGCATTGCGAATACGCGCCGACATACGCTCGCGGTCGTAGACGTGACAAAACAGATCGGCGCCGGGATAAAGGCCCAGCATCCGGTCGATTACCCGCTCGCCCCCACGCATCGTCAACAGCCAATAGTGGACGATCGCCACCCGCGGCTCGGAGAAGGGCCGGATCGCGCGCAGGACGGCCGGAGCAGCGATCCGGCTCACCTCCATCAGGAATAGTACTCGCTGTACTGGCTGTAATAGTAATCAGGATCGTTTTCACCGAAGTGCGCGCGGCGGCGCATGTCGATCTTGTTGAGGACGATTCCGACCACGTTGACGAGGTCGCTCGGCAGCCGCTTCAGTGCGGCTTTCGCCGCTGCCTTCGGCGTCTTGCGCCACTTCACCGCGAAGATCACGGAATCGGCAACCTGGGCCATTTTGCGGGTTGCTGCGATCGGCAGAACCGGCGGCAGGTCGAGGATGATCCGATCGAAGCGTTCGCGCAATTGGGCGATGAGCTGTTCGAATGGCTCCCCGGTCAGCAAGCCCTCGGGCTCTTCGTCGCTCGGGCTGATCGGCAGGATGCAGAATACGTAGTCGTCCGATATGTTCTTGACCTCGAGTGGAGCGGCGCCGCTTAGGACCTCGACGAGGCCTGATTGTTCCGCCTTCACGCCTAACAGTTTGCTGATACCGCGCCGCCGCAGGTCACAATCGATCAGGATCGTGCGATAGCCAAGCTTGGCCGAGGTATGTGCAAGACAGCAAGAAATCACCGTCTTGCCTTCTCCTGGCAACGCGGAGGTGATCGCCACTACCTTGTCATTGCTAGTCGTGAACTGGGTCAGAGCAGCGGATAATGCACGGAATGACTCGGCGAATACCGATTTAGGATTGTCCTGGATCTCGGCAATCGCGTGCGGGCTCGTCGAATCGCTTTTGTCGAGCAGGGGGATCGACCCGAGGAAGCGTTCGCCGAATGCGCCCTCGATTTCGTCGGACCGACGAATTCCCTGATCGAGCGCTTCAGCTACGTATGATGCCATCAAGCCAAGGCCCAACCCTATTATCATTGCAAGAGCTAGGTTCAGCTTCAGGTTGGGGCTGATCGGCTCGATCGGCACGGTCGCTTGAGTGACGACCTTCGCATCAGGTTGCTCCGTCCCTTCGGATGCAAGCAGTTGCTTGTAGCTGTTGAGATAAGTTTCGTAGATGCTTTGGGAAGCGGCTGCCTTGCGTTCGAGATCGCTCAAGCCAACCATTGCGGCGTTGTTTTGCGACAGCTTCTGCTTGGCGTTGCCAAGGCTGCCCGAGAGCGAAGCGAGGCGTTGCTGCGACACTTCCTGCTTGGCCCGCAGGTTGGAGATTACTCTCCCAATCTCGTCCTGAATCTGGGTTTGGATTTCCTTCAGTTTGCTGCGCGCACGGATCAACTGCGGATGGTTGGGGCCATATCGCGAGGAGAGGTCCGCTACGTCGGCTGCCGCCAACGACTCCTGATCGCGAAGCGAAGATATTACCGGCGAGTTCAATGCCGCGCCGACATCGTCTCCGGTTGAGCCCGATCTCAATTGCGACAGCGCAGTGTTGAGCATCGCGGTGTCTTCCGCTGCCGATGCGCGGGCCGTGGCGACTTGTTGTTCGTAGTTCGAGATCTCCTGCTCGGTCAGCGAAGTGCCTGACGTACTCAGCAGGTTGTTGCGGATGCGATATTGCTGAAGAGCCTCGGTGTCCTGCTGGGCTTGGTCGCGCAGCGACCCGAGCCGCTGTTCGAGCGTCGCGCGCGCTTCGCGGTTGCGCTGCTGGTCTTCGCCCAGGCCCCAATTCGAGTACTGTTTGGCGAATTCGTTGACGATCCGTGCCGCCTGCTGAGGGTCGTGCGCATCGTAAGTGATTTCCAGCGCATAGCTCTCGCCGCTGCGGTAGGCCGCAACGTTGTGGCGCAACGTGCTTTCAATTTCCTGCTGCTGCGTCGGGCTCTTGCCGTCGAAAAGCCCGATTGCTTTGGCAACCCGGATTGTCATGTCCCTCGAAGTGATGATCTCGACCTGAGTTTCGACCAGTTCGTTGCTGACTACTGCGCGCCCAGCGGGTGACGGAGCCGCTCCGTTTACAGCGTCGGTTCCCTTGTCGAGAACCACCGTTGCTTCGGCTCGGTAGGTCTTGGGCAGCAGCAATGAAACGCCGAGCCCCACAAGTCCGGTCACCAAAGCAATGCCGAGAATGAGAGGGTACCAGCGCCTGAAGAAATTGACCGTTTCGGCAAGATCCAGCCGGTCGTCCTCCCGCCTCAGCCCATCGATCCTGGCAACATCGCTGCCGTGGTCGTGCGCACGAACGAGTGCCTGCGAAGCGTTCATGTTCGCGCTCCTTCTGCTTCGCACATTGCTGGTATGACAGCGAGGTGGTCGAACGGGCGGTTCACACCGCGATCCTCACGCCGATCCCAGCCGAAAAGCCACCGTAGTTGCGCCCACCGTCTTGCGATCGATAGCCGGCCTGCGCAGTCAGCCCTACGCGATCATTGAGTCGATAGCGCGCGCTCACTCCGACCCGATAATATTGGTCGCTTCGGACGATTCCGCGATAATCCTCTGTTACTGCGGCAGCCTCGGCACCCACCAACATCCGGTCGCCCATCGAGTGCTGGACCCCCGCGATATACTGTGTGCGGAAAATCGCTGCTGTATCGAATCTCGGGCTGGGATCGACGTCACGGCGGACTTCCGCGCGAACAGCCCAGTCGCGCCGCGGAATCCAGTTGGCGCTGAGGCGGTAGTTGAGCGCCTTGACAGGGGTGAAGGCAGGATCGTCGAAGTCTTGTTGCAGGTAGCCAGCACCAGCCTCGATATCGATCATGGCGCTCGGCTGGAACTGCACGCCTGCGAGAATGGAATAGCCGTGCGAATTGCGCTGGGCACCGACCGTCGTGCGATAGTCGACCTGGCTTAATCCGCCTTCGATGAAGGTGGAGTAGCCTTCGTGCAGCCGATAACGAGCGCGTAGGCTGACGCTGCGTAAGGTGACGTCGCGGTCGCTGAGATCTATCGGCAAGCCGCCGACGCTCGCATCGTCATACGAGAGCGTTGTAATCCGTCCGCGCGCGGTGAGCCCCAGGATGCCTCGATCGCGCGCGACCTCGACGCCAACGTAGCGGCGGTGATAGGTCACAGGTTTGTCGGTCAGGAACTGGTCCCCGGCGGTGCCGCGCTGTTCGTATCCGCGTGCTGCACCCGCCTCTGGCCTCACGGTAACAAGACCGGCGAGATCGAGCCGCGACTTGAGATCGACGTAATACGCTTCGGCATTTTCTGCGGAATTGTTCGCGTAGCGCTTGATGTCCGCGCCGGCATCCAGCTCGATCGAATGGCGCGTGAAATCGGAATCCAGCACCAGCGATGGCCTGATATGGCCGATTGCGTCCGAGCGCTTGCTGGATTCGACGTTGTAGATGTTCGAATCGAAATCGATTGTCGTTTCGACCGCCGGATAAAGTATGAATCCCGGAGTAATTCGAACTCCATCGCCGTGTTCGGGCACGAACAGGTCGACGGGAGTCAGGTCGGGATTGACAGTTTGCGCGACCGCAGGTCGTGACGCGATCGACGCGACGATAAACAATCCCATCGAGCGGACCCAACGGGCCTTTGCGACTGTTCGTCGGGCACCCTTAAGGCGGATGACCGAGGGCTTCGGCAGGTCGGTGTGTGCGGCTGGCTGGACCACGAACCGCACGACGGGGACGAGGTCCGAACAGAGCCGCCACATCGGGAACCGTCGCGCGCGAGGCCGGTTACACTTAGGAATGGGCCTGTTCATCGCGCTTCAACTGCGCGATAAGGGCAGGAACCCTGAATTGGGTTAGAGATAAAACGACAATCTTCGGGTAGCGAGGCGATGTTCGAATCCAAGATACGCAAGGACCCGGGTTTTGTGCGCCCCCGTCGGGGTTTTGCCTCGGGAGCACTCGTCGCAGTGCCGATTGCCATGCTCTTGTGGGGCCTGATAATTTGGGCAATCCTCTGATAATAAGTGGGTTGATCCATCAGATTGACCCTTTCGCGAAAATCACTGCGGGCACAGTTGCGATTAGAATATAGGCGTCGAGCGCGACGCATTGACGACGTACATAAGTGACGTCAGCCGCCACGCGGCGACGATAAGTAGTCTCGCTCCGCCCGGTAACTTGCCAGAGGCCGGTGAGGCCCGGCCGGACGCTGAGATAATGTCCGGCGTAGCGGCCGTAGAAGGCAAGCTCGCTAGTAGTGATTGGCCTCGGGCCTACCAGGCTCATGTCTCCACGCAGTACGTTGAACAGTTGGGGCAGTTCATCGAGGCTGGAGACCCGCAAGAACTTGCCAAGCTTCGATACTCGCGGATCGTCTTCCAGTTTGTGCGAGCGGGTCCAAGCGTCTTGAAGTTCAGGACTCAGGCGCAAAAGTTCGTCCAGAAGCTTGTCAGCGTTCACCCGCATCGTGCGGAACTTGAGGCATCCGAACTCTTTGCCGTCCTTGCCGACACGCTGGTGGACGAACAACGCCGGCCCGGGATCGAAGATTTTGATTGCAATCGCGACCAGCAACATGACCGGTGCGAAAAAGACGATCATCACGATTGAAAGAAGTATGTCGGCAGCGCGAAGGACGGAGCTGCGCGGCCGAAACGGTAACTTGGCCCTCCGAATGCGAGCAGATTCGATGAGCGAGAGCTCGTGCTCGTCTATTGTTGGTAGCGACAAGCGCGCGAAGACTGACGGATCGGCTTTTGACCCGACGTCCAACTCAGCTTTGCCGTGCGCCGTACCCTCCATGAGATTCATTGCGATTTGTCCACCGTTGCGGAAGGTCCAGAACGACTGGCGGCCGTGGTTTCCCCGTTTCGCGCCAATAAGGAACTTGCCAGAGTGACCAATCAGCTCAATCGGGCATTGGGTGTAATGCTGAGCTATCCCGACGAGCTATCGTTCGGGCGGTCGGAGAAACTTTCTGCCACTTCGTGATAATTCCGCTCGTGGCCTGCTCCGTCTAAGGTCCAATTTTGTGCGGGAAAGGCCTGCGTGCTGCGGAGGTTAGTGATTCGAGATGTCCATGGTTTTCTGGCGGCGTATCGAAAGCTCATTGTCGATCGTTTTGATCGCACTTTCGGGGCTATTCTTTTTGGCGGTTCCCGCAAGTGCACGAGACCGGATCGATACTGTTACCGTGCAGGCGCTCAATTCCCAGCTCAGTGGCGGCTATCGTGTGGCATCGGGCGACAAATTGCGAGTGACGGTGTTCGATGAACCCAACCTCAGCGGCGACTATGAGGTGGGCGTCGAAGGCAACCTGAGCATCCCTCTAATTGAATCGATTCGTGCAGCGGGTCAAACGACTTCTCAATTGAAGCAGCAAATCGCCGACAAGCTTGAATCAGGCGGATACGTGCTTTCGCCCAGGGTCTCGGTCGAAATCCTTGAACACCGTCCATTCTACATTCTGGGGGAAGTAAAGCAGCCGGGCGAATACCCTTACTCGGGCGATCTGACGTTTGAGCAAGCGGTGGCCAAGGCGGGGGGATTCACACCGCGAGCGAATACGAAGGTGATCTACCTCAAGCGGCAGGGCGAAAGCGAAAAGATTCGCGTGCGGCTCGATACTGATTTGCCGCTCAAGATTTCGCCTGGCGACACGATTGTCGTCCGCGAGGCGTTCTTCTGACCCCAAGAAGCCCGCGTCTTGTTAGCTGAAATGTCCCAAAATTGTGCATTTGCGAACATTTTCTTGAGTGAATCGGGCAAAGGAGTTAACTCTTAATTAATCCTGTTCGCTGTGAGTCGCGGCCGCCTTCTCCTCCTCGGGGAAAGTAAAAAAATGAAGCCTGGCGAAACAGTTGGCCATATCTTCAGGATTTTATCTATGCCGGAATCGGTTTGCCTCATTTCCTCTAATGACCTGTCAAGAGAGGGTCTCAACGCGATACTGTTGCGGGAGGGCTTTGAGGTAATATACTCCGATAGCGATCTCAGTTCATTTCGTGCGGGTAATATAAGTACACCTCTCATTTTCATTATCGATCTTGACACCAAACGCGATCTATTGGCCGCAGTTCAGTCGATAACGAGCAATTATGCCTCTGCATACGTTGCCGTGTTGGCCGACGAGTTCGATTTCGAATGTACGCTCAACTGCTATAAGGCAGGTGCTCGCGGTTACATCGTCAAATCTACAAGTTCGAAGCCGCTGATCACTGCCATGCAGTTGATCGCACTGGGCGAACGTTATTTCCCTTCCGAAGTTCTCGAAGTTCTCCAAGGCGAAGGTTTTAGCCGCTCGCGTGAAGCGAGCGTGGAGGAAGTCCTCGCCGATGCGAAGCTCTCACCGCGCGAACTGGACGTATTGTGCTGCCTTATGGCCGGCTATCCGAACAAGGTCATCGCGCGCCAGCTCGATGTTTGTGAGGCGACAATCAAAGTGCATGTCAAGGCGATCTTGCGCAAACTCAATGTCAACAATCGCACTCAGGCGGCAATCTGGGCGAACTCGCACAATCTTCCAGAGGTAGGCGGTGCGACAGTGAAGTGATTTGGGCAGACTTGGACGGGCCCGTAGCGAGACAGCGCTCTCGTTCGAGATCTGAGTGAAAGGACAGGAAGTGGCTTCACGATCCGACAACGCGTTTTCCCTGCGTCGCTCGAATGAAGCCTTGTTCCGGATCTCAATCGGCGGTGAACAGGAGCGTCGCCGCCAGTATGCGCCGCAGGTCCATTACGGGTTCGACACGGAGAACTTCCAGGAATCCGCGCGCAAATTGTGGCTGACGTTGGCCAGGCGCGAGCAAATTCCCGCCCTCGAAGCCTGCGTTTCCAATGTCCTTCCGATCTATCGTGTGCACGGCGTCCTGATCGAGATTGGGGACGGCGCTTACCTTTCGCGGATCTCGCACCTCGGCCTCGCGGTGGCGCGCATGCATGGGGTGGACCGGGCAATCGAAACGATGGCGGATGCGCCGCTCGATTCGATCATGGCGCGGTTGCCGGCATTTTTCGCGACCTTACGTCAATCCGCGCGACCGGTCTCGTTCAACGATCTTGCGGCGGTAGGTTCGGCAGGAGGGACGACCTTCGACGGCATTCTGTTGCCTTTTGCGGATGGTAGTGGGCGGTTGACCCATGCGTATGCGATTATCTCCGAAAGGGAGAGGCCTATGACAAACGAGGAAGGTGTTCTCGAACTCACAGCTGACTTGGTCGCCGAAGGAAAACGTCTTCAGGCGCACAACGATGTGCTTGACCTGAGCCTGGACCAAGTCGAGCGGGAAGCAAAACGCGTCGTTGCAGAAACTACTGCAACGACCATAGATCGCTCAGTCTCCTTGAGCGCGGTACTCGTCAGGGCACGTGAATTCGCGCGCTTGGCTCACGTTGCGGAAGGTCGCTCGCGCGATGCCTTGTATGAAGCGCTCGGCCATGCTTACGACTTTGCCCTTGAATCGGAGAAAAATGCTGCCGAATTTGCACGGCTGCTCGAAGAGACGGGGCTGACGCGGCAGGATCGGGCCCCAATGACGCCGATCGTCAAGCTCGTGTTCGGAAAGGACTGCGATCCGACCCGAGTTACCGAGTACGCCGCGGTTCTGAGCTACGCGCAGGCGAGTGGCATCGCAGCCGACGAGCTTCCCACGTGCCTCAGGCAAACTGCCGGTGGCATAAAGGGAATAGTCACCGAAATGCGGCGGCTCCGGCGACACCATTCGGGCAGACCCGAAAGCAGGAGGCCAATTCGAACGACAACTGCCCGCAAGCTGCGTGCGCTTGCTTCGAGACCGATCAGTTCGATCGAGCTTTCCGACCAGGAGTACGGGGCAGTGTTGGTGCGGCGAGAGGCGGATGGATCGACGGTTGTTATCGGAGAGCTCAGCCCGACCTCGCCCCTTCTCGAACGTATCGGCAAAGAGGTCTTGGAAGGGAACTAGGTGACTTAATTCGGGCACTGGAACGAGGCATAAAGACCGGATTTCAAAGCGAGGATGTGGCCGCTCTTCCATGGTTCCATGTTCCAGATGAATCAGAAGCGTACGAGGCTGCTCTGGTCACTACCAATTGACGCAATCGAACTGCGAACCTGTCACTTCCTGAGTCCCGGATTGCCTCGATCTGACAAGCCCATTCGTCGCGGACTGCGTCGCGCACCAGACAGTCCTGATCAGTCTTCGAGAATTCCTTCTCGAGCTTGAGAGACCCAAGAGTGGATTGCTCTGCAGCCGGGGCGCAAAGCTGCGTGATTCCAGGTAAAAGCAGTTTCGCGAACCGGTTCGGTCCGGGGCGGCCAGGAATCGAGGTTGTATTATGGCATTTATAGTGCCATTTTATTCCGGACTGGAGGATGCATGGCCAAGAAACTCGCAATTGCGATCGCGGCGCTTGTCGCGTTGTTGATCGCCGCGGCATTTGTGTTCCAAGCGCAGATCGGGATGGCCTTGTTCGACCATTTCGCGCGCGAGCGGATCGACCGCGATGCCCTGCGTGGATTGCCCGATGGCCTGTCGGTCGGGCTTTGCGGCACCGGGTCTCCCTTGCCCAACCCTGACCGGGCCGGGCCGTGCAACGTCGTGATCGCCGGTAAGCAGATCTTCGTCGTCGATATCGGTGAAGGAGGCGCGCGCAACCTTACGCTGATGGGGGTCGACGCGTCGAAGATCGAAGCGGTGTTCCTCACCCACCTGCATTCGGACCATATCGACGGGCTCGGTCCGCTCGCACTGTTTCACTGGACGCGCGGGGGTTCGACCGTTCCGCTCGCGGTATACGGACCCACCGGGGTCGACGAAGTGGTGGCTGGCTTCAACGAAGCCTATGCGATCGATGCTGGATACCGCACCGCGCACCACGGCCCGATGGTCGCACCGCCGGGTGGCAGCGGTTCGACCGCACACCCGTTCGCGATGGATGGCAACAGCGAAGTGGTCTACAGAGGCGGCGGGCTTGTTGTCACTGCGTTCAAGGTCGATCATGGCCCGGTGAAGCCCGCAGTCGGCTATCGCTTCGACTACAAGGGGCGCTCGCTGTGCATCAGTGGCGATACGCGCAAGACCGCCAACCTCCCGCGCGTATGCAACGGAGTCGATGTGCTGGTTCACGAAGCGCTTCAGCCGAAGATGGTCAGGGATATGGGGCGGATCATGGCGCGACAGGACGATGTTCGCGGTGCGAAGATCATGCTCGATATCCTGAGCTACCACTCGACGCCCATTGATGCGGCGGATAGCGCGCAGGAAGCAGGGGCGCATATGCTGGTGCTGTCTCACCTGATCCCGCCGTTGCCGAGCAAGTATCTCTACCCTTCGTTCCTGGGGGATGCGCGCAAGCACTTCGATGGCCCGCTGGTGGTCGGCGAAGACGGGATGCTGTTCACGATGCCAGCGGGCAGCAAGGCCATCGAACAATCGAGGCTGATGTAAGTATGCAGGACCGTTACACACTCTACGGCGCGCTCGCTTCGCCATATTCGATGAAGATGCGAGCGGTGTTGCGCTATCGCCGCATTCCCCACATCTGGTCGCACGGGCGCCATGCTCAGCAGGTCGCTCGCGACAATGTGCGGGCACCGGTGATCCCCGTGCTCGAGTATCCCGACGGCACCTTCGCCAACGATTCGACGCCGCTGATCTACGATCTCGAGGCACGCCACGCCGATCGTTCGATCGTGCCAGCGGATCCGGGCAATGCCTTTATCGCTCTCCTGATCGAGGACTTTGCCGACGAATGGCTGACCAAGGCGATGTTCGGCTATCGCTGGCTCGAGGACACCGACCAGGTCCAGATGAGCGAATGGCTGGCGTTGGACGCGTTCAAGGGCGGGGGTGCGGAGCGAACAGGGGCCTACGCCCGCGAATTTCGCGAGCGGCAGGTCGGCCGGATGGCGCTGGTGGGCTGCACGCGCGAGAATTTCGCGCTGATCGAACAATCGACGCGGCGCGTATTGCAGGCCCTCGAAGCCCAGGTCGCGAACCGACACTTCCTGTTCGGTACGCGCCCGTCGCTCGCCGAGTTCGGACTTTTCGGCCAGCTTTCGCAATTGGGAGTCGATCCGACCCCGCAGGCGATCATGCGCGCCGAATTCCCTAACACCTACCGGTGGCTGCTGCATATCGACGACGCTTCCGGCATCGAGGGCGAATGGGACCGCGCGGATACTCCGCCCAACGCTGCGACATTGGCGCTGTTGGCCGAGATCGGGCGCGTCTACGTACCGTTCCTGCTCGCGAACGCCGCAGCTCTCGAAGCTGGGGAGCCTACGTTCCGGTTCGAGGTAGATGGAATGCCGTACGAGCAGGGTCCGTTCAAATACCAGGTCAAATGCCTTGTCGACCTGCGCACCCGTTACTCGGCGTTGTCAGCTGATGCCCGTGAAAGGATCGATCCGGTGCTCGAAGCGACAGGGTGCGGAGCGCTGTTCGGCTAGGTCGGCTTAGGACAATTTTGCGCTGGTACGGATGTTGAGCTGCCCCGCGAGCCCGGCGCTGCGATGAACCGCGATCTCCTGGTATTCGGGCGAAGTCATCATATCGCGAAACGCCTCAAGCGATGGATACTCGACGAGCGCGACCATATCCCAGTTGTTTTCCACATCACCCAGTAACAGCCCCGTCACCGCTCCAGCGAAGATCGAGCGCCCACCATGCTTTTCGATGAGCTTGCTCACCCCGGCCGCATAGCGTGCATACGCGGCCGCCCCGGTCAGCCCGGGCTCGCGGCCATCGGGATAGACGGCCTGTTCCTTGAACGTCAGCAGGTTGACCATCACGAACGGCCCTGCCTCCTCAGCTGCAAAGAACTCCTCGATCTGCGCTGCGGTGGGGATTACCTGGTTGACGACTTGCATCGGTTGCTCCTCAATTTTCGATGAAGGCGATGATCGCTCGCGAGAGCGGTCCGGGGCAGTCTTCCTGCAGGAAATGGCCGCCACCCTCGATGGTGACGTGATCGACACCCTGCGCACCGGGAATACGTTGCTGGAATGCCGCTTCTCCGCCCTTAGTGACCGGGTCGCCGTCGCTGAACGCCGTCAGCACCGGGCGGTCGAACCTCTCGAGCACTTTCCACGCCCGATCGTTCGCCTCGCGATCGGATTGCTGATGCGGGAGCAATGGGACGAGCGACGGAAATTTTCGCGCACCGGCGATGTAGCGGTCGTCCGGAAATGGCGCAGTATAGCCGCGTAGGATCTCCTCATCCTCGATACCCGAAAGCATTTCGAATACCTGCCGGACCGAGAAGTCCGGACACTCGGCCGCGTACTTGACCCAGAACAGGAATGCACCGGGCGAACCGGCTTCGAACTGGCTGCGCACCATCGCTGCATCGGGCACCGGGATGCCGGGGTAAAGCGATCCCAGCATCTGCGACAGTTCGGGCGACACGGTTGTGCTCGAGGGAAGGCCGGTATTGGCTACCACCAGCCGCGCGAAGCGGTCGACGTTGTCGGCGACCACCCGCAATCCGATCAACCCGCCCCAGTCCTGGCAGACCAGTGTCACGTCGGAGATGTCGAGCGTCCGGAACCACTGGTTCATCCAGTCGACGTGTGCCTGGTAGGTATAGTCGTCGGTGCTCGTCGGTTTGTCCGATTTGCCGAAACCGATCAGGTCGGGCGCGATCACCCGCAGGCCCGCATCGACCAGCAATGGGATCATCTTGCGATAGAGGTAAGACCACGAGGGCTGGCCATGCATGCACAGCACGATCGGCCCATCGCGTGGACCCTCGTCCAGGTAATGGACCCTGAGCGCCGTGCCGTCGTTGGCGGCGACGTCCACATAGTGCGGCGTGAAGTCGTAGCCCGACAGGTTCTCGAACCGGTCATCCGGGGTTCGCACAAACTCCATAGCGCATCCTCTCGCGATTTATATTGGCACTATAAGTGCCATATTATGCGAGTCAAGCGGGAATCGGGCGGGATCGGTGCCCCGCGAATACGCCAAGGAGCAACACGGCTAACTCCCGATCTGGTCGAGGATGTCGCGCAGCAGTTGCTTGATCACATCCACGGTTTCGCGGGCGGACAGTTCTTCGTCATGGCGGAACAGCCGCCAACTGCCGAAGCTCGTCGCGAGCAGGATCGAGCGTGCCCGGTCGCTATCACTCCGGATATGATCGGGCAGGATGCGTTCGAGGTTCGCGCGTTCCTGTTCGATCATCCGGCGGTAGGTTTCCATCAGGACCGGAGAACTGAACCGCTGGATACTGCTGGCAATCCGGAACGGCGCGATTTCCTCGTAGACCGAGGCGCGTCGTTCGATCAGTTCGAACAACTGCTCGCGCCAGTCGTTCGATTGGAACGGGGCCTGGATGACAGGCGCATAGGCCTGCCACAGGATCTCGTTCATTTCGCGGTAGATCGATTCCTTGTCGTCGAAATGGCGGAACACCGTTCGCAGCCCGACGCCGGCGCGCTCGGCGACATTGGCCGCGCTGGGGTTGATGTTCCCGCCGGCGATGAGGTCCATCATCGCCTCGATGATCCTGCGCCGGCTCGAGCGGCTGCGCTCGCGCCTCCCGTCGGGATGCGGTCCGTTACCTTCGATTGCCTTGCCCACTGCCGCCGGACGCCGCCCCATGATCACTCCGCTTTTCCTGTCCTGTCCGCAATGGCGACCTTCGCGCGCAATTGCCAGCCCGTGGAACCGGGCCTCTTCAGTTGGGCCAGTAGATATATTCGTCGCCCTTCTCGAATCGCTCGGCCATCGTCTTGTCGACCATCACCGGCATATCGACCGTGCTCGGATAGAGCGGAGGCTTGCGCCCGCGCTGATGGGCGTCGAGCAGCGCTTGCAGCTCGGCCCGCTTGGCCGGATTCTTCTCGGCGAGGTTGACCCGTTCGGTCGGATCGGTTGCGAGGTCGTAAAGCCACGCCTTGTGCTGCAGCCCGTCGACCTGCAGCTTCCAGCCGCCTTTGCGTACAACCTGGTAATAGCCGCTGTTCCAGAATAGCGGCGCGTCGGGCCGCTCGAACTTACCGACCCCGGTCATCAGTGGCAGCAGGTTGCGCCCGTCGATCGTGACACCCTTGGGGAGCTCAGCACCGGTTGCAGTTGCCAGCGTCGGCATCAGGTCGACGTGGCTCACCGGTGCCGCGATCCGGGTGCCGGGTGCAATCCGCGCAGGCCAGCGAGCGAACAGCGGCACGCGGATCCCGCCTTCGAAGAAATTGATCTTGAACCCGCGATACTGCGCGTTGACGCCGGGCAATCCGATGTATCCGGCACCGCCGTTATCGCTCGAGATCACTACCAGCGTGTTCTTGTCGAGCCCGTCTTTCTTGAGCTCGGCCATAATCCGGCCCACGCTGCGATCGAGCGATCGCACCATCGCTGCGTAGACCCGCAGCCGGTGCGGCTTGATGTCGCCAACCGCGTTATAGTCCTCTCTTGTCGCCTGTAACGGCGTGTGCACGCCCCAATGCGCGAGATAGAGGAAGAACGGCCGGTTGCGGTTGGCCCGGATCACCTTGATCGACTGGTCGGTCCAGTAGTCGGCCAGATACCCGCCCGGCTTGAATCGCGGCCCGCCATTGTACGAGGTCGAAAAACGCATCGCCGCCCACATGAAACGATCGATTGGGTCGAATTCGGTGGGCGCGTTGACGACATCGGGATCGTCCACCGGCAAATGCAGGCCGCTGTCCATCAGCAGGCTTTCGTCGAAGCCCTGGTCGTTGGGGCTCGATCCGTGCTCGCGGCCCAAATGCCACTTGCCGATATGAACCGTGTGATAGCCGTGCGCTTTTAGCACCTCGGCGATCGTCACTTCGCTGCCTGGCAGGCCCTGGTCCGCGAATGGCGGGGCTTTCGCGTCGGCTTCCGCATTGTAGATGATCGGTGGCATGTCGGGCCGGATCTTCTTTGAGACCATCGTCACCAGCCGTGCCATTCCGGGCGGTGTCGGGGTGTATTCGAAGCCGGTCCGCGTCGAGTAACGCCCGGTCAGTATTTCTGCGCGCGAGGGGGCGCAGGTCGCATTCCCGGCATACGCCTGGGTAAAGGTCGCGCCTTGCGCCGCCAGCCGATCGATGTTGGGCGTCGGCACGCGTCCTCCGGCAACCCCACCACCGAAGGTCGAGAGATCGTTGATCCCGAGATCGTCGAACAGGATGAATACGATATTGGGCGGCCGCTTGTCGGAGGGGAGGGCGGGCTTGGCCGGGCCTTGCTGCCAGGCGACCGGATGGTTGGGTGCGACCGGCTGGCTGTTCGCCTTGTAGTGGACATAGGCCAACGCGAGTTCGACCCGGTTGCTGTACGCGAGGCCGCCAAGACCCATGGCGGCTGCGGCCGAACCCAATGCCCACTTGTGCCAGCGCTTCATTGCCTGCCCCTCATCCCGCGATTGCCGGGAAGCTTAACTGCCGCCTCGTCGCAGACCATCGCTCATATCGACGGATAAATATTGGCATATAGAATGCCATAATATCTGTCAATGTAGTCGAGCCCGCGGGGACTTCGGGCGCGGCATGCAAGCCCTGGTGTAGGTCGGCTTAGGCGGTCCCGCGGGAAACCGGGATGCTCGCGCCGGTGATTGCCCGGGCTTCGTCCGACGCGAGGAAGGCAATGACCCTGGCGATTTCGCGCGGCTGCACCCAGCTCGAGAAATCCGCATCGGGCATGTCGGCGCGGTTGGTCGGGGTGTCGATGATGGTCGGCAGGATAGCATTGACCGTCACGTCCTTGCCAGCCAACTCGGCAGCGAGGCTCTCGGTGAGCCGCGCGACGCCCGCTTTCGATGCAGCGTAGGCGCCCATCCCGGCATCGGCGTTCGCGGCGGCACCTGCGCCGATGTTGACGATCGCTGCGCCCGGCTGTCCTGCCAGCGTATCGAGCGCGACCTTGCACATCGTGACTGCCGTCAGCGTGTTCATGCGGAACATCCGCTCCCACGTCCCGGGCCCGCCATCGCTGAGCTTTTCCCACACGAACCCGCCGGCGATATTGACCAACGCGTTCGGCTTGCCGATTTCGGCAAGGACCTTCTGCCAGGCTGCTTCCGCGATCTCCTGGTTGGTCAGGTCGAGCCCCCCGAAATACCCTTCCTCGTCCTTGGGAGCCGGGGCGTAGTCGATCCGCGCGACCTTCCAGCCGAGATCGGCAAAGTGATCGGAAACTGCCGAACCGAGAATCCCGAAAGCCCCGGTAATTGCGACGATCTTCTGGTCCATTTCTATCCGTGTCCTATGCTCGGGCAGCAGGTTGGCTCGCCAGCGTACCGCGACCGATCACTTGCGCCTGGATTTCCCCTGCACCTTCGAAGATGTTGAGGATCCGCGCATCGCACAGCACCCGGCTGATCTCGTATTCGAGCGCGTAGCCGTTGCCGCCGTGGATTTGCAACGCGTTGTCGGCATTGGCCCACGCCACACGCGCGGCGAGCAGCTTGGCCATGCCCGCCTCGATATCGCAGCGCTCGCCCTTATCCTTGTGGCGCGCTGCCGAATAGGTCAGTTCGCGCGCCATGACGAGTTCGGCAACCATCAGCGCCAGCTTGTCCGACACGCGCGGGAAAGCGAGCAGGTTCTTGCCGAACTGCTTGCGCTCGAGCGCGTACTTGAGACCGAGGTCGAACGCGTTCCAGCCGACCCCGATCGCCCGCGCGGCGGTCTGGATGCGCGCGCCCTCGAAGGTGCGCATCAGCTGCTTGAAGCCCTGCCCTTCCGCTCCGCCAAGAAGGCCATCCCCGGCGACCGCGAAGCCATCGAAGCCAATCGCGTATTCCTTCATCCCGCGATAGCCGAGCACTTCGATCTCGCTGCCGTCGATGCCCTCGTCGGGGAACGGATCGGCGTCGGTCCCGCGGGTCTTCTCCGCGAGCAGCATCGACAAGCCGCCATAGCCTGGCGTGCCCGGATCGGTGCGCACGAGTACTGTCATCAGGTCGGCGCGGGCGGCGTGGGTGATCCAGTTCTTTGCCCCGTCGATTCGCCACGATCCGTCACCTTGTCGCGTCGCACGTGTGCGGACCGATGCGAGGTCAGATCCGGTATCGGGCTCGGTGAAGACCGCGGTCGGGAGAATCGATCCGTCGGCGAGCCTGGGCAGGAATTTGGCTTTCTGCTCGGGCGTGCCGTTCTCGCCGATCAGTTCGCCGGCGATCTCCGAGCGGGTGCCGAGCGAGCCTGCGCAAATCCACCCGCGCGAAAGCTCTTCGGAGACAAGGCACATCGCCGTCTTGCCGAGGCCCAGCCCGCCGAATTCTTCCGCGATGCACACCCCGAATACGCCAAGCTCCGCCATCTCTTGCACGACTTCGATCGGAATCAACGCATCGGCGAGATGCCATGCATGCGCGTTGGGGGCGATACGATCGGCGGTGAAGGCACGGAATTGCTCGCGGATCAGGTCGAGCGTTTCATCGTCGAACGTTTCGTCAGGCAACGCCCCTTCGGCTAGGAGCGTGGCCAGGCGCGCGCGGTTTGCGGCGGTATTACCGTCAGCGAGCAAGCGAGCGACGGCGGGCGTGTCCCCGAGCGCGTCGGCGGCGGCTTCGATCCCCAGTTCACCCGGCCGGACGTATTCGTTCTGGCTCATCGGCACCGCACTGACGAGCTGGCTGAGGTATTCGCCGAAACCGATCCGGAGAACCAGTTCCTCGACATCGCCGAAGCGCCCGGCCGTGTGCGAACGAGCAGCCCAGTCGGCGCACGATTCGAGCGCCGCGACAGTGGTCCCGATCCAGGCATAGCCATGCACGACCCGCTGGTGCTTTTCGACCAGCGTGGCTTCGGGCTTCCCGGACGGCGCAACAATCTCGGCGGTCGTGCAACGTGCCGCCTCGGCATACCCGCGGGCTGCGCCGCAAGCGTCTTGTGCCAGTGAAATCCAGTCGGTCATCATTCTCCAGCCTTGATCGATTGCCCCAGCTTGCTGCGGCGGCGCAACCATAGGCACTGCCAGACAGACTGCACCTGATAGATAAGCCAGACGCAACGCGTAAGCAGCCCGATGGCGCGAGGCAAGCGGTCCGCTTTCAAGATGGCCCGTAGGTCGAGCTGGTACTGGATTGATGCGCCAGATACGCCTAGGGGCTGGGGCGAGAGTCGCACAAGCAACACCCGGATTTCCCCATGAACCCAATCGAAAAGCGCGCTGCCATATCGCTGGCAGGCGTGTTTTCCGTCCGCCTGCTCGGCCTTTTCATGGTCTACCCGATCTTTGCCGACTATGCACGCCACCTGCCCGGCGCATCCGCATCGACGATCGGCCTCGCGCTCGGCATCTACGGCCTCAGTCAGGGGCTGTTGCAGATCCCGTTCGGACTCGCTTCGGATCGGGTCGGACGCAAGCGGATGATCGTCCTTGGCCTGATCCTGTTCGCCATCGGCAGCGTAATTGCGGCCAATGCCGGCTCGATCTGGGGAATGGTGCTGGGCCGGGTGATCCAGGGCGCAGGCGCAGTCGGATCGGTGATCCTTGCGCTGGTTGCCGACCTTACCTCGGAAGAAAGCCGGACCAAGGCGATGGCAACTGTCGGTATCACTATCGGGTTCTCGTTCATGGTGGCAGTAGTCGCCGGACCGATCTTCGCCAGTCGGCTTGGCCTGTCGGGCATATTCTGGCTGATGGCGGGGCTGGCGCTGGTAGGCATTGCGATCACTCTGTTCGTGGTCCCCACGCCCCCGGTATCGGGTGTCCATCACCGCGACGCCGAAGCGGTGCCGGCGCTGCTCGGCAGCATGTTGCGCAATCCTGACCTGCTGCGGCTCGACTTCAGTATCTTCGCGCTCCACGCCATCCTGACTTCGAGCTTCCTCGTCATGCCGACCCTGCTCGATAGTGCACTCGGGATCACCACCCACGGCCAGTGGATGGTCTATTTGCCGGTGTTCGCTATCTCGGTGGTGGTTATGATCCCGGCGATCATCGTTGCCGAGAAGCATCGCAAGATGAAACAGGTGGTGGTCGCTTCGGTCGCGGCGATGGCCGCTTCGCAAGCCGCACTATTCTTCGATGCGGCCAACGCGATCGCCCTGCTCGCCGCGGTGACGATTTTCTTCGTCGGGTTCAACATCATGGAAGCGAGCCTGCCGTCGCTGGTGACCAAGACCGCGCCTGCCGGGGCCAAGGGCACTGCCAGCGGGATCTATTCGAGCTCGCAGTTCATCGGGATCTTCTTCGGCGGGCTGGCAGGAGGGTGGGCGCACCACGGATATGGCGACACGGGCGTGTTCGCGCTCTCGACTGCGATCGGGGTGGTTTGGCTGGTGGTAATGGCGACCATGCGCGAGCCGCGCTATCTTTCTTCGCGCTTGGTAAAGGTGGGCCCGGGCGTCGCTGCCGATACGCTGGCCGGTCGGTTGCGCGAAGTGCCAGGAGTGGCCGAAGCAACCGTTGTCGCCGAGGAAGGCGTCGCCTATCTCAAGGTCGATTCGCGCACCTACGATCCTGCAGCGGCAGAGGCGCTGGCGCTGTCCGCCTAGACCGCTGAACTAAAGCGGCGCGGGGAGTGCTGGCGAAATCGGTCGAACAGTGCGGCTATAGTGCGCGCGTAGGGCAGTCCTTGCGGCGGGATCGAGAGGATTTCACCTTCGACCCGGGCCAGGCCGCGGGCCGTAAACGGTTCGAGCGCATCGGCAACTTCGCCCATGAGGCGACCGGGCACTCGCGTGTGCCCAGCGCACAGCAATTGCTCGATGAGCTTGCCGCGCAATTGGTCGTCCGTAGAACGCCGGACCCCGCGATCGGCAGCGAGCCTGCCTTGCGATGCGATCATTCGGTACCGCCCGCTGTTCTTCTCGTTCTGCGCCAGCAGGCCGGGAAACGCGCTGATCGCGGAGCTGCCGAGCCCGATCAGACTTGTCGCGTGATCGTCGGTAAAGCCCTGGAAGTTTCGGCGCAGCGTCCCGCCGCGCGCGGCCTTCGCCAGCGGGTCGTCGATAGTGGCGAAATGGTCGAACCCGACCGGAACATAGCTGCGCGAAGAGAGGAAGCCATACCCGAGCTGCGCCATCGCAAAGCGTTCATCCTGGGCGGGCATGTTGCTCGCATCGATTGCCCGCTGGCGCGGCACGATATGCGGGACGTGGGCATAGCCGAACAACGCGATCCGGTCCGCTCCCAATTCGCACGTACGCACAAGCGTCTGTTCAAGATCGCCCTGGGACTGGCCGGGCAGGCCGTACATCAGGTCGAAGTTGAGCGATGACACGCCCGCTTTGCGGAGCAGGTTGACCGCATCGGCGATCAACGCATCGGATTGCACCCGGCCGATCGTTTGTTGGCAGTGCGGGGCAAACGTCTGGACGCCGAGGCTGGCCCGCTCGATCCCGATCCGACCGATCGCTTCGCCCCAGTCGGCGCTGAGCGTGCGCGGGTCGAGTTCGATCGAGATAACCGGGTCGGTCAAGCCGAAGGCGATGTACAGAGTATCGATCAGGCGGATGAAATCGACCGGTGCGATGGCGTTGGGGCTCCCTCCGCCGAATGCGATCCGCCTGACCCGTGCCTCGCGGGGAAGAAGCAAGGCGACCTGCGCGATTTCGTGATGCAGCGCCGCGAGGTAGGACTCGAGCCGCTGGCGCCGCCCGGCAGCGCCGGTATTGCACCCGCAATAGAAGCAGATCTTCTCGCAAAACGGGATGTGGACGTAGAGCGAAACGTCGCCTTCGACCGTCTCGAGCGCGTGGTGATAGGCATCCGGCTCGATCGCACCGAATTCGGCAGCGGTCGGGTAGCTGGTGTAGCGCGGAACCGGTGTCGCCAGCAGGTCGGGATGGTAGGACCACATGCCAGCGCCATGCGCGCCCTTCAGGAATGCGTCATTGCGCTCGATCAATTCGCTGCGCATCGTTCGTCTCCCCGTCATTTTCATCGTCGATCAGGATCCGCTGCGCGGCCCCGTCGAGATCTTCAAACTGCCCGTCGCGCATCGCCCAGAAGAACATCGCTAGCCCGAACGCGCCCATCGCGAGCGCAATCGGGATCAGGAACAGGAGGCCGGTCATCGCGCCGACCTCGCGAGCCGCAGCGAATTGGCGACGACAATCAGCGAACTGAGCGAC
This sequence comes from Tsuneonella mangrovi, assembly GCF_002269345.1. Classification (NCBI taxonomy): domain Bacteria; kingdom Pseudomonadati; phylum Pseudomonadota; class Alphaproteobacteria; order Sphingomonadales; family Erythrobacteraceae; genus Tsuneonella; species Tsuneonella mangrovi. The sequence goes on from NZ_CP022889.1 coordinate 1,960,716, forward strand.
ATCGCGATCGCTGCAATCAGCGGCGTGACGAGGCCTGCCAGCGCCAGCGGGACGGCGAGCAGGTTGTAGCCGAGCGCGAGCGCGAAATTCTGCTTCACGATCTGCATTGTCGCCCGTGCAACCGTGATCGCCAGCGCGACCGGGGCAAGTCGCTCACCGATGAACACCGCGTCGGCAGCCTGCTGGCTCAGGTCGCTCGCGGTACCCGGCGCGATCGAAGCGTGCGCGGCGGCGAGGGCGGGGCCGTCGTTGAGCCCGTCGCCCACCATCAACGGTCGGTGACCTTGCGTTTGCAGGGTGCGCAATTCGGCGAGTTTCTCGGTCGGGGTCATCCCGCCTTGCCCCACGATGCCGAGTTCGCGTGCGACATGCTCGACAGCTTCGGCCCGGTCGCCCGAAAGGACATGCGATTGCACGCCGTCGCGGGCAAGCCTGGCCAGGGTTTCGGCGGCGTCGGCGCGCAATGGATCCTCGAAATGGATGATGCAATCGCGCCTGCCGATCGAGAGCCGCGTCGCAAGCGTTGCTTCGGTCGTGTCCGGCCTGCCGAGCGAGACCGGCACTCCGTTCCAGATGCCGGAAACTCCCGTGCCGCTCTGTTCGCGAATGTCGCTGATCTCGCTCGGCTTAGCGCCCGCCGTGCGCAGGCTGGTGGCAAGCCCCCGGCTGAGCGGGTGGCGGCTCTGTTGGGCAAGGCCAAGCGCTACGGCTCTCGATTGTTCGTCGAGGTCGGCGATGTCCGCGCGCGGCTCGCCGAGCGTCAGCGTGCCGGTCTTGTCGAACACAGCCACGTCGATTTCCGCGAGGCGTTCGAGCGCGCTGCCGTCCTTGACCAGCAGTCCCTTGCGGATGAGCGCACCCGAAGCGACGACTTGCGCTGCCGGCACGGCCAGTCCGATCGCGCAGGGGCAGGTGATGATCAGCACGCTGATCGCGATCACCAGTGCATGGTACCAGCCTGCGCCAGCGATCATCCATCCGACAAACGCCGCCAGCGCCAGGGTATGGACAGCAGGCGCATAGATCCGCGCAGCGCGGTCGGCGATGCGGACATAGCGGCTGCGCGATTGGCCCGCTTCGTCCATCAGCCGTGCGATCTCGGCGATGGCGGTATCGTCCTGCGTGGCGGTGATCTCGACGCGAAGCGGCCCATCGAGCGCGACAGTGCCGGCATGCACCTGGTCGCCGGGGACAACTTGTTCGGGGGCGCTTTCCCCGGTCAGCATCGAGCGGTCGATCGCGCCGGTACCTTCGAGCACGGTCCCGTCTGCCGCCAGCGCTTCGCCTGCCGCCAGGATCATGATCATGCCCGGCGCGAGGTCTTCGGCGGCGATCCGCTTGGTGGAGCCGTCGGGCTGGACCACGCTGGCGCTCTTGCCCATCCGCTGGAGCAGTGCGCCGATCCCGGCACGGGTGCGGTTGCGCATGGTCGCGTCGAGCGCTCTGCCGGCAAGCAGGAAGAACAACAGCATGACCGCACCGTCGAAATAGGCGTGCGGCCCCCCGGTCAGCGTTTCGTAGAACGACAGCCCGGTTGCGAGCAGCACCCCGATCGAAATCGGCACGTCCATGTTGGTGCGGCCATAGCGCAGCGCCATTGCCGCGCTGGAGAAGAACGGGCGCCCGGCATAGGCGATCACCGGCAATGCGATCAGCGCGGAGAGCCAATGAAACATCTCGCGGGTAACGACATCGGCCCCGGCCCAGACGCTGACCGACAGCAGCATGATGTTCATCATGCCGAACCCGGCCACCGCCAGTGCGCGCAGCAGCATCCGCGCATCCTTGTCGTCTTCAGCGAGCGGGTTGGCCGATACCGGCTGCGCTTCGAAGCCCAGCCGCAGCAAGGCATCGACGATCTTGTCGTCGCTGAGCCGAGCATCGTGGCGCACTGCGACCCGCTTGGCCGAGAAGTTCACCCGGGCCGCTTCGACGCCCTCGAGTTCGCTCAGCCCGCGCTCGATCTTGGCGATGCAGCCCGCGCAACGGATCGAGGGGACAGTGAACCGGCTGTCGGACAGGCCGGCCTCCTTCCCAACGTCGATCGGCGCGATGGCGTTCATCCCAGCGACCTTTCGATAACCTTGTGCTTGCCGCCCGATCGCAAGGTCGCGCGGATCAGCCAGCGTCCCTCGGGCAGCCGGTCACGGCTGACAAACCGCCCGTTGCCGTCCTGCTCGAGCGTCCAGTACTGCAAGCCCACCTTGCCCAGTGGGTGTTGCAGTTCGGCGGTAACCGAGAGATCGCCCGGGGTGCCCGCAGTCGTCACTTCAAGCCGACCCTTGCCGTCGCGCATGATCTGCGCGTTCCAGCCCAGCGCATCTTCTGCGCGGGCCTCAGCAAGCCACTTGTTGTAATGTTGGCTGGCGACGTAGGAATTTTCTACCACGAGGCCACCGAACCCCTCGATCGCTTGCGTGGCCATATAGAAATTGACCGCCATCACCGTGCCGAAGAAGCACACCAGGATGCCGGTCATGTGCCAGCCGGTGAAATTGCGCTTCATCGTTCGCCTCCGGGCGTTGTAAACAGGGTTTCGACGCGTGCACTTTCGGGCTGCTTGCCTGTGGTTCTTACCGTGAACGCAAAATCCTGCTGCGGGGTCGCATTGGGCGCGACGACATATGCGCGCACGGTGCTGGTCTCGTCGGCAGGCACGGTCACGGTCTGGCTACGCGCGGCCTGGTCACGGCCGATACTGTCGGTCCACATCACCGCACCGGATAGCCCGTCGATCGCGATCGTCATCCCTCGCGGCTGGCTTACCATGTTTCGCAGCTTGAGCGTATAGGCGTTGCGGATCGAACCGTCGCTCATCAGCATGAATGGCGGGTTGCGATCGGGCGCCGCACTGATGGCGACGTGATTGCGCGCGCCGAGCAGGAACAACAGGCCCAGCCCGATGCCGCCCCACAACATGAAATAGGCAATCGTGCGTGGTCTTAGCAGCGCCTTCCATGCCGGGCGGGCGGGTTCGCCGGCCGCTTCGCGCTTGGCATCTTCCAGCGTGATATAGTCGATCAACCCGCGCGGCCTTCCGATTTCGGCCATCGTGCGGTCGCAGGCGTCGATGCACAGCGCGCAAGTGATGCAGCCGATCTGCGGGCCGTTACGGATGTCGATCCCGGTCGGGCAGACCGCGACGCATTGCAGGCAATCGACGCAATCGCCAAATTGGTCGGGATTGCGCTGGGCTTTCTTGAGGCTGCCACGCGGCTCCCCGCGCCAGTCCTTGTATGTCACCGTGAGCGACTTTTCGTCCATCATCGCGCTCTGGATGCGCGGCCACGGGCACATGTAGACACACACCTGCTCGCGCATGAACCCGCCCAGCGTGACCGTCGTCAGAGTCAGCACGACGACCGTGATGTAGGCGACCGGAGCCGCCTCTCCGCGCCAGAAGTCGTGGACCAGCGTCGGAGCGTCGGCGAAATACATGATCCACGCGCCGCCGGTCCAGAACCCGATCACGACGTAGATCGTCCACTTGAACGCTCGCCGCATCACCTTTCCCCAGGTCCAAGGTGCAGCGTCGAGCTTCATGCGGGCGTTGCGATCGCCGTCGACGAACCGGTCGACGTGCTGGAACACGTCGGTCCACACGGTCTGCGGGCAGGAATAGCCGCACCATGCCCGGCCCACGGCACTGGTTACCAGGAACAGCCCGATACCGGCCATGATCAGCAACCCAGCGACGAAGTAGAACTCCTGCGGCCAGATCTCGATGCCGAACATGTAGAACCGGCGATGGGCAAGATCGACGAGCACCGCCTGGTTGGGCGCGTAAGGCCCCCTGTCCCAGCGGATCCACGGGGTCACGTAGTAGATCGTCAGCGTCACGAACATGACGAACCACTTGAACCTCCGGAACGGCCCGTCGATCCGCTTGTTGTGAACCGCGCGGCGCGCCTCGTAGAGCTTCTCGGGCGGGTCCTGGCGAGGGGGTTCGCTTCGGCCGGTGCGTGCTTGTCCGATCGCTACTACTTTGGCTTCACTGCTGGACATCGTCCACCGTCGCAGCCGGTTGCTGCTGTTCGGGAGCGAAGTCTTCCCCGCCGCCGAGCGAGTGGACGTAGGCCGCCAGCATCTTGATCGTGACCGGATCGAGCTTCTTGTCCCATGCCGGCATTACGCCCATGTGCGGCTTGACGACCTGCTTCTCGATCGCCGCGCGGCTACCGCCGTAGAGCCAGATCGCGTCGTTCAGGCGCGGTGCGCCGACCTGACGATCGCCGCCACCGTTCGCGCCGTGACAGATCGCACAGTTTTCCGCGAATAGCTTTGCGCCGGCCGCGCTGTCGGGCGCCTTGTGGCTGAGCGCCTGCACATGCTGTGCGAGGGCGTCGAGCTCGGCTGCGGTAAACATCCCCTCGAACGGCGGCATCGCGCTGTTGCGGGTCGCGTCGTCGCCCGGTTGGCGGATGCCGTGAGTGATCGTGGTCTGGATCGCCTTGAGGTCACCGCCCCACAGCCAGTCGTCGTCGTTGAGGTTGGGGTAGTGACCGACAACTCCGCCACCGCCCGATCCGTGGCACTGCACACAGTTGACCTTGAACGCGGCGGCACCACCGGCGACCGCCTGCTGCATCAGGTCGGGATGATCGGGCAGTTGCTCGATCGGGATTTGTGCAAGCTGCTCGCGTAGCGCCGTGCGGCTCTGCTCGGCCGCCTTCATGTCCTTGGCCAGCTGTCCCCGGCTGGTCCAGCCGAGTTCGCCTTCGGTCGCGCGATTGAGCATCGGCAGCGCGGGATAAGCGATGACGTAGCCGATTGCGAACACGATCGTCAGGTAGAAGGTCCACAGCCACCACCGCGGCAGCGGGGTATCGAGTTCCTCGATCCCGTCCCACTCGTGGCCGACGGTCTGGGTGCCAGTGAGTTGGTCGACGTGCTTATTGGCCATCGGCTTCGTCCTCGAAGATCATGGTGGCGGCTGCGTTGTTTTGTTGCTTCGCGCCCGGCCGGAACGGCCACAGGCAGAGCGTGACGAAGATGCCCAGCATCACGACCAGCCCGATCCCGTCGGCAAAGTGGCGCAAGGTGTCGTAAGTGCTCACCGGCCCTTCTCCTGCGCGAGTTTCTCCTGTGCAGCGGCGCTGTTCACATCGACCAGCGTGCCGAGCATCTGCAGGTAGGCGACCAGCGCGTCCATCTCGGTCAGCCGCTCGGGATTGCCATCGAAGTCGCGGATCTGCGCCTTGGGATAGCGCTTCTCCAGATCGCCCGGATCGGCGTTCGGATCGGCCTGCGCCTTCAAGTCCGCTTCGGCCATCGCGATATCCTTGTCGGTGTAGGGAACCCCGACGTCGCGCAACGCCTTGAGCGAGCCCGCCGGGTCCGCGTGCAGGTCGGTTTCAGCGAGGAAGCCGTACTTCGGCATGATGCTTTCCGGCACTACGCTGCGCGGATCGGTCAGGTGCTGGACGTGCCATTCGTCAGAATAGCGCCCACCTACGCGGGCAAGATCCGGCCCGGTGCGCTTCGACCCCCACTGGAACGGGTGATCGTACATGCTCTCTGCCGCCAGAGAGTAGTGACCATAGCGCTCCACCTCGTCGCGGAACGGGCGGATCATCTGGCTGTGGCAGACGTAGCACCCCTCGCGGATGTAGATGTCGCGCCCGGCCTGCTCGAGTGGGGTGTAAGGCCGCATCCCGTCCACCTTCTCGATCGTGTTGTCGATCCAGAACAGCGGAGCGATTTCCACGATCCCGCCGATCGCGACCGTGATAAGGGTGCCCAGTGCGAGCAGGGTGATGTTGCGTTCGAGCCGCTTGTGGCCAGTCGGCTTTTCGTCAGCGATTGCATCGGTCATGGTCGGTCACTCACTCGGCCGGGACCGCTTGGGGCAGCGGGCGATCGGCGGTTTCGTTGTAGGGGGTCTCGGTCATCGGCGCTTCATCGCGCACCCGACCTGCGAGGGTCTGCCACACATTCCAGATCATGATCAGGAAGCCGGTGAGGTACATCGCCCCGCCCACGGCGCGCATCACGTACATCGGATGCACCGCGGCGACGGTATCGACGAAGCTGTTCACGAGGTAGCCGTTCGCGCCGTATTCGCGCCACATCAGGCCCTGGGTGATGCCCGCCACCCACATGCTCGCGGCGTAGAACACGATGCCGATGGTCGCGAGCCAGAAGTGCCAGTTGACCATTCGCAGGCTGTACAGGCGCTTGCGCTTCCACAGCCGCGGGGCGAGGTAATACATGCACGCGAACGTGATCATGCCGTTCCAGCCCAGTGCACCGGAGTGGACGTGGCCGATGGTCCAGTCGGTGTAGTGGCTGAGACTATTGACCGACTTGATGCTCATGACCGGCCCTTCGAACGTGCTCATGCCGTAGAACGCCAGCGCCATCACCATCATGCGGATAATCGGATCGGTGCGGATCTTGTCCCACGCACCGTTGAGCGTCATCAGTCCGTTGATCATCCCGCCCCAGCTGGGCATCCACAGCATTACCGAGAACACCATGCCGAGCGTCTGCGCCCAGTCGGGCAGCGCGGTGTAGTGCAGGTGGTGGGGACCGGCCCAGATGTAGAGGAAGATCAGCGACCAGAAGTGGATGATCGACAGGCGGTACGAATACACCGGTCGCTCGGCCTGCTTGGGTACGAAGTAATACATCATTCCCAGGAACCCGGCGGTGAGGAAGAACCCGACCGCGTTGTGGCCGTACCACCACTGGGTCAGCGCATCCTGCACCCCGGCAAAGGCGCTGTAGCTCTTCGAGCCGAGGAAGCTGATCGGAACCGCCAGGTTGTTGACCACATGCAGCATCGCCACAGTGACGATGAATGCGAGGTAGAACCAGTTCGCCACATAGATGTGCGGTTCGTGACGGCGCACGATCGTGCCGACGAATACTGCGAGATAGGCCAGCCACACGATCGTCAGCCACAGGTCGACGTACCATTCGGGCTCGGCGTATTCCTTCGACTGGGTAATCCCCATCAGGTAGCCGGTCGCTGCCAGCACGATGAACAGCTGGTAGCCCCAGAACACGAACCGGGCGAGCGAAGGGAACGCCAGCCGCGTCCTGCAAGTGCGCTGGACGACGTAGAAACTGGTCGCGAGCAGGGCATTGCCGCCGAAGGCAAAGATCACTGCGCTGGTGTGCAACGGGCGGACGCGCCCGAAGTTGAGGTAGGGCTCCACGTTGAGTTGCGGGAACGCAAGCTGGAGTGCGATGAACAGGCCAGCGAGGAAGCCCGCCAGACCCCAGAACATCGTCGCGAGCACAGCCCAGCGGACCGGGTCGTCGTCATAGCGCGACGCGTCGTCGGGCACCTTGAAAAACCGGTTGATCCGCGATGCCGGGTCGAACCGCGCGGCCGACATCCACACCAGTACGAACGCGATGAACGCGATGAGGCCCGCATGGACCGCAAACCCGAAATCGTGCGCTTCCGCAGTCACGGCCAAGGCGACCACCATCACCCCGAACCACAGCCCGGCCCAGCCGAGAGCCTTCTCCGCCTGCATGAAATTACCCTCCTGTTTCACGCCGACTATCGGCGCGAAGGAGGCGAATCATTGATCCAGCGCAAATTAGCGGCAGCGCTGCCCGGTGCAGCCTGAATTTGCCGCTATTCCGCCAATTCCGCCAGCTTCGCGCGATCGCGAATGACGATCTGTCGGCGCGAAGGCAGTTCGATCAATCCGTCGCTCTTCATCCGGGTCATCTGGCGGCTGACGGTTTCGATCGTCAGGCCGAGCACGTCAGCTATTTGCTGGCGCGATAGCGGGAGCGTGAATTGGTCGGGAGATTCTGTTGAATCGTGGCATCCCGCTGGAGCAAGCCGCTCGGACATTTCGAGCAGGAAGCTGGCCAATTTCTGTTCCGCGCTCATCCGCCCGAGCAGGAGCATCCATCGCCGTGTCCGGTCGAGCTCCGCGAGGGTCCGTTCGAGCAGCTTGTGCTCGAGCCGTGGGTGTTCGCGCGCGAAGCGATCGAAATCGGACCTGCGGAAGACGCATACCATCGCATCGGTAAGCGCTTCGACGCCGTATGGAGTCGTTTCGCCGAACGGACGCCCGAGGAAGTCCGACGGATAGACCAAGCCGAGGATCTGTTCGCGTCCATCGGCGAGCTGGTTGGACAGCTTGAGCACGCCCTCGACCACGTTGGCGACCAGCACCGCTTCGTCGCCTTCCCACAGCAGTTGCTCGCCGGGATCCAGGCGTCGCCTCCGCCCGATAGCGTTGAGCACCTTCAGTTCGTCGCTGTCGAGATCTGCGCAGATCGCACGATTGCGTACGGCACATGCCGCGCAAAAGTTCGCAGGTAGATCTGTGGCGGGGAGATCCATCACCTGAGAGGTAATGCGTTCGGCGTCTCAGGTCTATATTGGTCCCGCAAGTCGGTCCCTAGGGGCGACATTCGCGCAACACTTCGCGTCCCTTGCAAGTGAAGCCCGCCCAGCCTCCATAAGCCCTCGATCTATGCGCTCCCGACGAGAATTGGTTCGATCGCCTTGAGATCGTCAGGGGAATCGACGTCGCGCAAGCTGTCGACACTCGGCGGAGCGAGCGCTGCCGCCGCGACTCGGCTAGCAAGCGTCGCGGCTCCGCGTGCGGGGGGGAGCGAGCGAAGAAGGGCGAATTCGGCTGCAGGAAACGCTGCCGGGACGCCCGGCTTGCCATCGGCATGCAGTGTGAATGCGGCGCCTTCCATCGTTGCAAGCCGCACGAGATGGTCAGGCTCGACCAGCGGCATATCGGCGAGGGCAATGACCAGCCGGTCGCAGCCTTCCGCGGCGGCCACCGCGGCATGGATCGAAGTGCCAATGCCAAGGTCTGCATCGGGATTCTCGGTTATCGTCCACCCGTTGAGCGTTGCCGAAAAGGCGGGCCTGTCGGGCGGCACGACCAACAGGCGCATGGAAAAGCCGGCCGCCTCAGCAGCATCGGTCGCCCATCGCCCCAACGGCTTGCCGCAGAGCAATGCGTCGAGCTTTTTCCCGCCGAACCGCGTGCCCGCCCCACCGGCAAGCACTGCGATCGCCACGCTGTCAGGCAGGCTCGGCATGGAGCTTGTCGTATTCGCCCGCGATTTCGGCGAGGACGGAGAGTGCCAGCGTTTCCGGGTCGCGGCACGAATCGATGCAGCCGATCGGGCCGCGAATGCGGGCCAGTTGGCTTTCCTCGATCCCCTCGGCAAGCAGTCGCGCGGCACGGGCTTCGCGCGCGACGAATCCACCCTGCGCGCCGATGTAGAACCCGTCGCCTTGGAGTGCGTGGCGCAGGATGGCGGCTTCCCATTCGTGGTCGTGGAACAGCAGGACCGTGGCGGTCCAGCGGTCGGGCGGCGCGATCGGCGGAGCCGCACCGAGCGCCAGTGTGTTCTTGGCGACCACACGCACGGCAATTCCCGCCGCACGGGCAACCTGCACCAGCGCCGCAAGTTCGGGCCCGTCGCCGATCGCATCGATCGCGAGCCCGGGGATATAGCGGCGCCGTGCCAAAACCGAATTGGTCGGCAGTTCGAGCATCGCCGGTCGCCGTGTCGACAACGCCTCCATCGCGGCGCGACAGGCGGCCTGATCGGGCGCAGGATCGAGCAGGATATCGAGCCCTCCGCCGCATGGCAGGCGAAAGTCGATCAATGGCGAGCCCTGCCCGTATCGCCGTACTTCGGGTTCGCGCATCGCGGCAACGTCGCTCGCCAGCTGGTGTTCGAGACAGCCGTCGGCAAGCGATCCGGTGAGAGTTCCGTCGGGCAACACCGCGAGCTGCGCCCCGATGCGGCGGGAGAATGCCCCGTCGATCCCGACGATGGTGCACAGTCCGCCGCCGCTTTCTGCCACGGCGGCAAGCGCAGCATGGTCCGAAGGAACTGTCATGCCCGCCAGCGCGCGAGCTCATCCGCGCCGTCGACAATGGGTCCGCTTGTCCCAACGGGCTCGACACCGCCGTCGGTCAGGAAGTCGATCATCTCGCTGTCGTCTCCGGGCACGTTGGCGAGCGTGCGCGTGCCTTCAGGAGTCAATGCCACGATCACACCGTTCTTCGGCGACCCATCGCGGTTGTAGAACACCGTGTAGGTCTCGATCGTCGCTGCCCCGCGATATTCCTCGTCGATGGGGGGGACGGGCCCGCGCGCTTCATCGGCCTGCGCCTGCACGTCGAAATCCTGCGGGAAGCGCGCGGCGGGTAGCGGCTCGGCCGAAATCGCAATCGCATGATGATGGGTCGCATAACCGCCATTGGCATAGAGGAACCCGGTCCCGCCGCCGCTGCGCAGCTTATCGACCATGCACGCGAGCGGGTGGGCCATGTAGTTGCCGATCGGTCCGCCGCCGAAGGTAAGCCCGCCGAACACTGTAATGTCGCGCTCTTCCGGCCAGCCGAGCACGCGTCGCGCCATTTTCGGCACGCATGGGAAGCACGAATAGAGCTCGACATGATCGAGATCGTCCACCGTCAGCCGGTTGAACGACAGTGCATGGGTAATCGCAGCCGACATGCTCGATGACGCATAATATTTGTCGCGTTTGAGGATGTTCATCGGGGCATGGGCGGCCGCCCCCATGCCGACGTAGATCAGGCGATCTTCGGGCACTCCGCGCCGCCGGGCTTCGGCAAGGCTGGTGACGAGAAATCCAGCGCCCTGGTTAACGCTGGAATTGGCGACCTGCAACTTGGTGTAGGGAAATGCGATCGGGCGGTTGCCGGGGCCCGCCGCGACGATTTCCTCGGCAGTCCGAGGCTCGTGCAACCATGCCGAAGGCGTGCGCGCGGCAACCTCTGACATCCCCGCCCAGATCTCGCCGCTCTCCCGCTGCGCTTCTGCCAACGTCTGGCCGACATGCGCACGATAGGCATTCTCGATCAGCGGATAGATTTCGATCGGGATCACAAGACCATAGGATGGGCCATAACCGACAATTCGGCGATGGGTGGCATTGCGCAGTGCATCGTGCTCTTTCGCCTGCGCAGCGGCGCGTCCTGCAGCTGTGCGCAGCGCTTCGCCGCCGGTCACCGCGCACACCAGCGATTCGCCGCGGGCGATCCGGTTGGCGGCTTCGTTGAGCAGCAATATCGGGCTGTCGCCGCTCGGAGTTGCAGTCTGGAACGAGTGCGCAGGAACTGCTCCGATGCCTTCCGCGACCCGCGCGGTTGCCGGGTTGAGTTCGGGGAAGGAAAGCTGGCTCACCACGGCCAGCGAATCGACGTCGGCCAGCCAGCCGCCGCCGGCATGTTGGTCGGCCGCCTTGAGCGCGGCGACCATCAGGCCAACCGAATCGAGACCTGCAAAAGGATCGCCGGGCCGGTCCTCGACCTGTCCGACGCCAACTATAACCGGAATTGCTTCATCCATCGCGTGCGACCCTTGCCATGCAGCGGCGCGCACGCAACCCCTTTCCAAGCGACCGCGTGCCGACTAGCCAAATGGTTATGCGCGACCTGCTCGTCATCGGCGGAGGGATCAACGGTGTCGGGATCGCCCGCGACGCCGCCGGTCGCGGCATGGCGGTCACGCTGGTCGAGAAGGACGACCTTGCCTCGCACACTTCTTCGGCCAGCACCAAGTTGATCCACGGCGGGCTGCGTTACCTCGAAAACTACGAGTTCCGTTTGGTCCGCGAATCGTTGCGCGAGCGCGAAGTCATGCTGCGGATCGCGCCGCACCTGGTGCGTCCGATGCGGTTCGTGCTGCCATACGAGGACGGCTTGCGCCCGGCCTGGATGCTGCGCCTTGGGCTGTTCCTTTACGATCACATCGGCGGCAACCGCAGTTTGCCAGGCAGCTCTTCGGTCGATCTCACTGCACCGCCGCTCGGCGGGATCCTGCGCGATAGCCTGACGCGCGGCTTCGCCTATTCGGACTGCTGGGTCGACGATGCACGGCTTGTCGTGCTCACCGCGATGGATGCAGCCGAGCGCGGTGCGGAAATTCGTTTGCACACCCGCTGCACCGCGCTCGAGCGGGTCGGCGATCACTGGCGAGCGACGCTGGAAACCGCTGCTGGGACCGAGACCATCGATGCCCGCGCCGTGGCCAACGCTGCCGGTCCGTGGGTCGACGATGTTGCGGACCTTGCGACGGCGGGACGCGCGCAGGATCACTTGCGGTTGGTCAAAGGCAGCCACATTGCTGTGCCGCGCATATACGATGGCGCGCAGGCCTACCTGTTCCAGAACCGCGACGGGAGGATCGTGTTTGCGATTCCCTACGAGCGCGATTTCACCCTGATAGGGACGACCGACAAGCTGTTTACCGGTGATCGCAACAAGGTTGCGATTTCCGAGGAAGAGACCGACTACCTGTGCGCTGCGGCGGGCGAATATTTCCGCCAACCCGTCACGCCCGAACAGGTCCGGTGGAGCTACGCCGGAATCCGCCCGCTCTACGACGATCATGCGGCCAAGAACGCGACCGTAACGCGCGATTACCGCTTCGAGATCGACGCCCCCGACCGTGGCGCTCCGCTGCTCAGCGTGTTCGGCGGCAAGATCACGACCTACCGCAAGCTGGCCGAACACGCGCTGGCGCGCCTCGCGCGACACATAGATGTTCCTGGCCGCGAATGGACGGCAGGCGCAGCGTTGCCCGGCGGCGATCTGCCGGGCGGTGACTTCGCGGCCTTTCTTGCGGACGTAAGGAGCCGCTGGCCGTGGCTCGGCGAGGACCGGTCGCTGCGAATGGCGCACGCCTACGGCTGGCGGCTCGCGCAGGTCCTGGGCGATGCGGCAAGCGCCGCCGATCTGGGGCGCGACTTCGGTGCGGGTTTCACTGAAGCGGAGTTGCGCTATCTCGTCGAACGCGAATGGGCGCAAAGCACCGAAGATGTGCTGATGCGGCGGAGCAAACTGGGCCTGCATATGGACGAAGGCCAACGAATGGCCGTTGAAAGCGCGCTCGATCAGATGGCTTGATTGCAATTGAAACTAGGTGCAGGGGCGCGCCGAATTACCTAGTGAGTCCGCCAATGAACCAGCCGCTCGACCGCCTGCAACTCCGCAAAGCCTACCGGCAGGAAGAAGACGCTTGCGTCGCCGAGCGCTTGCGCCAGGCAGCGCCCGCGCAAGCGGTCCACGGTGAAGCAGCGGCTTTGGCGGTCAAGCTCGTCGAAGGGGCTCGGCGGCACAAGGCGAGCGGGATCGACGCTTTCCTGCAAACCTTCGGCCTCGCGACCGAGGAAGGCGTAGCGTTGATGTGCCTCGCCGAAGCGCTGCTGCGGGTGCCCGATGCCGGCACCGCGGACGCGCTGATCAAGGACAAGATCGGCGATATCGACTGGGGCGAGCACCTCGGCGAATCGAGCTCGACTTTCGTCAATGCCGCGACCTTCTCGCTCATGCTCACCGGCGAAGTGCTCGAGCAGCCCGAGCTGCACCAGAAGGGCATGGGCGCGACGCTCAAGCGGACGGTCGGGCGACTGGGAGAACCGGTCATCCGCAAGGCCACATTGCAGGCCATGAAGATCCTCGGCGGCCAGTTCGTGTTCGGGCGGACGATTGGCGAAGCCTTGAAGCGCGCTACTCCGGCGCGGGCGCGAGGCGAAACGCACTCGTTCGATATGCTTGGCGAAGGCGCTATGACCTTCGCTGACGCCGAGCGCTATCTCCAGTCCTACGAACGCGCGATCGAGCGGCTGGCGAAAGAAGCCAAAGGCGGGGTGGCTGCATCGCCGGGTATTTCGGTCAAGCTGTCCGCGCTCTACCCGCGCTACGATTTCCTCCACGCAGAGGCTGCGACCAAGGCGCTGGTTCCGATGCTGCGCGCGTTGGCCGAGAAGGCGCGCGATGCCGACATCCACTTCACGATCGACGCCGAAGAGGCCGAGCGGCTCGAATTGAGTCTCGATATCATCGAAGCGTTGGTTGCTGACGACACCTTGTTTACTCGCCCCGACGGCAGCAGCTGGAGCGGATTCGGACTTGCGATACAGGCCTACCAGAAGCGCGGCTATCACGTTTGCGACTGGGTGGTGCGGCTCGCGCGTCATCACGGGCGGCGATTGTTCGTGCGGCTGGTCAAGGGCGCCTATTGGGACACCGAGATCAAGCTCAGCCAGGTCGGCGGATACAGCGACTACCCGGTGTTCACCCGCAAGGTCTCGACCGACGTCTCCTACCTTGCTTGCGCGGCGCGGCTGTTCGAGGCACCGGACGCGATCTACCCTGCGTTCGCGACGCACAACGCCTACACGATCGGTGCGATCAAGGCCCTTTCTCAAGGTCGCGAATTCGAGTTCCAGCGCCTCCACGGGATGGGCGAAGAAGTCTACGCTGAACTCGGCAAGCTGGAAGGGCGCGTGCGTACCCCCGTGCGGGTCTATGCCCCGGTCGGGGTACACAAGGACCTGCTGGCCTATCTCGTGCGCCGCTTGCTTGAGAACGGTGCGAACTCCAGCTTCGTCAACCGGATGGCCGATGCCGAAGTGCCGGCGATCGAACTGGCGGGCGACCCGGTGGCCGAACTCGCGGCGCTCGAACCCAAGCGCGAACCGGCGATTGCGCTTCCCGCGGATATCTTCCCCGGTCGCCGCAACAGCACAGGGGTCGATCTTGCGGATCCGCTGGTGCGCGAACCGCTGCTCAAGCGGCTGGCCGCGCTCGATGCACGCCACTGGGATGCCGGACCGACCTTCCCGGCCCGCGACGCCGGGGAAGTTGCCCCGATCACCTCGCCGCAAGACCTCACCCACGAAGTCGGCACCCGGCGCGATTCGACCGAGGCCGAAGTGCGCGTGGCGATCGGGCTGGCAGCGGAGGTCCAGCATGGCTGGAACGCGCTCGGCGGTGAAAAGCGCGCGCTGCTCCTCGAAGCAGCCGCCGACGCTTTCGAGGATCATACCGACGAGGTCCTGAGCCTGTGCCAGCGCGAAGCGGGCAAGACGCTGGTCGATGCCGTGCTCGAACTGCGCGAAGCGGTCGATTTCCTGCGCTATTACGCCAGCGAAGCGCGGCGTTTGTTCGCCGCCCCGCTGATCCTGCCGGGGCCGACGGGCGAGGAGAACCGCTTGAGCCTTGCTGGGCGCGGGGTGTTCGCGACGATCAGCCCGTGGAACTTCCCGCTGGCGATCTTCATTGGCCCTGCGGCGGCAGCGCTGGCTGCAGGCAATACTGTGGTTGCCAAGCCGGCGGAACAGACCCCGCTGATCGCTGCGTTGGCAGTGAAGCTGTGCCACCAGGCGGGCATTCCCGAGCAGGTGTTCCAGCTGTTGCCCGGTGCGGGCGATGTCGGGCAGTTCATTACCTCGGACCCGCGGCTCGCCGGGGTCGCGTTCACCGGATCGACCGAGACCGCGCAGGCGATCAACCGCAGCCTTGCCGCGCGCGAAGGGCCGATCGCGACATTTATCGCCGAGACCGGCGGGCAAAACGCGATGATCGTGGACAGTTCGGCGCTGCCCGAGCAGGTCACCCGCGATGTCGTGGCGAGCGCGTTCCAGAGCGCGGGCCAAAGGTGCAGCGCACTGCGCACGCTCTACATCCAGGACGACGTCGCCGATGAAATGCTGGCGATGATCCGCGGTGCGTTCGAGGCATTGGTGATCGGCGATCCGGAAAGCCTCGCGACAGATGTCGGGCCGGTGATCGACCCCGACGCCAAGGCTGCGCTCGAACGCCACGTCGCGCGCCGCAAGAAGGGCGGACAGACCGTGTGGCGCAGGAAACTACCGAGGGGAGCCGCCGCAGGATGTTACGTGGCCCCGACGATCATCGAGATTCCCTCGATCCTCGACTTGAAGCGCGAAAACTTCGGGCCGGTGCTCCATGTCGTGCGTTTCAAGGCGAACGAGCTCGAGCAGGTCGTCGCAGACATCAACGCCACCGGCTACGGTTTGACACTGGGTCTCCACAGCCGGATCGCCGCAACCCGGCGGACGGTCGAACGGCTGGCGAGCGTCGGCAACTTCTACGTCAATCGCAACCAGATCGGCGCGGTGGTCGAAAGCCAACCGTTCGGCGGCGAGGGAATGAGCGGCACCGGCCCGAAGGCGGGCGGGCCGCACTACGTCGCCCGGTTCGCGACCGAGCGGGTGGTGTGCATCGATACGACCGCTGCGGGTGGTAACGCGTCGCTGCTGGCGGGAGGTTAGGCCCAGTCAGGCCAAAGGAGCGGGCACTGGACTCCTCAGCCCTCGACCCAGCTTTGTATGACAGCCTTGCGAATTGCGCGGAACGGAACAGCGGGGTTCATGTCGGTGTTGAACAGCGCCGCCAAGGTCACGCGGGGTTCGGTCCAGGTCTGCAGTAAACTGCTGAAGCCCGAGATGAAGCCGTAATGCATGATGTTCGGTTGCGGCTCGCTCGACCCTGAGACCAGCAGTCCGCAGGCGTATTCGGTATCGCCGTAAACGGCATCGTCTGGCGAATGGCGGTTCGCGCTCGACAGCCTTCCGTCGCGCAAACGACCCGGGGCAAGCATCAGCTCGGTGTAATGTCTGTCGAACAAGGCGTTGTGCAGCAGCAGGTGGTGCCACCGGCAAAGGTCGCCCACCGTCGAGCGCATGGCGCCCGCACCCCCGGCCTGCGAGGGATCGAGATAGTCGCCGTGTACGAACGCGGGCTCATCCTCACCGGTGGCGTTGTATCCCGAGGCCCGGCCGGGCACTACGTCCTTCGCGTCGTCCATGGCAGTTTTGTTAAGACCTAGCGGATTGAACACCAGATCGGTCATGGCCCTTGCCAGGGGTTTGCCCGTTACCTGTTCAATTACCGCACCTAGGACGATGTAGTTGGCATTGCTGTAAAGCCATGCGGTGCCTGGCGCAAAGTCGAACGGATCGGACTGCGCAGCGATCTGTGCCGCCAGTTCGACCTGCGTATGTTCGGGCGTGGCAACGACCGATGGCTCTTTGTCCTCGTCGCTGTGCAGACCGGCAGTCTGATGCATGAGTTCGAGCAAGGTGAATGGGGCGAGGTGGACGAAATCCGGAAGATAGCCCGACACCGGCGCGTCAAGATCGACCTTGCCGAGAGCGGCAAGCCTAATCGCGGCGGCCGCGGCGAATTGCTTCGTCAACGATCCGATACGCAAGATGCTGTTGGCGGTCATTGGAGTGGCGGTTTCGAAATTGGCCCGCCCGTACCCGCGCGCCAACACCGTCTGTTCTGCGTGCGTCACGCAGATCGTGGCGCCCGCGACAGAGCGCTGCGTCAGGGCTTCGGACAGAGCAGCTTCGATCCCGTCGTCTGGCTTCGTTGTGCCGGCGAGCCTCTGTCCGCCTGCGGGCATGGATCGGGCCAGCGCGGGGGCGATCATGGTGCCGGCGGTCGATGCCATCATGGACCTGCGAGACATCAAGATCACGGCGCTCTCCGTCATTTGACACAATCTCGCGCTCATTACTGCAAGCCCAAAGCGTTGCAAGTGAAGCCATGACCAATTCGATTGGAACGCGAGTGGGGATAAGCGCACGGCGGACTTGCCCGCGTCGGGGATGTCGGGAATCACCGGGAAATGGCGATTCTTTCCGATAGATGGATCCGCGAGACTGCCCAGTCGCGCGGCATGATCGAACCCTTCGTCGAGGCCCAGCGGCGCGACGGGTGCATTTCCTATGGCCTGTCGTCGTACGGCTACGACGCGCGGGTGGCGGACGAGTTCAAGATCTTCACCAATGTCGATTCGGCGGTGGTCGATCCGAAAGATTTCGCGGCCAACAGCTTTGTCGACCGCAAGACCGATGTTTGCGTGATCCCGCCCAATTCGTTCGCGCTTGCCCGCACGGTCGAATATTTCCGAGTGCCGGAAGACGTGCTGGTGATTTGCCTCGGCAAGAGCACCTATGCCCGCTGCGGGATCATCGTGAACGTCACTCCGCTCGAACCGGGATGGGAAGGGCACGTGACGCTCGAATTCTCCAATACCACGCCGCTTCCGGCCAAGATCTACGCCAACGAAGGCGCGTGCCAGTTCCTGTTCCTCCAAGGCAACGAGCGGTGCGAGACGAGCTACAAAGACCGGGCGGGCAAATACATGGGCCAGCGCGGCGTGACGCTCCCGAAGCTTTAAGGCTTCCGATGCCGTAGCGGCTTTGACTCCGGCGCACCGCCGGCGCATGCCTTGCTTCGCAAGAGGAGAGCATCGATGGCCGACAATCCCCGCGAATTCGACATCATCGTCTATGGCGCTACCGGCTACACCGGCCGGCTCGTCGCCGAGCATTTCGTGCGCGAATACGGCGGCAAGCCCGAAGCCCCCAAATGGGCGATGGCAGGCCGCAGCGAAGCGAAGCTGGCGGAAGTGCGCGACCTGATCGGCGCTCCGGCGGATACCCCGTTGGTGGTTGCCGATGCCAGCGATCCGGCCAGTCTGACTGCGATGTGCGAGCGCACGCGCGTGGTACTGACCACGGTCGGCCCCTACCAGCTCTACGGCGATGAACTGGTTGCGGCCTGCGTGGCGACCGGGACTGATTATGCCGACCTGTGTGGCGAACCGGTGTGGATGCGCCAGAAGATTGACCAGCACCACGAAGCCGCCAAGGCCAGCGGCGCGCGCATCTGCTTCTCGTCCGGGTTCGATTCGATCCCCTTCGATCTCGGCGTGCTGATGACCCAGAAGGAGGCGAGGGCACGTTTCGGCAAGCCTGCACCCAGGATCAAGTGCCGGGTGCGCTCGATGGTCGGCGGCGCGTCGGGTGGCACAGTCGCCAGCCTTACCGAGACGATGAAAACGGTCGCCAAGCACCCCAGCCTGTTCGGCATCCTGCGCAGCTCGTTCGGCCTGACGCCGGGGTTCGAGGGGCCGGACCAGCCTTCGGGCATGATCCCGGCTTACGAAGACAAGTTCGGCAAATGGGCGGCGCCGTTCGTGATGGCACCGATCAACACCAAGAACGTCCACCGCACCAATTTCTTGCTTGGACATCCCTATGGCGAAGACTTCGTCTACGACGAGATGGTGCTGACCAGTCCCGGCGATGCCGGTAAGGCGGCGGCGAGGGCAGTCGCGGAGACGATGAAGAACCCGTTCGGTGCAAAGCCTCCCAAGCCGGGCGAAGGGCCGACCCCGGAAGAACGCGAAAACGGCTCTTACGACGTGGTGTTCCTTGCCGAAATGCCCGACCGGCAGGACCTGCGCTACGCGGTCAAAGGCAAGTACGACCCGGGTTACGGGTCGACCAGCCGGATGCTTGGCGAAACCGGGATGGCGCTGTTGTCGTGCACCGCGCCGGGTGGGGTCGGCACGCCCGGCGCGTTCCTTGGCGAAGCGTTGGTCGAACGGCTCCGCGAGCACGCGGAGCTGACGTTCGGGCCGGAGGCCTAGCTCCCTCTAGATGCGATCAGAAGCTCACCCGGACGCTCGCTGAAATGTCGCGTCCGGGCTGCGGGGTGTAATCCTTCGTCAGGCTGGTCGCGAGGCGTCCTGTGACGTTGAAGATATTGTCCGCCTTGAGCAGTACGGTAACGTTGTTGTCGCCCTGCAGCGGACGCCACGTCAGTTCGGCATTTACGAAGGTATAGCCGTCGGTCGGGGTTTCGTTGGGTGCGACTTTGTCCTGCCGTCCGAACCACGCGACTTCGCCGCGCAAGCTGACCCTACCTGCATCCGCCTGCAGCGCGCCGAACAACGACAGCGGTGGGATCAGCGGGACATTGGTGTCGTTGGTCAATTTTGCGCGCACGTAGGAAGCGCGGGTCTCCGCCTTCAGCGCGAAACTGTCGGACTGCACCAGCGGCACGTCGAACTCGCCCTCGAAGCCCGAGTAATTCGCATCGCCCTGCGCGAACTGGTAGAGCGGTGCGCCGCCGATCGTGAGGCCGGTGTTGTACTGGTAGATGTAATCCTGGAAGTGGTCGTAGAACCCGGTAAGGCTGACGCGGGCTTCGCCAATCGTGCCGCGCGCGAACAGCTCGCCGCCGACCGCCTTCTCGGGCACCAGCGAAGCGTCTCCTCGCTCGTAGGTTTGCGTGGCATCGTGATAGCCGTCGATGAACAGTTCTTCGGGGCTGGGCGAACGGGCCACACGGTTGAGGTTGGCCCCGAGCTCCAATCCGTCTGTGACTAAGTAGCTGAGACCCAACGCGCCCGAAAACGAGCCGTAGCTCTTGTGTTCGCCGATGTCGGGCGCGGCGATACTCGCGTGCTCATAGCGTCCTGCGACTTGCATCTGCAGCCCACCGAGCGGCACTTGCTGCATCGCGAACACGGCGAACTGGCTGAGCAGGTTGCGCGGCAACAGCGGGTCGCCGATCGTGTCGAGGTGGCGCGAGGTATACTGCACCCCGAGCGAGCCGGACCAGCCCGAGCGCTCGGCTTCCACGAGTTCGCTGCGAGCCTCCAGCCCTTCGACGTTGAAGGTCGTGCCGATATTCGGGCCGTCGTATTCGGAATGGGTATAGTGGCTGAAGGCGACGCGGCTGTTGAGCTTGCTGAACAGCCCGTCACCCAGCGCAAGGTCGGCACGCAGGTCGCCGCGCCATTGCCTCAGGCCGATATGGCCCGGTTCTCCGCCGACATCGCCCGGGCGATTGGGAACGCCATAATATGTGTCATAGTAGCTGAGCGAGGCACCCATGTTGCTGTCGCCCTGGAAGAACGCAATGCCGCCGGTGATGTCGTAGGTGCTGGTGCCGCTGTCGGGAAGTGAGCCGCTCTGGTCTGCCTGGCCGCGAAGGGCAGCGGCCAGTGCCGGGTCAGTGGCTTGAGCGGCATCGGCTTGGGCCAGCAGGCTTGCGCGCAGCGGCTCCGCAACAGTGTAGCCAGGCACGCTGACATCGCCGCTCCGGTGATACGATCCGTCAAGATGCGCCGCG
Organism: Tsuneonella mangrovi; assembly: GCF_002269345.1. Taxonomy (NCBI): domain Bacteria; kingdom Pseudomonadati; phylum Pseudomonadota; class Alphaproteobacteria; order Sphingomonadales; family Erythrobacteraceae; genus Tsuneonella; species Tsuneonella mangrovi. The sequence continues at coordinate 1,981,442 of NZ_CP022889.1, forward strand.
AACCCTCCGCCGATCGGCGCATCGAGCGACAGTGCGCTTTCGCGCATGTCGGCAGCGTTTCCCGCACCCAGAAGGGCGTCGATATGGATCGGTTCGTCGGGCAGGCGGTTGGGAATGCGCTTGTCGATCACGTTGACCGCGCCGCCGATCGCCTGGCTGCCGTAGAGAAGCACTGCCGGCCCGCGCAGCACGTCGATCCGTTCGGCGTTGAACGGGTCGATCGCCACCGCGTGGTCGTCCGACACGTTCGATGCGTCGATCGATCCGATCCCGTCGATCAGCAGCTTGACCCGACTTCCCGAGAATCCGCGCAGCACGGGCCGCGAGGCCCCCGGCGCAAACCCGCTCATCGAAACCCCGGGCTGGCTCTCGAGCACCTCGCCAATTTGGCCCGCGAGACTGCGCTGGAGTGCGACACCCTGCACCACGGAAGTCCCTGCGAGCGTATCGAGCTTCGGAAGCCCCGCACCGGTGACGACGATTTCCTTTGAGTGATAGTCATCGTCGGGCGCATCGCTAGCGGGGGCGGCGGGTTTGGACGCTTCGTGCTTCTTCGGCGGGGGGATCGATCGATCCTGCGCGAAGGCGGGCGCGGTCGATGCGAGGGCAGTCGCGGCGAGCAGGGAGGTAAATGCGACACGCGCCGCTGAATGATATATAGTCACGCGGCGCGAGATACTGCCTCTTCCAGCGATGGCAAGGCATTATTGCAGGTGCGAACGACCAATCGCATTTGCGAGACGACGAACTGCGACGAGCAATTCGGGCCTGACGCAGACCGGTCGGTCGTACGGCGTGTTCGCAAATCCGGAAAAATGGAGCGGGCGAGGCGATTCGAACGCCCGACCCCAACCTTGGCAAGGAGCGCCTCTTACGATTTTCCCGGGGTCTAGACAGTTTTCCCGGATCGAAAAACATTAGGTTCCCTGAGACTTACACGCTACTCCCGCTCTCGGAGGGTTCGGCGCGGTTCGGCGCGGACCGCTTCCCGGTATCCCTAGCGGTATCCCGGGATACGAGAAGGAGCACGGAATGGCAGATAGGAAGAAGAGGGAGCCGATGGAGCGCAAGCGGCTCGCCAACACGGATATTGATGGCCTCAAGCCGTTCAAGGACCGCCGTCGGGAGATAATCGACACGGGCTGCGACGGGCTCCGGCTCCGTATCACGACCAGCGGCAAGCGAAGCTGGTCAGTGGTCTATCGGGTCGCTGGTCAGGCAACCGGAGAGAAGGGCCTGCCCAAGAAGGGGCCGCCCCGGCGCGTGACGCTCGGCTCGACCGAGATGCCGTACAAGGTCGCCCGGCGGAAGGCCCTCGAGGTCATCGAGATGGCAGCGGAGGGTGGGGACTACATCGAGAAGCGCAGCGAGGAGGCCTCCGGCCGTTCCGCTCGCTCGGTCGAGGCGCTCATCGACCGCTTCATTGATGAGTACGCGAAACGCAAGGGCCGGGAAGAGCTCGCCCGGCAATGGCTCAAGAAGCCCGAGGTCAAGAAGTGGCACGGAAAGGAGCTCGCCCAGATCGCCCGCGCCGACATTCACCTCCTACTCGACCGCGTTGCTGTGGGCCGGGGAAAGGCCGCCGCAATCGAGATGCGGAAGCACCTGAGCAAGCTCTTCCATTGGGCGGTGGACCGGCAACTCATTTCCTCCAATCCGATAACACGGCTGGACCGGGACGAGGTGTATGTCGAGCGGGACCGCGTGTTGTCGCTGGACGAGCTACGGCGCGTCTGGGACGCCTGCGGCGACGAGAAGGGCGAGGATATGTGCTACCCCTTCGGTCCGCTCTACCGCATGATAATCCTGACCGGCGCGCGCCGGGCCGAGATCGCGGAGATGGAGCGAGGTTGGCGGAAGGAAGTCAAGCTCGACATGGACGATGAGGAGACAGTGCCGGCCATCGTAATCCCGCCGTCGAAGCACAAGAGCCGTCGCGGCCACACCATCTACCTATCGCCGCCCGCCGTCGCTGTCCTCGACAGCATCCCGGACCTCGGGGGCAAGTACCTGTTCTCCTCGACCGCCGGAAAGACCCCGGTGAGCGGATACTCGAAGGGCAAAGCTCGGCTAGATCGCATCCTCGCAGATCGAGCGGAGAAGGATGAGCTCGAGCCGATGGAGCATTGGACCGTCCACGACATTCGCCGGTCGGTCGCAACCGGCATGGCCGAGATGGGCGTGCCGGGCGAGCATATCGAACATGTGCTTGGGCATTCGGTCGAGAAGCTCCGCCGGACCTACAACAAGCACACCTACGCCTCTGAGGTGCGCGAGGCGCTGTTACGGTGGGGAGCGCTTTGGGCATGACGTTGGAAGAGGCTAGGAAAGCCGCGCGTTATGCTTTCGCTGAGGCCCGAGCGAATGAGGCAGAGGGTCGGAAGTTTAGCGAAGCACGCCGGGAGGCTCGCCATGCCCAGACCCCAGCACGGTTGGAGGGTATACGCGCAAAAGACCCGGACCTTGCTGACCTTATCGAGCAAGACCTTCAATGGTTGGCGCAAACAACACGGGGCTTCGCGGAATGGCCTTTCTCGGAGAAGATTGCCTACTGGTATTGGCTGTTCACCATCGACCACGATCTCATGCCCGAGCCATTCAATGAGTTCCTTACTCGAAGAGAAAAGGGCTTGAAGCGCGAGCCGAGCGATTGGGGGAAGGACCCGGGTCTGAAATCTCGCCGGGGCCACACGTCACAATGGCAGGGGCTTCGGGCGGCTGCCTTCATCCTACTTGATTGGCACGAAACGAAGATGGGTAAGACTGCCACGATAAAATGGCTGGCAGACGAGCTCGCCCTTATCGAACCGAATGTCAGCAATGCCCCAGCCAGTGGTCAGAGCATCGGCAAGGACCTAGCCGCCAAGTTTCGCCATTGGTGGCTGGACGAAAAGGAACCTCGTACCGAATTGGGTAAATCCCCTCGCCCCTCATAATCGGCGAATACCCTCCCGAACCGCAGCGAACCGCCGGAGATAAGGAGGACCACATGGCCGACCAGGCACCCACCGAAGTACGCGCCGATGATGCGCCGGAGCAGGACGAGGAGGAGCAGCGCTCGTCCATCTATATGCTCTGGCCCGAGGTGATGTGCGAGAGCACGCTCAGCAAGACCGTGATCCAGCGCTTGATGAAGCGCGGCAAGTTCCCCTTCCCCGTCCAGCTATCGCCAAATCGCGTCGCTTGGGTCCGCAGCGAGATCGAGGAGTGGGTCGAGGCGAAGAAGCGCGAACGCGTCTTCGAGGTTGAGGCCGCCTGAGTGACGGGCCGCCCGGCCTGAAGCCGCAAGTCGGACGGCCCTAACCATCACCTTGGCTTGGAAAGGGAGACTTTCCGTGAATGAGTATAGTGTCCCCGACTCCGGGGACGAAGGCCTAAGCGTTGAAAACGAGTTTCTCGAAGCGAAGCTCGGGGAAGCCATCGACCACCTCAAGTGGCTCCGGCCGGACGGCCCGTGGACCCTGACGGCCATCTTCCCGGACGGCGGCCCCACCAAGACAGAGACCTTCGGCCCCGAGACCGAGGAGCAGTGCCTGCGCTGGCTCGAGGACCGGACCTCTGAGGGCATGAACCTATATTTCATGGTCAATCCGGCGCGTAGCAAGCTGCGCTCCAAGGCCAAGAAGGAGGACGTGGAGGACCTCGCTTGGCTCCATGTGGATTTGGACCCGAGGAAGAAGCCAGACAGTGACAGGTCTGAGCCTGTTGAGTGGTTCAAGAAGGAACGCGAGCGTGTGCTCGGGGCTTTGCGCGACTTCACCCCGCCTCCTTCGCTCATCATCGACAGCGGGGGCGGCCTTCAGGGCTTCTGGAGGCTCGAGGAGCCGCTGTACATCGGCGGCAACAAGAGCGCGGCCGAGGAGGCGGAGGCCTACAACCAGCAGCTTGAAATCATGCTCGGTGGCGACGCTTGTCACAATTGCGATCGCATCATGCGGCTTCCCGGGACGATCAACCGGCCCAACAAGAAGAAGAGAGCTACTGGCCGCGTCCCCCGGGTGGCAGCGGTTCTCGAGCGCCATGATGACGAAGAACACATCTATGGTTTGGGCATCTTCACTCCAGCCCCTCGGGTCCAGAGCGATGACGGCGGCTTGGTGGCTCCGACCGTGAAGATCAGTGGCAATCTTCCGCGCCTGAAGGACCTCGATGAGCTGCCGGAAGCGGTAACGCCGCGCACCAAGATGCTCATCGTGCAAGGCGATGATCCAGACGACCAGTTGCGCTACGATTCGCGGTCTGAAGTCACGTTTGCGGTATGCTGCGAGCTCGTCAGGGCCGGATGCGATGATGATATGATTGCGGCTGTAATAACTGATCCCGACTTTGGCATCGCAGCCCATACTCTCGCCCAGAAGCGGTACATGGAATATGCCGCTCGGCAAATTCGGCGCGCACGCGAGGAGGTCGAAGAACCGATGCTCCGTAAGCTGAATGAGCGCCACGCGGTGATCAGCGACATCGGCGGCAAGTGCCGCGTGGTTGGCGAAGTATTAGATCGCAATCTTGCCAGACCGCGCACACGCATCTCGAAGCAGAGCTTTGAGGACTTCCGCAACCGTTACATGAACATCAAGGTCCAGACCGGGGTAAACAAGGACAATAGTCCGAGTTACACACCGGCCGGAAAGTGGTGGCTCGAGCATCCGATGCGTCGCCAGTATGAGACCATTGTTTTCGCTCCCGGCAGAGAAGTCCCTGAGGCCTACAACTTGTGGCAGGGCTTCGCGTGTGAGGCCTTGCCAGGTGATGCACACGAGCCCTTTCTCAAGCACCTGAGAGACAACGTCTGTAAGGGTGACGACGACCATTTCCAGTATCTCATTCGATGGATGGCGCGCGCAGTTCAAAACCCGGGCGAGCAGGGCCATGTCGCTGTTGTGCTTCGCGGCGGGCGCGGCACGGGCAAGGGCTCAGTGGCGCAGATATTCGGTTCGCTGTGGGGTCGGCATTTTCTGCACATCAGCAGCGCGAAGCATCTGGTGGGCCAATTCAACGCACACCTGCGCGATTGTGTTGTCCTATTCGCTGACGAGGCTTTCTATGCAGGCGACAAACAGCACGAAAGCACCCTGAAAACGCTCGTGACAGAGGATACGCTCATCGTCGAGGGGAAGGGCATAGATGCTGAGGTTGCGCCGAATTACGTGCACCTCTTTATGGCATCGAACGATGACTGGGTAGTGCCTGCCGGGGCAGACGAAAGGCGCTACTTCATTCTCGACGTTGGCGACGGGAAGAAGCAGGACAAGGCCTACTTCCGCGCGCTGCATCAAGCGATGAATCAGGGTGGCCAGGAAGCGCTGCTCCATTACCTGATGACGATGGACCTGTCCGAATATGAGGTCCGGGAGATACCGCAAACCGACGCCCTGCGTGACCAGAAAGAACAAAGTCTGAAGCCGCAGGAAGAATGGTGGCTCGATGTTTTGAGAAGCGGGGTCATTCCGGGAAAAGTCGAACTGGAGAAGGTGAAGATCGACGGAAGCGATGAAGCACCTGAAAAGCATGGTAGGTTTCGCCGCTCTCTCGGTACATATGAACGGCCCGGCTTGTTCGATCTGATGCGGCTGGGGGCACCCGCTTTGAAGGCATCTGATCCATCGCTAGGTCGCTTCCTCCGCAAGCAGGGCTTTCAACCGGGCCTGATTCAGTCGGGTGGCACGACCGCGCGAGGGTGGCTATTTCCAGCAAATCTATCTGAGGCACGAGCAGCTTGGATCCAGCGGTATGGCGGGGACTGGGGTTTCGATGACCGCTCGGAATGGGTCAAATCGGACCATTAGTCGCTTCGGATCGGACAGTCGGATTTCAGATTGTATCCGACTGTGTGGAAATCTTCTCGATTCATGGCCTTAGGAGCATCGCAGTCGGATCGTCGCGATAGTCGGACACTTCTGGTTCGGAGATGCGCGAAGGCCAAAAGGGACCACCGTGCACTTAGCGGGACTTGGTCGAAAATTTCCGACTAATCCGATTATCCGACTGGATCGAAGAAAAGAACAATAGAGAGAGGCGGTTAGCGCAGTCGGATTACCAGTCGGATAGTCGCTTGCCGAGGCTAGTTTGTGGCTTCTACCTGTTTGGGCTTCCGCCGCCTGCCGTTGCCGCCGTTCGGCCTACGCGCGCGGGCGCGAGATCGCTAATGCCGGAGCCGGGGCCTAACCTAGGGGAGGTCCGGGTCGAGCTTGCCGCTTCCCATACCCCGCTGGGCTTTGTCTTACCCACCGCCTCAGCGGGGATACCGCTAGGGCTACCCTCGCTTGCAGCGGAGCAACCTTGAACTTCGCTAGTTACTCCGCCCGAGGCGGCATCAACCCGGCCTCGCGCATCATCTCATGCAACTCCTCTATGCGGGCGTTTGAGATGTCGTCCGCTGACCTAATAACATTCAATTTTGTCTCGAGATTTTCTATTACCCGGTCGCGGCCTTCTGGCGTCTGAAGGTCATCCATCACCTCAGCAAAGAAGCCGTGAATTAGCCGGTTCCTCGCTTCCAGCGCCTCGCCGAGCGTCTCAGCAATCTCATCGGCCATGCCCGGCACAAGAGCCTTCAATTCGCCGATAATCTGGCCGAGCGTTCTTCGGTCAAGCTTGTCCATGAATTCCTGAGCGAGCCTGCGATGCTCTTCCTCGTCTTCATCAAACCGCCCGTTCGTGATGGTCTTCATGGTGATAACTAATGTGCCGACTGTTAGCTCGAACATCTGCGCCTTGAAGGCGACCCTTCCAAAAAGATCGAATACGTCTTCTTCAGTCGCCAAAGCATTGCTTCCGTCTAAAACTAGCGGGGACACTAGCACCGCACATTCTCCTTTCGTACCGAATTAGCGAAATCGCCACGGCCGCCCGGCTGTGGCTTCCTCCGTCTGTGATGAACAGAAGGAGGATCACATGAATAACGACCAGCAGATGGCCGCCCGGCTAGGCCGCTTCGAGGATTGGACTGAGGGCGAGATCGCTTACATGATCAGAGAGCTCGGCAGCGGGATGTGCCGGGACAAGACAGAGCGCTTCGAGGGCTATTGGGGAGCGTTCACCGCGCTCAAGGTCGCCAATGTGTTCACCTCTCACGGCGACACACCGATGGCAAATGAGTTGGCGGTTGCATGGATAGGTGCGCTCGCCGCCTACGCGCTTAATTCGACCTATTGGGGAAATGAGGTGGCGCCTGCGGGCCCGGCAGACTGCGAAGCGGAGTACAAGACCATCGTCTGCGCTCTGACGATGATCGAGCACGCTGCTCGTCCCATTCAGTACGCTCATGGCCTCCACGACCTGCACCTCAGCGTGAGGGGGGCTCTTGAACTCCCTTAGGTCATTGTAGCTGGGGTCAGCTTCCACTCTTCGCTGGCTCCAGCTGCCGTGGCCGAGGTCAAGGCTCTCCGCTCGGGTTTCCGAGCCTCTGCCAGGCCTCTTCGTACTCGGGAATCGCGTAGTGTTTCGGCTCCAGCCAATGAGACACTACTCCGGTTGCGTTGACAGTTCGGGTAGCAAGCCGCCGAACCTCCTCCATTGTGAGGATGTAGCAAATGGGCGTATCAGAGTTGGCCCGTAGGGTTATCACCCACCATGGGGACCGGAGGTTGTCGAGCGAACTTCCAAGTGGAACAGCTGAGCGCTTCGACAGGGCCTTCGACTGTATGGGCAGGACAGTGGCCTCGTCATCGCTGGCCGCATAAAGGTCTGCGCCTCGGGCGTTTCTCACTGTTGGCATAACATGCCATCCACGCCGGGCGAGTTCCCGGGCAACGTGGTACAGCCCCGAGTTGCCAGTCAATTGATGGCGCACACCCCCCCCTTTTTAAGCCTGAGAAATCGTCAACGGGGTCAATCAGTCACTCGATGCCTCTTCGGATTCTTCGATCCGAAGGCCTGCCTCTGCCGTAGTGAAGTAATAGTCTACCTTGCCGATTGGAGCAGCGTCAAAATGTCGTCTAGCGAACCTGATCCGCATAGCTTCATCCCACTCCAAATCATCAAGCTTGGTGGTACTCTTGGTTTCGCGGACCAAATACAATCGCTCTTGTCCGTCATCATCATAGACAATTGCCCAATCGGGGGAGTACTCGCCGACCGGAGTTCGAACCTTGAACCGCCGCGGCAATTTGGTGAACATCTTCACATGGTCGGAGTTGTTTTCGAGCTTCTTGGCAAAGTCTCTCTCGACATGGCTGTCGTAGATGACGTGATCAAAAAGGTTTGAACCACCAGCTGGCGCCTCAACCACCCCTTGAGAAGGATCGATGCCTGCTCGGGCTGGCTGAGGGTGTAATTCCTCAGAGCTCAAAAACACCACCTCAGCGTCCCACCAATCTTTCTCATCATCGGGCTCGTATTCAACATGCTTCACCATTTCTTCTATGGTCACCGTCCGTATCGCGTTTGCCACGATACGAGCCCACCCCTCCGGGTCATCCAACGCTCGATCTTGCAACTTTGTGGGTACCGCTTCGACAATAGCGGCGATTGTCGGACGGGTCAGAAAGAGCGGAAATTTCGCTGATAGAAGTTGATCCTCTATCAAGCGCACAATGTTCGGCAGTCGAGTTCCATCGATGACGATGGCAGTGCCAGCGCTTTCCGCAACCTCGGTGTCCGAGGTGATCACCTTGCCTTCGTCGTCATAGATGAGTTCGCCGGAGTGGATTATGTTCGACCGCTTGGCGAGAAACTTGATGTCGTCGAGTGCTTCAGCCTCACTGACCGCCGCTGGCAAAATGGAAGCATCGATACTCACCCGATATCTCGCTCTGAAGCGTATTCGCTTCCACAGCTCTTTGAACTCTGGGCTTAGGAACACCTCCTCACGCCGCTTCACCACAACGGTATTGTCTGCGTTATCAGGCTCTGGGCCGTCGCTAGAGCCCGATCCAGCGTATTCCTTATTCAACCCCTCGCGGAATTCGCTAAAAGTCTCGTCAACCACAAGTGTCAGGCGACAGATGGAAGGATCGGTCACACGCTGACCGGTTTCATCAACGGGCAGGCGCAGGCCTCGCCCAATTTGCTGGCGCCTCTCCACCTCAGATCCACTATGTCGCAAGAAACAAACTTGGAAGACGTTTGGGTTGTCCCAACCCTCTTTGAGCGCTGAATGGGAGAAGATGAACGCGCGAGGATTTTCCTTTGTCAGGATCAGTTCTTTGTTTGCGATAATCTCGTCGTAGGCACGTGCCTGTTGCTCTTGAGCATCTTTCGACGCCCCAACAGCATCCTTGAAAATGCCGGTTTTCGTTGAAGGGAAGTAATGAACCCTCAAAGTAGCCGGGTCGGGACACTCATCCGCGCTGAACCCTGCCCTTGCCCATTCTTCACGATACATTTTATCGAACATCCCCGGCAGGACGGGCTTCGGCGTATCATCGCTCGGCCAATAATCTGCAACTCGTTCAACGAAGAAGAGGCTCAGGACCTTAACATCGTAGCCAGCGTCATCGATCTGAGACTGCCGCTGAATGTGCGCACGGATCGAGTGGCGAATTTGATCTTGCCAAACTGATCCTCGGTCAACCCCAGTTTCCTCGCCAACAGAAATCGAGGTGCCATTCTCAAAAATGATACGGTCCGGATTCCTTTCGAAGCGGTCCACCACCATCCCGCGATACTGGCTCAACTCTCCCGAGACATCGAAAAGGTCGTCGCCATTTTGCAAGACCGCATCGACCCGCTCGATCCCTCTGGCGCTAGCCTCATCGATCATCACTTCGGCGAATAATCGCCTTGCCTTTGAGCGGATACGGTCAACTCGAAGATAGGCTTTGCCAGAAGCCCCGGCTGCGACGCCTTTCACTGAAACGCGCTTTACCAAACCGAGCTCGGTGGCAGCTTTTGGACCCAGCCGGTGAACTAGATTGAACTTCTCGGCGTGGGTTGCGCTGTAGCGAAGCACGACCAGTGGATTGAGTGTAGCGATCGCCTTCTTCCGCAAGGGCGTTTTGAAATTTTGCGGCTCATCGACAATCACAACCGGCCGAAGCTTAGAAATCGAAGCCATCCCATTCTCGGTGTCACCCCAGAGTTGCGGCTGCTCTGCCTCCTGATAGATGACCGCTGACTTCGGCTTATCGATAGATTGAACGCTCGCGACTAGGAACTGAACTGTGCTGCTTGGTTCTATAAAATCATCGACCGCAGGGCCCTCGCCAAGGACGCCCCAGCTGAATTGCAGAGATGGGAATTTCGCGCGGAAATGTTCTTCGGTTTGCTCGAAGGTCTTGATCACCCCCGCTCTAATGGCGACCGAATGGGCAAGGATCACAAATTTCCGTAGGCCGTGGGATTGGGCGAGTTGCAGCGCAGTAGCAATATATACATAGGTTTTGCCCGTCCCGGTCTCCATTTCTACCGAGAAGTTGGGGAAGGACCGGGACTGCCCTTGCAAATCATCTTCGATCTCAAGCAGCTCTAGTTCGGTTTGCTTGTCGACTCCCTCTTCACGCCCTGTCACGATGGCAAGCCGAGCAGAGAGAGCATCATAGTCGAGCGCATATTTTTGATGACCGTCTGCGCCAGCAGCTTGACCGACTAAACCTCCCTGGGGAGGGGTTAAAGTACCCTCGAATAGGTCGGCAACGGCTGCGATTGCCGCAGCCTGATGAACTTGGTCCTCAAAGCGAAATTTCACGAGGTATCCGCTCCAACAAGACGAGATTTTTTTGCATACGGGGCGCAAGGGACAGTGTCGTGGAATCGTCCACCTTGTCACCTCGCAAGATAAGAGTGTCGCTCTTCCGAAGACCAAGCTGGTCTGCCGTCTCTGATGAAAAGGCGCCTAAGCAAACAAATAAACGCCCACTCTCTTTCTCGTCTTCTTGTACAAACTCAAAGACTTCAACACCTCCAACATTGTGCATGGTCAGCTGGGAACCCAATCTCACTCCAGCGGCCTTCAGCACTAACTCCCAAGCGACGGCTAAATCATCGGCGCCTTCCACCACCGGTGGAGCATTTGCACCGTCCACAATTCCTTTGATGTATGATTGACCGGTCATCTCACTACGCGCCATGAAATGATTCTCTACTGTGAGCGACGATGGTCGTGCGCGAAAAATGCGGAACCCGAGTTCTTCATTTATCGCCTTAGCAGCCCGTCGGAGGCGCTCAGCAGTGATCTCAAAAATGGTTGTGTATCCAGCTTCAACTGCGTTCTTTCCAGATTCCTCAGACTCATCTGGTTCTTCTGGAGCTTGTACCAACACCCAATTGCGGGCCTTCCCGTCACGAGCATTTTGCTCCCAGACGGCTTGTCCGGTCGACCCCGAACCTGCAAAGAAGTCGATAATGAGATCCCCCTCGTCAGTCAGCGACTGGAATAGTCTGCTTAGAACTGCCGTAGATTTTGGATCGTCAAAAACTTTGGCTTCCATGAGGCTGTCTAGTGCGGAGGAAGCGCCACTCCGGTCCTGATAGAACGTCGAAGGAGGCGCCCACTCCTCTTGCTCATGAAGATACTTCTTAATGCGGATTCGTTTGGCCCTGCCGGTCGGGTAAATCAGCTTACCCTCCGCGTCTAAGCGCTGCATAGTCGGCAGCTCATACCTCCATCCATTGTCGGGTGGTTTGTGGCCCTTAAAATCATAAACGAGGTTCTCTCGGTAGTTCGGACTCGAACTGTTATCAGAAGTCCACACGCCACCGGCATCGATAAAATTATAATGCGAGTGGGCTTTGGAAGGATTTCCTTCCGGCAGACTATCATACCACTCCCGGAGCTCGTCTTTCGCAGATTCGAAGTCTTCGCCATGCTTGTCCAAAAGCTCCCGCTCCTTGGCGTAGACAACCTCAAGTCCGGTTTTGCGCTCTCTCCAGACTGTGTTCAATTCCTTGAGATGCTGCCGGTCTCGTGCATAAATAAGAATGTAATCCTGCCCCCCGGCCGTCAGCTTGGCGTCACCTTTTCGCCCGCCTTGCCACGTCATCATGTCGACGAAGTTTTCGGCCCCAAAGACTGCATCCAGAAGCAGGCGCAGGTGATGTAATTCGTTGTTGTCGATTGAAGCTAAAAACACGCCATCTCTGCGCAATAGATGCCTCGCCACCACCAAGCGAGGGAACATCATAGTCAGCCACGGCGCATGCTTTTTACCGCCCTTTTCAATCTTGCTGACATTGGCCTGACCCTGATCATCCAACTGCCCGCTTTCACGAAGGTAATCCGCCTCAGAAATTGCAAACTTGTCGTTATAGGTGAAAGTCTTGCCAGTATTATACGGTGGATCGACATAGATGAGCTTGGCCTTCCCACGGTACCCCGCTTTGAGGACCTTAAGGACTTGAAGGTTATCGCCCTCAATCAAGATGTCTCTTGCCGATGCCCAGTTTAGCGAAGCCTTTTCGTCTGGGATCAAAGTAGCTGTGGTGGCTGCACGAGCTTCGGCTCTAGCATTTTCGATGCCAGGCCATGTGAACGCAAATGACGCGGCATCCCCATCTGCAGCGCCTAAAGCAGCTAGAAGCTGCGGAGCGTCCAGCTCCCCATCCGGAAACGCGGAAGGCACAAGATCACGGATATGCCCTAGCAGCTCTTCAAGTGCGTCTTGGGTTGGCTCGGACGTTACGTTTGAAATTTCAGCCATAGACCCTTCGAAAGATAAAATTGCCCAGCCGACCTCAGCCAGCCGCACCAAAGCCAAGCCACCCCCAAAGCAGAAATCACTTCGGACAGAAACGAGGCTTCGACACCAAGATTGCTCCCGCTCGACATGACAACCAATTGCTCAAAATGGCAATCATGCGGGCGGCTTGTTCCACAAGCGCAGCCCAGCGGAACCCCTTGATTCCAGCCATAGCTTCATTGCGAGCAAGCCGCCTCGTCGCAGCACCAAACTACAATTTCTACTCAAACTACTATTGAGTAGTTGACAGGAGTGGAGTGGTTCGAGCATATGGCTGTGTCGGCCACACGAATCACGGAGTAAGGATGATGGAAACGACCACGATTGAGATTGATTTTGATATTCATAAAATGATTGAGGGAGAGCGCAGGAGCTTTTCCGAGAAGCCCTACATAGCATTGCGGCGCCTTTTGAATTTGCCGGAGATCGAAGAAAAGGATCAAACCACAAGGGTTTCTAGTTCGGGCAGGGCTTGGGAAGAGGATGGCGTGACGATCCCGCACGGGTCACTTGCCAGAATGGAATATGCCCGAGGCACTCAGAAGTACGAGGGACAGTTCCTTGACGGTCACCTCGTGGTCAACGGCGTGGAATATACATCGCTTTCCGCCGCTGCGAGCGCTTTGGCAAAGACGAAGAATGGCGGGAGTCCGAATCTGAACGGCTGGAATTACTGGGAAGTCCAGCTGCCCGGCAGTGACCGTTGGGAAATGATGGAACACAAGCGCCGGAAGGCGAAGGGCAAGGCAATCTTCTAGTATGATGAACAGTTTTCGAGCTGAGGCTCCGGAAGTGAGCGACTAATTGCCGACACTTCCGGAGCCATTCTTTTATCAATAGTCGGCCGTTCGCTCGGCAACGGTCGCCAGCTATCGTCGGACAATGAGATTGACCGACCGCCGCAAGAGGCTCTTCCTCGGAGAGCTTGCCCGCCACGGCATCCTCGTCCGTGCTGCGAGGGCTGCCAGCCCGCGCGCCAGCAGCCGGTACGGTGCGAAGCAGACTTTCCTCGACGAGCGCGACCGCGACCCCGAGTTTGCGGCACAGTGGCAGGAAGCGGTGGAGGCGGCCGAGGCTAGTATCGAGGCCGAGATTTACCGGCGCGCGCAGGAGGGATGGGAGGAGCCCATCTTCGGCGGCCGCCACAAGGAAAAGATCGTCGGCACTGTCCGCAAGTATTCGGACCGCCTGCTCGAGCTTCGCGCCCGGGCGATGCTCCCCGCCTATCGGGAGACGCACGGCATAGCAGTAAACAAGCAGGTGACGCACACGGTCGATGCCGGGGTGCTGGGTGATGCCGTGGCGAAGGTCGCCTTGCAGATGGCTGCAAACCTTAGCCCGAAGCTTCCGGCTCCGGCCCGGGTGATCGACAATGGGTAGGGACAGCGCCCTCGACCTCCTCGCCTTTGCCGTGGCCTATCGGCTTATGAACGCGGCCGAGCGCCGCGCGCTTCGCATCTCTGCGCTGTTCGAGCTGGGGGAGAAGGCCCCCACCAGCCCTGAGCTTGCCGTCCTGTGGGATGAGGACCGCCTGATACGCGGGGAACGCGAGCCCGCCAGCGTCTATGACCGCTGGGTGTTAATGAAGGCCCGGGACGAGGCCGAGCGGCCCGCCTTCGACGAACAATTCTGGCGAATGCGCCGCAGCGACCTCGAAGGCGCTGGCTTCGAGCCGAATGAAGCGCGAGACGTGATCGCGTCGGTGCGCGCGTCCTTGGGCAACAGCCCCGGAAAGAAAGGAGACGACAATGGGACTATTCAAGAAGCAGCATGAGACCGCAGAGCAGAGCGGGTTGCTCGAGCGGCTTAACGAGCTCGCGCAAGAGCGGGTCGAGGCAGCCGAACGCGTCGATCAGGCCATTACTGAGATCGAGACAGCAATCGAAGGGCTGCTCGCCGCAGACAACGCCTTCTTTTCCGAAGTGCGTTCATCCGGTGCGTCGGATCATGGAACCGGCGGCCACCTTCGGCGGGTTATTCGAACCTTGCTGATGGGCCAGATGCAAGTCGCAGCGCCGAAGTTCGTCCGGTACCTCGGCATTCCATTCGTACCTGCCCGAGCGCAAGGCTCGATACGCGAGGCAGTTCAGCGAACGTCGGCCCACAACCTCACCGACCTAATACCGCGCGAGGAGACCGCAGCATGAAAAAGATGATTATCCGCGACATGACCGTGAACGAGATTTCGACCGTGGACGTGCCCGCCGTGAAGGGCGCGACCGCCGTTATCCTGAAGAGCGGCTCGGTCGCCATCCGCAAGAACGCAGCCGAGATCGCCGCCGGACAAGCCGAGCCGCTCTTTAAGGCCGCAGACTATGCCGATGCGATAATGGTCCGCGCTGGCGAGATCGCGCAGCAGACCGGCGTGACCGTGAGCAAGGCCCTCCTCGACCACTCCGGCACTGACCCGGTGATTATAGAGCTGGCGAAGGGCGAGCGCGCGGCCGAGATGGCGGCGATGCGCTCGAAGCAGTCCGCCGTGTTCGAGAAGAGCGCACAATGGAGCTGACCGAGGAGGCGGTCCTGGACCACTATATGGCCCGCTTCGAAGAAACGACGCGGAGGGCGCACACCGTGGCGCTCTCCGCAGCCATCGCCACAGTGAAGGACCGATGGCCCACCCTCGAGCTCGTCCGGCGCGTCTCGAACATCTACAGCGTGGCGGTCGAGGAGCTCGGTGCGTACTTCGGGCTTATTCGCCAGCCCGGGGACCGGGAGGTCTGGGTGGACGTGTTCCGCTCGCCCGACAACCAGCATCTCGTCCGCGACACGATGAACGTGAGCCAGCGCCGGGCCTACGGAACGATGCTGGCGATGCTCGAGGTGGCTTAGCCATGGGCTGGCCGAATTACCTTCCGTCTCCCAATCGCCGCCGCGACGTGCACGGTGAGCCGATCGAGACGGTGAGCCGGCCTTGCCTCCGGTGCCGAAAGCCCTTCGAGAGCGAGGGACCGCACAACCGGCTGTGCGGTCCGTGCGGGAACCGAGCGAGCGATGCGAGCCCTTTGGCGGTGTGACTAAGAAAGCTCGACACTCTTACCCTTGTAGTCTCGCCATAGTCCAAGTCGCTTTATTCGGTACTCGACCAGTTGGGTCGAAGTACCGAAGTGTGCGGCAATTTCTGCGGCGGCAGCCTTTTGTTGAACCATGGTTCGCACGGCCTCGCGAGGTAATAGGCTCGCCGAAGCGAGGAAGTACGCATCGTGTTCTTCAGCCGTGTCATATGTGCGTCCATATGCCCCAGCGATCTTCGCAATTTTGACAAGCTTATGTCCGAGAAGGATGTGCCAATATTCCTCAAGCAAGGTCACGCGTTGTCGCTCGACAGTATGCGTGTCGTTTAAGAGCACGACCCATCGGTCCTGTGCCGAATTGAGTGGAACGCTCATGGCCGACCACTCAGCGCTCGACGCTCCCGATAGCCGTTGCCGTTCTGGGCGGCTCAGGCACTCCGATTGGGTAAGGAATTCGACAGTGACACCCGCGACACGAAGACCAAGCGAATTGAGCGCCGACTGATCGTCAAGCCCGAGGTCTGACCGGAAATCCTCTGCGATGCGCTCGAGCTCTTCTTTCGATAGCTCGACGGGATCATCGAACTCGTCTTCCTCCGAAAAATTGGGTTCGTTCTCGCGATACTGCTCTCTAAGACACGCCGCCGCCGAAAGTAGGGTCTGAACGGTCTGAGAGCTGGTCCCTTTAGCCGCTCGGAAGTGCACGAATGCGACTTCCTCGAACTCGAGGCCCTCATCGTGGGCGTCGGGACCGAGCCATTCCAGAAGCCTGATCTTCGTATTGTTATCAGGCGAGCCTTCGCCTCTGTTGATCCTTGCGAGCGTCGAAAAACTTACGCCGACGATCTTGGAGAGCGCGCGAACACTTAGGCCCTCGCGCCCCATCTTTCCCTTAACTGCTTCTACAAGCTTTTTATCGAAGTCCGTCATCTCCACCTGTGCGAATTGCACGCCTTGACACGGCGCGGCCTGATCCATCATTGTGTGCTGGTGACACAGATTCGCACATCCGATTCGGAAAGGGAAGCCCTGATTGATGAGGGGGTGCTTTCTGCGTTGCGGCTAATCGGCGTGGCCTTGGATGAACGTCGTATCGTTAGGGTTAAGAATCAGGGCCTTGTTGTCCTCGATACCGAGCCCGCCACAACTCAAGAAGTGGACCCAATTGATGAACAACAATCGCAACGACCCGCAGCCGGGACGCGGCAACGGACCGCCCGACGGAAAGGGCCGCCCCGACGACAAGGGGCCACCTCCGGATCGCGGTCGTCCGGTGCGGGATCACGGCTCGGCAGCCTCGTCTCCCGCTACGAACGGCAGCTAGGTGATGTCGAGGAAGCCTATCCCGGTAGTAAGCTCCTCCCCGACGAAGACGGACTTTGGCTCTTCGCCCCTAGCCTGATCTTGGAAGGCCTCGGGCGGAGAGCCATTTTTCTTATCGCACTCCCCGACGACCCAAAGGTCGAGCCGCGCGGCTGGGCATTTTGGGAAGAACGGGGGGAGCTGCGCTGGATCGGACCGAAGCACACAAATCTCTTCGACGGCTCAGTCTGCGCTTACGCTAATGCCAAAGACCATATGTGGTATCCGGGCGACGACCTCAGAGCCCTACTTGACCTCTATTCAGTTTGGGCCGTCCGCCATCTGCATCTTGAGTTGCTCGGGCAATGGGCGGGCCGCCAGTACGCATTGCTCGATCAGAACGGGCGACCCGACCCCTACTATCGTCTTACCCAGATTGATCCGAAGGAGCTTTGCACCTGTTCGTCAGGTAGGCGCTATGGTCAGTGCTGCATGCCAAGCGACCTGCGTGTCGGCATTCTTGCTGCGAAGGTATATTTCGAGCGGCGGCACGGCGGACGCGGGATCGGCGAGAGGAAACCACCCAAGGGAGTCGTAGCATTTCTGAACGGCGAAGGGCCCGCGCCTAGCCTGATCGAATGCCACGAACCTTTACGAGCCCTGCGCGCAAAGGCTCGGGCACGTCGAAGAAGGACATGGGGGTAGCCATACCGCCCGGTATCCCGAGCGGTATCCCTGAGGAACCGCCTGATCGACCCTAAGTCTCGAAAGTCTTGGAAATAATGGAGCGGGCGAGGCGATTCGAACGCCCGACCCCAACCTTGGCAAGGTTGTGCTCTACCCCTGAGCTACGCCCGCTCACTTGGCGTGGCCGGAAGCATGCGTGTTCCGACCGGGGAGGCGCGCGATTAGCAGCGGGTCGGCAGGCTCGCAAGGGGAAAATTGGGCGCCGTCCACGATCCACGTGCAGCGGGCAGATTCCGCTTCACATTACGCCGCAAGCGCCCACATTGGGCGCGAACACATTTGCATTCCTGACATTCTGAGGGGACCGATACGTGGCCAGCATGGGGCTCAATCTCGACGAACAGAAGGCGGTCGACCGCTTCCGCAAGACGGTCGTCGAACCGTCGATGAGCAAACTCGTCATCGTCGACTTCTGGGCCGAGTGGTGCGGGCCGTGCAAGGCGCTCGCGCCGGTGCTCGAGAAGGTCTGCGGCGAATACGCCGACAAGGGCGTGGTGCTCGCCAAGATCAACGTCGACGAAGAGCAGTTCATCGCTGCGCAGTTCCAGGTGCGCTCGATCCCGACGGTCTACGCGATGTTCCAGGGCCAGCCGGTCGCCGACCTGACCAATGCCCGCAGCGAATCCCAATTGAAGCAAATGCTCGACCAGCTGCTTGGCCAGCTGCCGATCGAGGCTGGTGCGGAAGGTGGCAATGGCCAAGGCGCGCCTGACGTTGGGCAGTTCGTGGCAATGGCCGAGGACGTGCTGGCCGAAGGCGACGCCGAGCGCGCTGCCGGGATATTCGCGCAGGTCGCCGAGATGGCTCCCGACAATGCACCCGCCCAGGCCGGCCTGATCCGCGCGCTGGTCGCCGCAGGCAAAGTCGACGAAGCGCAGCAGGTCGCGACTGCGCTCGATCCGAACATGGCCGAAGACCCTGCCGTCAAGACCGCCATGTCCGCGCTCGAACTCGCCGGAACGCAAGTCGACGAAAGCGAGCTTGCCAAGCTACGCGACGCCGCCACCGCCGACCCGTCCGACATGGATGCGCAGCTGGCCTACGCCGAGGCAGCTTATGCCGCGCACGATCGCGATACGGCCGCCGATACCCTGCTAGCGATGATCGCGACCGACCGCGAATGGAACGGCGGTGCGGCGCGAGCGAAGCTGCTACAGATATTCGAAGCGGTAGGGCTGGAAGACCCGTGGGTCGTCGCCACTCGCCGCCGCCTGTCGAAGATCCTGTTCGGATAAGTATGGCGACGCGGCTTTCCATCTTCCCCTTGCCGGGTGCGATCCTGTTCCCCGGATTGCACTTGCCGCTGCATATTTTCGAGCCGCGGTATCGGGCACTGGTGGGCGACGCGCTGGCGCGCGACCGACGGATCGCAATGATCCAGCCGCAACGTGCCGAAGAAGGCGCACCGCTGTTCGCGGTGGGCTGCGTCGGAAAGATCGACGAAGTCGAAGCGCTCGACGATGGCCGCTACAACATCATACTTCAGGGCGAGACGCGGTATCGCATCGTACGCGAGCTCGAAGTCACAACCCCGTTCCGCCAAGTCGAAGCCGAACCGATCGCAGAGGACGACGACGCTGCACTTTCGAGCATCGAACGCGCCGGGTTCGAACTGGAGGCGCGGCGGTTTGCCGACGCGCAGGGCTATTCGGTTGACTGGGACTCGGTTGCGCGGCTCGACGATCGATCGTTGATCGACGGAGTCAGCCAGATCGCTCCGTTCGACTTCGCCGCCAAGCAGGCGCTGCTCGAAGCGCCCACGCTGCAAGCGCGTTGCGAGCTCCTGGTCCAGTTGATGCAGTTCTTCGGGCGCAGCGACCCTGACGAGGACAGGGTCACCTTGCAGTAAGGGCCTAGAGCCCGAACGCTTTACGCACCCCGTCGATCACGTACTGCGCAGCCAATGCGGCAAGCAGCACGCCGAGCAGGCGGGTGATGACCGATTCCACTTTCGAGCCGAACACCCGCATCAGCGGCCCGGCGGCGAGCAGTGCCGCGAGGGTGAGCGCCATCACCACCAATAATGCCGCGAGGACGACCAGCGCCCCTTCGGTGCCAGGCGCCTTGCTGGTCAGCAGCATGACGCTGGCGATTGCCCCCGGTCCGGCGAGCATCGGCATAGCCATCGGAAACACCGAAACATCCTCGATCTCGGGCGTCGCCATGACCTTTTCCGCGCGGTCTTCGCGCCGCTGGGTGCGTTTCTCGAACACCATGTCGAGCGCGATGACAAACAGCATGATCCCGCCCGCGATGCGAAATGCATCGAGCTCGATATGCAGCGCGCCCAGCAGGGCCTGCCCGAACAAAGCGAACACCAGCAGGATCGCCAGCGCAATCACACAGGCGCGGATCGCCATCGATCGGCTCTGCGCCGGGCTCGCGCCCTTGGTGAGGCCGGCATAGATCGGCGCGCAACCCGGCGGGTCGATCACCACGAACAGCGTCACGAACGCCGAAAGGAACAGTTCGGTCAGCATCGCGTCAGTTCGATCCCTGCGGCGGCACGGTCACATTGACAGCCAGCCTTGGCTCGCTCGTGCCTGAGGTCCAGACCTTGAAGCTGCGGGTGCCGTTGTCGATCGAATAGGTCCAGGCGAGCGAGTGGTCGGTCGAGAAGTACATATCGCTTGCGTTTGCCGGGGCGGCGGGCGGAGCCTTGCATTCGGCCACCCTGGCATCGATCATCTCGGGCGCGACCGGCTGCCTGCCGGCAGCCCAGCCGAAATCGAACAGGTAGCGATAGTCGCCCTGCTTGCGGCGCTGCCACACGGTGTAGCCTTCGCCGCTTGGGCCGCCGTCGGGATAGGCGAACGCGATGTGGCTGACCGCGATCGAACCGTCGCAGCTCGACCACACCGCGAGCGGATTCCACGTCACTGCCTTGGCCGGATCACTCTTGCCACTGAGCCACTTCTTCGCTTCGACCGGGCCGGTGCTGAAAAACAGCACCGCGTCCTTCGCAGCGAACTTGCGGAATGCGGTCCACTGGCCCTGTTCCTGCGCCGCGCGGGCGAACGCGAGCTCAGCGGCGACCACTGCGCCGGGGTTGGCGACCGGCCTCAATCCTTCCCGAAACCTGCCGTTACCGGCACAGCCGGCCAGCAAAGTCGCCGCCGAAAGCACGGCGATTCCGGCAAGTCTCGATAAAGAGCGCATCAGATAGCCCCTTTCGCCAGCGCTATCGCTTCATGGCGGTATGCCGCCACGAGGGCATTGCGCAGTAGTACCGCGATCGTCATCGGGCCGACCCCGCCCGGCACCGGGGTGATCGCTCCGGCGACCTCGACTGCTTCGGCGAATGCTACATCGCCGACCAGCCGCCCCTTATCCTTGCCCGGTTCGGGCGGCAGGCGATTGATACCGACGTCGATGACGGTCGCGCCGGGCTTGATCCAGTCGCCCTTGACCATTCCCGGTCGACCGACCGCTGCGACCACGATGTCCGCCCGCCGTACGACTGCGGGCAGGTCCTTCGTGCGGCTGTGCGCGACCGTGACGGTGGCGTTGGCATTGGTCAGCAGCTGCGCCATCGGACGCCCGACCAGTTGCGAGCGGCCGATCACCACCGCATCCTTGCCCGACAGGTCGCCCAGCCGGTCTTCGAGCATCATCATGCAGCCGAAAGGGGTGCACGGGAACAGCCCGTCCTGCTGGTTGGCGAGCCGCGCGATATTGGTATCGGTCAGCCCGTCGACGTCCTTGTCGGGATCGATCAGTGCGATAACCGCCTTGTCGTCGAGATGCGCGGGGAGCGGCAACTGGACGAGGATTCCGTCGACCGCCGGATCGGCGTTGAGCGACTTGACCAGGGCTTCCAGCGCGTCTTGCGTCGTGCTTCCTGGCAGCTTGTGCTCGAAACTCGCCATCCCCGCCGCAATGGTCGCCTTGCCTTTCGAGGCGACGTAGACCTGGCTCGCCGGGTCGTCGCCGACCAGAACCACTGCGAGGCCCGCCTTGCGACCCGACTTGGCTTCGAATTCGGTGGCGAGGACTCCGACACGTTCGCGCAAGTTCGCGGCAAACGCCTTCCCGTCGATGATCTGTGCGGTCACATGTAGGCCCCGGAAAGCGAGATCAGGATCCGCTGGGCCGCCCACAGCAGGAAGATCAGCACCATCGGCGAAAAGTCGATCGCGCCGGTATCGGGCATCATCCGCCGGATCGGCCGCAGGATCGGCTCGAACAGCCGCGAGATCGAGTCTTCGACCGCGACCAGGAAATGGTTGTCGCGCCCGACCACGTTGAAAGCGAACAGCAAGCCGATGATGAACCAGATGATGACCAGCATGTTCACCGTCGAGATGAGCATGGAGAGAATCCCGATAATCGCGTCCATCGTTACCTCTTGATTTGCGACCCTGCAGCTTTAGCCGACCGTTATGGGGTGTATCAACCGGGCAATACGCATCGCCCCTTCCTAATCCGCGCTGATCAGCGTGCCCGCACCGCGGGCGGTGAAGAATTCGAGCAGCATCGCATGCGGCACCCGCCCGTCGAGCACCACCGCCGCTTCGCAGCCCGCCTCCACCGCGTGCACGCAGGTGTCGAGCTTGGGGATCATCCCGCCATGAATCGTGCCGTCCTCCTTGAGGCGGACGATGTCCGCGGGTTTGAGGTCGGTCAGCAGTTTGCCTTCGTTATCGAGAACCCCTGGCACGTCGGTCAGCAGGAACAGCCGCGCCGCACCCAGCGCCGCCGCGATCGCGCCCGCCATCGTGTCGGCGTTGATGTTGTAGGTGTGCCCGTCCTCGCCCGCACCGATCGGGGCGATCACGGGGATCATCCCGGCGGCGACCGCAGTGTCGATCAGCTTGGTATCGACCTTGGCCGGTTCGCCGACGAAGCCGAGGTCGACCGCCTGTTCGATATTGCTTTCCGGGTCCTTGGTCGTGCGCTGGACCTTGGTCGCAGTGACCAGCCCGCCGTCCTTGCCGGAAATGCCCAGCGCCTTGCCGCCTGCTTGCGCAATCCAGCTCACCAGTTCCTTGTTGATTGCACCCGAGAGGACCATTTCGGCGACTTCCGCAGTCGCCTTGTCGGTTACCCTGAGACCATCGACGAACGTGCTTTCGACGCCCAGCTTCTTGAGCATCGCGCCGATCTGCGGGCCGCCGCCGTGGACCACCACCGGGTTGATGCCGACCGCCTTGAGCAGCACGATGTCCTCGGCGAAATCGCGCGCGGCCTCCGGATCGCCCATCGCGTGGCCGCCGTACTTCACCACGAAGGTGCGACCGGCGTAGCGCTGCAGGTAAGGCAGCGCCTCGATCAGCACTTCTGCCTTGGCGAGCATCGTCTTGTCGCTGCTGGCGCTCATCACGCATCGGTCCTTGCTGTCCGCGAACGCGCCGCCCCTAGCGGCTGCGGGGGCGCAAGGGAAGGCGGATTGGCGTCAGGCGCTGCCAACCAGTTCGGCTTCGAGCGAAGCGAAGTCGGCGTGGCCGGTCACCGGTTCGACCCGCTCGGCCCACATGGCGTCGATCTGCTCGACGACCGAAGGCGGCAGATCCTTGCCGCTGCTGCCGACCTGGTGGACCTTGGTCGAATCGAACTCGCTGATCCCCAGGCGCTGCTCCATCGCATCGCACATCATCTTGTCGTTGAACTTGTCCTTGTGGGCATACATGAATTCGCGCTCGGTGTGCGCCTCGACCATCGCCGCAAGTTCGTCGGTCAGCTCGATCCCGAGGAAGTCCGCCATCCGCCGGATCATCGCCGGGCGGTTCTTCGCTGCCCAGTGATAGGGGGCCAGCAGCGTATCGGGTTCATTCCGCCGGGCATACCAGCTCAACAGGTGGGTGAAGTAGTCGCAGCCACCCGGTCCGCCGAGCATCCACAGCGGGAAGAAATCTTCCAGCGACATCGCCCCGCGTTCGAGCAGGTAGCCTTCGAAAAAGCGGTGGAACGAGCGATAGGTTTCGTGCGGGTCGCGCAGCGTCACGATGTAGCGCATTCCTGCAGGCAGGCGTTCGTATTCGCGGTGGGACTTGAACCCGCGCGGAGCGGCGCGCTGCTCCACCGTCATGTCGAAATCGCACATCATCGCGGAATCTTCCCACGGCGTCATCCGGCTGATGTCGTCGAAGTCCATATCGCCCCGGCCGGTCGCCGCGCCCATCCGCAGCTGGTGGAACATCTGCTGCATCATCGTCGTGCCGCTCTTGGCCCACGAAGAGATGAACACGTCGCCTTCCTGCGGCGCGTAGGGCTTGAAGTCGACCGGCTCGAACGCGTGCAGCGCCTCCAGGTTCTGGCCCAATTCTTCCATGTTGCGCGCCCGGCGCCCGATACCAACCGTCATGCAGCGTTCCCTCCCTGCGCGGCCCAATGGGGGTCTTGCATGGGCGGTCCCGGCTGGCAAGGGGCACCCTGGCCCGCGGTGCCGCGGCGTCAGCCGTGCGAGGACTTGTCGAGCGCCCAGGGGTTGTAGTGCTTGTGCACCGCCTGGGCCGTCGTGTGCTGCTGGTTCGCGGTATCGGGCGAGGGAACCGAGCAGTACGCGGTCATCAGAACGCCAGCGGCCCACCACAGGGCCTTCCACCGGCTCCGGAAGACGTTCTGGTATTTGTTCAACATGTCCCGAGTCTTACGCCGACAAGGTTAACGATTGGCTTCAGCTTTTTGCCTTCCGCTCGCCCATCCGGGCGAGCGTCCTCGGTGCTGTTCCCTACGCTACGCTACGGGGCACCTGCGGGCGGCCATTCGGCCTTGCGGGCTGCTGGTCGCAGCCCGTTCCCCTCATTCCGGCGGCGTGTTGGGCGTGGGCGAGGGCGCGGCTTCGGGGACGTTGGTCATCGCGGTGTCGGGCACCTTCACCGGCACCGCGTCGCTGCCCTTGTCGGTCACCTGCAGCTGGCCGCCGCCCTGGTCGGTAACCCCGGCCTCGTAGGTCGGCTTGTCGGACTTGCCGCACGCGCCTAGCGCGAGCGCGCCTGCCAGCACGATCGCACCGGCGGCCTTGGTGGGGGTGAGACGGTTCATCGGCGATCTCCTTCGCTTGGTGCTGGCGGGTGCGGCGATTGTCTCACCTTGCGCGGGGCGGGGCAAGGGGAGGCGGCACCGGGCGCAGCGCCATCCGCACGGTCCTCGCCTTCGTGGAACGCATATCCCGGGTTTGAATCGTGTGACTTTGCGCACGGATCGGCCATGTCGCCCGCCGCGCGGCCAAGCTGGGCGAGGTGCTGGAGGAGCGCGGAATTGTCCGGTTTACGGGCGATCGCGACCAATTTCCCGGCGTGCATGTGGACCTGGACCAGCCCGGCGTGGAAGCGATAGGCGGCCGGCAACCCTGTGGCTTTCGCGCTGGACGGGTCGACCGCGATGTGCGGCCTGCCCAGCGCCGCATCCCACGCCGCGGCAAACCCCGCCGCGCCGGGGCGCTTGCGCAAGCGATAAGCGCTCTCCCGCCCCATCCCGACCCGCCGGCAGGTTTCGACGACACTGCGCGTCTCGGCCAGCACCCCGATGAACCACGCCTGCCGCTGCACCGTCCACCCGTCTCTGCGCGGGGCGACGGGGACGGGATGGAACATCGGAATGCGGCGCCGGACGAGCGGCGCAGTGCGGGGCGGCGGTGCGGGCCAGTGCTTCATTGGGCAGGATGGAGCAGGGTTGGGGGTGTGTAGGAAAGTGTTATTGAGGTCCGAATTATTCCAACGACGCTTCCACGATACGAGTTTCAGTCTCGCACGTATGGCAAAAGGCGAAGTCGTAGATCGCACCGAGCGTCCAATCCTGTGCCACCTCGTCCCAATCCGCCCAAGCATCACGCGAAACCAACGGCGAGCCGCAGGTTCCGCAAATCATTCGCACTTTCTTCTCGCCGGCCATCGGCGCATGATGGCATGGAATCAGCGTGAGGAAAGTCGTGGCGGGGGCAAATGGGTCCGAAGCGGTTGAGATTGCTGTGCGCCGTCTAGCCGCACGCCACGGAAGCGCGTTGTTCACTCGCCAACAGATGATCGACGAAGAACTCGGGCGGATCGTTAACGAGACCGGTTCACGCGGTGCGACGCCCGACATGACTTTGAGCCGCGAATTGCAACAATTGCGCGACAAGGGCGGAATCGAGTTCCTCGGGGCGGGAAACTACCGACTGCTTGATGCTCCAGTGATCCTGCCGACCGTGAGTCCAAGCAAGTGCGTGTTCGTGATCGGCTCGCACTCGATCTACGACGACGAGCCGGATCGGTTCTATCGCTTTCCGCAGCGCTGGCTCAACGCAGCGGCGCGCTCGGTCGGACAATGGATTGTCTACCAAGAGCCGCGCCGCGCGGGTCCGCGCGGTTACTATGCCGTGGCGTGCGTCGAGGAGATCGTGCGCGATCCTGCGAATGCCGAGATGTATCTCGCGCTGATCGTGCCGGGCAGTTACCTTGAGTTCGGGCGCGACGTTCCATTTCAAGTCGATGGAAAGGCGATCGAAAGCGGGTTGCTCGATGGGAATCGCCTCAACAACGGGCGCGCTATACAGTCGATCCGCCCCATCGGGGATGATGACTTCAACGCCATCCTCGCGCTCGGCTTAGTCGATGAGGACGATCTCTTGCCGCGCGAGGATGAACCGGCTCAGACATCGAAGACTCTTCACGAACCGCAACAGGAATGGCTTGGTCCCGTCGATCGGGCCACTGTGCTAACAGAGCGCAAAGTACGCGACCGGCAGTTTCGCCTTCGCGTGCTCGACGCCTACGATTGCCGTTGCGCGCTGACGGGCACGCGGTTCATTAACGGCGGCGGCAGAGCTGAGGCCCAAGCGGCGCACATTATGAGCGTAGGCGAAGGTGGCCCCGACAGCGTCGCCAACGGCATCGCCCTATCGGGTACCGTGCACTGGATGTTCGACCGAGGGTTAGTCGCATTGAGCGATGAAGGTGAAATCCTGCTCTCGCGGAAAATCAACGACGTCGAAAGCGTGACTCGTCTCTTGCACTCCGACGGACGCGCCCGATTCCCCGCTGAAACGAATGTGCGGCCCGATCCAAGGTATCTAGCTTGGCATCGAGCCTGGCATGGGATTGCAGCCTAGTCGGAACGCTACAGGGTGAAACAATTCACTCCGCCGCGACGCTCCCGTCGCCCGCAGCGTCGTCGCCGAACAGCCCCGGGCCGTCGCCTTCGCCGTCGCCTTCGTTCGCGGCCGAGCCCTTGGCCTTCTGGCGCTTGTCGAAGCTGGCCCACACGTCGTTCCAGTTGCCCTTCGTCGCGGCCTTCGAATATTCGGTCGCGCGGGTTTCGAAGAAGTTGGCGTGCTCCACCCCGTTCAGCAGCGGGGCGAGCCACGGCAGCGGGTGATCGTCGATCATGAACTGCTTCTTCAGGCCCAGCTGCTCCAGCCGCCAGTCGGCGATGTAGCGGATATACTTCTTGATCTCGTTGGCGGTCATCCCGCTCACCGGCCCCTGCTCGAACGCCAGGTCGATGAAGTTGTCCTCCAGCCGCACGGTCTTCATGCAGCAATCGAGGATGTCTTCCTTCACCGCCTTGGTCAGGCAGTCGCGTTCCTTGGTGAAGGCGTGGAACAGGCGGGTGATGCCTTCGCAGTGCAGGCTCTCGTCGCGCACGCTCCAGCTGACGATCTGGCCCATGCCCTTCATCTTGTTGAAGCGCGGGAAGTTCATCAGCATCGCGAAGCTGGCGAACAGCTGCACCCCTTCGGTGAAGCCGCCGAACATCGCCAGCGTGCGGGCGATATCCTGATCGGTGTCGACGCCGAATTCCTGCAGGTAATCGTGCTTGGCCTTCATCTCCTCGTATTCGAGGAACATGCCGTATTCGCTTTCGGGCATCCCGATCGTGTCGAGCAGGTGCGAATAGGCGGCGATGTGCACCGTCTCCATGTTGGAGAACGCGGTGAGCATCATCTTGATCTCGGTCGGCTTGAACACGCGGCCGTATTTCTCGTGGTAGCAATCCTGCACTTCCACGTCGGCCTGGGTGAAGAAGCGGAAGATTTGCGTCAGCAGGTTGCGCTCGTGATCGGACAGCTTCTGCGCCCAGTCGCGGCAATCCTCGCCCAGCGGCACTTCCTCGGGCAGCCAGTGCACCTGCTGCTGCCGCTTCCAGAACTCGTAGGCCCACGGGTATTCGAACGGCTTGTAGGTCTTGCGGGCTTCGAGAAGGGACATCTGGTGGCTCCGTGCGTTGCGAAGCCCCATATCTAGCGTGAGGCGCCGCGAATGTGAATCGTCTTGTTGCGCAAACCGGGCCCATTTCCCGGTCATTGAGTCCCGCCGGCAACAGGC
Organism: Tsuneonella mangrovi; assembly: GCF_002269345.1. Classification (NCBI taxonomy): domain Bacteria; kingdom Pseudomonadati; phylum Pseudomonadota; class Alphaproteobacteria; order Sphingomonadales; family Erythrobacteraceae; genus Tsuneonella; species Tsuneonella mangrovi. The sequence continues at coordinate 2,009,369 of NZ_CP022889.1, forward strand.
CCCCCGAGGCCGACTCCGACTCGCGCGCGAACCGTTAGAATACGGCGGCTTAGCGTGCCCGCGAAACGCACGGGCCGAGCGCGCGGGGGATAACTTCGCTGGTACCGAAAAGGCCCCGTCCGGGTGGGGGGACGGGGCCTTCGTTGGACAGGCAGGGGAAGCTGCCAGTCGCTCGCGCTATGCCGTTACTGGCAGGCGAGACACTCGTCGTAGTCGGTGCTCGGCAGCTCGTACTTGGCTGCTTCGGCGGTGTTGTCGGCTTCGACCCCGCCGGCGAACCCGGCGCGCTGCACGGACTTCGAACGCAGGTAGTAAAGGCTCTTGATGCCCTTCTCCCACGCCTGGAAGTGGAGCATCGCCAGGTCCCACTTGTCGACGTCGGCGGGGATGAACAGGTTGAGGCTTTGCGCCTGGTCGATGAACGGGGTGCGGTCGGCGGCGAATTCGAGCAGCCAGCGCTGGTCGATCTCGAAGCTGGTCTTGTAAACCGCCTTTTCCTCCGGCGTCAGGAAGTCGAGGTGCTGGACCGAACCGCCCTTCTCGAGGATCGAGTTCCACACGTTGGTGGAGTTCTTGCTCTTCGTATCGAGCAGCTTTTCGAGATACGGGTTCTTGACGATGAAGCTGCCCGACAGCGTCTTGTGGGTGTAGATGTTGGCCGGGATCGGCTCGATGCAGGCGCTGGTGCCGCCGCAGATGATGCTGATCGAGGCGGTCGGCGCGATCGCCATCTTGCAGCTGAACCGCTCCATCGCGCCGGCGTCCTCGGCATCGGGGCACGCGCCGCGCTCTTCCGCCAGCACCATGCTCGCTTCCTCGGCCTTGGCGGAAACGTGCTTGAACATCTTGAGGTTCCACACCTTCGCCATCGGGCTTTCGAAGCCGATGCCCTTGGACTGCAGGAACGAGTGGAAGCCCATCACGCCCATGCCGACCGAGCGTTCGCGCGCGGCGGAATACTTGGCCCGCGCCATCTCGTCGGGTGCGCGGTCGATGTAGTCCTGCAGCACGTTGTCGAGGAACCGCATCACGTCTTCGATGAAGCGCTTGTCCTCGTGCCACTGGTCCCACGTCTCGAGGTTGAGCGACGAGAGGCAGCACACCGCGGTGCGATCGTTGCCGAGGTGGTCGCGGCCGGTCGGCAGGGTGATCTCGCTGCACAGGTTCGAAGTCGAGACCTTGAGGCCCAGCTCGCGGTGGTGCTTGGGCATCATCCGATTCACCGTGTCGGAGAACACGATGTACGGCTCGCCGGTGGCAAGGCGGGTTTCGACCAGCTTCTGGAACAGGCTGCGCGCATCGACGCTGCCGCGGACTTCGCCGGTCTTGGGGCTGGTGAGGTTCCATTCCTCGCCCGCGCGCACCGCTTCCATGAAGGCATCGGACAGCAGCACCCCGTGGTGCAGGTTGAGCGCCTTGCGGTTGAAGTCGCCCGACGGCTTGCGGATCTCGAGGAACTCCTCGATCTCGGGGTGGCTGATGTCGATGTAGCACGCCGCCGAGCCGCGCCGCAGCGAGCCCTGCGAAATCGCCAGCGTCAGGCTGTCCATCACGCGCACGAACGGGATGATCCCGCTGGTCTTGCCGTTGAGGCCGACCGGCTCGCCGATCCCGCGGACCTGGCCCCAGTAGGTGCCGATGCCGCCGCCGCGCGAGGCGAGCCAGACGTTCTCGTTCCACGTGCCGACGATGCCTTCGAGGCTGTCTTCGACCGAGTTGAGGTAGCAGCTGATCGGCAGGCCGCGGCTGGTGCCGCCGTTCGACAGCACCGGGGTCGCCGGCATGAACCACAGGCGGCTGATGTAGTCATACAGGCGCTGGGCGTGCTCTTCGTCGTCGGCATAGGCATCGGCGACGCGGGCGAACAGGTCCTGGTAGCTTTCGCCGGGCAGGAGGTAGCGGTCTTCGAGCGTTTCCTTGCCGAATTCGGTCAGCAGCGCATCGCGCGACGCATCGGTGACGACATTGAAGCGCCGATCGTGGATCGTCTTGCTGTCGCTCGCGGGCTTGGCGGCAGCCTTGGCCACCGCAGCAACGGCTTCGGCCATCGCTTCTGCCGCCTTGTCGGCCACCAGTTCCTCGCTGCCCCGATCCGCCTGCGCCATACTCACCGCCGCTTTCTTCTTCTGCTTTGCGGGGGTCTCGTTCCGGCCTGTTACCGTGTCCCCGGCTTCGTGTTCGAGACCCATTTCCGCACCGTCCCCGTTCCTGAATTCCATCGGTCCCCCGTCCTCGTTCCGGACCGGGCCGATCCTGCCCGGTGTTCCGCTTTCGTTCGAATCGGCGGGCAAGCGCCCTACCTAGCATTTCGCGGTTCGCGTGGGGACAAAACTTATCCCCAGCCGGTCACCAGAAACCTCCCTCGGGTGCCTGGTCGCAAGGCCGAATCATCCCTCGCCACGCGTGAAAGCGTGACGGGCTGAACAACTAGGTCTTGTGGGTCCCCCGACCGACGAACCACTGGCGATAGTGAATCAGCCGCGATTCATGCGCAAGAGGGTGAATCGTCGATTAACCCTTTCGCCGCCGTCGATTCGATCGTGTGTTACACTTTCAATACACCGCGACGCGCCGGATTTCCTAGGCTGGCGGGGAGCGCAAGAGTCAAAATCGAATTTTGAAAAAAATTTATCGGCTGGCGGTTTTCCACGACTGATTGAATCAATCGAATCCGGGGCTGAAATTTTGCTGCGTTCAGGCCGCCCGGCGAGCAACGCCTTGCCGAACGCGTGGCCGACTCGGCAGCGACTCGGTTCAGGCCGAACCGGCGTGATCGGCGATCAGGCCGGCCAGCTCTTCGACCAACGGAACCGGCAGGTCGTGACCCATCCCGGGGATGGTCGCGATCCGGGCACCGGGAATCGCGTCGGCGGTATCGATCCCGCCTTCCACCGGGACCAGCGGATCGTCTTCGCCATGGATCACCAGCGTCGGTGCCGAGACCGACTTCAGCCGCTGGCGGCGGTCGCCGTCGGCTATGATCGCGGCCATCTGCCGGGGGAAGCCGCTGGGATAGAAGCTGCGCCGGATGTTGGCGCGAACCTTGTCGCGCACCACGCTCTCCTCGGCGCGGTAGGCCGGGCTGCCGATCGCGCGCGCGACCATGATGCCGTGTTCGACCAGCACTTCCTCGTCCATCGAGGACGGACGGGTGGTGAGCGCCTTGAACGCCTCCCTGGTCGCTGCCGGCAGCTTGGGATTGCCGGTGGTCGACATGATCGACACCAGGCTGGCGGTGCGTGTCGGGTGCTCGACTGCGATCAGCTGCGAAATCATCCCGCCCATGCTCGCGCCGACGATGTGCGCCTGCTCGATCCCCAGCGCATCGAGCAACCCGACCCCGTCTGCCGCCATGTCGGACAGGGCGTAGGGCACGCGCGGCTTGAACCCGAGCCGATACAGCAAGATCAGCTTGAGCATCGAAGGGGTCTTGGAACCCTCCATCTTCTGGCTAAGCCCGATGTCGCGGTTGTCGTAGCGGATCACACGAAAGCCGCGCTCGACGAGGGCGTCTACCAGTTCGATCGGCCAAAGGGTCAACTGGGCGCCAAGGCCCATCACCAGCAGGATTACGGGATCGTCAGGGTTGCCGTAGTCTTCGTATTCCAGCTCGATCCCGTTTGCCTGTATGCGTGCCATTGCGGCCCTTTCCGTTGCCTTCCGACCAGACCGCCTATCTGCCGAACCGCGCGCATGCTGCCAAGATGTTCGAACAATTTGCTGCAAGCGCGAAAAAGGATTGGACGCGCTGGCGCAGCCAACGCATCATCGTCGCTGCCCGGAAGACCGGGCCTCGGTATGGGACATATCTATGGCAACGCTTGCGGCAGGGCCGGGCGAGAGCGCCGAGCTGTTCGGGCACCCACGCGGCCTGACCGTCCTGGCCACTACCGAAATGTGGGAGCGCTTCTCGTTCTACGGGATGCAGGCGCTGCTGATGCTCTACATGACCAAGTACCTGTTGCTGCCCGAACACGCGCGAGGCGTGATCGGATTGGCGAGCTATCGCGCGGGGCTCGAGGCGGTGGTTGGCAAGCTCGACGACGTTGCTTTCGCCGGGCAGACCTACGGCATCTATTCGGGGATGATCTACCTCACCCCGATCATCGGCGCGTGGCTGGGCGACCGGGTGCTGGGGCGCACGCGCACGATCACGATCGGCTGCCTGATCATGGCGGCGGGTCATCTCGCGATGGCGAGCGAGCAACTGTTCCTCGGTGCGCTCACCTTGCTGGTGATCGGTTCGGGCTGCGTAATCGGCAACATGGCGGCGCAGGTCGGGCTGCTCTATTCGCCGGAGGACCAGCGCCGAACACGGGGGTTCGGGATCTACCTCATCACACTCAACGTCGGTGCGCTGATCGCTCCGCTGATCATCGGCACGCTGGGGGAGGATTATTCGTGGCACTGGGGGTTCGGCGCGGCGGGGATCGGCATGCTGATCGGGCTTGCCACTTACCTTGCGGGACGACGCCATATGCCGCCCGACAGCCTCACTGCGCGTACGGCGGCCAGCAAGCAGAAGGTCAAGCTCACGCGCAGCGACTGGCACCGGATCGGCGTGATCCTGCTGCTGCTGTTCGTCCCCTACGTGCTCTATTTCACCGCCACCAACCAGTCGTATTCGATCATGTACGTCTGGGCCGACACGCAGGTCGATCGCAATATCCTCGGGTTCGAGATGCCGGTCACCTGGATCGGTATTTTCGACGGGCTCGCAACGATCTGCGGGGTGTGGCTGGGCAACCGGCTGTCGCTCGCGCTCGAACGCAAGCGCGGGCGCGACCTGGGGGATGTCGCCAAGATCGGGATGGGGATTGCAGGTGTGGCGCTGGCGTGGCTGTTCGCGGTTGCCATCGCCCGCCTGCCGGTCACTCCGCTGGGCCTGTGGCTCACGTTCTTCATGCTGCAGGACTTCAGCTATGGCGCGCTGATAGAGCCGCCGATCCAGGCGCTCGTCACGCGCGATTCACCACAGTCGGTCGTGTCGATGATGATGGCGATGTACAAGGCGGCGACCGCGGTGTCCTATTTCCTCGCCGGATGGATGGACCGCTTCTACGAACCGCTCGGCGCGAGCGGTTTCTTCCTGCTTACGGCGGGCATGACCGCCATCGGCGCAGTGATCATGTTTGGCGGTTTCCGCTGGTGGGTCCATCATCTGGGCCCGGTGGAGGAGAAGATGGAAGGCGTTTCGCCTTAGGCCATGCAGACTAGGGCACCAGCACCGTGTCCTCGGGCACTTCGAGCGTTTCCTGATAGTCGAGCGTGTAGTGCAGTCCGCGGCTCTCGTGGCGTTTGAGCGCGCTGGTCACGATCAGGTCGGCGCACTGGTGCAGGTTCCTGAGCTCGATCAGGTCGGTGGTGACGCGAAACGAGCCGTAATAATCCTCGATCTCCTGCGCGAGCGTAGCGATGCGATGCGCCGCGCGCTCGAGCCGCTTGGTGGTGCGCACGATGCCGACGTAGTTCCACATGAACCGGCGGATCTCGGTCCAGTTCTGCTTGATGACGACTTCCTCGTCGGAATCGGTCACCCGGCTGGCGTCCCACTCGCGGATCGGCGGCGGGTCGTCCATCTCGTCCCACACCGACAGGATGTCGCGTGCGGCGGCTTCGCCGAATACGAAGCATTCGAGCAGCGAGTTGGAAGCTAGCCGGTTCGCGCCATGCAGCCCGCTTTCGGTCACTTCGCCCGCCGCCCACAGCCCGGGCAGGTCGGTGCGCGCGTCGAGCCCGATCAGCACCCCGCCGCAAGTATAGTGCTGCGCGGGCACGACCGGGATCGGCTCCTTGGTCATGTCGATCCCGAGGTTGATCAGCTTGTCGTAGATCGTCGGGAAATGATGCTTCACGAAATCGGGCGGCTGGTGGCTGATGTCCAGGTGGACATAGTCGAGGCCGTAGCGCTTGATCTGATCGTCGTTGGCGCGGGCGACGATATCGCGTGGGGCAAGCTCCATCCGCTCGGGGTCGTAACGCTCCATGTAGCGCTCGCCGGTGACCGGATTGTACAGCCGCCCGCCTTCGCCGCGCACCGCCTCGGTGATGAGGAAGTTCTTGACCTCGAGGTTGTAGAGGCAGGTCGGGTGGAATTGCATCATCTCCATGTTGGAGACCCGCGCCCCGGCGCGCCACGCCATCGCGATCCCGTCGCCGGTCGCGCCGCGCGGCGCGGTGGAGAACAGGTAGCAGCGCCCCGCGCCGCCGGTCGCCAGCACCGTTGCGCGGGCGACATGCGCTTCGACTTCGCCGGTCTCCTGGTCGAGCGCGTAGACGCCCCATACCCGCCCCGAGCCCGAATACTTCTCTCCATTGCGCCCGGTGATCAGGTCGATGCACGCGCGCCCGGGTAGCAGGGTGATGTTGGGGTTGGCCTCTGCCGCCTTGAGCAGCGCCTCCTGCACCGCCCAGCCGGTGGCATCGTCGACATGGACGATCCGGCGGTGGCTGTGGCCGCCCTCGCGGGTCAGGTGCAAGTCGCCGCTTTCGCGGTTGAACGGCACGCCCAGCTCGCACAGCCGGTTGATCGCCTTGGGCGCACGCTCGATCACGAACTCGACAGTCGCCCGGTCGTTGAGGCCTGCGCCTGCAACCATCGTGTCGCGAATGTGGTTCTCGAAGGTGTCGCCCGCATCGAGGACAGCCGCGATCCCGCCCTGCGCCCACGCGGTGCTGCCGCCGGTGAGGGTGCCCTTGGCAAGCACCAGCACGCGCTTGTCCTGTGCCAGCGCCAGCGCAGCGGTGAGCCCGGCAGCGCCCGAGCCGATTACGATCACGTCGTGGGTCGCAGTCATCGGCGCGTCATGGCCGAAGGCTAACCGTGCGGCAAGCTGTCGCGTGTCCTCGGGCAACCTGCCCAAAGTGTGTCATTGGGGGAAATATGCGACTTCGGTCGCCCGATCTTGCAACCAAACCCTCGCTGGTTCGTTGTGGAGTCCGGGGAGGCAAACGACTAAGGTAAAGAGATAATATAAAGGGATCGCAATGAGTCTGCTCGGTCGCGCCAAGTGCCTCGCCAACCACCACGAACCCGATCGCCACCGGGTCCACCAGACGCCTTTCGGGATGTCCGGGCACTGTCGCCATTGCGGCGCCGAAATCGTGCGTTACGGGTTTCACGACTGGCGTCGCGGTTCGTTCGAGAATGCCGAGGCGCCGCAATAGGTGCGGCGAGTGGCTGCTAGCCCGCGCCGGTGAGCTGGACGAATACGTCCTCGAGATCGGCTTCGCGCGTGGTCACGTCTTCGATCGCGTAGCCGTGCTGCTGGATTAGCGCGAGCACCTGCCCCGCGCTGGTCGCGTCGCGATCGTAGGTCACGTCGAGCCGGCGGGGTTCGACGATTTCCGACTTGAGGAACGCAGGCTCCTGCACCGGGCCGGCAAGGTCCTTGTCGACCGTCACCGACACGATCTTCTCGCGCGCCATCCCGACCAGTTCGCGGGTCGGCTTGTCGGCGATCAGTTCGCCGTGGTTGATGATCGCGATCCGGTCGCACAGCTGCTCGGCCTCTTCGAGGTAGTGAGTGGTCAACACCACCGTCACCCCTTCCTTGTTGAGCCCGGTGACGAGCTCCCACAGCTGGCGGCGCAGCTCGACGTCGACGCCCGCGGTCGGTTCGTCGAGCACGAGGATCGGCGGCGAGTGGACCATCGCCTTGGCGACCAGCAGGCGGCGCTTCATCCCGCCCGACAGCGTGCGGGCATAGGCATTGCGCTTGTCCGACAAGCGGACCGCCGCGAGCAGTTCCTCGCTGCGCCGGTCGCGCTTGGGAATGCCGTAGAACCCGGCCTGGTTCTCCAGCACCTCGAACGGGGTGAAGAACGGGTCGAACACGATTTCCTGCGGCACGATGCCGATCGCCCGCTTGGCGTTGCGCGCATCGCGGTCGATGTCGAAGCCCCAGATCTCCGCGCTGCCGCTGGTCTTCATCACCAGTCCGGCGAGGATGTTGATGAGGGTCGACTTGCCCGCGCCGTTGGGGCCGAGCAGGCCGAAGATCTGCCCTTGCGGCACATCGAAGCTCACGCCCTTGAGCGCCAGCTTGCCTTCTTCGCCCTTCTCCCCGGCGTAGCGTTTGACCATGTTGTCGATGCGGATCGCGGGCGGGGTGCTCATGCCATGTGCCCTAGTGTGCATTCGCCCTGCGCGTAAAGAGGGCATGGAGCGGATCGGCGATTGCATGGCCGCTTGCACTCGATTATCGGACCCTTCCCATGAGCATTCCGCCCCCCGAAGTCACCCTGACCGACGAACACCGCGTCGCTTGCGACGGCGCCGGAGCGATCCGCCCGGGGCCGGGCTACACGCCTTCCGCGCTCGGCCACCCGCGCGTGTGGCTGGAGATCGACGAGCATGGCTATGTCGATTGCGGATATTGCGACCGCCGCTTCGTGCTGCGCGGCGGCCCGGCTGACGGGGTCGACCAGGCGAGCCTGCCGGACATTTCCGAGGGCGGCGATCCGGGGCATCGGTAATCGGCGCTTCCACCGCGCGGCGTGACTCCCTATCTGTCATCGCATGACGGATACGCTCGACCCGCAAACCCTGCTCTACAGCGACAAGCTCACCCCCGACGAAGCCCGCGCGCTCGCGGCGGAAACGCTCAAGGCGTGCGACGATGGCGAGCTCTACTTGCAGTTCACTGCGTCCGAAGCCTTCGTGTTCGACGACGGGCGGCTGAAAACGGCCGACTATTCGCGCGATTCGGGGTTCGGGCTGCGCGGGGTATCGGGCGAAATGACCGGGTTCGCCCATGCCAACGAGATCAGCGCCGCTGCAATCCGGCGGGCGGGCGAGACGCTGAGCCTGCTCGATCCGGCGAGGGGCAAGCGCGCCGCGCCGCCCCAGCGCAGCAACCGCCACCTCTACACCGATGCAAGCCCGCTTGAGGCGATCCCGTTCGAGGAGAAGGTCCGCCTGCTCGAGAAGATCGACGCGGTTGCGCGGGCCAAGGATCCGCGCGTCCGGCAAGTCACTGCAAGCCTTTCAGCCAGCTGGAGCGCGGTCGAGATCGTGCGCCCTGACGGGTTCGTGGCGCGCGACCTGCGCCCGCTGGTGCGGCTCAACGTCGGCGTCGTCGCCGAAGCGAACGGGCGGCGCGAAAGCGGCCACTTCGGGATGGGCGGGCGCTATCTCTACGGTCCGCTGTTCGAAGAGGCGCAGTGGAGCCGCGCGATCGACGAAGCGGTGGCGCAGGCACTGGTCAATCTCGAGAGCGTACCCGCCCCGGCGGGCGTGATGACCGTACTGCTCGGCCCCGGCTGGCCCGGGGTGCTGCTGCACGAAGCGGTCGGCCACGGGCTCGAAGGCGATTTCAACCGCAAGGGCACCAGCACGTTTTCGGGCCGGATCGGCGAGCGCGTTGCGGCGCCTGGCGTAACCGTGGTCGATGATGGCGCGATGACGGACCGGCGCGGCTCGCTCACCATCGACGACGAAGGCACTCCGACGCAGGAGACCGTGCTGATCGAGGACGGCATCCTCAAGGGCTACATGCAGGACCGGCTCAACGCCCGGCTGATGGGGGTCGAACCGACCGGCAACGGCCGCCGCGAAAGCTACCAGCATGCGCCGATGCCGCGGATGACCAACACCTTCATGCGTGCCGGTAACGACGATCCGGGCGAACTGCTCGGACGGGTCAAGAACGGGATCTTCGCCAAGGCGTTTGGCGGCGGGCAGGTCGATATCGTCTCGGGCAAGTTCACGTTCAGCTGCACCGAGGCGTACCTGGTCGAGAACGGCAAGCTCGGCGCGCCGATCAAGGGCGCGACGCTGATCGGCGACGGGCCGAGCGTGCTGACCCGCGTGACCGGGATCGGCAACGACCTCGCGCTCGACGAAGGCGTCGGGGTGTGCGGCAAGGCGGGGCAGTCGATCCCCGCCGGGGTCGGGCAGCCCACGCTGCTGGTCGACGGGCTGACCGTCGGGGGAACCGCTTAGGGTCAGTGCGGGTTAATCCGATGTGTGATAGGCACACACGAGAAGGGGTGAAACCAAGGAGACTTGCGATGAACAGGATTGGTCTCGCCATTGCTGCCCTTGCCGGTATGTCGCTTTTGGCCGGGCCGGCCGTGGCGAAGGACAAGGTCACCGGCCAGCAGAAGCTGGAAAAGCTGCTCGAAGGGCGCACCGCCGGCAAGCCGAAGGATTGCATCAGCCGGTTCGACCAGAACGACATGCAGATGATTGACGATACCGCGTTGGTCTATGGTCGCGGGAAGACGATCTGGGTCAACGTTCCGGCGAATCCCGAAAACCTCGACAGCAGCGATATCATGGTGACCCACCCATGGGGCTCGCAGCTGTGCCGGCTCGACCGCGTCAACATGATCGATCAGACCGGCCATTTCTATGCCGGGCCGGTCTTCCTCGGGAAGTTCGTGCCCTACACACGCGACTGACCGATAGATGGCGCTGGCGCCTCGTGGCTGGGATGCCGCACTGCTGCACTTCTGGTTCCACGAGTTGACCCCGCGTGACTGGTGGGGCGGTTCGCCCGCGCTCGATGCGCGGATCGCGCACCGGTTCGGCGAAACGCTGGCGATGCTTGCGGGGCGTCCGGCGAGCGAGTTCCTCGGCAATCGGCTGACCGCGCGCGCTGCGATCCTGCTGTTCGACCAGGTCCCGCGCAATATCCATCGCGGGACCCCCCGCGCATTCGCGACCGACCCGCTCGCACGCGCCATCGCCAGTGCGGCGATTGCGCGCGGATTTGGCCAGGGTCTCATGCAGCACGAACGCGCGTTCCTCGCCATGCCGCTGATGCACAGCGAAGCGATCGCCGACCAGCGCGCGAGCCTCGCTTGGTTCCGCACGATCCCGGGCAACTTCGGTTTCGCCCGCGCGCATTACCGGATGGTCGCGCGGTTCGGGCGTTTTCCCCACCGCAACGCGATCCTCTCCCGGCGCAGTTCGCCGGCCGAAGAGCGCGCGATCGCGGCGGGTAACGTCTGGTAGTGCCTAGCTGCCCAGCTGGCCGCGGATCGCCCCGGCGGGGAATTCGGCGGTGTGGACGTTGACGTAGAAGTCCTGCGGGTTGCCGTCGATGCGGTTCTTGGCCCACGCACTTCCGTCTTCGCAGCCCTTCCACTCGCCGGTGGCGGACGCATGCAGCGGGAACACCGGCGCGCCGTCGGCCCCTGCGGCACCCATGTGGACGTGTGCGGCCTTGATCGGCCCGATGTTCTTGATGTCCTGAAGATCCCAGCAGACTTTGCCGTAGCCATCGGAGATCGTGATCGTGGCGGTGCCCGATCCGTCGGGGTCGCCGCCCTTGGTCTCGTTCGCACCTGACAGGGTGGCGTGATAGACGGTTTCTGCGGTGCTAACCGCCGATGCCGCATCGGACGGGGAGTCGGACGCCGTCGCGGCCGGGGCTTGCGTCTCGCCCTTGCTGGCGGAGCAGCCGGCCAGCGCCAGCGCCCCCGCGGCGGCCACGATCGCGATCGCGGATGTCTTCATGGTCATGTCTCACTCCTGTTGCTCATGCGCGACACGCGCAGTTTCCCGGTGCCAACGGGGCAAGGCAGCAATTCGTTCCGGACCCGCGCTTCACAGATCGATCGTGCGGATCGGCGGGATCACCAACCACCACCATAGTGCGCCTGCCACCGATATCCCCGCTGCGAGCGCGAATGCGAGACCATAGGAGCCGAGCTGGTCGACTATCACCCCGGTTGCGATCGGCCCGACAATACCCGAGGCATTGCCGAAGGCGTTCTGGATGCCGACCCAGCCGCCCGCCGCGCGCGGACCGGCGAACATCTGCGCCACCGCAAAGAGGTTGACCGAAAGTAGCCCAACCCCAATTCCGGCGATCACCAGCCATGTGCCCAACTGCGCGGTGCCGTGGGCAAACCAGATCCCGGCAATCGCGACCCCGGCAATTGCCTGCCCCGCCGCCATCAGCCAACGTCGCACCCGGCCCTCGTTCACGCCAAGCTTGACCGCCATGTCCGACAGCCGTCCCGAAACCAGCGCCGATATGCCCTGCGACGTGAAGCTGAGCGTGGTCAGCAGCGTCATCTCGGCAATCGAGTAGCCGAGCGACTTGGTCAGGTAGAGCGGCAGCCAGACGAGCAGGAAGTAGAAGCCGTAGCTCGACAAGAAGTGCGCTACCCCCATCAGCCACAGGGTGGGAATGGCGAACAGGCGCTTCATCGGCACCGGATCGACCAACGGGGTCGTCACCTTTTCGGAACGCAGCGGGGCGGAAGCGAAGTGCCACGGCACCAGCCACAGCAGCGTGATAACCCCGAAAACCCAGAAAATCTCCCGCCAGCCCGCTACCTCGAGGATCAGGCCGCCGGTCAGCACTCCTACCGCCGGGCCGAACGCCAGTGCCACGCCGACCAGTGCGTTGGCGCTGCCGCGATGGTGGGGCGGGACTTCGCTGGCGAATATCTTGGAACTGCCGGGGAAGGCGATGCTCTCGCCCAGGCCGAGCAGCAGGCGCAGCCCGATCAGCATCGCCAGCCCCGAGACGAACCCGGTGAGCAGGGTCGCCACGGCCCACAGTGCGATCCCGGCGGCGAACATCCGGTAGACGCAGAACCGGTCGCACAGCCAGCCGACTAACAGGCACACCGGGGCATAGACCCAGAAGAATGCCGATACGGCGAAGCCGAACCCGGTCGCCGACAGGCCCAGCTCCTGCTTCATCAGCGGAGCGGCGACCCCGATCGCCCCGCGATCGACATAGTTGAGCAACACCGACAGCCCGACGAGCGCGACGACCCAGAAGATCCGAATTCCCGACGCGCGCGGTTCCGCTGCGGTAGTTGCCATTGGCCGTTTCCCCCTCAGATGCCGCTGGCTATCATGCAAACGCCTGCGTTCCAAAGCGGATTTTAGGACCGCTGGTGACCGGTCGGATCGCAAAATTATTGCAACAACCAGCCGAACGCCTGCCGCAGGTAGGCCTCGCCGTCGCGGCGGACGATCTCGCCGTGCGCCATGACGATGTGCTGCGGCTTTCCGGCGAGGATCTGTGTCAGCTTGGCCCGCGCGCTGTCGCGGTTGCGGAAAGTCGCGCGCAGTTCGAGCGGCGCGTAGCCCCACCCTTCGATGATCTTCCACAACCGGGCGATCGGCCTTTGCCACCACGACCAGTGCGAGCGAATGAAAGCCTCGCTGAAGTTTTCGCTCAGGTCGGTGAGAATCACGGTTCCCGAAGCGAGATGGACGAAATCGACCTCGTCGAGAAAGCGCGAGTTGGCGAAATGGTATTGGTCGATCTGTCCGGCCCATTCGGGCGGGGCGCCATCGCCAAGCACGCCATCGAAAGCGATGTCCTGCCGCTTGTCGATCAGCGACTGCGGTGCCCACACCTTTGCCTCGGGCCATCGTTCGATCCATTGCGGCAGGAACAGGTGGTGGATCTTGTTGGGCGCGACCAGGTGCCGAACCGGGCCGATCGCATCGACTTCGGCTGCCAGGTCATCGTCGACCGCGATTGGCGACCAGACCCACAGGCCGCCGTCGGCAAGGCGGATGACCACCATCCTCGTCGAATATGGAAACGAATAGAAATCGACCACCGGGCCTTCGAAGACCCGGATGTCGGGGGCAAGCACTTCCATCGGGCAGGCCTCGCTCTCATTCGATCATGCGCGGTTGCCGGGTAGCCTAGCAAAAGCCCTCTCGGATGTCGCGATCGGACACTCTCCGCCACCCACTTGTCGCAATTCCGAATCTAGGGTAAGCACCCTAACCGAGGATGAGGAAAGGCAAACAGACATGGCAAGTGCTGCAGAACTGAAAGTGAAGCCGGCTGAGATCGAGCCGATCGATATGTCGCGCAAGGAGCTTTACGCCGAAGATCGCTGGCAGGAACCGTTCCGCAAGCTGCGCAAGCACGCGCCGATCCAGTGGGTGCCGGAAAGCGATTTCGGCCCGTACTGGTCGGTGTCCACCTACAAGCCGATCCAGCATATCGAGGCGCTGCCCAAGCTGTTTTCGTCGCATTGGGAGAAAGGCGGGATCGCCATTTCCGGCAATCCCGAGATCTTCGAGAAGTACAACATGCGCGAACCGATGTTCATCGCGATGGACCCGCCGCAGCATACCGGGCCGCGGCGCGCCGTTGCGCCGAGCTTCGGCCCGTCTGAAGTTGCCGAGATGAAGGCAGAAGTGCAGCAACGCACCGCCGAGTTGCTCGACAGCCTGCCGATTGGCGAAACCTTCGACTGGGTGCCGAAGGTGTCGATCGAACTGACCACCGGGATGCTCGCCAAGCTGTTCGATTTCCCGTGGGAGGAACGCCACAAGTTGACTGAATGGTCGGACTATGGTGGCGACGTGGAGCTGATCAAGAACCCGGACACGATCGAAGTCCGCCTCGCCAAGATGCAGGAAATGGGCGCCGCCTTTGCCGCCCTGTGGCAGCAACGCATCGCCAACCCGGGCAAGGACTTGGTCAGCGTGATGCTCCAGTCCGAAGCCATGAAGGACATGCCGCCCGAAGAATTCATCGGCAACCTGATCCTGCTGATCGTTGGCGGCAACGACACCACCCGCAACTCGATGTCGGCCTACGCTTACGGCCTCAGCAAGTTCCCGGAGGAACGCGCCAAGCTGGAGGCCGACCCGTCGTTGATCCCCAACGCGGTGCAGGAACTGATCCGCTGGCAAACCCCGCTGTCGCACATGCGACGCACGGTCACCGAAGACACCGACATGTTCGGCCCGCTGATGAAGAAGGACGACATGGTGGTGATGTGGTACCTTTCGGCCAACCGCGACGAGGAAGTGTTCGAAGATGGCGAAGCGATCAAGGTCGATCGCCCCAACGCGCGGCGGCACCTCAGCTTCGGTTACGGCATCCATCGCTGCGTCGGCGCGCGGGTGGCCGAGCTGCAGCTCAATACGCTGCTGGAGGAGATGGCCAAGCGCCGTTTGCGGGTGAACGTGGTCGGTGAACCGGTGCGGGTCCCGGCGTGCTTCGTGCACGGCTACAAGTCATTGCCGGTGCAGCTGTCGCACTACTGATGCGCACAAGGGATCGCATCGTTGCCACCGCGCTGCAGTCGTTCAACCGGGACGGCTACGGCACGGTGACGACCGCTGCTTTGGCGCAGGATTGCGGAATCGCCGAAGGCAACCTGTGGTATCACTTCAAGACCAAGCGCGACTTGCTGACCGCAATCGGCGAGCGGTTTGCGAAACGGGTCGAGCAACGTCTTGCGCTGCGCCCAGACCCGGCCGACCCGGTCGGCTCGTACTGCCGGATGCTCGGAGGGTTGATGCAGGAACTGCGCGACTATCGCTTCCTCTACCGCGACCAGCCGTCGTACGGCGAACACGTCGAACCGATCGCCACCAACGTGGCCGACTGGCTCCACCGCACGATGGACAATATCGCGCTGCACCTGGCGGCGATGCGCGAGGGCGGGGCGCTGCGCTGGCCGGAAGAGGGCCTCCACACGCTCGCCACCAACGCGACGATCATTCTGCGCTACGGCCTCGAACACCATGCCGAGCTGGGCGAGCCGGAAGGTGCGGTGCGCAAGACCTTGCTGCAACACCTGACGCTGTTCGAAAGCGGGCTCGACAGCGCCGCGCGCGAGCGGATCAGGGGCGCGATCGAGCGGATCGAGGAGCGGGTGGCCGAGGCGGCCTAGCTATCGGTCGCGGTGGCGGCTCCGCATCGGAGTTCGCATTTCATCGAGATCGATCACGATATCGGCAGGCTCGTCGGCGATCATACTGCGGGTGATTCGCTCGTAGTGCGCCACGAAACGCGACAGCTGCTGCCGATCCATTGCGGGGCTTGCCAGATCGCCTTCCTGTTCGGCGCGCCACCGCTCGACGATTTCGAACCCCGGTGCGCGAAGGAATAACTGCAAATCCACGCGCGCGAACAACGCCGCATAATCGCCAGCGAGGCGATCGTTGACCCAGCGCCGCCAGGTCCCGTCCGGATCTTCATTGTGCTCGAGCGCATTGACCGGCTGTGCGAGGTCGGTAGGGGCTTGCGGCTGTGCGCCGATACACCAGCCCTCGAGCAGCACGACATTGAAGGGCGGCAGCAACGCAACCGGATCGGCGCGATCGTCGCGCGCCTTGTCGAACCTCGGCATCTTGACCTGCCCCTCTCCGGCGGTCAGCGCATCGAGCGTTTGCTGCAGCAGCGCGACATCGTGGGTGCCCGGCACCCCGCGTGTGGCCAGCAGCGGATGGACTTCCCGCGCGAGCGCCAGTCGCTCGGCGCGGGTGAGGTAGAAATCGTCGAGTGCGAGGACAGCGGCGCGAAGCCCTTCTTTGCCAAGCAGCGAGGCGAGGCGTGCAGCCATCGTCGTCTTGCCCGATCCCTGCGCACCGGCGAGCCCGATGACAACCGTGCGACCAAGGCTGGCATGGCATTCGGCAATGGCGATTGCGACCGCCCGGTCAACCTCATGCCATTTCGGCGATACCGATTTCATCAGGTCGCCCGTCGAGCCAGACGGCGCGTAGCGCGGGCCGGGTGCCCGATTATTCCCACTCGATCGTGCCGGGCGGCTTCGACGTATAGTCGTAGACCACCCGGTTGATGCCCTGCACTTCGTTGACGATGCGGGTCGCGCAGCCGGTGAGGAACGCCGCGTCAAATGGATACACGTCGGCCGTCATTCCGTCGGTGCTGGTCACCGCGCGCAAGCCGCAGACGCTGTCGTAGGTGCGATAATCGCCCATCACGCCCACGGTTTTGACCGGCAACAGCACCGCGAAAGCCTGCCAGATTGCGTCGTAAAGCCCCGCCTTGCGGATTTCGTCGAGGTAGATCGCATCGGCCTTGCGCAGGATGTCGCAGCGATCCTTGGTGACTTCGCCTGGGATGCGGATCGCGAGGCCCGGGCCGGGGAAGGGGTGGCGGCCGACGAACAGATCGTTGAGGCCGAGCTCGCGGCCCAATGCGCGGACCTCGTCCTTGAACAGCTCACGCAGCGGCTCGACCAGCTTCATGTTCATCCGCTCGGGCAGCCCGCCGACGTTATGGTGGCTCTTGATCGTGACGCTCGGCCCGCCGGTGAATGAAACGCTTTCGATCACGTCGGGGTAGAGCGTGCCTTGCGCGAGGAAATCCGCCCCGCCGAGCTTGTTCGCCTCTTCCTCGAACACCGCGATGAATTCGCCGCCGATGAACTTGCGCTTCTTTTCAGGGTCGGTGACCCCGGCGAGGCCCTTCATGAAGCGCTCTTCGGCATCGACCACCACCAGCGGGATGTTGTAATGGTCGCGAAACAGGCTCTCGACCTGCTCGCGCTCGTTGAGGCGCAGCAGCCCGTGGTCGACGAACACGCAGGTCAGCTGGTCGCCGATCGCTTCGTGGATCAGGATCGCCGCGACCGAGCTGTCGACCCCGCCCGAAAGGCCGCAGATCACTTTTCCATCGCCGACCTGCTGGCGGATTTCGGCGACCTTGGTCTCGCGATAGTGCGCCATCGTCCAGTCGCCGGCGAGGCCGCAGACGTGATGGACGAAGTTGGCGATCAACTTGCCGCCGTCGGGGGTATGCACCACCTCGGGGTGGAACTGGGTGCCGTAGAACTTGCGTGCCTCGTCGGCGATCACCGCGAATGGTGCGCCGTCGCTGGTGGCGACGATCTCGAACCCGGGGGCGAACTGAGTGACCTTGTCGCCGTGGCTCATCCATACCTGGTGGCGCTCGCCGACATCCCACAGCCCGTCGAACAGCGCGCACGGCTTGGTGACGGTGATGTAGGCCCGGCCGAATTCGCCGTCCCATTCGCCGTCCTTGCCCGGTTCGACCCGCCCGCCGAGTTGGTGGCTCATCACTTGCTGGCCGTAACAGATGCCGAGGATCGGCAGCCCCGCTTCGAACAGCATCTGCGGTGCGCGCGGAGATCCTTCTTCGGGCACCCCGGCGGGAGAGCCGGAGAGGATGATCCCCTTGGGCTTCAGTCGGGCAAAGGCTTCCTCCGCCTGGTTGAACGGAGCGATCTCGGAATAGACCCCGGCCTCGCGGACGCGGCGGGCGATCAGCTGGGTCACCTGGCTGCCGAAGTCGACGATGAGGATGGAATCGGGGAGGGAGGACTGGTCCATGCGCCGGTGCGTTAAGCGCGGCGGCGCATAAGGTCCAGCGGATCGAATGCAGGTTTCCACGCGTGCGCTGAATCTCTGCTCATGCCCCCGGATCGGTAGCAACGCCGCTGCAATGGCCCGGTCGGATCGAGCGGCATCCGGGGAAGACCTTCGATTACGCTGACGCGCGCGATGCAACTGTGCAGTTTCGCGCAAGTCGCGCGACAAGCGTCGGGCCTAATGGCATGATAAAAAGAGATATATGCCCTGATCCGGTGGATTTTTGCGATTGCAAATCATGCAAGTATGTTGCTCTATACGCAACATCAGGCGCTTTTTTCGCATTTGTCTCTGCGTTAGCCGCCGCCTATCTGCGCTCTCGAGCCGGGCTGAGGTTGTCCTCTCCCCCCCTTGATGCCCAGCCCGGTCAATAAATCGGCTTGCAACCGCGTCCCCCCCAAGGGTTGCCAGTCGTAATCGCCACCGCACACAGAGGCGGCACGGCGAAAAGAAGCGGAGCGGCGACAACCCTCCCCCCTTGTAGGTCGCCGCTCCGCTTTCACTTTCCCGAAATTGCTAGCTACGCGATCTCGATCGCCGAGGCCCGTTCGCGGAGCTCGGTCTTGAGCAGCTTGCCGATGTGGCTGCGCGGCATTTCGTCGATCGCCAGCAGGCGCGAAAGCCGCTGGGTCTTGCCGAGCGTGGCGTTGACGTCGGCCATGATCGCATCGAGCGCGCTTTCGGCGACGCCGTCTGCGAGCCGCACGAAGCCGACCGGGGTCTCGCCCCAGCGGCGGCTTTCGACACCGACCACCGCGGCTTCCGCCACCCGCGGATCGGTCTCAAGCGCGGCCTCCAGGTCGCTGGGATAGATGTTGAACCCGCCCGAGATGATCATGTCCTTCGCTCGGCCGACCAGCTCGACGAACCCTTCGGTGTCGATCCGCCCGATGTCGCCCATCCGCTGCCAGGTTTCGCCGGTCGCGGGATCGGTCCAGTATCCGTCGCGCGTCTTGCCCGGCTGGTTCTTGTAACCGCTCATCATCGTGCCGCTGCGGCCGACCAGGTTGCCGGGTGTGCCGGGAGCCACGGGGTTGTCTTCGTCGTCGAGCACCATGAGCTCGCTTCCGGGGGCGGGGCGGCCGACGGTGTGCAGCTTTTCGGGAAATTCGTGGCACGCAAGCAGGCAGACGACGCCGCCTTCGGTCATCGAATAGATTTCCGTCAGCGCGCCGGGCATCCGGTCGAGCACCTGCCGTTTGAGTTCTGCGGAGAACGGTGCGGAGGTGCAGTACTTGAGCTTCATCGCCGACAGGTCGAATTCGTCGAACGCCGGCTCGTCCATCAGCCGTTGGTATTGCACCGGGACCAGCATCGTCACGTTGCTGCGATCGGCAGATGCGTATTCGAGCCAGCGCACGGTGTTGAACTTGCCCATCACCCGCACCGTCCCGCCCGACAGCAGCGGCGGCAGGAACGCGACCATCGTGGTATTCGAATAGAGCGGGGTCGAGGCGATCGAGACCGCTTCCAGCCCTTGCGCGGCAAAGCTCGATGCGGTGCTGGCGAACTGGCGCCAGCGCATCAGGTGCGAATGGACGATGCCCTTGGGGATGCCGGTGGTGCCGCTCGAATAGATGATGTTGAACGGGTCTTTCTCGTCCGGCTCGAACGGAGCGGCCCGGGTGCCCGTCGGGGCCATCCACGCGTCGAGCTCTTCGTCGAGCACGATGTGGTCGAGTCCGGGCATGAAATCGCTGCCCAGTTCGGCCAGCTTCGCCCTGTCGATGAACAGGTGCCGTGCCCCACTGTCGGATGCCATACCTGCGAGCTGTTCGGCACTGGCGCTGGTGGTTAGCGGGGCGGCCACCCCGCCTGCGCGCACCGCAGCGAGGAACACCAGCGCGTAAGCGATGCTCGAATAGCCGAGGATCGCGACCGATTGCCCGCGTTCGAGCCCGGTTTCCTGCAACCTTGCAGCGATCCGTTCGACCCGGTCGCCGAGTTCGCCCCAGGCCAGCTCGCCGTTCTCGTCGCGCAGGGCAGGCTTGTCGGGCTGCACGGCGGCCCAGTCCGCGATCACTTGCGGGAACGAGCTGAACGGTTCGGCCAGCCGTGCGCCGATCGCTTCGGCGCTCAAATCAGTACTCATGGATTGGCCAGCTCCTTGACCAGTGCATAAAGATAGTCGCGCGCGGTGTAGACCGCCTTGACCTCGACCCGCTCGTTCAGGCCATGGACGCCGTTGCCATCAGGGTCGCCCCAGATGCTCGGCACCCCGTAAGTCGGGATGCCCGCGCCGCCGGTATAGACCCCGTCGGTCGCCCCGGTGGACATCGTCGGCACGACCGGCACGCCGGGGAAGTACTTCGCGGCGAGCTTCTCCATCGGCCCGATCAGCGTGGGATCGAGAGGCGGGTTTACCGCAAGCGGCTTGCCTTCGCGGCGATAGGTGATCGCAACGCCGGGATCGTCGATCAATTTCGTCAGCGTGTCCTTGACCTCGGCCGGGGTGTGGCCCGGGAAGATCCGGCAATTGACGTTGGCGGTGACGTGTTGCGGCAGCGCGTTCACCGCGTGCCCGCCTTCGATCATCGTCGCAACGCAGGTCGTGCGCAGCATCGAATGGAGCGCCTTGTCCTTGTTGACCACCGCCATCGCCTCGGCATCGTCGAGGTTCTTGGTCAGCGCGACCATTGCCTTGCCGATCGCATCGGGCCGCATCGCCCCGGCCTTGGTGAAGAACGCGCGGGTGGTGTCGTTGAACTCGGCCGGGAATTCATAGCCGCGCACTCTCTCGAGAGCGTCGGCCATTTCGTATAGCGCGTTGTCGGGCTTGGGTTGCGAGCTGTGCCCGCCCGGGTTGGTGGTCGTCAGGGTGTAATCCTGGTAGATCTTTTCGCCGACCTGGATCGTCTCGACCAGCAGGTGTCCCTTGCCGTCGGTACGCCCGCCACCGCCTTCGTTCAAGGCGAATGCGGCGTCGATCAGCGGCAGCTTGTTGGCTGCAAGGTACTCGGCGCCGTTGAACGCGGTATCGGTCTCCTCGCCGCAAGTCAGCGCCATCTTGACGGTGCGTTCGGGTTTGTACCCGGCCTGTGCGAAGCGGATCAGAGTGTCCGCCCAGACCGAAGCCATGTATTTGTCGTCGATCGTGCCGCGCGCGTAGTAGTAGCCGCCTTCCTCGATCAGCTTGAACGGGTCGCGCACCCAGTCGGAACGCTTGGCGTTGACCACGTCGATATGCGCCAGCAGCAACATCGGTTCGAGCGTTTTCGAAGTTCCGGGATAGACCACCACGATCCCGCCCTCCTTGGGGTGGTCGGGGACAGAGAACAGCGTGATCGCGTCCTTTGGGATGCCCGCGGCCTCCATCCGGGTGGCGATCTGCTGCGCCGCGATGGTGCAATCGCCGCTGGCGATGCTGGTGTCGGTCTCGACCAGTTCCTTGTAAAGTCCGAAGAATTGCTGCTGATCGGGGCGCAGCGGACCCATCTGCCCGGTCGGCACCTGCGCCGCGACCGGCGCCGCGGCCATCGCGGCGGCTGCCGCAGCAAGAATCGAACCCTTCATTGCGTCTCTCTCCCGGTATTTTGCCGCCCCAATTCAGCAGGTTTGACCTGTGGATGGAAGGGGTCTGTGCGGCTTCCTAATCCGGCCTTCGGTTCCTATATACTGGTCATGGACGAGAACACCGCAAACACCCCCGGAAACGAGCCGAAAAAAGGCGAATACGGCGCAGACTCTATCAAGGTCCTCAAGGGCCTCGATGCAGTGCGCAAGCGGCCCGGGATGTATATCGGCGATACCGACGATGGATCGGGCCTTCACCACATGGTGTTCGAGGTGTCCGACAACGCGATCGACGAAGCGCTCGCGGGGCACTGCGACCTGGTGCTGATCGAGCTCAACGCCGATGGTTCGGTTTCGGTCGAAGACAACGGCCGCGGCATCCCGGTCGGGATGCACAAGGAAGAGGGCGTTTCGGCGGCCGAGGTCATCATGACCCAGCTCCACGCGGGCGGCAAGTTCGAGAACACGTCCGACGACAACGCCTACAAAGTGTCGGGCGGGCTTCACGGCGTGGGCGTCTCGGTGGTCAACGCGCTCTCCGAATGGCTCGAGCTGACCATCTGGCGTGACGGTAAGGAGCACTGGATGCGCTTCGAGCACGGCGACGCGGTCGGCGCGCTCAAGATCGTCGGCGATGCCCCGCCGGTTGCCAGCAACGGCGACGAAAGCGGGCTCAAGAAGGGCACCCGCGTGACCTTCATGGCCAGCACCGAGACGTTCAAGAACGTCACCGAGTTCGATTTCGAAAAACTCGAACACCGCTATCGCGAGCTGGCATTCCTCAATTCGGGCGTGCGCATCCTGCTGCGCGATAATCGGGGCGAAGAGCCGCTCGAGCACGACCTGTTCTACGAAGGCGGGATCGCTGCGTTCGTGAAGTACCTCGATCGCAACAAACAGCCGCTGGTGCCCGAGCCGATCTCGGTCAGCGCGGACAAGGACGGCATCGCCATCGACGTCGCGCTGCAGTGGAACGATTCGTACTACGAAAACGTGCTCTGCTTCACCAACAACATCCCCCAGCGCGACGGCGGCACGCACCTCGCCGCGTTCCGCGCCGCGCTCACCCGCACGCTCAACAACTATGCCAGCGCGTCGGGCCTGATGAAGAAGGAAAAGGTCTCCCTTTCGGGCGAAGACATGCGCGAAGGGCTGACCGGGATCGTTTCGGTCAAGCTGCCCGACCCAAAGTTTTCGAGCCAGACGAAGGACAAGCTGGTCAGCTCCGAAGTGCGTCAGCCGCTCGAAAGCCTGATGGGCGAGAAGATGACCGAGTGGCTGGAGGAAAACCCGGCCGACGCCAAGGCCATCGTCCAGAAAATCATCGATGCCGCCGCTGCCCGCGAGGCCGCGCGCAAGGCCCGTGAAATGAGCCGCAAGGGCGCGATGAGCGTCGCCAGCCTGCCCGGCAAGCTCAGCGACTGCCGCGAACGCGATCCCGCGCTGTGCGAGCTGTTCCTGGTCGAGGGCGATTCGGCGGGCGGATCGGCCAAGTCGGGGCGCGACAGCAAGTATCAGGCGATCCTTCCCTTGCGCGGCAAGATCCTCAATGTCGAGCGTGCACGGTTCGACCGGATCATTTCGTCGCGTGAAGTCGGCACGCTGATCCAGGCGATGGGCACGGGCCTGCGCGACGAGTTCAACCTCGAGAAGCTGCGCTATCACAAGATCGTGATCATGACCGACGCGGACGTCGACGGCGCGCATATCCGCACGCTGCTACTCACCTTCTTCCACCGCCAGATGCCCGAGATCGTCAAGGCCGGGCACCTGTTCATCGCCCAGCCGCCGCTGTTCAAGGTGAGCAAGGGCCGCAGCGAGGTCTACCTGAAAGACCAGGGCGCGCTCGATCGCTACCTCGTCGACGCCGGGCTCGCGGGCCGGGTGCTGGAGACGCGCGGCGGCGCGCGCTCGGGCGAGGACCTGCGCACGCTGGTCGAACACGCCTTGCGGCTGCGCAACCTGCTGGCGTTCATTCCGCGCAAGTACGATTCGGGGGTGATCGAACAGCTGGCGTTGGCAGGGGCGCTTGCGCCAGGGCTCGACCGGGCCGCCCGCCAGGCCGCTCTGGAGCAGGCTGAACACCGATTGGGAATGGGTGATCCCGAAGGCAAGTGGTCGGCCGAGCTGCTCGAAAGCGGCGCAGTCCACGTCTCCCGGCTGTGGCGCGGCGTAACCGATGTCCACGCAATCGACGCCAAGTTCCTCGACAGCGCGGAAGCGCGCAAGCTCGACCGGCTGGCTTCGGAACAGGCCGATGCGTTTACCGAACCCGCCCAGCTGGTCCGTAGCGGTGCCGAACCGGAACCCGAAACGGGTGACGACAGCGAAGGCGAGGACGAAGCGATCGTCGCCCGCGAGGGCGCGATCACCCGGCCGACCGAATTGCTCGATGCAGTGCTTGTCGCCGGGCGCAAGGGCCTGTCGATCAGCCGCTACAAGGGGCTGGGCGAGATGAACGCGGAACAGCTATGGGAGACCACGCTCGACCCGGAAAACCGCGCGCTGCTGCAGGTCAAGGTCGAGGATGCCGACGTCACCGACGAGATCTTCACCCGGCTGATGGGCGATGTCGTCGAACCGCGACGGGAGTTCATCCAGGACAACGCGCTCAACGTAGCCAACCTCGACGTGTAGGCGGCTGCGGGTTCCCGCAATCCACCGCAAATTGACTTGAACCGGCATCCGCGAGGGTGCATCGCGCGGGCTATGTTTCGTCAATTGCTCGCGATTCCGCTCGCGCTCGGCCTCGCGGCTTGCGCAACCGTCCCCCCGCACACCGCCAGCGCGCCGCCGCCCGACCAGCCGGTGACGGTGCGGATCGTCGGGATCAACGATTTCCACGGCAACCTCGAGCCGCTGAAGCGCCCGCTCGACCTGACGGACGGGCACGGCGGCGAGCAGACCGTCTATGCCGGCGGTGCGGCGTGGTTCGCCTCGGCGGTCGAGAAGACCCGCGCGCAAAACAAGGATTCGATGGTCATCGCTGCGGGTGACCTGATCAGCGCCAGCCCGCTGATCAGCTCGCTGTTCCTCGACGAGCCGACCATCGGGGTGATGAACCGCATCGGGCTCGAATACAGCGCGGTCGGCAACCACGAATTCGATCGCGGGTGGAAGGAATTGAAGCGCCTGCAGATGGGCGGCTGCGAGAAGAACACGCTGCGCCAGCCGTGCGCGGTCGAAAACCCGTACAAGGGGGCGCAGTTCGAATACCTCGCGGCCAATGTAGAAATGCCCGACGGTTCGACGCTGTTTCCGGCTTACGCGATCAAACGCTTTGGAAGCGGCCCCGACGCAATTGCCATCGGAGTGATCGGGCTGACCTTGCGCGATACCGCCAACATCGTTTCGCCGACGGGTGTGAAGGGCCTGACCTTCACCGACGAGGCGACGGCGATCAACAAGGCGGTCGCGACGCTTGAGACCAAGGACGTCGACGCGATCGTCGTCGCGATCCACCAGGGCCTGGTGCCCGAACCGGGTGCCGACTTTACCGGCTGCGGCGCGATCTCGGGCGGATTGCGGCCGATCCTCGAACGGCTCGACCCGCGGGTGAACCTGGTGATATCCGGGCACACCCACCGCAATTACGTGTGCAACTTCGCGACGGTCGATCCCTCGCGCCCGTTCATTGTCAGCCAGGCCGGCTACGGCGGGACCGAGATCACCGACATCGCGATGACGATCGACCCGGCCAAGCGCACCGTTCTGTCGATTACCGCGAAGAACATTCCGGTCCAGAGCCCCAGCCCGGCCGCCGGGCCGGAGCGCCCGCTCGACCCGAATTTCGCCGCTTTCTCGCCCGATCCGAAGATTGCGGCATATGTCGCCCAGTACGCGGCTGCCGCGCGCGACGTCACCAATCGTCCGGTCGGCAAGGTTTCAGGACCGGCGCTCAAGCGCGGCTACGAAAATCCGCTCGGCGACCTGATTGCCGACGCACAGCTCGCCGCGACGAAGGATGCAGGGGCGCAGGTGGCGTTCATGAACCCAGGCGGGATCCGCTCCGACTTGATGCCCGCAGCCGACGGTTCGGTGACCTTCGGCGATATCTATGCCGTGCAGCCGTTCGGCAACACGCTGGTGACCGAGAACCTGACCGGCAAACAACTGCTTGCCATGCTCGAGCAGCAATACGCCAATCCCGACGGGACCGAACTGGCCAACGTGATGTCGGTATCGAAGGGTTTCACCATGACGCTCGATCCGTCGAAACCGATCGGGCAGCGGGTGGTCAGCGCGGCGCTAGGCGGCGAGCCGATCGATCCGGCGGCGACCTACCGGGTAACCATGAATTCGTTCCTTGCCAGCGGGGGCGACGGGTTCACGGTGTTCGAGCAGGGCACCGATCCGGTGGTCGGTCCGCTCGACGTCGACGCGATGGAAGCCTACCTCGAAACACCCGACGGCAAAGCGCGTCAGCTGCCCGCTGGCGGGCGAGTGACTGTGCTCGGCCAGTAAGCGCCCTGGGGGTCAGGCCGCGCTGATCCGGGTGACCCCGGCAGCGCCGCGATCTTCGCCAGAAAGCCCGTCGAACAGCGTATCGACGATCGTTGCGAGCTTGGCCTCGCTCAAACGGTCATCGAGGTACACCAGAGTTTCGGGCATCGTGTAGACATGCACCATCTGGTTGATGAGCGAGAGAGCTTCGTCGATCTGCAAACCGGGGAACGCGCCATCGGCCTGTGCCTGTGCGATCAGTTCGCAAAGGTAGTGGTCGGCAAGGTCGACATAGCTTTCGACCCGCGTGAAGTGGTTCGCGCCGAGTTCGCACTTGGTCTCGAAAGCTGCCGGGTTTTCCCGGTAGCGCGAGCGGGTCAGCCGGAACCGGCGGACGTAGAATTCGAACATCTTGCGCTTGGGCGGAAGGTCGGTTGCGAGCACTTCCTCCATGATCTTGATGTGGTCGGCGTACCATTCCTCGAGGATCGCATCGACCAGCTCGATATCTTCGGCAAAGTGTGCCTCGACCCGCGCCCGCGGCACACCGGCGGCACTGGCGACCTGTCCGATCGAGACGGCCTCGCCGCGCTCTTCGACCAGCCGTTCGGCTACCGCCACCAGGCGCGCACGCTCGTCACCGTGACTGAGGTCGATTGAGTTCACCGTAGGCTCCCGTCGGTCTTCCTGCGGCCCAATCTAGGGATTGCAGGGCGAGCCGTGAAGACCCCCGCGGGAGTTTCGTTCAGCGTTTGCGCGGCGGCCAGGGGATGAACCCGCTGGTTCGCTCGACATAGGCGGCGTAGTCCGGGCGCTTGCGGACCAATCCGGCTTCGAGCAGCGGCTTGCCCGACCAGCGGGTGAGCGTGAATGTCAGGAACAGCGGCCCGACGACGGTCCACGCCGCGACCGTCCAGCTGACCGATGCTGCCACCAGCCAGATGCCCCACCATGCGCAGGCATCGCCGAAATAGTTGGGGTGGCGGGTATAGCGCCAAAGTCCGCTGTCGAGCACCTTGCCGGCATTGGCGGGATCGGCGCGGAAGCGAACCAGCTGCAGGTCGCCGACCCACTCGAAATAGATGCCGACGAGGAAAAGCGCGATCCCGGCCAGTGCGAGCGATGGCACGTCGGGGCGATCGCCGGCCGCGATGATTCCCGCCTGCGCGGGCGAGGATACGAGGAACAGAAGCACAGCCTGCCCAAGCCAGACTTTGGTCAGCGCGGCAAACGCGAAGCGCCCCTTCTCGCGGTCTTTGCGCAGGATCCGTTCGTAGCGCGGATCCTGCCCTTCGCGGTGCCAGCGGCGATAGAGGTAGATGCCGAGGCGGAAGCCCCATGCGCAGGTCATCGCCAGCAGGATCGTGGCAAGCGCGCTATCGTGGCTGCCGGGGCCATGGAGCCAGCTGGCGATTGCCATCAGCGCCATGCCCGTGCCCCAGAAGCTGTCGACGAACGAAACATCGCCGATGCGCACCGAAATCGCCCACAAGACCAGCACTATTGCAACGAGGATCGCCGCATTGATCATCAGCAGGTGGATCATTCGCCTCCCTCCCTTACCAGTCGCTCGGCCTGCGCTTCGAGCACCTTGAAGCGTTCGTAGTCGGGTAGTTTCGAGCGCATGAAGTGCGCGATTTCAAGCAGAGTCTCGCCGAGGCTGCCCTTGGGCCAGATTGGCGGGCCGAAACCCAGCACCATCCGTTCGTTGCACACCCACGCCGGCACGATCGGCACATTGGCTGCGCGGGCGATATGGTAGAAACCCGATTTCCAGCTGCCGTCGGTGGTGCGCGAACCTTCCGCTGCGATCACCAGTGCGAGCTTGTCGCGCTTTGCGAATACTTCCGCCACCTGGTCGACGTAGTTGGCGCGCTTGGTCCGGTCGATCGGAATCCCGCCCATGTCGAACATGAAACGGCGCATGATGCCCTTGAACAGCGTGTGCTTGCCCATGAAGTTCGGCTCGATGCCTTCCTCGGCGGTCGCGCCGATGAAAAACACGAAATCCCAGTTCGAGGTGTGCGGTGCCCCGGCGATGACGAACTTGGGCAAGTCGGGCAGGTGCCCGTCGATCTTCCAGCCTTTCCAGCGATAGAGCGCCATGATGATCCGCCGCACGATGCGCGAGGCGATCGTTCGCTTGCGTGGCGACTGTGTCGGCAAATCCCTCTCTCCCCGAAGCGGGGCTTCGCACGAGCCTGCCGCGCAGGCAAGCGCGAGAGGGCGTTACATCCGAAAAACCCCGAAGGCGGGGCGCTCGGCGATCGGCGCTTCGAGCGTCGCGGCGAACGCGAGGCCGAGCACGTCGCGGGTCTGCACCGGGTCCACCACTCCGTCGTCCCACAGCCGCGCGGTGGCGTAGTAGGGATTGCCTTCGTCTTCGTACTTCTGGCGGATCGGGGCCTTGAACGCCTCGGCTTCTTCCGGCGTCCATTTGTCCGCGTCGCGGTGGACGGTCGCAAGGACCGATGCGGCCTGCTCGCCGCCCATCACACTGATGCGCGCATTGGGCCAGGTGAACAGGAAGCGCGGGCTATAGGCACGGCCCGCCATCCCGTAATTGCCCGCGCCGAAGCTGCCGCCGATCACCACGGTGATCTTGGGAACGGTGGCGGTAGCAACCGCGGTCACCAGCTTCGCGCCGTGTTTGGCGATCCCTTCCGCCTCGTACTTGCCGCCAACCATGAAGCCCGAGATGTTCTGCAGGAACAGCAGTGGGATACGGCGCTGGCAGGCAAGCTCGATGAAATGTGCGCCCTTCTGCGCGCTTTCGGAAAACAGCACGCCGTTGTTGGCGAGGATCGCCACCGGTATCCCCCAGATGTGCGCGAAGCCGCACACCAGCGTGGAGCCGTAGTGCGCCTTGAACTCGTGGAACTCGCTGCCGTCGACGATCCGGGCGATCACTTCGTGCACGTCATAGGGTGCGCGCACGTCTTCGGGGATGAGGGCGTAGAGGTCTTCGGGGTCGAACTTTGGCGGGCGCGGTTCGCGCAGATCGATGTCTTTCGCAGCGCCGGTGTTCGCGCCGAGATGCGACACGATGTCGCGCACGATGGTGAGCGCGTGTTCGTCGTTTTCGGCCAGGTGGTCGACCACGCCCGATTTCTTCGCGTGCAGGTCGCCCCCGCCCAGATCCTCGGCGCTGATTTCTTCGCCCGTCGCGGCCTTCACCAGCGGCGGACCGGCAAGGAAGATCGTCCCCTGCTCGCGCACAATCACCGTCTCGTCGGACATCGCGGGCACGTAAGCACCGCCCGCAGTGCAGCTGCCCATAACGCAGGCGATCTGCGGGATGCCGAGCGCGGACATGTTCGCCTGGTTGAAGAAGATTCGCCCGAAGTGCTCGCGGTCGGGGAATACCTCGGCCTGGTAGGGCAGGTTCGCGCCGCCGCTATCGACCAGGTAGATGCACGGCAGACGGTTCTCCTGCGCGATCTCCTGCGCGCGCAGGTGCTTCTTGACCGTCATCGGGTAGTAGCTGCCACCCTTCACCGTGGGATCGTTGCACACGATCATCGCCTGCCGGCCTGAGACACGCCCGATCCCGGCGATCATCGAAGCGCCGTTGACGTCGCCCTCGTACATGCCCGTAGCGGCGAGCTGGCCGATCTCGAGGAACGGCGAGCCCGGATCGAGCAGCCGCTCGACCCGATCGCGCGGGAGCAACTTGCCGCGCGAAACGTGCCTCTCGCGATGCTTCTCCGGCCCGCCAAGCGCGGCTTCGGCAACCCGTGCGCGCAACTCGTCCGCAAGGCACTTGTTGTGCGCGAACCGCGCCTTTGCTTGCGGATCTTCGCGGTCGAGTTTGGAGGTGAGGACGGGTGCAGTCATACTTGGCGCCTCAACGCTTCTTCACGAACTCGGCGCGCAGGACGAGGCCCTTGATACCGGGATACTTGCAGTCGATCTCTTGCGGATCGCCCGTGAGGCGGATCGACTTGATCAGCGTGCCCTGCTTGAGCGTCTGGCCCGCGCCCTTGACCTCCAGGTCCTTGATCAGCGTCACCTGGTCGCCATCCGACAGCAGGTTGCCGACCGCGTCGCGGACTTCGACCTTGTCCTCTTCGGCTTGCCGCGCGGCCAGTTCGGAAGCCGGCATCCATTCGCCGGTCACTTCGTCGTAAACGTATTCTTCGTCGTCGCTCATCCCGCTGCTCCGATCAACTCGCGACCGATCAGCATCCGGCGGATCTCGTTGGTCCCCGCACCGATGTCGAGCAGTTTGGCGTCACGCAGGTAACGCTCCACCGGCCAGTCCTTGGTATAGCCCGCTCCGCCCAGCGCCTGCACCGCTTCGGCGGCGACCTTGAACGCGTTCTCGCTCGCCAGCAGGATCGTGCCCGCTGCGTCGAACCGGGTGGTCTGGCCTGCGTCGCACGCCTTGGCGACGGCGTAGGTGTAGGCGCGCGCCGATT
Source organism: Tsuneonella mangrovi (assembly GCF_002269345.1). Taxonomy (NCBI): domain Bacteria; kingdom Pseudomonadati; phylum Pseudomonadota; class Alphaproteobacteria; order Sphingomonadales; family Erythrobacteraceae; genus Tsuneonella; species Tsuneonella mangrovi. The sequence goes on from NZ_CP022889.1 coordinate 2,039,840, forward strand.
GCAGCGCGACATACATGTCCGCGACCTTGGCCTGCATCAGCTGGAAAGAGCCGATCGGTTTGCCGAACTGCTTGCGCTCGCGCAGGTAGGGGATGACGGTGTCGAGGCAGGCCTGCATAATCCCGAGCTGAAGGCCCGCGAGCACCACGCGCTCGTAATCCAATCCGCTCATCAGCACGCCGACCCCGCCGTTGAGTGGCCCCATCACGTTTTCTTCGGGGACTTCGCAATCGTCGAACACCAGCTCGGCGGTGGGGCTGCCGCGCATTCCCATCTTGTCGATCTTCTGCCCGATGGAAAAGCCGGGCATGTCCTTCTCGATCAGGAACGCGGTGATCCCGCGCGATCCGGCGTGGCCGTCGGTCTTGGCATAGACCACCAGCGTATCGGCACATGTCGCGTTGGTGATCCAGAACTTGGTGCCGTTGAGCACGAAACCGCCTTGCACCGCGTCGGCCTTGAGCTTCATCGAAACAACGTCCGAGCCTGCGCTGGCCTCGCTCATGGCGAGCGAACCGACGTGCTCGCCGCTGATCAACTTGGGCAGGTATTTCGCCTTCTGCTCGTCGTTGCCCCAGCGGCGGATCTGGTTGACGCACAGGTTCGAATGCGCGCCGTAGCTGAGGCCGATGCTGGCGCTTGCGCGGCTGACTTCCTCGACCGCGATCACGTGTTCGAGATAGCCGAGGCCAAGCCCGCCCCATTCTTCTTCCACGGTAATCCCGTGGAGGCCCAGATCGCCCATTGCGGTCCAGAGTTCGTCGCGCGGGAACCAGTCGTCGCGGTCGGCCTTCTCGGCCAGCGGAGCAATCTGCTCGTCGGCAAACCGACTGACGCTTTCGCGGATCATTTCGGCCGCTTCGCCGAGCTGGAAATCGAAATCGGGGGTTGCGCGCAAAAGTTCTCTCCTGTTGCCGCGCCGCATAGCCGAGGGATGGTTGCAAAGGCAATCAAAGCCGCAGGGTCGCAATGCGCCGTCAACGCGGCTAGGCTCGCCAGCGATGGCCGATCCGGCGGACATGCTCAGCTTCGTTGGCGTGACGAAGCGCTTCGGCGCGGTGACGGCGGTCGATGACGTGTCGCTGTCTGTCCCGCGCGGGCAGTTCGTCGCGCTGGTCGGCGAGTCCGGATCGGGCAAGTCCACCTTGCTGCGTACGGTCAACCGCCTGGTCGAGCCCGATGCCGGCCATGTCGCGATCGAGGGCGCGGATGTGCTTGCCGGGCCGGCGCCCGCGCTGCGCCGCCGGATCGGTTACGTGTTCCAGTCGATCGGGCTGTTCCCGCATATGGATGTCGCGGCCAATATCGGCATCGGTGCACGGCTGGCGGGCGAACCGATGCGGCGCGAGCGGGTCCACGAGTTGCTCGAACTGGTCGGGCTGGAGCGCGAGCATGCCTTGCGAATGCCGTCCGAGCTTTCGGGCGGGCAACGCCAGCGGGTCGGGGTCGCCCGCGCGCTCGCGGTCCAGCCGGAACTGCTGCTGATGGACGAGCCGTTCGGCGCGCTCGATCCGGTGACCCGCGATGCGCTGGGTAACCGCGTACGCGACTTGCATCGCGAGCTGGGGCTGACAACGGTGATGGTCACGCACGACATGGCCGAAGCGCTGCTGCTTGCCGACCGGGTGCTGGTGATGGACGCAGGGCGGGTGGTCGCCGATGAGACTCCGCGTGCCTTGCTCAAAGGGGCGGGCGGCGCAGAAGCGCAGCAGCTCGTTGCGGTTCCGCGCGCGCAGGCCGATGCGATCGAAGCGATGGCGGGCGACGCGTGACGGGGATTATCTCGATCATCGCCGGGCTGGGCGACAAATTCGCGGCACACGTGCTGTTGTCCGCATCCGCGCTGGCGCTGGGCATTCTCGTTGCCTTGCCGCTGGCGGTGTGGGCGAGCCGGTCGCCTGCGGTCGCGCGCATCACGCTCGGTATCGCCAGCCTCGTGCAGACGATCCCTGCGCTGGCGCTGCTGGCGCTGTTCTTCCCGATCCTGCTCTCGCTCAGGGTCGTGTTCGGCGAAGCCTTGCCGACGCTCGGGTTCCTGCCCGCATTGCTCGCACTGGCACTCTATGCGGTGTTGCCGATCCTGCGCAATGCAGTGACCGCGCGGGCGGAGATGGAAGCCGGCGTGCTCGAAGCGGCCGACGCGGTAGGGATGTCCGGCTGGCAGAAGCTGCGGCTGGTCGAAGCGCCGCTCGCTGCGCCTTACATCATGGGTGGAATCCGCACTGCTGCGGTGTGGACGATCGGTGCCGCCACGCTGTCGACCACGGTCGGCCAGCCCGGCCTCGGCGATCCGATCTTCGCCGGGTTGCAGACGCAGAACTGGCCGCTGGTGCTGGCCGGGTGCATCGCCGCTGCGGGGCTGGCGATGGCCGCCGATTTCACGCTCGCGCTGGTTGAACGGGGGCTTTCCGAGCGCCGCCCGTGGCTGCGCCGGATCGGGTTCGGGATCATCGCACTGGGGGTGGCCGGGGCGCTGTGGCCTGCGTTCGTGCGCAATGCCGACGATACCGTCGTTATCGGTGCGAAGGGGTTTTCCGAACAATACATCCTCGCCCGGCTGGTCGGGCAGCAACTCGAAAAGGCAGGTTACAGCGTTGCCTATCGCGACGGGATGGGCTCGGCGATCGTCCAGAGCGCGATCGAGAGCGGGCAGATCGACATTTCGCTCGATTATACCGGAACAATTTGGGCCAACCAGCTCAAGCGCACCGACAATGTGCCGCGCGACCGGATGCTGGCCATCATCGCGAAGTGGGAAGGCACGCGCGGGGTCGATGTGCTCGGGCGGCTCGGGTTCGAAAACGCCTACGCGCTGGCGATGCGCGGGCAGCAGGCAAGGGCGCTGCACATCGAAACGCTGAGCGATCTTGCGCGCATCTCGCCGCGCCTGACGATTGGCGGGGACCCGGAATTCTTCGAACGGCCCGAATGGAAATCGGTCGAAACCGCCTATGGCATGCGCTTTGCGCGCGAGCGCAACTTCGCTCCGACCTTCATGTACGACGCACTGCAATCGGGCGAAGCCGACGTGATCAGCGCCTATACCTCCGACGGGCGGATCGCGGCCGACCACCTGGCGGTGCTGGCCGACCCCAAGCACGCATTGCCCAATTACGATGCGATCCTGCTGCTCTCGCAGCGCCGCGCGGGCGACAAGCGCCTGTCGGGCGCGCTCAAACCGCTCCTCGGCAAGATCGACGTGGCAACGATGCGGCAGGCCAACTTCATGGTCGATCGACCCGACGACAAGAAGACCCCGGCCGAGGCCGCGCACTGGCTGGAGCGGCAGATCGGGCTCGGCGGAAACTAGGCCGCGCGGCTAGTCCTCGCTGCCGAACCCGACGCCCTGCGGCCAGCGCTGCGATGCAAGCCCCATGACCTTGAACAGCTGGCCCATCTGGTCGTCGGCAATCAGCCGGTCGCGTGCGGCCTCCAGTTCCTGGCGGTAGTGCGGCGCGCGATAGGCGAGGTTTTCCGCGCGGGTCTCGATCCCCAGCGAGCGCAGCCAGTCGCCTTGCGTTTCGGTGCCGAGCCACCGCGCATCGCGTGACTGCGCGACCCGCGCAAGGGTGGCGAAATCGACCAGCGCGGTAAGATCGGCTTCGCCCGGAGCGCTGAGCGGATCGACGCTCTTGTGCGCTTTCACCGCTTGCAGCGTGGTGCCGGCGCGCCCGTCGGCATGGCCATAGTCGATCAGCAAGGCCGCCCCATCCTGCAAGGCGAGCCGGCCGGCGATTTCGTAGACGATCGCGGCAGCGGCGGGGCAAGTCTCGATGATCGTGCCTTCGCTCGCTTCGTGCCGGTCGGGCGGGACTGCGCTGTCCATCGGCTGGCTCCCGCTGACGAAGGTGAGGTTTTCATCGGCATCGAGCCCGACCATCCGTTCGCGCCAGCCGTCGGCAGTGCGGACCAGTTGGCGCACCGGGAGAGCATCGAGGAATTCGTTCGCCACCAGCAGCATCGGCCCATCGTCGGGCACCGTGCTGAGGTCGTCGTGGAACTCGGCATCGGGCACGGCATCGTATTGGAGCTTTCGCAGCGAAGGCGAGGTTTCGACGAAGTGGACGAAAGGCTCGAGGCCGTAGCGCTTCATGGTCCGCAGCGCGTCCTTGGCGAGAGTGCCGCGTCCCGGTCCGAGCTCGACATAGTGCGGCGGTTCGATCCGCCCGGCGCGGATCCACATATCCGCCAGCCATAGCCCGATCAGCTCGCCGAACATCTGGCTTATTTCGGGTGCCGTTATGAAGTCGCCCGCTGTGCCCAGCGGATCGCGCCCGGCATAATAGCGCGCGTTGCTCTCGGCCATGAAGTGCGCGACGCTGATCGGCCCCGAGGTGCGGATCAGGCGGCGGAATATGTCCGCCAGGCTCAGCTGCTCTTCGCCGCTCATGCCGGATCCGTGTCGCTGGCCTCCCCGGATTGCGAGGCGGCGGGCGCGGGTTTGCTCGGCGCACCGAGCGAGGGCCGGACAAGCGCGCGGACCACCATCCCGATGCCGATCAGGATCAGCGGGATCGTCAGCCACTGGCCCATGCTCAGGCCGGTACGCTCGGCGAACGCCAGCAGCTGCGGGTCGGGCTCGCGGAAGAATTCGACCGTGAAGCGCGCTGCGGCGATGCCCGCGGTGAATACGCCGACCATCAGCCCCGGGCGCCAGCGTGCGCGGGTCTTCCAGAACAGCGGCAGCATGATGATGATCATCAGCAGCCCTTCGAGCGCTGCCTCATAGAGCTGGCTGGGGTAACGCGGGATATCGCCGCCGCCGGGGAAGATCATCGCGAACGGGGTTCCCGGAGGGGCAGGGCGGCCCCACAGCTCGCCGTTGATGAAGTTGGCGATGCGCCCGAACATCATCCCGAACGGCACGTTGACCGCGATGTAGTCGGCCACCCGGATGAAGCTCAGCTGGTTGCGCCAGCAGACCCAGCCGATCGCCAGCAAAACGCCGATCACCCCGCCGTGGAAGCTCATCCCCCCGTCCCACAGCCGCAGCAGGTCCCAGCTGGGGAACTGACCGGGAGTAAAGTGCGTGAACATGCTCGGCTCGTCGCTGGTTCCGCCGGTGTAGAACGCGGCGTACCCCAGCCGCCCGCCGATAATGATGCCGAGCGTGCAGTAGAAAAACAGGTCGTCGGCATGACGCTGGGCCAGCGGCGCGCCGGGCGCCTTGATCATTTTCGAGATGTGCCAGTATCCCAACAGGATGCCGGCGAGGTAGGCGAGCGAATAGAAGCGCAGTTCGAAGAAGCCGAGGTTGATGCCCCGATGCAGGCCGAGGTCTGCGAAATGGATCACGTGGGGCGCTTCGGCCAGTAGTGACAGCAGCACGTTTGGTCCTTACCTAAGGCGCATACGGAGTGGGTGCGCCGATTTGCGCGCGCTTGTGGCATAGCCTGCGCTCCGGCGAAACCCCGTGCGAGCCCCCGCACGGGAAGTAACGATAAATGGAGAGGATTTCCCGCCAATGGCCACCGAGCTCGACAAGTCACTTGATGCGATCATGGACCAGCTGACCGCCCCCGGCGCGCCGGCGGAGACGGTCCCCTTCGAGCGCAACGGCGTGGCTATGCCGATGCTCAAGAACGCTCCCCCGAGCCTGGTGCATTATTTCGCGCATTACTGCGCCGAACATGCCGAGGCTGATTTCCTGGTTGACGGCGATGTCCGGCTGACCTTTGCCGAGACATGGGATGCTGCGCTGCAGGTAGCCGCCGGCCTCATGGCCCGCCACGGCGTTGCCCGCGGCGACAGGGTGGGGATTGCGGCACGCAATTCGTCGAACTGGATTGTCGCCTACATGGGCATCCTCGCGGCGGGTGGTTGCGCGACGCTGCTCAACGGGTTTTCGAGCGGTGACGAACTGGCGGACCAGATCGAGCTGGTCGGATGCAAGCTGCTGCTCGCCGATGCCCAGCGCGCCAAGCGGCTCGAGGGGCATCCGCACGGCGCGAAAATCGTGCTGTTCGAGCACGACAGCGTGCCTGCCGACGGGCTGTCCGAAATCTGGGGCGATCCGGCAGGCGCTCAGCTGCCAGACGTCGGCCCGGACGATTATGCCACGGTGCTCTACACGTCGGGTTCGACCGGCAAGTCGAAAGGCGCGTGGTCGGATCATCGCGGGGTGGTCCACGGCGCGCTCAGCTATGCGATGCAGACCCTGATGGCATTTACCTACCTCGATTCGGGCGGCAACGCGCCGACCTCGCAGGCCTGTGCGCTAGTCGCGGTGCCGCTGTTCCACGTAACCGGTGAAGTGCCGGTGTTCCTCCAGAGCTTCGCGCTGGGCCGCAAGCTGGTGATGATGCCGCGCTGGAACGCGGGCGAGGCGTTGCGGCTGATGGACCAGGAGAAGGTGAGCTACTTCGCCGGGGTCCCGCTGATGAGCTACGAGATCGCGACCCATCCCGACCGCGCGCAGTACGACATCAGTTCGTGCACCGGGTTCGCCGCAGGCGGCGCGCCGCGCCCGGTAGAGCACGTAACCAAGATCCGTGACGCGTTCCCCGACGGGTTCCCGCTGCTCGGCTATGGTCTCACCGAAACCAACGGCGTGGGCTGCGCGAACTTCAACGAAAACTATCTCGCCAAGCCGTCGAGCACCGGCAAGCCGAGCCGCCCGCTGGTCGATCTTGCGATCCTCGACGACGATGGCAACGCTTTGTCGCAAGGCGCGGTGGGTGAAGTCTCGATCCGCTCGGTCTGCAACTTCGTGGGCTACTGGAACAACGACGAAGCGACCCGCGCCGCGTTCACCGACACGATGTATTTCCGCACTGGCGATCTCGGCAAGCTCGACGAGGATGGCTACCTCTATATCGTCGACCGCAAGAAGGACATCATCATCCGTGGCGGCGAAAACATTACCTGTATCGAGGTCGAGGAAGCGATCTACGCGCATGACGCGGTTGCCGAATGCTCGGTGTTCGGCCTGCCCGACGAGCGGATGGGCGAAGTCCCGGCGGCGGTCTATTTCCTCAAGCCCCATCACGCCCTGAGCGCAGCGGACCTGCGCGAATTCCTGCTTGGCAGCATCGCGTCTTTCAAGGTGCCGCTCGAAGAGCACATCTGGATTTCCGACGAAGCGCTGCCGCGGCTCGGCACGCAAAAGATCGACAAGCGCACCCTGCGGGCGAAATATACCGAGAAGGTCGCCGCCGCTTGAACGGATACCGCATTCCCAGCCAGCGATCGATCATCGATCGTCGCGCGCTTGCCGGAAAGATCGCCGATCTGGCTGAGGCCGACGGAGCCGCCAAGGCGCGGCCCGCGATCGTGGCGGCGCTGCGCGACGCGTTGGCGAGCGGCCGCGAGGAGCTTGGTCGCAGGCTGGAGGAAAAACCCTCCGCCGGGCACGAGATTACCGCCGGCTATGCGTTTCTCGTCGACCAGTTGCTGCGCACGATCCACGACCACGTGGTGGCGGATGTTTACCCGGCAGCCAACCGCTCGACCGGCGAACGGCTGACCGTAGTGGCGGTCGGTGGCTACGGCCGTGCGGAGATGGCCCCGCATTCGGATGTCGACATCGCCTTTCTCACCCCGTCGCGCAACACCCCGTGGTGCGAGCAGGTGATCGAAGCGATGCTCTATTACCTATGGGACCTGGCGTTGAAGGTCGGCCATTCGAGCCGCTCGGTCGACGACATGGTGCGCATGGCCAGGGGCGACCTGACGATCCGTACGGCATTGCTCGAAGGGCGCTACGTCTGGGGCGACCAGGACCTCTACGACGAAGCGTCGCAACGCTTCGCCGACGATGTCGTCAAGGGCACCGAGCGCCAGTTCGTCGCCGAGAAGCTGGAAGAGCGCAACGCGCGGCACGTGCGGATGGGGGATAGCCGCTACGTCGTCGAGCCTAACGTCAAAGACGGCAAGGGCGGGCTGCGCGACCTGCAGACGCTCTACTGGATCGGCAAATACATCCACAAGGTCCGCACCGCCTCGGAGCTGGTCGATGTCGGGCTGTTCACCGCGGCCGAATACCGCAGCTTCCGTCGCGCTGAAGGCTTCATGCTGGCGGTGCGATGCCACTTGCACACGATCACCGGGCGCGCCGAAGACCGGCTGACGTTCGACTTGCAGCGGCAGGTTGCGCAGCGGATGCATTTCGCCGACCGGCCCGGAAAAAGCGCGGTCGAACGGTTCATGCAGTTCTACTTCCTGCAGGCCAAGCGGGTCGGCAGCCTGACCGGTGTGTTCCTCGCCCACATTGACGAGCAGTTTGCCAAGAGCCGCGCCCGCAAGGGATTGCTGGCAAATTTCAAGCCGCGTGCGCGTTCGCTCAAGGGCTTCCGCGTGTTCGGCGGCAGCATCGCCGCGCCGAGCGACGAATGGTTCAGGAACGATCCGGTACGGCTGGTCGAGATCTTCCAGCTGGCCGAGGCGAACGAGCTGGAAGTCCACCCCGAAACGATGCGGCAGGCGGCGCGCGATTCGGGGCTGATCAAGTCAGGCATCAGAAACGATCCACGCGCCAACGCGCTGTTCCTCGACCTGCTGACCGGGCGCAACAATCCCGAGATGGTCCTGCGATGGATGAACGAAGCGGGCGTGCTCGGCCGGTTCGTGCCCGATTTCGGACGGGTCAATGCGCAGATGCAGTTCGACATGTACCACCACTACACCGTCGATGAGCACACGATCCGCGCGATCGGACTGCTCAGCCGGATCGAGAAGGGCGAGCTCGTTGCCGACCATCCGCGCTCGACGCGGCTGATCCACGAAGTCGCCAGCCGCCGGGTCGCATACGTTGCGGCGCTGCTGCACGATATCGCCAAGGGGCGCGGCGGCGACCATTCGGTGCTCGGCGGCGAAGTAGCCGAAGAATTGTGTCCGCGCTTCGGGCTGGACGAAGGCGAAACCGCGCTCGTCGCGTGGCTCGTGCGCCAGCACCTGCTGATGAGCCGCACCGCGCAGAAACGCGACCTGACCGACCCCAAGACGATCGAGGATTTCGTCGCCGAAGTGCAGAGCCTCGAGCGACTCAAGCACCTGCTGGTGCTGACGGCGGTCGATATCCGCGCGGTCGGGCCGGGAACGTGGAACAGCTGGAAGGGCCAGTTGCTGGGCGAGCTTTACGATGCCGCTGAAGAGCGCCTGCGGCTCGGTCACATGCGGCATGGCCGCGCCGAGCGGGTGAAGGCCAAGAAGGAAGCCGTTGCCGAGCTACTGGGTCACAAGAAAGGTTTCCTGCGGCTTTACGGCGACCGGTTCGACGATGCCTACTGGATCGCCGAGCCTGAAGACATCATCGCAATCAACGTGGAGCATTACGTCGCCGCCCACGAAGCGCAGGACAACCTGTCGATCCATTGCGAGGTCGACGAAGCGCGCGGGGCGACGCTGGTAACGGTGATCGCCGCCGACCACCCGGGGCTATTCTACCGCATCGCCGGGGGAATCCACCTCGCCGGTGCGAACATCATCGACGCGCGCATCCACACCACCAAGACGGGGTGGGCGGTCGACAACTTCCTGGTGCAGGACAACCACCGCCGCCCGTTTTCGGAGGAACGCCAACTCCAGCGCATCAAGCAGTCGATCGGCGATGCGCTGGCCAACCGGATCAGCCTGGTGCCGCAACTTGCGAAGCAGCCGCTGGTCCACAGCCGCGCCAAGGCGTTCGATGTGCGGCCGGTGGTGCTGTTCGACAACCAGGCCTCGGGCCGGTTCACGGTGATCGAAGTCAACGCGCGCGACCGCGTGGCGCTGCTCAACCGGCTGGCCCGCGCGCTGTTCGAATGCAGCCTGGTGGTGCAGTCCGCCCACATTACCCACTACGGCGAACGCGCGGCGGATACCTTCTACGTGACCGACCTGACCGGCGGGAAAGTGACTGCGCCCGCCAAGCTCAAGGTGATCGAAGCGGCGCTGCTCGATGCCGCGAGCGACGAACGGCAGGCTGAGCTGGAAGGGGTTTGAAACGAGGGTCGGCTAGAGTTGGAAGGCGGTCATTGAACCTATTTGACGCGCGCGCCGTCAAGAAAAGGTCTCTGCGTCAATATCAACGAACTCGTTGGAGCGAATTGCCCACGCCCCTCTAAGCCCGTTGGCTAGACCCGCAAAAATCGCGGCATAGAAGAAAATCCAGCCAACATTGGTGGTGCCGCCTGCGACCTTCATAAATACCTCTAATGCAAAAAGCAGAAGTGCCAAGGTGCCCCATATAAGGCCCTTCTCTCGCTTGAACCGCCAAGCAGCGATCAGCACGATGGTCAACTCGACCAAAACTCCAAAGATTGCTCCAGTCATTTGAGTGACCGCTTCGCCGGACGACGGGTTCTTGGCGGCAAGCATTATGAAGACAATTCCAAGGACATTCATCGCCGCAAAAGCAAGACAGGCATAGAAGCCTCCGTTCAGGGCCTTCTTAGCTCCTTCGTATTCGCTTACGTCGGGAAACCACTGAGACATGACTTACACCCTCAAAGAACAGAGTCTAAACCAAATCTCGGTTCAATATACAATCGGATTCCAATTGTTGGGGACGCGGGAAACAGATTTGGCTTGCGCTAAGGGACCGTTGGCAGCCGACCCTACTCCCTCCCCCCGAACAGCGCTGTGCCCACTCGCACGTGCGTCGCGCCGAGCATGATCGCCGTCTCGTAGTCGCTGCTCATCCCCATGCTGCGACCTTCCAGCCCATTATCGCCCGCCAGCTTGTCGAGCAGGGCGAAGAACGGGGCGGGTTCGATCCCGAACGGGGGCACGCACATCAGCCCGGCCAATGGTATGTCCGCATCGCGCACCTGCTTGAGCAGCGCGGGCAATTCGGCGATCGGGCAACCGCCTTTCTGCGCTTCCTCGCCGATATCGACCTGCACGAAGCACGGCACTTGGCGGCCGACCTTGTCGCACGCCTTGGCGAGCGCTGTCACCAGGCTTGGCCGGTCGAGCGAATGGATGCAGTCGAACAGCGCCACTGCGTCTTCCGCCTTGTTCGATTGCAGCTGACCGACCAAGTGGAGCTGTACGCCCGGACACCGCTCGCGCAGCGCGGGCCACTTCGCCTGCGCTTCCTGCACGCGGTTTTCGCCGAACACCCGCTGGCCTTGATCGAGCAACGGCACGATCGCTTCGGCCGGGTGCGTCTTGCTCACCGCGACCAGCGTGACGTCGCTCACTTCGCGGCGGGCCACCTTGCACGCACGGGCGATTTGGTCGTGGACGAGTTGCAGCGGGGAGGGTGGGTTTTCCATCGCGCTGCGCTATAGCGGGCTTGTGACGACACGCCAGACCCAGTTGCCCGACCTGTGGCTCCTGTCCGATGCGCGCAACGAGGATTCGCTCGACCGCGCGATCGCTGCACTGCCGCCGGGTTCAGCGTTCGTCTATCGTCACTACCACCTCGATCCTGCGACTCGCCGTGCACGGTGGGATGCACTGCTGCCGCGCCTGCGGGCAGGCGGACACCTTGCAATCCTGTCGGGCAGCGACGACGAGGCGCAGGGCTGGGGTGCCGACGGCTCCTACGGCCCGCCCGAAGCGATCGGCGAGGCGCCGCAGCTGCTCCGCATCGCCGCGGTGCACGACGCGATCGAGATCGCTCACGCCAATGCCGCCGGGGCCGATGCGGTGATGCTCAGCCCGGTTTTCCCCACGCGCACCCACCCCGACCGCGAAGCGCTGGGGCCGGAACGCTTCCATGCGCTCTCTGCACTTGCGGAAATGCCGGTGATCGCGCTTGGCGGGATGGATTACGAGCGGGCCCGCGAAATCGGCTGGAACCGCTGGGCGGCGATCGACGGGTTGGCGCTCAAGGAACCGGGCTGAGCGCTTGGCTGCTGGCGCTATAGCGCGCGCGGAGCCAGCCCTGAGCCGGACGCTCGATCAGCCGATAGGTGATCCACGACGCCAGCAGGCTCGCGGCCAGCACCAGCGCAAACCGGGCGAACGGTGGCGCGTTGGCGGCGATGTGCAGCCGCTCGACCAGGAAGATGATCGGTGCGTGCAACAGGTACAGGCTGAACGAGATTGCGCCGAGCCAGCGCAGCGAGGGAGCGGCGAGCGCCGCCATCGGTCCGGCTCCGGCGCAGCTCGCCCACAGCAACATCGGCATCGCCAGGATCACGAACGGGTCGAGGAACGGTTCGGGTGAATGCCACCCTAGCGCTGCACGCAAATCGGGCGGAAGCAGCAGCGCCATAGCCAAGGCAACCAAACCAAGCGCCATTGCCGGTGACCCGGATAGCGATGCCGGCATTCGGTTCCGCGCGCCGTCGTCGAGCAAGTGCCTGAGCGCTGCACCGATCAGGAAGAAGTGCAGCCACAGGAACACGTAACCGACGCCCCATGCGCTCCCTGCCCATAAGTATGCCGAAACGATTGCGGCCAGCGAAAGCAGCAGGACGAGCGGCCAGATATGTCCGCGCGCCTGTGCCCGCCACACCGCGAGGAAGATCAGGTAGCACTGCACCTCGACCGGGACCGACCACAACACTCCGTCACCGCGCAGCAGCAGCAGGTTGAACGCCGCGCGGTGCCAGTTGACGATGCCGTAGAACCCCGCCCCGATCGTCGCCAGCAGCGCGACCGAGACAACCACCACCACATAGAACATCGGCAGCACACGGCTGCCGCGGGCGACCAGGTATTGTGAAATTTCGCCGCGGTTGAACGGCTTGCCGAAGCAGACGTGCGCCATCAGGAACCCGCTCAGCGTGAAGAACACCCCCACGCTGACATGACCGAAGCCGCCGCCCAGCACCGCGGGAAGGAACCCGGCATTGGCGCTGTGCGAAACGAGCACCGCCAGCGCCGCCAGCCCGCGCAGGCCGTCGAGCGTCGGTATCGTCCTGGGCAGAGGTCGGTACATAATTCTCCCGTCGTGGCCATTGCTTAGCGTAACCGCGCGAAGCGGTAACCCCGCAGATTCTTGACGGCGAGTCCTCGGCAAGCGATGATGCGTGCGGACGCAATTCGGGATCGACACGATAATGGCTTCACGCGCATCCGCTAAGGCGCCCCAGGCAGATTGGCGCGCGGCGTTCCGTCGCAGCCTGCGCCGCGCAAGCGAGATGGCGGGTGCCGCTGTGCTGTTCGCCGGGATGATTTTCCTCGGGCTGGCGATGGCCAGCTACACCCAGACCGACCCGAGCCTGTCTACCGCTGCCGCAGGCACCGACATCCGCAACTGGATGGGGCTGTGGGGCGCATGGGTGTCGGAACGGGTCTATTTCCTGTTCGGCTGGTCGGGTGTGCTGCTGTTACCGCTGCTCTATGTCGGCGCGCGGGCGCTATGGCGCGATGTCGAAGACGACGAGATCGATACCGAGACCCGCTGGTGGCGCCCGTTCGGCCTGCTGCTGCTGGCAATGGCGCTGATCGGGACGGTCCTCGCGCTGACATTCGACGGGCCGCGCGGATCGTTGCCCGCGTCGATGGGCGGGATCACCGGGTTGCTCGGTGCCGGTGCGGTACGCGGGATCGCGCACCGCTTTCCCGATGCATCGCAGGGATGGATCATCCTTACCGCTGCGCTCGCTGCGCTTGCCGGAGGCATCGGCCTTGCCGCGCGGGTGTTCGCACTCGACTGGGCGGCGTTGCTGACGCTGCCGCGCTTCCTCAAGCGCACCCCGAAGCTTGCCGAGGGTACGGTCGTGATCCCGCGCCGGCGCAACGACAAGGTCGCCAAGGGCCGGGTCGAACCGGACGACGACCCGCAGATCGCCGAGCGGCGCGCGCCGCAGATCGTCGATCCCACCGCACCGCCGCAGCGCGCGAAGCCGAAGGGCAAGAAAGCGCAGAAGGACCTGTTCGCCGACTACGAGCTGCCCAGCCTCGAGTTGCTGTCCGAAATGCCCGAAAACACCGCGCCCAAGCTCGACAAGCTGGCGCTCGAGCGCAATGCGCGACTGCTCGAGACCGTGCTCGACGACTTCAACGTGAAGGGCGAGATTACCGCCGTGCGCACCGGCCCGGTGGTGACGATGTACGAGCTAGAGCCGGCCCCCGGCATCAAGGCCAGCCGGGTTATCGGCCTTGCCGAAGACATTGCCCGCAACATGAGCGCGATCAGCGCACGCGTGTCCTCGATCCCCGGCAAGACGGTGATGGGGATCGAATTGCCCAACGCCGACCGGCAGATGGTCTCGTTCAAGGAACTCGCCGCGTGCGATGCGTTCGTCAACGCCCGCGGCTCCCTGCCGATCATCCTCGGCAAGGACATCGCGGGCGAGCCGATCATCGCCGACCTTGCCGCGATGCCGCACCTTCTGGTTGCTGGGACCACCGGCTCGGGCAAGTCGGTCGGGCTCAACTGCATCCTGCTGAGCCTGCTCTATCGTTTCACGCCCGACGAATGCCGCCTGATCCTGATCGATCCGAAGATACTCGAACTCAAGAGCTATGACGATATCCCGCACCTGCTGAGCCAGGTGGTGACCGAGCCGCACAAGTCGGTCCGCGCGCTCAAGTGGGCGGTCGAGGAAATGGAGCGCCGCTACCGGATGATGAGCAGCATCGGTGCGCGCAACCTTGGGGGTTTCAACGAACGCGTGCGCGCGGCGAAGGCCAAGGGCAAACCGCTCGGTCGCCGGGTGCAGACCGGGTTCGATCCCGAGACTGGCGAGGAACTGTTCGAGGAAGAGCAGCTCGATTACGAAACGCTGCCGCAGATAGTCCTGATCGTCGACGAACTGGCGGACCTGATGGTGACCGTCGGCAAGGAAATCGAGGTGCTGATCCAGCGGCTCGCGCAAAAGAGCCGTGCGGCCGGGATACACCTGATCATGGCCACCCAGCGGCCGTCGGTCGACGTCATCACCGGAGTGATCAAGGCCAACCTGCCGACCCGCATCGCGTTCAATGTCACCAGCCGGATCGACAGCCGCACGATCCTCGGTGAACAGGGCGCCGAACAGCTGCTCGGCAAGGGTGACATGCTCTACAAGCCCAGTACCGGCGCTCTGTTGCGCGTCCACGGGCCGTTCGTGTCGGACGAGGAAGTCGATGCGGTGGCCGAGCATTGGCGCGGGCAGGGCCAGCCCGAATACGTCGATGCCGTGACCGAGGAACCCGAAGACGGCGGCGGTTTCAGTTTCGACGACGAATTCACTGCGTCGGACAACCCCGAAGAGCGCAAGTATCGCCAGGCGTGCCAGATCGTGTTCGAAAACCAGAAAGCCTCGGGCAGCTGGCTCCAGCGCCAGATGGGGGTGGGATACAACACCGCCGCCAAGTGGATCGAGCGGATGGAGGAAGACGGCCTCGTCGGCCCGGCCAACCATGTCGGACGGCGCGACATCTATCGTGACCGCGACGGGAACCCGCTCTGACCCCTTTTACCCCTGATTATCGATCGGGCCTATCCAAAGATTTCAGCCAATTGACAGTTGCAGATCTCGCGATCTGTTACGCAACTGCAACATTCTGCGGAATTCTGGCCACATCTCGGATTGCAACTTGCAACCAAAGGGGGCTGAAACGTAACTTGATTGCCTCAGCTATAAAATGAGGTGTTCAATAATGTCACGACGGACCATGCATATGCTCGGCGCTGCCGGCATCGCACTCGCCGCTTCGGTGATCGCACAACCGGCTCTCGCGCAGGATGCGAGCAGCGATACTTCCACGACTTCGGCAGATACTTCGACGCAGGACCAGATCGTCGTGATCGGCACCCGCCGTACCGACCGTACGGTGACCGACTCCGCATCGCCGGTCGACGTGATCGGGGCTAGCGACCTGGTCGCCCAGCCGACCGCCAGCATGATCGATGCAGTCAAGAACGTGGTCCCCTCGTTCTTCGTCGGCCAGAACACCATTTCGGACGCTTCGACCTTCGTGCGTTCGGCCTCGCTGCGCGGCCTCCCGGGCGACGAAGTGCTGGTGATGATCAACGGCAAGCGCTTCAACCGTTCGGCGCTGGTCCAGGTTTACGCCGGTGGCGACACCGCGCTATCGTTCGGCTCGCAAGGTCCGGACATTTCCTCGATCCCCTCGCTGGCAATCTCCAACCTGCAGGTTCTGCGCGAAGGCGCGACTGCGCAATACGGTTCGGACGCGATTGCGGGCGTGCTCAACTTCGGCCTACGCAAGAAGGCCGGCCTCGAAATGCAGGCGCGTTACGGCCAGTATTACGACAACGGTGACGGCAAGAGCTACATGATCGCCGCCAATGTCGGCTTCAACCTCGGTAGCCGCGGGTTCCTCAACGTCACCGGCGAATACGACGACGACGGCCAGACCAGCCGCGGCGTCCAGCGCGCGACGGCAGTCGATTTCGCGGCCAACAACCCCGGTCTCGCAGACCAGTTGCCCAATTATCCGGGGCCGGTGCAGATCTGGGGCTCCTCGCCGGTGCATGGCTACAAGCTGATGCTCAACAGCGAGTACGACCTGACCGACGGTGTCACGTTCTACATGTTCGGCAACTACGCCTACAAGAAAGCGGACGAGAGCTTCAACTACCGCGAAGCGCAACCGTGGACCGCCGAACGCTACAACGGCACGACCACCTCGATCGCTTCGGGCAACTCGAACTCCGCCTTCCGTCACGACGTCTACCTGACGCCGTGCCCGACCGGCAACGCAACCTGTCCGACGGGCGGTTTCGTCAAGGACACCAACGTCTACAACTTCGCGACTCTCTATCCGGCGGGCTTTACTCCGCGCTTTATCGGTGAGACGCGCGAGGCTTATGGCACGGTGGGCCTGAAAGGCGAATCGGGTAACTTCACCTGGGATCTTTCGGGTACCGCGGCGCGCAACTCGCTCAAGCTGTCGATGAACAGCTCGCTCGCTCCGTCGTTCGGGCCGGACAGCCAGACGAGCTTCCAGTTCGGCACGCTGATCCAGACCGAGACCGACGGCAACCTCGACCTGACCTACGCGATCGATGCTGGCCTCTACAGCCCGCTGACGCTGTCGGCCGGTGCCGAGTACCGGCGCGAGTCCTACGAAGCGACCGCAGGTGACCTCCAGTCGTATGCGCCGGGTCCCTATTCGGTGCAGGATCTCTACACCGAGACGTCTCCGGGTGTTTACGCCTATGATAGCACGGTCACCATGCCTCCGGGCGCGAGCGGCTACGGCGGCACCAGCCCGGCTTCTGCGGGTAGCTATTCGCAGAACAGCTACGGTGGCTACCTCGGCCTCGAAGGCGACCTGACCGAGAACCTAACCTTTGGTCTCGCCGGTCGTTTCGAGCACTACGATACGTTTGGCGATTCGACCGTGGGCAAGGTCAATGCCCTGTATCACCTGACCCCGGAACTTGCTGTTCGCGCCACTTACGGTACGGGCTTCCATGCTCCTTCGCCGGGCCAGAACAACGTGCAGATCCTGACGACCTCGTTCGAACAGGGTAACCAGGTGCAAACCGGTACGTACCCGGTCACCAGTGCGATCGCGCAGTACTACGGCGCGAAGACGCTGAGTCCGGAGAAGTCGACCAACTTCGGCTTCGGCTTCGTGATCAATCCGAGCAGTGCCTTCACGATGACGATCGACGCCTATTCGATCAAGGTGAAGAACCGCATCGGCGTGTCGGATACGTTCCACGTCTCGGCTGCCGACCTCATCGCCCAGCCGGCGCTTTCTGCGGTCGGACTCGGCGGTGCAGTCCAGTACTTCACCAACGGCTTCGATACGAAGACCGTCGGTGTCGACCTGGTGAGCACCTACAAGACCGATCTCATGGGCGGTCCGCTGGCGCTGACGTTAGCCTACAACTACAACAAGAGCACGGTGACCAGCTACGACCCGACCGTGATCGGGCCGACCCAGCTGATCGACATCCAGTACCTCGCACCGAACCATCGTGCGAACTTCGCGGCCAACTGGCAGATGGGCAATTTCACGTTCAACCTGCGTGAAAGCTACTACGGTGTGTGGCGCGATTCGAACGACTACCCGATCCGTGCGGGTAACGTTTCGTCGGGTGCGCTCATCGATGGCCAGCACTTCGGTGCGAAGTTCCTGACCGATATCGATGTGAGCTACACCTTCGCCGATCAATACACGCTGACGGTCGGGGCGAACAACCTGTTCAACATCAAGCCCGACCCGATCATGGCGACGGTCAACAACCCGATCTACACCGCCACCGGCGGTCTCGGGAACGGTTCGGTCTACCCGCGTTCGGGCGGTCCGTTCGGGTTCAACGGCGGGTTCTGGTACGTCAAGCTCGGCGTGAAGTACTGATCCCTTCGGGACGTTACGCGAAAGGCCCGGTCGACCACAGGTCGGCCGGGCTTTTTCGTTTTAGTTCCCCTACGACCGCTCGGGCAGCGGCCAGTCGACCCGGTCGAGTTTGAGCTGGTCCGAGCCGCGCCAGTACCACCCGCTGCCGTGCGCGCGCCCGACGAGGTCCATTGCCGGGGCATCGATCCGCAGCTTGCCGTCTTCGTCGCCAACGAACCGGTCGTCGATATGGGTAGCGAGGACTTCGCCGAGCACGATCCCGCCGCCTGGATGGGTTTCGATGTATTGCCACAGGCGGCATTCGTAGCCGACAGGGGCATCGGCGATCAGTGGCGGGGCAACCAGCGAAGAAGGCGTGGTCGACAGGCCCGCGGCCGCCAGCTCGTCTTCCCCGGACGGCGCGGCAGCAGCGGTATCGACCATCGCGCGCGCCTGCGCATGCGATACCAGCGAGACCGTGAACTCGCCTGCCGCGCGGATGTTGCGCAGCGAATCTTTCTCGCGCTCACCCTTGCGGATCGTGTCCGAGCCAATACCGATCGCCAGTAGCGGCGGGGTTCCGCCCATCGCGTTGAAGAACGAATAGGGCGCGGCATTCACTCGCCCCTGATCGTCGATCGTCGTCACCCACGCGATCGGGCGCGGATGCACGGTGTTGACCAGCAGCTTGTAACGGGTTGCGTGGTCGAGCTCGTTCATGGTGAACTGCATGGGTCGATTGGCCTCCTGTTTTGCAGCCATGTGGGGCGCGGCGGTCTGGCTGGCAAGCGACACATGGCAAGACCCCCGCCGGCATTGCTGCCGACGGGGGGCCTGAATAGCAGTCCGGTCCTTGGCTGAAGGGCCGGCGCCGATTGCGGTGTATTACCAGCGGAAGCGGCTGTAGATGCCGAACTCGTCGCGGGTCGCCTGGCCGGAGCCAAGGTGGCCGATGGCGATGCCGTCGTCGCCGCTGTCACGCTTGTAGACCAGCGCGATGTCGACGATCTTCGCCGGGCTGTATTCGACGCCGACGTTGAAGTAGTGGTTGACCTGCAGCGGAGCGAGCTCCTTGTTCGGCTTCACCCAGTCGTAGCGACCGAACACGCCCCACTTGTCGACTGGCTGGATCGACGCGAAGATCGAGTAGCCTTCCGAGGAGATGTCCATCGTCGGCGAAATCGCGCCGGTCACGTTGTTCCAGTTGGTGGCGTGGAAGTATTCGCCGCCGATCGTGAACGGAACTGCGGAAACCTTGCCCTTGTAGGCCAGCAGCGCGTCGAAGCGGTTGGCGGTCTTCAGGTTGGTGGTCGTGCCATCATCCTTGCCGAGCTTGCCGGTATGACCGCCAATCGCTGCGTTGAAGCCGTGATAGCTCAGCGCCAGGCGGCCTTCGAGGTCGATCGACTTGGTCATCTTGATGGTCTTGTAGCCGGCGCCATTGGTCGCCGAGACCTGGTAGTTGACGAGCCCGTCGGCCAGCTTGCCTTGCACGTGAACGCCCCAGTCCGACGAAGTGCCGAACTTGTCGAGGTCGGTCAGCGTGTTCTCGATGTAGCGGTGGCCATAGATTCCCTCGACATAAGGGATCCACGGCATGTCGGTCGCACCGAGGCGGACGTCCAGCGCCTTGCTGAAGTTGGCGCGGAGGTAGGCCTTCTTGACGTAGAGTTGCGCGCCCGAGCCGTTGGCCGAAGTCACGTCGGTGGTGATGTTGCCCGACAGCACGTCGTTGAACTTGTGGTCGATGCCGACATAGAAACGCTTGAACTCGAAGCCGCCGCCCTTCTGGACGTTGTTGCCGGCGGCATCGTCGGCGCTGATCGTGCTCATGTTGAAATACATGCGGCCCGAGATCTTGGTGTCTGCAGCCCAGCTGGCCGAACCGAGATCGGCCTTGCTGGCCTTGGCTGCGGTAGCCGTCTCGTTGGCTGCAGCGGCGGTGGTGGCCGCCTGGTTGGCCGCAGTCGCCGCGGCGTCCGCCTGCGACTTCGTGGCGTCGAGCTGCGACTGAAGCGCATCGATGCGCGCTGCCATCGCCTGCATCTGCGCCCGCATCTGGGCGATTTCAGCCTCAGCCGATGTGGCGTCCTGCGCCTGGGCGGGCATTGCCCAGCCAACTGCGATGGCGATTGCGATCGCCGATCCACTGACCTTCTTCAACATTGGAGTAGTGTCCCTCATGACATCAGGTTTTCTCTGACGCGCCGCCTGTATGGTCCTAATGTGACTCCTGTATGACGGTATCCACATGTTCGAGCGGACTGGGTGCGAACAGGGTTTTTCGGATCGTGCTTGCCCGACGTTGGTTGCAATTGTAACGGGACGCGCAAGAAGGAGATCGCCCGATGCGCATTGGCTGCCCGAAGGAAATCAAGGACAACGAATTTCGCGTGGGGCTGACCCCTGAAAGCGCGCGCGAACTCGTCGCCCACGGCCACGAAGTATGGATGGAAACCGGTGCCGGGCTGGGCATCGGAGCCGATGACGACGAGTACGTCGCGGCGGGCGCGGTTATCAAGCCTGGGCCCGAGCCGATTTTCGCCGAGTGTGAAATGGTCGTGAAGGTCAAGGAGCCGCAAGCGGTCGAGCGCGCGCGGCTGCGCAAGGACCAGGTGCTCTATACCTATCTTCACCTCGCGCCCGACCCGGCGCAGACCGCCGATCTCGTCAAGTCGGGCGTGACCGCGATCGCTTACGAGACTGTCACTGGTCCGGGCGGCACCTTGCCGCTGCTCAAGCCGATGAGCCAGGTTGCGGGGCGGATGAGCATCCAGGCCGGTGCCAACGCGCTCGAAAAAGTGCATGGCGGGCGCGGCGTTCTGCTGGGCGGCGTTCCGGGCGTGCTGCCGGGCAAGGTCGTGGTAATCGGCGGCGGCGTGGTCGGCTTCAACGCGGCGCAGATGGCCGTGGGGCTGGGCGCTGACACCACGATTCTCGACCGCGACCCCGAAGTGCTCGAGCGTTTGGGGATCCACTTCGAAAGCCGCGCCAAGACGCGCTTTTCGAACAAGGCCAACCTCCACGAGGCGGTGTGCGAAGCCGATCTTGTGATCGGCGCGGTACTGGTTCCCGGTGCGGCCGCTCCCAAGCTGGTGACGCGCGACATGTTGAAGGACATGCGTCCCGGCGCGGTGCTGGTCGACGTCGCGATCGACCAGGGCGGGTGTTTCGAAACCAGCCATGCGACGACCCATTCCGATCCGACCTACATCGTCGACGGGATCGTTCATTACTGCGTGGCCAATATGCCCGGCGCGGTCGCCCGCACGAGCACCTATGCGCTCAACAACGTGACCCTGCCGCACGCGCTCACCATTGCGCGACTCGGCTGGAAGGAAGCGATGCGGCAGAACCCGCACCTTGCTGCCGGACTCAACGTTCATGCCGGCAACGTGACCTACAAGGCGGTCGCCGACGAGCTGGGCTACGACTACGTGCCGGTATCGGAATTGCTCGGCGCGTAACCGCGCGCCGCCCTGTCCGCGGTCAGCTGGGCTTCCAGCCGATCTCGGCGAACTTGGCGGACTTGGGAATGTCGGTCACCGCTTCGTTGATCGCGACCGATTCGCCCGGCGCGAGCGACTTCTTGGGTGGGGGGACTTCCCAGCTGTAGACGATCCGGTCGCGGGCATCACGCAGCACGATCAGGATCGAAGGGACGCTGACCGTCGTGCGGCCGATATTCTTGACTGTGCCGCTCGCGCCGAAAAACTCGGTGCCGTTGGGCAACACGCGCCGTTCCTGCTTGCTGGCGGGGAAATCGAGCACCAGGTCGGGTTTGCCCATGGCAAAAGTCGGGCGGCTCACCGGCACCCAGTCGGGCAGCCCCCAGTAACTGACCGCACCGACGGTGCCGATCGCGCAGACCGCGAATACCGCCGCTGCTGCGGTCCAAAGCTTGAGCGCGTTGCGCCGCCGCCGGAACGGTGGCTCGTAATCGAATTGCGAGACCTCTTCCGCCTCGGCGTATGCATCAGGGTCGGGCGCGGTGGAAGCTTCGACCACAGTCGGGGTTGCCGGTGCGGCGAACTCGGGAGGGGGAGGCGCGACCTCTTCCTCGGGCGGCTCCGACCGGCTTTCGACGTGGGGTTCGTCCGACCGGACCGAAAATCCGGTTGCCGGTTTCTCGGCGGGATCGGTCTCGGCATCCGACCCGGCATCGGACTGCGGTTCCGGTTCGCGCTCTGTGACAGCCGTTTCGGCTTCGGTTTCGGCGCTTTGTGCCTCCGGGGCCTGATCCGGAGCCGCCGCAGATGCCGTCGGAGGTGCCGCCGCTGGCTCGGCTGCAAGTTGGGGTCCTTCCTGGAACCAACTGGTCCGGCACTTGGCACAGCGAACCGTCCGCCCTTCGATCCCGATGGCGGTATCCGGCACGACATAGCGGGTCGCGCAGGCGGGGCAGGCTATAATCATCCAGACTGATTCTTAGGGATACCTCTTGCGCACAACAATAGCAGGCAGTTGCAGACACGTGTCGCAGGTGGCTTTTTTCCACATCGAAGGGCCGCTATAGCCTCGCAACCGATGGCGTGCGCTCCGAATTTTCCCCTGTTAACAGGCCGGCCCGAACTGGACCCGCGATGACCGAGGGGCCGCAGGATATCGTCACGTTCGACAATGTCGGGCTGCGCTACGGCACCGATCGCGAAGTGCTCAGCGACGTTTCCTTCACGCTGCATCCGGGCAGCTTCTACTTCCTCACCGGGGCGAGCGGTGCGGGCAAGACCTCGCTGCTCAAGCTGCTCTACCTCGCCCAGCGCCAGTCGCGCGGAGTGATTCGCCTGTTCGGGACCGACACGATCACACTCCCGCGCGACCGCTTGCCGGCATTCCGTCGCCGGCTCGGCGTGGTGTTCCAGAACTTCCGGCTGGTCCCGCACCTCTCCGCGTTCGACAACGTCGCCTTGCCGCTGAGAGTTTCGGGCGTGCGCGAGGCCGATCTCGCCAAACCGGTGGCCGACATGCTCGAGTGGGTCGGCCTTTCGCACCGCACCGAAGCCAAGCCGGCGACGCTTTCGGGCGGCGAGCAGCAGCGCGTGGCTATCGCTCGTGCGGTGATCGGGCGGCCCGACATGCTGGTGGCCGACGAGCCGACAGGCAACGTCGACCCCGACATGGCGCTCAAGCTGCTGCGACTGTTCGAAGCGCTCAACCGGCTGGGCACGACCGTTGTGGTCGCGACGCACGATGTCCACCTGCTGCGCAAGGTGTCCGATTCGCTGATCATGCGGCTCGACAAGGGGCGTTTGAGCGATCCCACGGGCGCGCTGCGCTACCCCCCGCGGCGCGAACCACGTGCCGGGATGCTGCCATGAGCGTCGACCAGCCACCCGCGGTCAAGCGCACCACTGCGCGCGGCCTCACCCGTTTCGGCGGCGAACGCGCAGCGGCCCTGGTGCCGCAAACGCGGCTTGCTGGTCCGATGCCGTGGGTGATCGCGATCATGGTCGCGCTGACCGTCGTCGCGGCAGCGGGCAGTCTTGCGCTGAGCAACATCGCCGGTGTTGCGCAAGGCCAGCTTGCGGGCGCTGCGACGGTACAGATCCTCGCCGCCCAACCGACGGAAAAGGCGCGTCAGGCTGACCGCGCGGAGCAGGCGCTGGCCGAGCTGCCCGATGTCGCCGGCCTTCGGAGAGTGCCGCAGGGCGAGCTCGACAAGCTGCTTGAACCATGGCTCGGCAGCGGGACGAGCGGCGACGAGGCGGTGCCGGTCCCGGCGCTGATCGATGTGCAGCTGCGCGGTCCGGCCGATGTGGCAACGCTCGACCGGCTACGCTCCGCACTGGCAAGCGCAGCGCCGCAGGCCCGCGTCGATGCCCAGTCCGAATGGCTCGGCCCGGTATTCTCGGCGATTGCTGCGTTGCAATGGCTCGCGATCGCGTTGATTGCCTTGCTGGCGTTGGCGAGCGCGGCGGCGGTGTGGCTCGCGGCGCGGAGCGCGCTCGGCAACAATCGCGAAACGATCGAGATCGTCCACCTGCTCGGCGGGACCGACGGGCAGATCGCGCGGATATTCCAGCGCTCGGTGGGATTCGATGCCGCAGCGGGCGGTACGGTCGGGCTCGCGCTGGGCCTGGTCGCGATCTGGGTGCTGGGGAGCCGCTTTTCGGCGCTCGATTCTGGGCTCGTGGCAGGTGGCGGACTGGGAACGCTCGACTGGCTCGCGATCGCCGCGATCCCGCTTGCTGGCGTGGCCATTGCAATGGTTACTGCGCG
This sequence comes from Tsuneonella mangrovi, assembly GCF_002269345.1. Taxonomy (NCBI): domain Bacteria; kingdom Pseudomonadati; phylum Pseudomonadota; class Alphaproteobacteria; order Sphingomonadales; family Erythrobacteraceae; genus Tsuneonella; species Tsuneonella mangrovi. The sequence continues at coordinate 2,064,182 of NZ_CP022889.1, forward strand.
GATCACGGTGCTGACTGCGCTCAGGAAGATGCTCTAATGATTCGCCTGATCGCCGCTGTGCTGGCCGCCTGGATGATCGGCTTCGTCGTTTTCGCGCTGTCACTACCACAGCCGCTCGCGGGCACCACGACCGATGCGATCATCGTTCCCACCGGTTCGGCCGGGCGGATCGAGCGTGGGCTCGACGTGCTCGAACACAAGCGGGCGAAAGCGATGCTGGTGACCGGGGTCGACCGCGAAGTCACTCGGGGCGAATTCGCTGCGCAATACCATGTCCCGGCGCACCTGATGAAGTGCTGCGTGACGCTCGGGTTCGAGGCGGTCGATACCCGCAGCAACGCCAACGAAGCGGCGGCATGGATCGCGCATCACGGCTATCGTCGGGTCCGGCTAGTGACCGCCGACTGGCATATGCGGCGCGCCGCGGGGGAGCTGTCCGCGGCCCTGCCGCACGGCGTAACGATGTTTCAGGATGCAGTGACGACCACGCCGTCGCTGCGAAACCTGTTCCTCGAATACAACAAGCTGCTGGCCAGCTGGCTGGCGCGGTTGCTGCACCTGTAAACCGGTGGATGCGATGACGGTTTTGCGTAGCCTATTGTTCTATTTGGTATTTTACGTCGGCTCTGTGTTCTACATACTGGCAGCCCTGTTGGAACTAGCGTTCGGTCACCAGCGGTTCCGGGCAGCGGTGCGCCGGTGGTCGCTATTTCACCGGACATGCGCGCGCAGGCTCCTCGGCATTTCGGTGGCAATCGAAGGCGATCCCCGGCCGATCGAGGGCTCGGTGATCTACGCGATCAAGCACGAAAGCTTCTTCGAGGCGATCGACCTCTCGGCATTGCTCGACCAGCCGGGCGTATTCGCCAAGGAGGAGCTGTTCCGGATTCCCGTTTGGGGCCCGCTCGGCAAGATCTACGGGCTGGTGCCGGTGGCGCGCAGGCGTGGGGCAAGTACCTTGCGCAAGATGCTGGCGGCTGCCGCGCGCCTGACGGGCGAAGGCCGTCCGCTGGCGATTTTTCCGGAAGGAACCCGGGTGCCGCACGGCACGCATGCCCCGCTGCAATCGGGCTTTGCCGGACTCTACAAGATGTTGAAGCTGCCGGTGATCCCGGTATCGGTCGATAGCGGCCCGCTCTATCACCGAAGGTGGAAACGCAGCGGCACGCTGACCTATCGCTTCGGAGAGCCGATCCCGCCGGGATTGCCGCGCGAAGAGATCGAGGCGCGGGTGCTCGCAGCGATCAACGCGCCAAGCTGATCAGTGATCGCTGCGCCCAAAGTCGGGGCGGGCATCGTCCTGCCCCTGTTCGATGATCGAGCGGCGGATCGCGCGGGTGCGCGTGAACAGGTCGAACAGCGCCTGCCCGTCTTCGCGCCGGATCGCGCGCTGGAGCGCGGTCAGGTCCTCGGTGAAGCGCCCGAGCATTTCGAGCACCGCTTCGCGGTTGGTCAGGAACACGTCGCGCCACATCGTCGGGTCGCTTGCGGCGATGCGGGTGAAGTCGCGGAAACCGCCGGCCGAATACTTGATCACTTCGCTGCGAGTAACATCCTCGAGGTCGGAAGCGGTGCCGACGATGGTGTAGGCAATGAGATGCGGGATATGGCTGGTGACGGCCAGCACCAGGTCGTGGTGCGCGGCGTCCATCGTCTCGACCTTCGCGCCGAGCGCTTCCCAGAAGGCGGAGAGCTTTGCCACTGCTTCCGCGTCGGCTCCGTCCGGCGGGGTCAGGATGCACCAGCGATGGTGGAACAGCGATGAGAAGCCCGCATCGGGCCCGCTGCGCTCGGTCCCGGCCACCGGGTGCGCGGGGATCACGACGTTGCTCGGCAGCGCTTCGGAGAGTGCCTGCGACACCGCGGCCTTCGACGAGCCGACGTCGCTGATCACTGCGCCTGCCGGGATTGCGTCGGCCACTTCGCGTGCAGCCGCGCCAATCGCACCGACAGGCACGCAGAAGATCACCAGGTCGGCATCCGCCACTGCTTCCGCTCCGGTTTCGCACACCGTGCCGACCAGACCGCGCTCGGCGGCTCGCTCGCGCGTGGCCGGATCGGCGTCGTAGCCGGTGGTGGTGACCCCGGGCAGGTGCTCGCGCACCGCAAGGCCGACCGATCCGCCGAGCAGCCCCAGCCCGATGATGGCGACGCGTTCGAAGGTCATCCGGCTTGCTCCGCTGCTTTGCGAATAGCGGTTGCTACGGCGTCCATATCGTCTCGCGTCCCGATCGTTATCCGCAACGCGTGCGGCAGGTCCTGCCCCGGCAAGTGGCGTACCGCGTAACCCGCTGCGAAGATCGCATCCATCGCCGCTTCGGCGGACAGCGCGCCTTCGAACAGTACCAGCACGAAATTGGTCTCGCTCGGCAGGATGCGGATGCCGTGGTTGCCAAGCGCATCCATCGCTGCGGCGAAGTTGGTGCGCGCAGCGGCGTTTTCGGCGCGGCAATGGGCGACCCATTCCGCATCGCCGATCGCGGCCAGCGCGGCGGCCTGTCCGTGGCTGGTGACGTTGAACGCACCGCGCAACCGGTTGATCATGTCAACCAGCGGCGGTGCACCGGTCGCCCAGCCGACCCGCTCCCCGGCAATGCCATAGGCCTTGGAGAAGGTCCGCATCACGACGACGTTGGCATGGCATTGGGCTAGCTCGAAACCACCGTCGTCGACGCCCTCGGGCAGGAATTCCGCATAGGCCTGGTCCAGCACCAGCAGGACCTCGCTCGGCAAACCTGCGTGGAGCCGCGCGACTTCGCTGGCGGGAAGCCAGGTGCCGACCGGGTTGTTCGGATTGTCGAGCAGCACGACCTTGGTGCGTTCGGTCACCGCGGCGAGCAGGTTGTCGACCGATGCGGCATAGTCGTCGTCAGCGCCCATTACCGGGGTCGCACCGACCTTGTGCGCCAGCAGCGGGTAGAGCGAGAACGAAAACCGCGAGAACAGCACTTCGTCGCCGATCCCGGCATAAGCCTGCACTGCGCAGTGAAGAAGTTCGCCCGAGCCGGTGCCGCACACGATCCGCGCCGGGTCGATCCCGTGCTTCGCGCCGATCGCGGCGCGCAGGGCGTTCGCGTCGGGATCGGGGTAGTTGTTGGGCGAAGCGACTTTGCCCAACGCCGCAAGCACTGCCGGGCTGCAGCCTAGCGGGTTTTCGTTGGCCGACAGCTTGACCAGCGGCTTGCCGTCACCGCCGGCGGATTTGCCGGGGACATAGGCATGGATGCTCTCGATCCACGGCTTGGGGGCGGGGCTATCGTCCATCGTGGGGCGGCGCATAGCGCGTGTTGCCGGCAAAACGAACAAATTCTGCCTTTGTCCGCCCAGTGGCAGGGTTGTGGCAGGATTGTTGACTTGGGCGCGCGTTGACCCCAAGCGGCGCGCTCTATGGCGCCCACCATTGCCTCGCACGCGATCACGCTCCCCGATCCCTTGCCGCTTGACAGCGGGCAGGTGCTCGAAGGCGTGCAGATCGCTTACGAGACTTACGGCGAGCTCGCGGCCGACAAGGGCAATGCGATCCTTCTGTGCCATGCGCTGACCGGCGACCAGTATGTCGCCAGTCCGCATCCGATTACTGGCAAGCCCGGTTGGTGGGAGCGCATGGTGGGGCCGGGCAAGCCGATCGATACGAGCCGCTACCAGGTGATCTGCGCGAACGTGATCGGCAGCTGCATGGGCTCGACCGGTCCGGCGAGCGACGCAGCGGACGGTAAGCCTTACGCGATGCGCTTCCCGGTCATCACGATCCGCGACATGGTGCGCGGGCTGGTCGGGTTGCTCGATGTGCTCGGGATCGAGCGATTGCACGCCGTGGTCGGTGGATCAATGGGCGGGATGCAGGCGCTCAGTCTTGCGGCGAACTGGCCTCAGCGCGCCGAGCGGGTGCTGGCGATCGCCTCGACCAGCCGCCATTCGGCGCAGAACATCGCGTTCCACGAGCTCGGGCGGCAAGCGATCATGGCCGATCCGAACTGGCAGGGCGGCGACTATTACGGCAGCGATGCCGCGCCCGACGCCGGGTTGGCCGTCGCCCGGATGGCCGCGCATATCACTTACCTTTCCGAGGACGGACTGACCGACAAGTTTGGCCGCAACCTGCAGGATCGCCCGGATGGATCGAAGGGGGCCAAGAGCTTCGGGTTCGATGCCGACTTCCAGGTCGAAAGCTATCTGCGGTATCAGGGCAGCGGGTTCACCCAGCGGTTCGATGCCAACAGCTACCTCTACATCACCCGGGCGATGGATTACTTCGACCTGGCCGAAGAGCACGGCGGGCGGCTGGCCGATGCCTTTACCGGATCGAGCGCGCGGTTCTGCTTGGTCAGCTTCGACAGCGACTGGCTCTATCCCACGGCGGAAAGCCGCCACGTGGTTCACGCGCTCAATGCAGCGGGCGCGGCGGTGAGCTTTGTCGAGCTGAGCGCGCCGTTCGGGCATGACAGTTTCCTGCTCGAAGTCCCCGCGCTCGACCGCGTGATCAAGGGATTCATCGAATGACCGCGCTGCGCCCCGATCTTGCGGTGATCGCTTGCCATGTCGCTCCGGGAAGCCGGGTGCTCGATGTCGGCTGCGGCGAAGGCGAGCTGATGGACGTGCTGCGGTCCGACAGCGGCTGCGACGCGCGCGGCATGGAGATTGATCCGGTGCTGGTCGAACGCTGCGTGGCCAAGGGCCTTAGCGTGGTGCAGGGCGATGCCGACCGCGACCTCGCCGAATATCCCGACAAGGCGTTCGACTATGCGATCCTCAGCCAGACGCTGCAGACCGCAGCGCGGCCCGACCGAATGCTCGACGAACTGCTGCGCGTCGGACGCCGGGCGTTCGTCTCGTTCCCCAACTTCGCGCATTGGCGCACGCGTGCGGCGCTGATGTTCGGTGGGCGGATGCCGGTGACGCGCAGCATCCCGGTGAGCTGGTACGAGACGCAGAACATCCACCACGTAACGGTCAAGGATTTCCGCGATCTCGTGCGTGCCAAGGGTGTGACGGTCGAGCAGGAGTGGTTCTTTGCTGGTGACCGCCAAATCGGCTCCGCGAGCGCCAACTTGCGCGCCGAATACGCCGTGTTCGAGGTAAGCCGATGACCACCGTGACCCGTTTCGCCCCTGCGCCGACCGGGCGCTTGCACGTCGGCAATATCCGCACCGCGCTGCACAACTGGCTGCTGGCAAAGAAAGCGGGCGGGCGGTTCCTGCTGCGGATCGACGACACCGATGCCGAACGCAGCCGTGAGGAATACGTCGAAGCGATCCGTGCGGACCTCGCGTGGCTGGGGCTCGATCCCGATGGCGAGGAGCGCCAGTCGGAGCGGCTCGACCATTACCAGCGGGCGTTCGAGGCATTGCAGGCTGCCGGGCGGATCTATCCCGCCTACGAGACCGCGCAGGAACTCGAGCTCAAGCGCAAGGTTGCGCTGGGGCGCGGGCTGCCACCGATCTACGACCGCGCCGCACTCGAGCTCGGCGATGCAGAGCGGGCGGCGAAAGAAGCGCAGGGGATCGCGCCGCACTGGCGCTTCAAGCTCGATCACGATGAACCGATCGAATGGGACGATGGCGTTCGTGGGGTGCAGAAATTCGATCCCGCGCAGCTCTCCGATCCGGTGATCCGCCGGGCCGACGGGTCGTGGCTCTACATGCTTCCGAGCGCGGTCGACGATATCGAGTTGGGCGTGACCGATGTCCTGCGCGGCGAAGATCATGTGAGCAACACTGCCGTTCAAATACAGATATTTACCGCACTTTATGCTGCACTAGGTGAGGCGCAGCAAATTGCGCAGCATTTGCCGCGTTTCGCGCACGAGGCGCTGCTGGTCGGGAGCGAAGGCAAGCTCTCCAAGCGGCTCGGCTCGCTGGGCTGCGACGCGTTTCGCGAACGCGGGATCGAGCCGCAGGCGCTGGTTGCGCTGCTGGCGCGGCTGGGCACTTCGCAGCCGGTCGAACCGATCTCCGACCGTCAGGCGCTGGTCGATACCTTCGACCTTGCCACTTTCGGTCGCGCCCCGGCGCATTTCGACGATGCCGACTTGGAGCGGATCAACGCGGCGATCGTTCACCAGCTCGAATTCGCCGCGGTGCAGCACAGGCTGCCCGAGGGGATCGACGAGGCCGGGTGGCACGCGATCCGGCCGAACCTGTCGCATATCGGTGAGGCTGCCGAATGGTGGCGGCTGGTGACCGGCCCGGTCGATGTGCCCGACCTGTCGGATGATGACCGGGCCTACCTCGCGCAGGCCGCCGGTGCGCTCGACTTTGCCGCTGCCGATCCGTGGCACGCCCTGACCAATGCGCTCAAGCAGGCGACGGGCCGCAAGGGCAAGGCGCTGTTCCTGCCGCTGCGCCAGGCGCTGACGGGCATGGACCACGGCCCCGACATGAAGGAACTCTTGCCGCTGATCGGCGAAAGCGAAGCGCGCAAGCGGCTCGAGGCGGCCGCAGGCTGAATGCGTGGGTGTTATTCGTTGCGGGTAGCGATCCACGTTCCGGCGATCACCAGGATCGCGATCGAGATGTAGTACCACGGCTCGCCGAGCGTCGCGTAGGTCACTACTGCCCCGGTCGCCATCGCGCCGATCGCCATCGTCTTGGCGCGGCGGCTGATCGCGCGACGTTCGGTCCAGTCGCGGACCTGCGGGCCCCATGTCGGATGGTCGAGGATCTTGCGCTCCCACTCGGGGTTAGAGCGGGCGAAGAAATAGACCGCCAGCAGCAGGAACGGCACTGTCGGCATGATCGGCAGAACAGCCCCGATCGCGCCGAGCAGGACCATGAACAGGCCGAGGCCGAAATAGAGGTGCCGCACGGGTCAGCCGCTGGCGATGCGCGCCGCGTGCTGCTTCACAAGCGCGATCATGTTGGGCACGCCCTGCGTCCGGTTGGAACTGAGCTGGTTTTTGAGGTCGAACGGCTCGAGTGCGGCGGTCACGTCCATCGCGGCGACCTCGCTTGCGGGCAGGCCTTCTACTGCGGAGACCACCAACGCGACGATCCCCTTGGTGATCGCGGCGTTGCTGTCGGCGAGGAAATGCAGCTTGTCGGCATCGCCGGTGGGATAGACCCACACCAGCGCCGAACAGCCGCGCACCAGCGTCGCGTCGGTCTTGAGCGCGGCGGGCATCGGCTCGAGCTCGCGCCCCAGTTCGATCAGCAGGCGGTAACGTTCGTCGGCATCGAGGAAGTCGTATTCCTCGGCAATGTCGGAAAGGGTGCGCATGGTGGGGGAGGTAGGGCGCGAGGCCGGGAAACGAAAGGGCGAATGCTCAGCCCGCGATCCCGCCCGGGCGGGTGAGGACGTAGTAGATCACGTAGAACCACCCGAAGAATCCCTGGATCATCGCCCAGATGATCGATTTGTGCAGGCTCCACGAAATCGCGATGGCGAGTGCGCTGCCGAAACCGATCCCGGCTTCGGTAACCCGGACCGAATGGCTCACAGGTCCACCCCGCTGGCGATCGCTTCGAGCTTGCGGATGCGCTCCTTGAGATCGGAAATCTCGATCCGCGCGGCACCCATCGCGTTGCCGCCGTCCGGCTCGGCAGGTGTACGGTGAACGGTGCCACCGCGTTCAAGCTCGTGCTCCTTCAGTGACAGCCAGCCTTGCCAGCCCCGCAGCGCCACGAAGGCCACGATCGCGACGGCGATCAGGGCGGCGGCGGAAACGATGATCTGTTCGCTCATGACAGGAATATCTCCCTAAACGTGTGCGTCAGCGGTCGCGCAGCGCCTCGATCTCGTCCGCAACGCGGCGCGATTCGAGGGCGTTGGTGGAATTGGCTTCGGTAGTGATGCGTTCGAGCACCCGGACGCGCTCGCGCAGGTCTTCGACCTCGTGGCGCAGGGCAACCTTTTCAGCATCGTCCTGCGGCGCGATGTGGTGCATCCGCCTGCCGACACTGGTGTTGTAGCGGACGATCCGCATCACGGTAAACGCGATGATCGCGGCGATCGCGACGACGGCGGAAAAGAAGCTCATTGCATATGTTCCTTGTCGCTCAGGCGATTGATTTCGTGGGTCAACTGGTAGCCGCTGTCGGTGACGATCCGCTCGACGGTTGCCAGGCGATCCTTCATCGAGCCGAGTTCGGCGCGAAGCTGTGCATTCTCCTGCGTGACCAGCCGGACTCGCTCGTCAGCATCCGCCGTGTTGGTGGGGCGCAGCGGCTGGCCCCACATGCTTTGCAGCGGGTAGCCATTGCGGATTTTCATCTTTGTGGTGTGGACCCAGCCGAAAATTCCGGCCACCGACACCACCACCGCAGCGGCCAGCGCAACGATGATCAGGATGAAGATTTCTTCGGGCATCACACGCGTTCCCGATTCTGCAATTGATCGAGTTGGACACCGCTGCCTTCGTCGACCCGGCGCTGGTCGCGCAACGCCTCGATCTGGGTGGCGACGTCGTAGCCCTTGTCGGTCACGATGCGTTCGAGCACGCGGACACGGTCTTCGAGTTGCTGCACCTTGCTTGAGTACTGCGCGGCCTTCTCCGCGGTTTGCTCCGCAGTAGTGGTCACCTGCATCTCGGCGATCTTTTGTTGGTGCCTGGTCCAGATCGCCAGCATCGGAATGCCGAACACCATTAGAACCGAGACCATGCCAATCAGGTCACCCATCGCTCAATACCCCTTCCCTTGACGGCCTATTCGACCGGCTCGCGCTGGCCCATCCGGTCGTCGATGCGCTGCTGGTCGCGCAGTGCCTCGATCTGGGTGGCGACGTCGTAGCCTTTGTCGGTCACAATGCGCTCGAGCACGCGAACGCGCTGTTCGAGGTCGGCATTGTGGTTTGCATAGAGCGCCGACTTCTCTGCCGCCGCCTGGCTGGTTCGGTCGAGCTTGCGTTCCTCCAGCCGGTTGCGCTGCTTGAGCCAGATCACCCCAAGGATGAAGGCAAAGACCATTGCGGTCTGAACAATGTCACCAAAATCGTGCATCCGTTCGTTCCTTCGCTAAAGTGTTCAGCGCAGCCGTTCGATTTCGGCGGATAGGCGCGGGTTGCTGGATACGTAGTAGTTTTCGACGTCGGCCAAGCGGCGGTCGATATCGCGGAACCGGCCACGGATCTCGCGCGCGGTGCGCTTGGGGCTTTGCCGCACGCGCTGCCAGTACTTGGTCTCTTCCTGGTCGACGTAAAGCTCGGGCGGCTTCTTGTTCAGCAACAGGCCGGCGATGAAGTACCCGGGAAGGGTGATGCCCGATAGCGGGGTGAACAGCGAGGCGATCATCCCCAACCGGACCCACAGGATGTTGACTCCGGTGTAGTCGGCGATCCCGGCGCAGACGCCCATCAGCTTGGCGTTCTGCTTGTCGCGATAGAGCATGGTGCGGGGCGAATTCACGAGCGGGCTCCTTTCTTCTCGGCCATCATGCGCTCGAGCTCTTCGAGCGGAGCGTTATCGACTTCGCGATCGTGCATCAGGCGTGCAGGGCGGAAGTCGGCGTTGTCGCTGGCGACGAGGCGCTCGACCGTATCCATCCGTTCGTCGAGCCGCTTGGCGAGGCTGTAGAGTTCCTCCAGCAGCGCCTCGTCGTCGGTGGTGATGGTCGCGGCGGTCTTCCACCGTGTGATGTAGTGGAGCACGATCCACGGAATGGCGATGAAGCAGGCCGCGACGAAAAATCCATCGAGATCCATTGTTTATTCCCCCTTCGTCTTGGCTTTGTCGTCGTTGCCGCCCTTGCCGAGCGCGCGTTTCATCTCTTCGAGTTCCTCGTCGATCTTGTCGCTGCCCGCGAGGGCGGCGATTTCGTCGGCGAGGGTCGGCTTGCCGGAACTGTCGGCGATGCTCAGTGCATCGGCACGGCCTTCGGCGTAGTCGACCCGGCGTTCGAGCTGGTCGAACCGGGCGAGCGCGTCGTCGGTCCGCTCGTTGGTCATCAGGCTGCGCAGCTTGACGCGGTTCTCCGCGCTTTCGAGCCGCGCGGCGATCGCCGTCTGGCGGCTGCGGGCCTCGCGCAGGCGGACCTGCAACTTGTGGATGTCCTGCTCGTAGGCGCGCAGCGCGTCGTCGAGCACGCCGATTTCCTGCTTGAGCTGGTCGGACAGGTCGGCGGCCTTCTTCTTTTCCACCAGCGCAGCGCGGGCGAGGTCTTCGCGATCCTTGCTCAGCGCCAGCTGCGCCTTTTCCGCCCAGTCGGCCTGGAGCCGGTCGAGTTTGACGGTGTTGCGGTGCATCTCCTTCTGGTCGGCGATCGTGCGTGCGGCGCTCGCGCGGACTTCGACCAGCGTCTCCTCCATCTCGAGGATGATCATGCGGATCATCTTGGCCGGGTCGTCGGCCTTGTCGAGCATGTCGTTGAAGTTGGCCGCGATGATATCCCGGGTGCGGCTGAAGATGCCCATGAAAGCGACTCCGTAGTTGGCGAGGTCCCGCTCGGGGCGGGTGGACTGGGTGGGGGTGGGGCTGCGGCGCAGGCGCTCGACCTCCTCCTCGATCCGACTCAGGCGCGGGGCGCCATCGTCGGATGAGGGGCGGGCCGGAGCGCTGTCGGAACGGGGGGACTCGGTCCCGTCCGACGTCGGGGGCGCGCGCTCCGGCCCAAGGGGATCAGGCGGGGTGGACTGGTTCACGCCAGGACCACTGCGCTGACAGGGGCTTCCGCGGCGTGCGCCGGGGTGGCCTGCAGCTGGCTGGAAAGGGCGACGAGCGCGGTCATCGCCATCACGCTGGCGACGGCGGCCTGGCCCAGCTTGGTGCGAAGGAAACGGCGGTCGAACATCTCTACAAACTCCCATTGGATTACGTTCACCTATCAGCAAGCCGCGTGCCAAACCGGAAAACATATTAAAATACAGAGACATGATGTTTTTCGACGAACGACATGTTGGTTTGGATTGCCAAGAATCGGGAATATCCACTATTCATTGGTAAATGGAGCGCGAGAACCAGTTCATTGGCCAGTCCGGCGCCTTCCTCGATGCGGTCGAGCGGACCAGTCGTGCCGCGCCGATGCAGCGCCCCGTGCTGGTGATCGGCGAGCGCGGGACGGGCAAGGAACTGATCGCCGAACGTCTGCATCGTCTCTCCAACCGGTGGGACGAGCCGCTCGTCACGATGAACTGCGCGGCGCTTCCCGAAACGCTGATCGAGGCCGAACTGTTCGGCCACGAAGCCGGTGCGTTCACCGGTGCTACCAGAGCGCGCGCCGGAAGGTTCGAGGAAGCCGACAAGGGGACGTTATTTCTCGACGAACTGGGTAGCCTGTCGATGCAGGCGCAGGAACGGCTGCTCCGCGCGGTCGAATACGGCGAGGTTACCCGGATCGGATCGAATCGCCCCCTGCGGGTCGATGTGCGGATCGTCGCCGCCACCAACGAGGACCTGCCCGGCCTCGCCGCGCAGGGAAAATTCCGCTCCGACCTGCTCGACCGGCTGAGTTTCGAGGTCATCACTCTGCCGCCGTTGCGGGTGCGCGAAGGTGATATCGGCGTGCTCGCCGAATACTTCGGGCGGCGCATGGCATCGGAACTGCGGTGGGAGAACTGGCCCGGCTTTGCCGACCACGTTTGGGACCAGATGGAAAACCATCCCTGGCCGGGCAACGTGCGCGAGCTGCGCAACGTGGTCGAGCGGGCAGTCTATCGCTGGGACGATCCGGAAAGCCCGATCGGGCATATCGTGTTCGATCCGTTCGACAGCCCTTGGAAGCCGTCACCGCCGGCCACCCGCACTGCCGGAGAGCGCGAAGCGGGGGCGGCAGCCCCGTCCACGCCCCGTGCGCCCGATCTCGATGCGGTCGATGATTTGCGCGCCGCGGTCGAAGCGCACGAGCGGCAGATCGTCGAACATGCGCTGGGTCGCCATCGCTGGAACCAGCGACAGACCGCCAAGGCGCTGGGGCTGACGTATGACCAGCTGCGGCACTGCATAAAGAAGCACGGGCTGACCGACGACGGCTAGGCGCGCATTCGCGCTTGCCTTTCGTCCGGCGCGCGCCTATCTGCCCCTCATCCCGACATTGTCGCGACACTGGAGGGGCTGGCGCCGCGAGGGGCCGGCCACGAACGGCTTGAGCCATCCAGCTGTCACTTCGATGCCGGATATGGAGATTTGATGGCCGATATCGCGCGCCTTGTCGAACTGATCGAACCCGAAGCCAAGGCGCTCGGCTTCGAACTCGTGCGCGTGAAGATGATGCCGTCCGAAGCCGGCGACGGCGGGCAGGCGCTGCAGGTCATGGCGGAAGATCCCGCCACCGGCCAGTTGGTGATCGATCAGTGCGCAGCGCTGAGCCGCCGCGTGTCCGACGTGATCGACGCGCGCGAGGAAGCCGGCGAAGTGCTGGTCGAGGGTGCCTATCACCTCGAAGTTAGCTCACCCGGAGTCGACCGCCCGCTGACCCGGTCGAAGGACTTCAGCGAGTGGGCCGGACACGAAGCGAAGATCAGCATGGCCAAGGGCTGGGACGGCCAGCGATCATTGCGCGGGCTGCTTGTCGGCATCGCCGGTGACAATGTCACCATCGAAGACCGCAAGGCGGGCGAAGTGACCGTCCCGCTTGCACAAATTCATTCCGCGCAGCTCGTCCTCACCGACGCGCTGATTGCAGCCACCCAACCGATCGACGCCAGCGGCGCCGAAGAAGTATTCGAAACAGAGGAAGACTGACGACAATGGCCAGCGCAATTTCCGCCAACAAGGCCGAGCTGCTCGCGATCGCCAACGCGGTCGCTTCGGAGAAGATGATCGACAAAGCGATCGTCATCGAAGCGATGGAAGAGGCGATCCAGAAGAGCGCCCGCAACCGCTACGGCGCGGAGAACGACATTCGCGCCAAACTCGACCCGCAGACCGGCGACCTGCGCCTGTGGCGCGTCGTCGAAGTGGTCGAGGAAGTCGAGGACTACTTCAAGCAGGTCAATCTGGAGCAGGCGCAGAAGCTCGAGCCGGGTTCGCAACTGGGCGACTTCATCGTCGATCCGCTGCCGCCGGTCGACTTGGGTCGGATCGATGCGCAAAGCGCCAAGCAGGTGATCTTCCAGAAGGTCCGCGATGCCGAGCGCGAGCGCCAGTTCGAGGAATTCAAGGATCGCGCGGGCGAAGTCATCACCGGGGTGATCAAGTCGGTCGAATTCGGCCATGTGATCGTAAACCTTGGCCGCGCCGAAGGCGTGATCCGCCGCGACCAGCAGATCCCGCGCGAGGCCGCCCGCGTGGGTGAGCGCGTCCGCGCGCTGATCACCAAGGTGGAACGCAACAATCGCGGGCCGCAGATCTTCCTCAGCCGTGCGCACCCCGATTTCATGCGCAAGCTGTTCGCGCAGGAAGTGCCCGAAATCTACGACGGCATCATCGAGATCAAGGCCGCTGCCCGCGATCCGGGCAGTCGCGCCAAGATCGGCGTGATCAGCCGCGATTCGAGCATCGACCCGGTCGGCGCGTGCGTCGGCATGAAGGGCAGCCGTGTGCAGGCGGTGGTGCAGGAACTCCAGGGCGAGAAGATCGACATCATTCCGTGGAGCGAAGACACCGCGACTTTCGTGGTCAACGCGCTCCAGCCGGCCACTGTCAGCCGCGTCGTGCTCGACGAGGAAGACGGGCGGATCGAAGTCGTCGTGCCTGACGACCAGCTCAGCCTCGCGATCGGTCGCCGCGGCCAGAACGTGCGCCTCGCCAGCCAGCTGACCGGTCACCAGATCGACATCATGACCGAGGAAGAAGCCTCCGAGAAGCGCAGCAAGGAATTCGCCGAGCGCTCGAAGATGTTCGAGGAAGAACTCGACGTCGACGAAACGCTCAGCCAGCTGCTCGTCGCCGAGGGCTTCACCGAGCTCGAGGAAGTTGCCTACGTCCAGCTCGACGAATTGGCGACGATCGAAGGCTTCGACGAGGAACTCGCCGAAGAACTCCAGAGCCGTGCAATCGAAGCGCTTGAAAGGCACGAAGCTGCTGCGCGCACCGAACGCCGCGAACTGGGTGTGGAGGACGACCTCGCAGAGATTCCGCACTTGACAGAGGCGATGCTCGTCACGCTCGGAAAGGCGGGGATCAAGACGCTCGACGATCTCGCCGACCTCGCGACCGACGAACTCATCGCCAAGAAGCGCGAAGCGCCGCGCCGCCGCCAGTCGGCCACCGCCGACGGCCCGCCGATGCGCCGCGATCGCCAGCAGCGCCCCGAAGACAAGGGCGGCGTGCTGGGCGAATACGGCTTGAGCGAAGAGCAGGGCAACGAGATCATCATGGCTGCCCGCGCGCACTGGTTCGAGGACGAGGAAGAGGCGCCTGCCGCTTCCACCGACGGACCCGACACCCAGGAGGCCGCCGATGCGGACTCCCCACAATGAGCGCCTGACGCCCGACATCGCTGATGCCGCACAGGGCAAGGCCGCCAAGGCCCTGCCCGAGCGGCGCTGCATCCTCTCCGGGGAGACCGACGCGCGCGACAAGCTCGTGCGGCTGGCGATCTCGCCCGACGGTGTCGTGCTGCCCGATCCGCTGGCCAAGGCCCCCGGCCGCGGCGCGTGGATCGGGGTCGACCGAGCCGAACTCGAAGCGGCGATGGCTGCCGGGAAAGGCGGCGGCCGCCTCAAGGGCGCGCTTGCCCGCGCGTTCAAGGGCGCGGCGCTTTCGGTTCCCGACGACCTGTCGCAGCGGGTGGAGGATGCCCTGACGCGCACATTGCTCGACCGGTTGGGTCTCGAAATGCGCGCCGGCTACCTTATCTTGGGTTCGGACCGGATCGCAGAGACGGCCCGGGCCGGGGCCATCGACCTGCTGCTGCACGCTGCCGACGCCAGCTCTGACGGTAGCCGCAAGCTCGACCAGGCATGGCGGGTCGGGCGCGAACGCGAAGGCTCGGGCGAAACCGGGGTGACCTTGCCTCTGGACCGGGCGGCGCTGTCTGTGGCATTGGGCCGCGACAATGTCGTCCACATGGCGCTCGCCGATCCCGGCGCGGCCGCGCGGGTCTCCTTGGCCCTCGAGCGCCTGATGCATTTCCTTGGCGGCGAGAAAGCCGCGCCGAATGGCGGAGCACCGGGGGACCGGCAAACCGCGACGACCGATTGAATTTGAAGGACGAAACGAGTTTTATGAGCGATAGCAACGACACCCCGCGCACCCGCAAACCGCTTGGCCTCAAGCGGTCGGTGGACGCAGGCGAGGTCAAGCAGACCTTCAGCCACGGCCGCACCAACAAGGTGGCGGTCGAGGTCAAGCGCCGCCGCAAGCTCGTCAAGCCCGGCGAGGAAGCGGCTGCCCCGCCTCCGCCGCCGCCCCCTCCGCCGCCTGCAGCCGAGGAGCCCAAGCCCAAGGCTGCGCCGAAAAAGCCGGCAGCGCCCAAGGAAACCCCGCAGGAGCGGGTTGCCCGCCTGCAACGCGAAGCCGAGGAAGAACGGCTGCGGCTGGCTGAAGAGGCCCGCAAGCGCGACGAGCAGGACGCCCGCAAGCGCGAGGAAGACGAGAAGCGTCGCGCTGAAGCCAATCGCGAAGCGGAAGAAGAAGCCGAACGCCAGGCAGCCGAAGAGGCCAAGCGCGCGGCGGAAGCACCGGCCGAAGCGGACGATACCGGCGACGCCGAGAGCGGCGGAGCCGCACCGTCTCCGCGCCGGTTCACTCCGGTTGCCCGCCCCGAGCCCAAGCGCCCGGCGGAAAAGGAAGCCAAGAAGAAGGACGACAAGCGTTCGCGCGGCGATGATCGCGGCGAGCGCACCGACAAGCGCCGCTCGGGCAAACTGACCGTTACCAAGGCGCTCAACGAAGACGAAGGCCGTCGTGCGCGCAGCCTCGCTGCCTTGAAGCGCGCCCGCGAACGCGAACGGCGTGCCCAGGGCGGCCCGCAGCAGAAGCGCGAGAAGCAGGTCCGCGACGTGATCGTGCCAGAGGCAATCACGGTGCAGGAACTCGCCAACCGCATGGCCGAGAAGGGCGCGGACCTGGTGAAGGCGCTGTTCAACATGGGCATGATGGTCACCGTCAACCAGACGATCGACCAGGACACCGCCGAGCTGCTGGTCGAGGAATTCGGCCACAACATCGAGCGTGTTTCCGAAAGCGATGTCGACATCAACACCACCGAGGACACCGATCCGGAAGAGACGTTGAAGCCGCGTCCGCCGGTGGTGACGATCATGGGCCACGTCGACCACGGCAAGACGAGCCTGCTCGACGCGCTGCGCGGGACCGACGTAGTGAAGGGCGAGGCCGGCGGCATCACCCAGCACATCGGTGCCTACCAGATCACCACCAAGGGCGGCGAAAAGATCACTTTCCTCGATACCCCGGGCCACGCCGCGTTCACCGAAATGCGCGCCCGCGGTGCCAATGTGACCGACATCGTGGTGCTGGTCGTGGCGGGTGACGACGGGATCATGCCGCAGACGATCGAGGCGATCAATCACACCAAGGCGGCCGGCGTTCCGATGATCGTTGCGATCACCAAGAGCGACGCTGGCGAATACAATGCACAGAAGATCCGCGAACGCCTGCTCGAGCACGAAGTCATCGTCGAATCGATGAGCGGCGAGGTGCAGGACGTGGAAGTCTCGGCCAAGACCGGGGCGGGCCTCGACGAACTGATCGAGAAGATCACGCTGCAGGCCGAACTGCTCGAACTCAAGGCGCGGCCCGACCGTGACGCCGAGGCGACGGTGATCGAGGCTCAGCTCGACAAGGGCCGCGGCCCGGTTGCGACCGTGCTCGTCACGCGCGGTACATTGAAGCGCGGCGACACGTTCGTCGTCGGAACCGAGAGCGGCCGCGTGCGCGCGCTGATCGACGACAAGGGCAAGCAGATCAAGGAAGCCGGCCCGTCGATGCCGGTCGAAGTACTCGGCCTCGGTGGCGTTCCAGGTGCGGGCGACCAGTTGACCGTGGTCGAAAACGAACAGCGCGCCCGTGAAGTCGCCCAGTATCGCCAGGAAAAGGCGACCGAGAAGCGCACCGCGCTGGCCCCCACCAGCTTCGACACGATGTTCAACAACCTCCAGTCGAACGTCATCGAGTATCCGGTGGTGGTAAAGGCTGACGTGCAGGGTTCGGTCGAAGCGATCGTCAATGCGCTTCACAGCATCTCGAACGACGAGATCAAGGTGCGCGTGCTCAATGCGGGAGTCGGTGCGATCACCGAAAGCGACGTGACACTGGCGGCGGCCAGCAAGGCTCCGATCATCGGCTTCAACGTGCGCCCCAACCCGAAGGCGCGCGACCTCGTGAAACGCGATGGGGTGCGGATGATGTACTACGACGTCATCTATCACCTGACCGAGGAAGTCGCGAAGGAGATGGCGGGCGAGCTCGGGCCGGAGCGGATCGAGCATGTCGTGGGCCGGGCCGAGGTCAAGCAGGTGTTCCCCGCAGGCAAGCGCGACAAGGCGGCCGGGCTGCTGGTCGAGGAGGGCGTCATCCGCAAGGGGCTGCACGCGCGGCTTACCCGCGATGACGTCATCGTTTCGGCGACCACCATCGCATCGCTGCGGCGTTTCAAGGACGACGTGGACGAAGTCCGCGCAGGCCTCGAATGCGGCGTGGTCCTCGAGGACACCAACGACATCAAGCCGGGCGACCAGCTCGAGGTGTTCGAGGTCGAGGAGCGTGAGCGCACGCTGTGACACTGGAGAAGGACGCCCTCGGCCACGCTCATGCCGAGCTGATGGGCGTCGAATTCGACAGCTTCGACCGGGAGCGTGAGGAAGTCACGTTGCGCTTCCACGCGCCGGACAGTTTCATCACCCCACGAGGCAGTGTGCAGGGCGGGCTGATCGCCGGGTTCCTTGATGAGTTGATGGGCTGGGCGCACGTCTGGGCGACCGACCAGGCCGAGGCACCGCTCTACCTTGAAATCAGCATGACCCTGCTCAAACCAGTCCCTGCCGGACCACTGTTCGGCAAGGGCCGCGTCGTGCGGCGCGGCAAGCGGGTGATCTTCCTGGAGGGCGAGCTGTTCGATCCCACGGGCAACTTGCTTGCCCGGTCGACCAGCACCGCGATCCCCACGCCGCGTCCGGTTGCAGATCGATGACACGCTACGTCGCCCTGCTCGGATCGATCAATGTCGGCGGGAACCGGCTGAAGATGGCCGATCTGCGCGAGGCGCTCGAGCGCGAAGATTTCGAAAGCGTGGAAACGGTGGTCGCCAGTGGCAATGTGCTGTTCGACCACGACGAGCGGCCTTCGGATGGGCTGGCCGAGAAGCTCGCCTGGGTCGTCGGTGACCGGTTCGGCATCGATACATTCGCTGCCGTGCGCACGAAGACCGAACTGGAGCAGGTGCTGGCGGAAAGTCCGTTCGCCGGAGCTAGCGAAGACAAGCTCGTGCATGTCCACTTCCTCGCCGGCCAGCCGACGCGCGCTCAGTTCGATCGCCTGGTTGCCGATCATGCCGGGCGCGGGTCCGAAAAGCTTGCGCCGGGCACCCGCGCGTTGCACATCGATTTTACGGACGGCGTGGCGGGCAGCAAGCTGACAAGCACCTTCATCGAGCGTCGGCTCGGCTACAAGGGAACGGCGCGCAACTTCCGTTCGATCGCAAGGATAATCGAGAAGTTCGCCTGATGGCCCGCAATCAGTCCACTCCCGAGCAGCAATCGGTCCGCGTCCTGAAAGTGGGCGAGCGGGTGCGGCATATCCTCAGCGAGCTGCTCGCCCGCGGCGAAGCGCACGACGATGTGCTGACGGCGCATTCGGTCTCGGTCACCGAAGTGCGGATGACGCCGGACCTCCGCAACGCCATCGCCTATGTCAAGCCGCTGCTCGGGATCGACGAGACCGACGTGCTCAAGGCGCTGCGCACCAACACCGCGTTCTTCCAGCGCGAAGTTGCCAAGCGGCTCGGCCTCAAGTTCGCGCCCAAGCTGCAGTTCCGCCCCGACGAGAGCTTTGACGAAGCCGACCGGATCGAGAAGCTGCTCAGCGACCCGCGCGTTACGCGCGACCTCGACGACGCATGAGCAACGAGGCCGATTGGCAGTTGCGGACCTTTCGCACAGGCGACATGGGATTGATCACCGCCCGCCAGTCGATCCTCTACGGTGAAGGCTATGGCTGGGGTCGGTCGATGGAGGCGCTGATCGGCGAGATATCCAGCGCGTTCCTGCGCAATTTCAAGGATGGTCGCGAGCAATGCTGGATCGCCGAGCGCGACGGCCAGATGCTAGGCGCAGTCTTCCTCGTCGAGGACGATGCCGAAACCGCGCGCCTGCGCCTGCTCCATGTCGAACCCGAAGCGCGCGGGATGGGCATTGGCAGCGCGCTGGTCCATCAGTGCACGGACTTTGCCCGTGAGGCGGGTTACCACCGGATCGTGCTCTGGACCCACGCAGTGCTGCACAGCGCGCGGCGGCTTTACGCTGCGGAAGGATACGTGCTCACGGGCAGCGAAACCCATGACGATTTCGGCAAGCCCGAAGTCAGCGAACACTGGCTGCTCGAACTCGCCTAACCGGTGCGGTCAGGCACCATCCGTGCCTTGATCGTGATATCGACATTGCGCCCTACGATCAGCGAATAGGCAGTCATCCCGAATTCTCGCCGGTCGATCGTGGTGGTTGCAGTGAACGAAATCGGCTCGGCTCCCTGCATGTCCTTCGGAGGACGATCGAACGCCACGGATAACGTCTCGGGCCGGGTAACTCCGCGTGCGGTGAGGGTGCCCGATACTTGCGCTTCGCGGGGACTTGTCAGCTTCATGCTGTCGCCGACGAAACGGATCGTGGAATACTTGTCGACCCAGAAAAACTTGTCGCTCTTGAGCCGCTTGAGCGTGACCGAATCGCCTGCAATCAGGGCCCGTGCATCGAGCGTAACGTCGAGTTTGATGTCCCGTGGATCACCGGGCACCAACGAGATGCTGCCGCTCATCTTGGGAAACCCGGCGTCCTTGTGGCCGAGGAAGAAGAACGCCACTCGCGCGGAGACGTCGCTCCCTTCGGGATCGAGCGAATAGTGATGCGAAACCGGCGTCGCCGCAATCAGCAGCAGGGCCGGCAACACGGCGATGGAACGCAAACTGGATCTCCCCGATGCATACTGACGGCGACAAACCTGCGGATTGTGCGCTGCCATGCTTCCTTCCAATGACCGAACGGGCCTATGCGTTCCCTGAATGGCCAAGCT
This sequence comes from Tsuneonella mangrovi, assembly GCF_002269345.1. Taxonomy (NCBI): domain Bacteria; kingdom Pseudomonadati; phylum Pseudomonadota; class Alphaproteobacteria; order Sphingomonadales; family Erythrobacteraceae; genus Tsuneonella; species Tsuneonella mangrovi. The sequence continues at coordinate 2,084,238 of NZ_CP022889.1, forward strand.
CTATTTCTATTATGCGAGCATGAACGCAGGCAAGAGCAGCACGCTGCTGCAGGCTGCGTTCAACTATGGCGAGCGCGATATGCGAGTCAGCCTGTGGACGGCTGCGATCGATGACCGGCCCGGGTTCGGCGCGATTTCCAGCCGGATCGGCCTCGCCAGCGATGCGCACCGGTTCCAGGCGGACACCGACATCGCCGGGCGGGTGCTTGAGGAACACGAGGAGGCCGAACTTGCCTGCGTGCTGGTCGACGAAGCACAGTTCCTCACAAGGGAGCAGGTCTGGCAACTCGCCGGACTGGCCGACCGGCACGGCATCCCGGTGGTGTGCTACGGCCTGCGGACCGATTTCCAGGGCGAGCTGTTCCCCGGTTCGGCTGCTCTGCTCGGGATTGCCGATGCACTCGTCGAGCTCAAGGCGGTGTGCCACTGCGGGCGCAAGGCGACGATGAACTTGCGGGTCGATGCCAGCGGTAAGGCGGTGAAGCAGGGCGCGCAGACCGAGATCGGCGGCAACGACCGCTATGTCGCGCTGTGCCGCAAGCATTTCACTCAGGCGCTGCAATGACCGACGACCGGCTCTATGTTGCGCTGAGCAGCGGAGACCTGAAGCTGGTCCCTCTCGCCGAGGAACATCGCGAGCCGTTGCGGAAAGCCTGCGCCGAAGACCGGGAGATCTGGCAGATCTACGGCAATTCCTATCTTGGCGATGCGTTCGATGCGAATTTCGACCGCCTGGTCGGCAATCTCGATCGCCGTGGATACGCCATAGTCGAAAATGGCGTGCTCGTCGGGATGACTGCATGGCTGGCCTACGGCGAGCCGGGCTGGTCGATCGAAATCGGCAACACCTATTATATCCCTTCGAAGCGCGGCACCGGGCTGAACCGGCGGGTTAAGGCACTGATGCTCGATCATGCCTTCGCGTGCGGGCTGATGCGGGTCGTGTTCAAGGTCGATGCGGTCAACGCCCGGTCGCGCGCGGCGGTGCTCAAGCTCGGCTGCACAGAGGAAGGCACGATGCGCCGCGAACGTGTCACGTGGAACGGACGGGTGCGCGATACCGTGATCTTTTCAGTCCTTGCCGACGAATGGGCTGGTTGAGCGGGGAAAGGCACCCTATCTCCTGCCCATGTCCGATACTCTCCAGCTCGCTATCCTGCTGATTCCCTGCCTGATCGTGTCGATCGTGTTCCACGAGGTCGCGCACGGCTACTCGGCGCTACTGCTCGGCGATCCGACCGCGCAGGAGCGACGGCGGCTGTCGCTTAACCCGCTGCGCCACGTCGACCCGGTGGGCACGCTGCTGGTGCCCGGCGCGCTGGCGCTGTTCGGCGGGCCGGTATTCGGCTGGGCCAAGCCCGTTCCGGTCAACTTCCGCCGCCTGTCAAACCCGCGCGTCGGCATGATGCTGGTCGCGGCGGCTGGTCCGATGACGAATTTCGTATTGGCGGCGGTCGGTGCGGTGCTGCTGGGGCTCTATGCCGGCTCTTTCGGCCTTGCTGCGGCTGGCCCGGGTGCATGGTTCCCGACGATGATGCAGCTGTTCATCACGATCAACGTGTTCCTCGGCCTGTTCAACCTGCTGCCGCTGCCGCCGTTCGATGGATCGCACATCGTCGAAGGGCTGCTGCCGCGCTCGCTGGCGGCGCAATATGGCCAACTGCGCCAATTCGGGATGTTCCTGTTCGTTGCGCTGATCGCGGCAACCTGGGCGTTTCCACAATATGGCATTATCGAACACGTGGTCGGTCCGCCGGTGAACTGGGCGCTCGGGCACTACCTCGCGCTGGCGCAGGCGGTGGCCGGAAGGTGAACGGCGCGAAGCCCGCCCCCAACGGCTGGCTGATCCTCGACAAGCCGCGCGGCCTTGGCTCGACCCAGGCGGTCGGGGCGGTCAAGCGCAACTTGCGCACCGGCGGATATGCCGGGACCAAGGTCGGCCACGGCGGCACGCTCGATCCGCTGGCCGAGGGAGTACTTCCGATTGCGCTGGGCGAAGCAACCAAGCTCGCCGGGCGGATGCTCGATAGCGACAAGATCTACGAATTCACGATCCAGTTCGGTGAACAGACCGATACCCTCGATGCCGAGGGCGAGGTTGTCGCGACAAGTCCATCATTTCCTTCACTGGAACAAGTCGAGGGTATCCTCCGACACTTCATCGGACCGATCCGACAGGTTCCCCCGAAATATTCCGCCCTGAAGATTGATGGACGGCGCGCATATGACCTCGCCCGGGCAGGCGAAGAAGTTGCCCTTGAAGCGCGGCAGGTAACCATACATTCGCTTAAGTATATTGGGTGCGTGGTGGAGGATGTGGAGAGCAGGGTCAGACGCAAGGAGCCGTCAGACCTCGGCGAGCGGATCGTCGAAAATCTCAACCGCAATGTCGCAAAGCGATGGCTTCGATCCATCTCTCTCCGGGCAAACGTCAGCAAGGGCACTTACATCCGCTCGCTTGCACGCGATATCGCGCACGCCCTTGGAACGGTCGGCCACGTCACCTATCTCAGGCGCACCAAGGCCGGGCCGTTCAGCCAATCCCAAGCGATTTCGCTGGACTTGCTCGAGGAAATCGGTAAGGGCGCGGCGCTTGAAGACCATCTCCTGCCGTTGGAGGCGGGGCTGGACGGTATCCCGGCCCACGATCTCGATCCGGAAAGCGCGCAGGCGGTCCGCCAGGGCCGGGTCCTTTCCGGAATGCCCCATCCCGACGGGCTCCTGTTTGTGCGATCAGCCGGCGTGCCGGTCGCGTTGATGGAAGTCTCGCAGGGGACGGCGAAAGTCGTCAGGGGATTCAATTATCCCGATACCGCGGAGTAAGAGAATGTCGGTTACCGCCGAAGCAAAGACGAAGATCATCAAGGACAACGCCCAGACCAAGGGCGATACCGGTTCGCCGGAAGTGCAGGTCGCTATCCTGACCGAGCGCATCCGCAACCTGACCGAACACTTCAAGGACCACCATAAGGACAATCACTCGCGTCGCGGACTTCTGATGATGGTCAACAAGCGCCGTAGCCTGCTCGCCTATCTCAAGAAGAAAGACGTCGAGCGGTACAACGCGCTGATCGCGAAGCTGGGTCTCCGCAAGTGACGTGATGCTTCGGCCCGCCATCGGCGGGCCGTTTAGCATCGCGACATCCCGGACTTGATCCGGGATCTCGTGCCGTTCGAGCCGAGATCGAAATCAAGCGATCCCAGCTTTCGCTGGGATGACGATTGAGAGTTTTGGCATCCTTCGCAATCCGGCGAGGGGGCCCGGGGTCAAGCAAGGCCCCTTACCGGACCGGGACGGCTTACCCGGAATATGAGAGGCCCCATGACGCAATGTGGCGCATGGGTCAGAAGGAAAATCAATGTTCGACACGAAAACTGTATCGCTGGAGTGGGGCGGAAAGACCCTCACTCTGGAAACGGGCCGTATTGCCCGCCAGGCCGATGGCGCGGTGCTCGCGACCTACGGCGAAACCGTAGTGCTGTGCGCCGTTACCGCCGCCAAGAGCGTCAAGGAAGGCCAGGACTTCTTCCCGCTCACCGTGCACTACCAGGAAAAATTCTCGTCGGCCGGGCGCATACCGGGCGGCTTCTTCAAGCGCGAACGTGGCGCGACCGAGAAGGAAACGCTCACAAGCCGCCTGATCGACCGCCCCGTGCGGCCGCTGTTCCCTGAAGGGTTCTACAACGAAATCAACGTGATCGCGCAGGTCTTCAGCTATGATGGGGAGACCGAGCCCGATATCGTGGCGATGATCGCCGCGTCGGCCGCGCTGACCATCTCGGGCGTTCCGTTCATGGGCCCGATCGGCGCGGCACGCGTCGGCTTCAAGGATGGCGAATACATCCTCAATCCGAAGCAGAACACTGCGCTGGCGGAAGACGGCAAGCTCGACCTCGTGGTCGCCGCGACGCAGGACGCGGTGATGATGGTCGAATCCGAGGCCAAGGAACTGACCGAGGAAGAGATGCTCGGTGCGGTGATGTTCGCGCATGACAGCATCAAGCCGGTTATCGGTGCGATCGTCGAGCTGGCCGAAAAGGCCGCGAAGGATCCGTGGGAAGTTGCCGCGCAAGACGGCAACGCCGACATGAAGGCCGCAATCAAGGCGATGATCGGTGACGATATCGCCAAGGCCTACAAGCTGACCGACAAGTCGGCTCGCTCGGACGCGCTCAACGCGGCGCGCGAGACGGTCAAGGCGCACTACGCGTCGGACGAGTTCGACGGCCAGCAGCGGATGACTGCGATCAAGCTGACCAAGAAGCTCGAAGCCGAAATCGTCCGTGGTGCCATCATCAAGGACGGCACCCGTATCGACGGTCGCAAACTCGATCAGGTCCGCCCGATCGAAGCGATGGTCGGCGTTCTGCCGCGCGCTCACGGTTCGTCGCTGTTCACCCGCGGCGAAACGCAGGCGCTTTGCTCGACCACTCTCGGCACCAAGGATGCCGAGCAGATGATCGACAGCCTCGAGGGGCTCAGCTACGAGCGCTTCATGCTGCACTACAACTTCCCGCCCTATTCGGTCGGTGAAGTGGGCCGCTTCGGTGCGCCGTCGCGTCGCGATGTCGGCCACGGCAAGCTCGCGTGGCGTGCGCTGCACAACGTGCTGCCGAGCCACGACGACTTCCCGTACACGATCCGCGTGCTGTCGGATATCACCGAGTCGAACGGCTCGAGCTCGATGGCGACCGTCTGCGGCGGCTGCCTTTCGATGATGGACGCAGGCGTTCCGATCGAGCGCCCGGTGTCGGGCATTGCGATGGGCCTGATCCTCGAAGGCAAGGACTTTGCGGTCCTCAGCGACATCCTGGGCGATGAAGATCACCTGGGCGACATGGACTTCAAGGTGGCAGGCACCGAAGCGGGCATCACCAGCCTGCAGATGGACATCAAGATCGCCGGCATCACCAAGGAGATCATGGAAAAGGCGCTCGATCAGGCCAAGGCCGGCCGTGCGCACATCCTCGGCGAAATGCACAAGGCACTGGGTTCGGCCCGTACCGAAGTCAGCAAGCACGCTCCGCGCATCGAGACGATCCAGATCGACAAGTCGAAGATCCGTGACGTCATCGGCACCGGCGGCAAGGTGATCCGCGAGATCGTCGCCGAGACCGGCGCCAAGGTCGACATCGACGACGAAGGCGTGATCAAGATCTCCTCGTCCGACCTCGACCAGATCGAAGCCGCCAAGAAGTGGATCCTCGGCATCGTCGAGGAACCCGAAATCGGCAAGATCTACAACGGCAAGGTCGTCAACATCGTCGACTTCGGTGCGTTCGTGAACTTCATGGGTGGCAAGGACGGCCTCGTCCACGTTTCCGAAATGAAGAACGAGCGCGTCGAGAAGCCGACCGACGTCGTGTCGGAAGGCCAGGAAGTGAAGGTCAAGGTCCTCGAGATCGACAATCGCGGCAAGGTCCGCCTGTCGATGCGCGTGGTCGACCAGGAAACCGGCGAAGAGCTGGAAGACACCCGTCCGCCGCGCGAACCGCGCGGTGACCGTGGCCCGCGCGGCGGCGGCGACCGTCGCGGCGGTCGTGGTGGCGATCGTGATCGCGGTCCGCGCCGCGATCGTGGCGGGCGCGACGGCGGCAACGACGGGGGCGGTGAAGCCCACGTGCCGGACTTCCTGAAGGACTGATCCTTCGAGCCAATCACGAATGGGGCCGTGGAGAGCGATCTCTGCGGCCCCTTTCCTTTTGACGGGTCGCTCCCCGGCGTTCACAGGAGCGCGCGATGATACCCCGCGAACACATTGCCACCGCTCGGATCCCCGGCGGAGACACGCTCGAGCTGGTGCGCCACGGGCGCGACTATGTCGTGATGCTCGGCCGCAACGAACTGATGGGCACGCGAATGCAGTTCAGCGAAGAGCAGCTGGCTCAGTTGACGCTCGAACGGCTCGCGACCGACGCGCCGCGCGTGTTGATCGGCGGCTATGGTCTCGGCTTTACGCTGCGCGCCGCGCTGCGATTGATGGGGCCGGATGGCTCGGTCATCGTGGCGGAGGTCGTGCCCGAGATCCTCGATTGGGCGCGCGGGCCAATGGCCGGGCTGACCGGCGACAGCCTCTCCGACCCCCGCGCACGGATCGAGCTGTGCGACGTCGCGGCGTTGATCGACGACGCGATGGACGGCACCTCGCCGCCGTATGACGCGATCCTGCTCGACGTCGACAACGGGCCCGACGGGATCGTGCGCGACGGTAACGAGCGGCTCTATACCCGAACAGGGATCGGCCGCGCGCGCGACGCGCTGGCGCCGGGAGGGGTGCTGGCGGTGTGGTCCGCTGCGCCCGACCCGAAATTCGCGCGCCGGCTGAAGGATGCCGGGTTCGATGTCGAGGAGAGGACCGTGCGTGCGCGGCCCAACAACAAGGGGCCGCGCCACACGATCTGGTTTGCGCGGCGGCGCTAGGCCAGGATGCGCGCGCGACCCATGAAGTCGCGCTTGCCAAGCGGCACGCCCTTCATGCGCAGGATGTCGTAGAACGTCGTCGCGTGGAAATAGAGGTTGGGCTGGGAGAAGCTCATCAGGAAATTCTGCCCCGTGAATTCCATCAGCCGCTTGCCGCCCAGGACGAACGCGACAGTCTTGTCTGCAACCGCTTCGAGTTCTTCGGGCGTGACGTTGGCAAGGGCATCGAGGGTCGTAGCCACTTCCTCGCGCATCGCGTCCCAGCTGTCTGCGATCTTGGTGAAGTCGGGAGAGAACTCGCCGGTCGGCAGCAGGCTGATGACGTAGGCCGAATGCACCCAGCAGCTGCGGATGTGCCACGGCAGGTTCCACATATCGTCGATCAGCCGCAGCCCGAGCATTTCCTCTTCGGTGATCCCGTGCTCATTGGCGTAGGCCTCGCCCTTGTCGATCATGCCGGGCAACGCGCCGACGGCTTGCTGGCAGTTGGGAACGAAGGCTTCGTAAAGCGAGAGTGCCATGAGATGATCCCTTGTAGTGGTCTGTCAGTCGACTGCTATCGCAGTGCGTTGCATACTGCAACTTAAGTATCGTCGCTGTAGCAAAGAAGAAGGCCGCACCCTCGATCAGGGGCGGCCCTCTGCAAATAGCCGGAATGCGTCCCGATCGTCAGCGGACTCGCGGGCCGCCGAACGGCAAAGGCGGCGGGGGGCGGCGGGCACCGCGCGGCAGCTGTGCCTGGTAGGCCCGGCCGCAGTGTTCGACGCAATAAGGGAAGCCCGGGTTTACCGCTTCGCCGCAGAAGTGGAAGTCCGGCTCGCCCGGATGCCCCATCGGCCAGCGGCACACCCGGTCGTTGAGGTCGAGCAGGCTGGTCTTGTCGGCGATTTCGGGGCTCGGCTTGGCGGGCACCAAGCGGCGCGGCGGCGCGGGCGGAATCGGTGCCTGCTGGTCGCCGGGGCCCTGGCGCAGGAACCCGCCGGGGCCGACCGAGACGATCTTTGGCAGCTCGGGCGTCGGGTTGGGGAGCGGCTGCGACGGCGTGGCGCTGGCAGCCGACGGAGCCGGGCTCGCCGCTTTTTCCGAAGCCGTGCGTGGAGCAGCCGGCCTGGCGGGCGGAGGCGACGCCTTCTTGGTTGCTGGAGCCTTTGCAGCAGGCGCGGCCTTGGCTTTCTTCTTCTTCGGCTTCTCCTCGTGCGCCTTGACGGGAGAAGGGCGCGACTTGAGGCCAAGGCGGTGGGCCTTGCCGATCACCGCGTTGCGGCTCACACCGCCCAGTTCGTCGGCGATCTGGCTCGCGGTCGATCCGCTTTCCCACATCTTCTTCAGCGTCGCGATACGTTCGTCGGTCCAGCTCATCGGGTGCAATCAATTCCTGTTCGTCGGGCTTGCGCGCTTGCCAGCCGGAAAGCTTGGCCCTAGTCGCAAGGCATATGGCCGATCAAGCCCGTAGTCTCGAATCCGATCCAGCAGTCCCTCTCGATTCCGGCATCGGGCCGGGGTCGCATTTTTCGCCGCGCGGGAAGCCGGTAATTAACGGGATCAACGGGATCGGCCTGTGGAGCCTCTATATTAAGGAGGTTCGCCGGTTTCTCAAGGTGCAGACCCAGACAGTGTGGGCCCCGGCGGTCACTACGCTGCTGTTCCTGGTGATCTTCACCGTGGCGATGGGCCGTTCCGACCGGATGATCCTCGGCGTCCATTTCGCCACCTTCGTCGCCCCTGGCCTGATCGTGATGGGGATGATGCAGAACGCGTTTGCCAACTCGAGCTTCAGCCTGCTGGCAGGCAAGATCCAGGGCACGATCATCGACCTGCTGATGCCGCCGCTGTCGTATGGTGAGCTGATGGCGGGGATCGTCGCTGCGGCAGTTACCCGTTCGATCATGGTCGGCGGGGCGCTGGGGCTGGCGATGGAGTTCTACCCGGGGGTCGACCTTTCGATGGCGCATCCTTGGGCGGTGGTGTGGTTCGGGCTGATGGGCGCGATCATGCTTTCGCTGTTCGGCCTCGTCACTTCGATCTGGGCGGAAAAGTTCGATCACGCAGCAGCGGTGACCAACTTCGTAATTGCTCCGCTCAGCCTGCTCTCAGGCACGTTCTACGTGATCAGCAACCTCGCCCCGCACTTCCAGGCGATCAGCCGGATGAACCCGTTCTTCTACGTGATCTCTGGCTTCCGGTTCGGGTTCCTCGGCCAGAGCGACATCGGCAACACCAACATGGCGGTGGTGCATTCGGCGATCGGGATGGGGGTGCTCAACGTGGTGATCGCGCTGATCGTTTATGCGGTGCTGCGGTCGGGCTGGAAGCTCAAGAGCTAGGCGAGCCACACAGGCGCGGCCTTAGTGGGTCAGCCCGCGCCGCATCCGATAGCGACCGCCGGCAAAATCCTCGAATAGTTCGTGGACCTGCGGGTGGTCGACTGGCCCGCCCTCGGCATCGCTCAACAGGTTCTGCTGGCTGACGTAGGCGACGTAGGACGAATCCTCGTTCTCCGCGAGCAGGTGGTAGTACGGCTGGTCGCGCCGCGGCCGCATCGCTTCGGGGATCGATTGGTACCATTCCTCGGAATTGGCGAACACCGGGTCGATATCGAACACCACCCCGCGGAAATCGAACATCTTATGGCGCACGACTTCGCCGATCGCGAAGCGTGCACGCACGTGGCGCGGCATTTCGATCGTGCGACCGGCCTGGGGGGAAAAGAACTGAGAGCGATCCATCTACCATATGAATATAGGCTGCGGTTTCGGGCAGGCAAGACTTGGCCGATCGGCGGTCCCCGGCAATCGCGCGCAAGGGGACTTGGCAAGAGCGCGGCGCTCGGCTAGGCGGCGCCTTCGCTTCGGCCGGGCCCGCGCGCCCAACCACCGGCATTTAACGCGGAGAGGTGGCAGAGAGGTCGAATGCGCCGCACTCGAAATGCGGTATACGGGCAACCGTATCGTGGGTTCGAATCCCACCCTCTCCGCCAGCCGGTTCCCCCAATGCCAGCCACACCTGATGCTGGTGCCGATCCTCGCGAGTTCGCGAGGCCGGCCGCATTGCATGCCTAGCGGTTCAATCAGTGTTGTTCCGTTCGCGCAGCCCCCAAAATGAGGCCATCGACGATCAATCAGGCAGAGTTGCGAATGGGCATTCTCGACACGTTCCGTCTCGACGGCGAAGTTGCAGTGGTTACCGGAGCCGGCAAGGGAATCGGGCGAGCCATCGCGCTGGGTCTTGCGGAGGCCGGCGCCGACGTAGCGATCGCGTCGCGCACGCAGGCCGACCTCGACGCCGTCGCGAAGGAGATCGAGGTGCGCGGTCGGCGTGCGCTGCCGCTGGCCACCGATGCCACCTCGATGGAAGCGCTCGAGGCTCTCGCGGAGAAAACCGTCGGCCAATTCGGCAAGCTGACGATCTGGGTCAACAACGCTGGCGGTATCCCCGACGCTACGCCGCGTTATCTCACGCGCACACCGGAGGAGAATTTCGATGCGCAGATCGCGCTGAACCTCAAGGCGGTGTGGATGGGATCGACAGTGGCGGCGCGCCGGATGGCGAACGGGGGTGGCGCCATCGTCAACATTTCATCGCGGTCGTCGTTCGGCCCCCAGGTCAAGAATGGTCCGTATGGCGCAGCGAAGGCCGCGGTAAACAGCCTGACCCAGACGCTGGCGGTCGAAGTCGCCCCGGGCGTGAGAGTGAACGCGGTCGCTCCCGGGCCGATCCCGACCGAGAACTTCGATGACTGCATGGGCACCGACACTGAGGAAAAACGCGAGAACCTGCGCAAGATGATAAGGATCCCGCTCGGCAGATACGGCAAGCCCGAAGATATCGCTGCGGCAGTGGTCTACATGGCCTCGCCCGCAGCGAGCTGGGTCACCGGCCAGTGCCTGTTCGTGACCGGTGGACTGTGAAGGTGGCGGTGCGCACGGCCTCCTAACCCATTAGTCGGCCATCCATTTTTCGAGATTTTCGTGGAAATAGCGCACGCGGCGCTCCTGCCACGCAAGATAGTCTCGCTTGTATCCGCGCGAATGGAGACCGCGTTGCTGATGCTCCCAGACGGCAACGTCCTGGTCGATTCCCGGCCCGGTCGATACCTCCCCGAACTTCCCCTTCTCGTAGGGTGCGGGCACCGACACATCGACCCATTCCGACATGCTGTAGGAGTAGTAGCGATCGGTCCCTTCGGGAAACAGCGTCAGGTACCACATGTCGAAATAGCACTTCTCCGGATCGCTTTCGTGCGGGCGCGCGCGCAGCCAGATGTTGCCGTCGGGCTTGAGGCTGAACGACAGGTTCGGGAAGATCGTGTAATGCCAGTGATCGGTGAGCTGCTCGTCGGTGTAGGTCGAGAAATCGTATCCCTTTTCAGCACCCTTCTCGCGCTTGACCCGCTGCAGCACCGCCCGGATATCGCCGGTCTTGCCGCCGCGAAACTGGTCCGGGTCGATGTCCCAGAACTTCAGTTCCTCGGCCATCATCTGGAGCGTTTCGTTTTCTCCCCCGCGCAGCATCTTTGTCGGTCCCGCGCCGGGCATGAACATCCGTGCGTGACCTTCGGGATAGAGATCGAACTGGCAATGGTGATGCGAGTATTCCATCACGAACTTGGTTTGCGGATGCACGAACGGGACGTGGTAGCTCTCGTTGAAATTGTCCTGCACCAGCTTCCAGTTGAAGTTGCCTTCGATCGTTACCCAATGCGTGCGCACCATGCGTTCCATCGGGTAGGTGTCGATCTGGTCGGCAATCGGACCGAGAAACTGGCGCAGCGGCGGCGCATCTTCATCCATGTTGATCCACACAAAGCCCGCCCAGACTTCGCATTTGACGGGAACGAGGTTGAGCTTTCCGCACGGTGAGCCCTGGATGAAATCCGCCTCGTCGGGCACGGTCTTCAGAGTGCCGGCGAGCTCGTAGGCCCAACCGTGATAGGGGCAGGTCAGCCTGCGCGATCCGGCGTTGCCTGCCACTCCCGTGACAAGCGGCATCCCGCGGTGCTGGCAGACATTGTAGAACGCACGGATCTTGCCATCGTCACCGCGAATGCAGACGATCGATTCGGTTCGGAATTCGGCGGTGAGCCAGTCTCCTGTTTCTCGAAGCTGCGCGGTCACCCCTGCGATCTGCCAGGTCTTGGTCCAGACCTTGTCCCATTCGCGGTCCGCCCATGCTTTCGAAAAATAGCGTTCGGGGGTGATCGGGGTGTGCCGGAATTCCGGATCCTTGAGCTTGGACATGTCGGCAAGACCGGTCGCCTTGTGCGCGATCTCTTCGGCTGGAGTGCCCATGATGTTCCTCGCCAATGCAGCTTTTCACGAACTTTGACAGAAGCGCGGGGGAAATGCTCTTCCCTAAAATGTCGATACGAAGGGCCGGACCGTTCGCCGGGGCGACCCGCGAACCTAGCACTTTGGCGAATGGCCACGCTTCGGTACGAAACCCTAGAGGCTTGCATAGTCGCGCGTGCACTGTTCCCGGCGCAAATGCGGCTGCACGATCCGCGGGAACACGATCGAGAGAGGACCGGATGCAACTAAGTCGCGAAGCACTCTTGCAGGCATATCGCCGCATGAAAATCATTCGGGAGTTCGAGGAGCGGCTGCACAACGAGATCGCGACCGGCGAAATCGCCGGCTTCACCCACCTTTACGGCGGGCAGGAAGCGGTGGCAGTCGGCGTGTGCGAACATCTCGATAATGACGACAAGATCGTCTCGACCCACCGCGGTCACGGGCATTGCCTGGCCAAGGGTTGCGAGGTCGAAGGGATGATGAAGGAAATCTGGGGCAGCAGCGAAGGCCTGTGCAAAGGCAAGGGCGGCTCGATGCATATCGCTGACGTCGACCAGGGAATGCTGGGGGCGAACGGTATCGTCGGCGCGGGTGCCCCGATTGCAGTTGGCGCGGCGCTGGCCGCCAAGCTCGATGGCAAGGGCAAGGTGGCGATCACCTTCTCGGGCGACGGCGCTTGCAACCAGGGCACCACGTTCGAAGCGATGAACCTCGCGGTCGTGACCAAGGCCCCATGCATTTTCCTGTTCGAGAACAACCACTATTCCGAACACACCGGATTCCGCTACGCGGTCGGCACCAAGGACGATATCGCCAGCCGCGCCGAAGCGTTCGGGATGAAAGTCTGGCGCGGCGATGGGACCGACTTCTTCGATGTGTTCGACACGATGCGCGAAGTGCTCGACTACGTCCGCGCCGGAAACGGTCCAGCAGCCGTCGAGTTCGATACCGAGCGGTTCTTCGGTCACTTCGAAGGCGACCCGCAGCGCTATCGCGGCAAGGGCGAGCTCGAGCGCATCCGCAAGGAGCGCGACTGCCTGACGAAATTCCGCGAAAGCGTGACCGGAGCTTCACTGCTCGAGGCATCCGAGCTCGATGCTATCGACCAGGAAGTGCTCGACCAGATCGATAACTCCGTCGATGCAGCCCGCAGCGCTGCCCGACCAACCGCCGATGACGTCACGACCGACGTCTACGTGGCCTATTGAGCGGGAGGAGCACGCTGTGACCAAGATGATGTATCGCGACGCGATCCGTTCGACGATCTTCGAAGCGATGGAACAGGACGACAGCGTCGTCGTCCTCGGTGAAGACGTGGTCGGCGGGATGGGCACCGATGGCGGTCCGGAAGCGATCGGCGGGATCTGGTCGACCTCGACCGGCTTCTACGATGCGTTCGGGGCCGACCGGGTGATCGACACGCCGATTTCGGAAAGCGCGATCGTCGGTGCGGCCGGCGGGTTGGCGCTGGCCGGCAAGCGTCCGGTGGCCGAGCTGATGTTCGCCGACTTCATCGGCGTGAGCCTTGACCAGATCTGGAACCAGATCGCCAAGTTCCGCTATATGTTCGGCGGCAAAAGCACCTGTCCGGCGATCATCCGCATGGCTTACGGTGCAGGCTTCAACGCCGGGGCGCAGCACAGCCAGTCGGTCCATCATATCCTCGCGTCGATGCCGGGCCTCAAGGTCGTGATGCCGGCCACCCCGGCAGACGCGCGCGGCTTGCTGCGCGAAGCCTTGCGGGGCCAGGACCCGGTCATCTTCATGGAGCACAAGATGCTCTATGGCATGGAAGGCGAAGTTCCCGACGGCGACTACACCGTGCCGTTCGGCCACGCACGGCTCGCCCGTGCGGGCGATGACGTGACGCTGGTCGCGACGGGCCTGATGGTCAGCCGCTGCGAACAGGTGGCCGACAAGCTCGCCGAAGAAGGAATAGGGTGCGACGTGCTCGACCTGCGCACGGTCAGCCCGATGGACGAGGAAGCAATCCTCGATTCGGTCGAGCAGACCGGCCGCCTGGTCGTGGTCGACGAAGCGCCCCCGCGCTGCAACCTGGCGACGGACGTCTCCGCGATCGTGGCGCAAAAGGCGTTCGCGTCTTTGAAAGCACCGATCGAGATGGTCAGCGCCCCGCATTCGCCGGTTCCGTTCGCGCTCGAACTCGAACAGGCATACCTGCCGTCGGTCGATCGGATCGAACAGGCGGTCCGCAAGGTCACCGGGTGGCAGTGAGGCAAGCGCTATGAGCAAGCTACGCCCGCTATGCATGCCCAAATGGGGCATCGAGATGACCGAAGGCACCGTGGCCGAATGGATGGTGTCCGACGGCCAACAGGTCGCCAAGGGTGACGTCCTGTGCCTCATCGAAACCAACAAGATCACCAACGAAGTCGAGGCCGAGCGCGACGGTTTCGTGCTCCGCATCGTCGAGCCTGCGGGTGAAGATGCGCGCCCTGTCGGGACGCTGCTGGCAGTGATCGGCGACACTGCTGCGGAGGAGGACGAAGTGTCCTCGTTCATCGCGGGATTTGTTCCCTCGGAGAGCTCGGGAGCCAAGGCCGCTTCGTCCGGCAAGAGTGCCAAGACGAAAGCGCCCGCCAAGGTGCCGACGAACCTGGCCATCAGCCCGAAGGCGCTCGAACTCGCGACGGCGCATGAAGTCGATCTATCGACTGTCGAAGGCAGCGGGCGGGCAGGCCGGATTACGTTCCAGGACGTGCATCGCCAGGTGAACCTGCCAGCCGCACCCCAGTTCAAGGGCCCGGCAGATCTTCCAGCGGAGGACTACGTGATTTTCGCAACCCCTCTCGCCCGTCGAATTGCGCACGCCCACGGGGTCGATCTTGCCGCCGTCGCCGGAACCGGTTCGCGCGGACGGATTTCCAAGAGCGACGTGCTCGCCAGTTTGTCCAAGACTCCGAGTGCTGGATCGCCGTTCGAAGTGGTCGGCAACCGCCCGCAGGTCGAGCCGTTCGACAAGATTCGCAAGGTTGTCGCGCGTCGCCTGACCGAAGCGAAGCGCGACATTCCTCACTTCTACCTGCGCATCTCGGTGCGGGCGGACGCACTGCTGGCCTTCCGCAAGACGGCCAACCTCGTGCTGTCCAGCAAAGCCAGCGTGAACGATTACATCGTCTTCGCAGCCGGCAAGGCCTTGGCCCGCCACCCGGAGGTCAACGTGCAGGTGCACGGCGAAGAGATTCACCGCTTCCCGCACGCCGACATCGCGGTCGCGGTCGCTTCCGATAAAGGACTGGTCACGCCGATCGTGCGCCAGGTCGATCGGATGCGCATCGACCAGCTGGCCGATGCCAGCGCGGCCTTGATCGACAAGGCGCGCCAGGGCCGCCTGTCCTACGAAGACCTCGATGGGGGGACCTTCACAGTTTCCAATCTCGGGATGTACGGGATCGAGGCGTTCGACGCGGTGATCAATCCGCCGCAGGGCGCTATCCTGGCGGTCGGCGCAGCCACCGAAGTTCCGTGCAGGCGAGATGACGGGTCGGTCGGCTTCGAACAATGCATCGCGCTGACGCTGTCGGTCGATCATCGGGCAATCGACGGTGCCCAGGCCGCGCAGTTCCTTGCGACGCTCAAGGGTTATCTCGAAGCTCCGGACACCCTCTTCGCCTGACAATCGATAGCTGCGGGTCGACCGCAAAGCACCAACTTCTCGAATGTTCAGACAACTGCGCCCGCGACTTTCGTCGCGGGCGCCGGTCTTGTCCGTCGGCAGGGAGAGGCCTGCCGGGGACTAGATCAGTATTTGAACGATGCCTGCAGGAATACCTGGCGGCCCCGGTTTTCGCTGAGGATCACGTCGTCGCCAGGCGGGATCCCGAACGGGTTGGCGCCTGGCAGGAACGGCCGCCCGCCTGAGGAGAGCACATAGAGCTTGTTGGCGATATTGTTGCCGATCAGCGCCAGTTTCCACCGGCCGTCCGGCGAACCGACTGAAACGGTTGCGTCGAACGTTGCGAAGCTGTCCTGCTTGTAATCGGTGAGCGATTGCTGGGCAGTGAAATAGCTTCCGCTGTAGGTCACGTTGCCGCTCAGGCCGAACTCGACGGTATCGGTTATCGGAGTGCGATAATCGAACGCAATGTTCCCGGAGAAGGTCGGTGCCCGCGCTGCGTGACGGCCGTTCAGGTCCTGACCTGTATCGGTGATGAAGGTCTTCGAGAACTTCGCATCGAGCAGCGAGAGGTTGCCATTCAGGTTGAAGCCATCGAGCGGGGTAATCCAGCTCCAGGAGACGTCGATGCCCTTGGTGGTCAGTTCGCCGGCGTTGAGGGTGGCATACTGGATCGCGACGGGATCGAAGTTCTGCACCTGCAGATTCTTGAACACGTAGTAGTAGGCAGTGCCATTCAACGTAACCCTGCGGTCGTCCAACTGAGACTTGAAACCGACTTCTCCGCCGATCGCCCGTTCCGACTGGAACTTGAGACCGTCGGCGACGGCCGCGGCCACAACCGGGTCGGGGCTTCCGAGCCCGGTGAGGGACGAGGTCGGCAAGGCCGAGTTGTCGATACCGCCAGACTTGAAGCCCGACTTGAACGAAGCAAACACGTTGAGATCCGGGGTGAACTCATACTTCAAGGTCACTTCCGGCGACCAATTGCTGTCCGAGAAGTTGATCGGCGGCGAATGGTATCCCGTCGATACGAACAGTGGGTTGGCAGCGAGAATCGCACTCATATAAGGAACGGAGATCCGGCTGACCTTCGTTTCCTTCGTGTAGCGAACACCGCCGGACAACTCGAGCTGGGAAGTGAGATCGAGCTTGGCGCTGCCGAACACCGCCCAGGCTTCGCCCTTGGTGATCTGGTCCTTGCGGTAGTCGTACGTGTAGCCCGTGACCGGATCGGGGGTGATGAGCCCGATATTCACGGCGTTCTGGGCGGTGCTCAGACCGTTCTTGCGCCATTCATAGAACGCACCGAGCATGAAATTGAACATGCCCGAATAGTCGCTCGCAAGCCGCAATTCCTGAGTGTATTGTTTGAGCCAGTTGCGCGGATCGCTCGAACCCACACCCATCGGGACGCCCGGGCCGTTGACTGCGGCCAGGGCCGGCGCGATGGCGGAAAGCGGAATGCCCAGTGGAGTATAAGCCGGCCCGACGCCGCCGTAGCTATAGTTGTCGACATCGATCGCGTTGAGGTCGACGATGCCCGTGGTCGAAGTGATCGACAGGTGGTCGGTCACGTCCATGTTCATCAGCAAGCGTCCGAACCACAGGTCGGTCTGGCCGAACGGAACCCCGTTATAACCACGAGCGATCGAAGGCTTCGGAACCGAACCGGCCAGCGGAGGCGCGGTATCCGGAAGGAAGAATTTTCCATCGAACGCGTTACAGTTGTAACCTGCGGGAATGACGACAGAGAATGGCACACCCCCGCCACCGAGCAAGACGATCGGGTCAGCGATGCCGTTCTTGCCGCAATAGAGATCAGACCGGGCGATAGCGCCGTCGTTCTCGTTGCGCAGATACTGGACCTTCAGGTTGGCATGGAAGCCCGCGACCGGCTTCCAGTCGAATGTCAACCTGCCGATGAAGTTCCGCAACCCGCGGTTCTTGTTGACCGCCGGAGTGTCGGCCTGGAGCGGTACATACTCCTTCACGTCATTGTAATAGGCGGCGGCACGAATTCCCAACGTGTCAGTTAGGGGCCCGGAAATATATCCCTGCCCAGTCCATCCCTTTTCCTGGAATTCGTATGATGCGGTGCCACCTACCTCCCAGTCGGGGGTCGGATCGGCGGTGCGCACGGAAAAGACGCCGGCGGTTGCGCTCTTGCCGAAGTAAAGCGACTGGGGGCCCTTCAGGACGTCGACTTGCTTGACGTCGAAAAACGCGGCCTGGACCATGCGCATCGTGCTGATCTGTACGCCGTCATAATCGAACGCGACCGCCGAATCGAATGCGGCGGAAATGTTCGAAGAGCCAATGCCGCGAAGCGAAATCTGCCCGCCCGAACCCGAGCCGCCGACCTGCACATTGAGGGTCGGCACGCGGTCCGAGACGTTCTGGACGTCGGTCATCGCGTAGTTCTTGAGTGTGCCCCCACCGATGGTGGCAATGGTGACAGGCGTATCCTGCAGCGTCTCGGCCTGCTTGCGCGCCATCACGATAATTTCGTTGCCGTTCGCGATCGGTTGATTGGCGTTTTGCTTGTCAGTGCCGGATTTGGTCTGCGACGTGTCGGACGACGCATCCTGCGCATGCGCAGACTGGGCCGCGGCAACCATTGCCAGCCCACCGGCCGAACAGAGCAGAATGCGGTAAAGGGTCCTCGACTTGCCGACGCCAGTCAGAATCTCACTCATTGTCATCCTCCCAGACTGGTCGCAGCGACCACTCGGTCGTGCGCCGTGCGAGACGTCTTTATGCGCCCGCTTGCTAGTCTGGGTCTTACGCAGCTATCGGGCTAACGACATTTAGCAAAAGCGATAGTCGGTTAGCGGGCTGTAGTTAGCCCACTGATATATAGACGTTATTCAGCTGCGACTGAAGCCTCGGTACGCATCTGTTCGATACGCGGATCGTTCGGCCAAACCCAATCGCTGTCGATCACTTGCTCCACCGCGAGCCCTTCGGGAATGTTGTCTTCGCCCACCAACCGGTCGCAGTGTTGGTGGAAGGCATAGATCCGTGCTTCCTGGTAGCTGAGCGGGACGCTGCGAAAGCCCTGGCTCTCCATCGACTTCTGGATCGCTTCGCCGAACTGCGTGTCTTCCAGGATGATCTTGCACATCTTGCGACCGTTGGCGCTGGCCGGGTCGGGTTCGGTCCACAGGTCCGGGACCGGGCCATCGCCCCAATCGGGGGCCATAGTGATCAGTTCGAGCCGCGTCGTCCCAATGCCAGTTGGCCAGAACAGCAGCGGCGGGATGAAAAAGTCCGACAGCGGGGAGACCCAGTTCGGGAACACCGAATAGCTTTGCGTAGCAGTCCGCCCGAGCTCGCCGACCGTGTCGATCCGTTGCCATTCGGGCGGCATGGAGTTGGCCCGGTCGGCCTGGCGATCGGCGGTCTCGGGTGCCGGAGCGAGCATCCGCGAGTGGCCGTTGGGATAGAAGTGGTTCACATTGCGTTTGGCATCGACGATCGGCGCTACGGTTTCGGGATGGATGAAGGGCACATGGTAAACCTCCATGTTGGCCTCCATCGCCACCTTCCAGTTGCAATTCAGATCGAAGCTGTAACGGGCAGCGAGCCGAACGTTCTCGAACTGGAACTCGGCCCATTCGTCGGCCAGCGGGCCAAGCCACTCGCGAAGCGGCAATGCATCGTCGTCGAAATTGACGAAGACGAGCTTGCCGAACATCTCGCAGCGAACCGGGATCAGCCCGCGGCATGTCAGGTCGAGATCGGCGAAGTCCTGGCGTTCGGGAACCCCGACCAGCGAGCCGTCGGTCTTGTAGGTCCAGTGGTGGTAGGCGCAAATCAGTCGAGGTGATTTGCCGCGATCTTCGGTGACGACCGGCGCGCCGCGGTGGCGGCAGGTGTTGTAGAACGCCCGGACCTCGCCATCCATGCCATGCACGATGACGATCGGGTCCCCGGCATTGTGCCAGCGCATGAAGCTGCCCGGATCGGGAATCTCGTCGAGGTGTGCAGCGAACAGCCAGCTCTTGCGAAAGACGTGTTCCTGCTCGAGCGCATAAAGCTCTTCATTGGTGTAGCGATCGGCTGGCAAGTCCGGCAGCTTGGGAAATCCCGCAGGCGGCGCGGTGCGCCGCGCTTCCCATTCCATCAACGCCTTGAGCGTGGCGATCTCTTCGGGCGGCATGGTCATGAGCAGGAAGTTACTCCGCCAAGCCGTGCCCTGGAACTGCCATTAGTCGCAGTACGCGGTCCTCGCGCTTTTGACGGTATGGCAGGTTCGCTCCGCGGGCTAGTCAGGTTGGAGAACACCTGAAGGAGAGCGGATGATGGCAGGACGTGTCGCAGGCAAGGTAGCGATGGTGACAGGCGGTGCGATGGGCCTCGGAAAGGCCGATTGCGAGCGTCTTGCCGAAGAGGGCGCGAAGATCGTCGTGACCGATATTGACTCTGAGAAAGGTGAGGCCGTCGCAAAGGCGCTGGGTGGCCATTTTTTCGAGCACGACGTCCGCGACGAAGCGCGCTGGAAAGCGATCCTGGCCGAAGTCGAGAAGCTCCACGGCGGGCTCGACATCCTCGTCAATAACGCTGGCAATGTCATCTTCGAGCCGATCGAACAGTGTTCGCTCGATCACTTCCGCCTGCACCTCGATATCCACGTAGTCGGCACGTTCCTGGGGTGCAAATATGCCATCCCGCTCATGACTGGTCGGGCCGAGAAGATCGGAGGAGGGGGTTCGTCGATCGTCAACATGGCCTCCACCGCCGCGCTGATGGGCTATCCGGTGATCCCGGCCTACACCGCCGCGAAGGGCGCAATCGCTTCGATGACCCGTTCGATCGCCATGCACTGCCAGGACGAAAGCTTCGGCATCCGCTGCAACGCGCTTGCGCCCGGCGGGATCGAGACTCCGATGGTGCAAGCGGTTTCGGGCCGGCAAGGGGAAGCGCCGATGGCCATCCCCGACGGCCCGTTGCCAGCTGATGCACTCGGAGCGCCGCGCGATGTCGCGAACTGCGTGCTGTTCCTCGCGTCCGACGAAGCCCGGTTCCTCAACGGCCTGGTAATACCGGTCGACAACGGCCTCGATGCCCGCCCGCATCACTGATCGGGCAGGCGGTACCGGCCGCTACCGGTACTACGTCCTCGGCCTGTTGATGCTGACCTCGCTGCTCAGCGTCGCCGACCGGTTGGTGTTCTCGATCCTGATCGAGGACATCAAAGCGACTTTCCATTTCAGCGATACCGAACTGGGCCTGCTGGGAGGAATTGCCTTTACCGCGACCTATGTCCTCGCCGGCTTTCCTGCCGCGCGTCTTGCCGATCGCTCGGTGCGCAAGTCGATCATTGCAGGAGCGATATTCGTGTGGAGCGGGATGACCGCGCTGTGCGGGATAGCGATCGGGTTCTGGACGTTGTTCTTCGCGCGGACCGGTGTCGGCGTCGGCGAAGGGTGCAGCGGCCCGGCATCGCAGTCGCTCCTCGCCGACTATTTCCGCAAGGAGGAACTTGCCCGCGCGATGGGCTTCCTGACTATCGGCGCGACGACCGGGACAGTTACCGGGTTGATGGCGGGCGGCCTGATGGCGCAGTACTTCGGATGGCGTGTGGCGTTCATGGCGATGGCCGTGCCGGGCGTGCTGCTTTCGGCGCTGCTCTATTTCACCGTGCTCGAGCCGCCACGCGGGCGATACGCTGCCGCCGGGGCGCAAGTCGTGCAGCAACCGCTTGGCGAAACATTTCTGGCGCTGGTCCGGAACAAGGTTTTCATGGGCTACGCGGCCGGCTTCGCGATCCAGATCATGATCGGATACGCGATGGCGTTCTGGATGGCGCCAGTGATGCTTCGCAGCTTCTCGGTCTCGGTCGGCGATGTCGCGTTCTACCTCGGGCTCGCCTACCTTGCCGGCGGCATTCCGGGCCCGATCATGGGGGGCTACATGACCGACTGGTTGACCCGCCATGACGAGCGCTGGCGGGCGTGGCTGCCCGGCATCGTCAGCCTGCTGGCGATCGTGCCGCTGTGGCTCAGCCTCGTTGCTGGCGAGTTCTGGTGGTTCCTCGGATTGTTCGCGCTATCCTATGGCATATTCGTATCGAGCCAAGCGCCGATCCTGTCGGGGATCCAGGCGGCGGTGGAGCCGGGCCAGCGCGGGTTCTCGGTTGCAATCGCGCTGTTCTTCAACAACCTGGTCGGCCAGGCGTTCGGCCTCGGCGTGATCGGCTGGCTGAGCGATCGGCTGGCAGCTGTCCATGGGACCGCCTCCCTCGGGATGGCGGTGCTGGCGGTGGCGCTCGGCGCGGCAGTCGTGGCCATGGCGATCTTCGCGTGGACCGCGCACCAAATCAAAGCTGCTGCCATTTTTGCTGATTAACGCTCCACGGCCCTTGGTCTAACCCGAAGACAGGAAACCAACACGACGAGGAGCGAGCGGATGGACTTGGGACTGAAGGGCAAGAAGGTCATCATGAACGGCGGTGCCCACGGCCTCGGCCTTGCATCGCTCAAGCATTTTGCCGCCGAAGGCGCGGATGTCGCTTTTTTCAGCCGCAAGCAGGACAAGATCGATGCGGCCAAGGCGGCGATCGCCGAAGCGAGCGGGGGTAGCGGCAAGGTTTTTGCCGAGACCTTCGACATGGTCGGCAACCTCGATGGCTACCGCGCATGGTTGGCCAAGGCTGCCGACGAACTGGGCGGGTGCGACATCTTCATCCACATGGCGAGTTCCTCCGGTACCGGCGGGACGGGCGACTGGCAGCAGGGCCTCGACATCGACATCATGGGCGCAGTGATCGGGGTCGAGGTGCTCACTCCGCATCTCGAAGCATCTGGCAGCGGCTCGATCGTGTTCATGTCCTCGACCGCAGCGCTCGAGACGTTCGTTGCGCCGCAGGCGTTCAACGCACTCAAGGCGGCGCTGATCACCCATGCCTCGCAGCTCAGCCAGGCACTCGCGCCCAAGGGTATCCGCGTGAACACCGTGTCGCCCGGTGCGATCCATTATTCCGACGGCAACTGGGAAACGATCAAGCAGCACATGCCTGCGCTCTACGAAGCCACCCTTGCGAAGATGCCGATGGGCCGCTTCGGCGAACCGGACGAAGTCGGCAAGGCGGTGGTGTTCGTTGCGAGCCCGGCGTGCCCGTATATGACCGGCGCCAACGTCGTGATCGATGGCGGCTTTACCCAACGAGTGCAATTTTGAGTCCCGCTTCGGCCGCCGACGCGCGGCTGCGCGAGCCGGTCCCGACAGACGCGATCGACCGCGCGACGCTGCGCGACATCTTCTCGCGCACGATGAAGGTCAACCGCACCGACGAGAAGTTTCGCTCGCTGCTCATCCAGGGAAAGGTCGCGGTGATGTACTATTGCGTCCGCGGGCAGGAACTGGTCTCCGCGGCAGCGATGGCGAACCTGACCGACGACGACTATGTCGTTTGCACCTATCGCGGGCAGGGAGAGCAAACCGCCAAGGGCATCCCGCCCGAACTATGGTGGGCCGAATGCCTCGGCAAGGCCACCGGCACCTGCAAGGGCAAGGGCGGGACGATGCACATCACCTATCCTGCCAAGGGAATCATGGTCACGACGGGGGTCGTCGGCTCTGGTCTGCCGATTGCCAATGGGCTGGCGATGGCGAGCCAGAACAACGGCGACGGGCGGGTGACGCTGGTCAGCTTCGGTGACGGTGCGGCGAATATCGGAGGCTTCCACGAAGCATTGAACATGGCGCAGCTCTACCAGTTGCCGGTTGTATTCCTTTGCCAGAACAACCGCTATGGCGAGCATACAGCGTTCGCCGACCATACCGACAGCACATGCATTGCCGACCGCGCAGCCGGATACGGGATGCGCTCGATGCACGTTGACGGCAACGATGTGCACCAGGTTTACAATGCCGTGAAACACGCGGTCGACCTTGCACGCCAGGGCAAAGGGCCGACGCTGGTCGAAGCGATGTGCTATCGCATGATGGGGCATTTCTTCGGGGCCGATTTCTCCTACATGCCGCCCGAGCACATCGCGGAGATGAAGGCAGAAGACCCGCTACCCAAGCTGCGCAAGGTGATGCTTGACCACCAGTTCACCAAAGAGGAACTCGATGGCATCGTGAGCGAGATTGATGTCGAGATCGATGCGGCGGTCGAAAAGGCGCTTGCAGCCGACCCTCCCGATGCCAGTGAACTGGCGATCGACGTGCTCGAAAGCGAGGCCGGCTGATGGGCCAGATCACCATGACACAGGCGCTCAACCAGGCGCTCGACGAAGCGATGGCCGAAGACGAAGGCGTGTTCTGCCTCGGCGAAGATGTCGGCGCGAAGCAGGGTGGCGGGGTGTTCAAGGTCACTAGCGGGCTGACCGAGAAATACGGCGAACACCGCGTCCGTGCGACACCGATTTCCGAGACCGCGATAATCGGTGCGGCGGTGGGTGCGGCATTGGCCGGCCAGCGCCCGGTCGCAGAGATCATGCTGATGAATTTCGTCGGCGTGTGCATGGACCAGATCGTCAACCATGCCGCCAAGCTTCGCTTCATGTCGGGTGGGCAGACCAGCGTCCCGCTGGTGATCCGCACGACCACAGGCGTTGGCGTGGGGTTCGGCGGGCAGCATTCCGATATGCTGGAAGCGTGGTTCGCGCACGTTGCCGGGATCCGCGTAGTGACCCCGTCCAACGCGGCCGATGCCAAGGGCCTGCTGCGCTCGGCGATCGACAGCAACGACCCGGTGCTCTTCATCGAGAATATCCTGTGTTACGGCTTGACCTCGGAAGACCCGGGCAAGGGATACCGCGTCCCGCTCGGCAAGGCAGCGATTGCTCGCGAAGGATCGGACGTTTCGCTGATCACTTACGGCCGGACGGTGCTGGATGCACTGGCCGTCGCCGAAGATCTGGCTGCAGAAGGCATCTCGGTCGAAGTCGTCGACCTCAGGACGATCGCGCCGTACGACGAGGAGACCGTGCTGGCATCGGTTCGCAAGACGGGCCGGGCGATCACCCTGCACGAAGCGGTCCGGCCATACGGTACCGGCGCGGAAATGGCCGCGACGATCCACGAGAAGCTGTGGGGCGAGCTCAAGGCTCCGGTTCTGCGGATCGGCGGGACCTTCTCGCCCGTGCCGTTCGCAACCGTGCTCGAACAGGCGTGGATTCCGACCAAGGAAGAGATCGTCGCCGCGATCCGCCAGAGCGTCGGGAAGGTCTGAGATGGCAGCCGAGATTCGCGTCCCCAAGCTGGGCATGAGCGCCACAGAGATTACGATTGCCGAATGGATGCACGGCGATGGCGAAAGGGTCGAACGCGGCGAAGTTATCTACCTGGCGGAAACCGACAAGACGACGACCGAAATCGAGGCCCAGGCATCGGGCATCATCCGGCAAACGGGCGTGGAAGGCACCGCTTATCCGGTCGGCGCGCTGATCGGCACCATCGAAGAGGATTGAGCACGTGTCCGATGAGCCCAAACCTGCCGAATTGCTCGCTGAAATCTATGCCATGGCGGGGGCGCAGGATTGGGGCGGGGTGGCGCAACGCTGCACTCCCGATTTCACGGTCTATGAAGCAGATTGCCTGCCGTTCGGTGGCGAATGGACCGGGTCCGATGCCCTGCAACGCGTAGCGGCGGCAATGTATGGGACGTGGCAGGAAGCGTCGGTCGACATTCACGAGATCGTCGGGGGCGATGAGTGGGCGGTGGTCGTGCTGACCCTTACGATGACCTCTAAACGTACCGGCAAGACCTTTTCGCAAACGGTCAACGAAGCGGGACGGTTCGAGAATGGCCTGCTCAAGGAACTGCGCATCCACTATTTCGATGCCGCAGAGGTTGCCGCCGAGGCGTGACCGTCAGGTCGGCTGGGTCCAGTCCCAGCGCCTGAGCCAATCGCGCATCGGGGTCGGTTCGACATCCAGCAGTTTGCGGGTCTCCGCCGGGTCGACGATCAGCGGGCTTTCCGGCTGCTCGTTGTAGAAGCGGTAGAACTTGGCCATCCCGTCATAGATGCTGTGCGGCTCGACTTCGCGCGAGCCGGTCACCAGCTCGCTCATCCTCGCGGCGAACTCGTCGGGCGTGATCGATACGAACTTGATCGGCTTGCCGGTTGCTTCGCTCAATCGCTCTGCCACTTCGTCGCCAACGAGTGCTTCAGGTCCGCCTACCGGCACGTGCTTGCCGTCCGCTGCATCAGTACCGAGTGCAGCGACCATGTAGGCCGCGACATCATCGAGGCAGACCCAGCTGATCTTGAGGTCAGGCGCGGCTGAATAGGCGAATATCCCGCGGTTGACGATCGACGGCTTGCTCCACACGCGGATCATGTTGTTCATGAACACCACCGGCTCGATAAAGACGCAGGTGATGCCGGTTTCTTCCAGCGATCGTTCGATGTCGCGCCGCCCGTCGTGCGCACTGAGGTCGAGATCGCGGTCTGCGACGAAGCAGCTGGTGTTGAACACGATCTTCTTGAGGCCGGTGGCCTTTGCGGCTTGCGCGATGTTCCGGCCGAACGACGCGGCGACCTCACGGTCGAACTCGAACGGCAAGTGCATCGCCAGCGCGTCCTGCCCTGCAAATGCCGCCTCCAGCGATGCGGCATCGGTGATATCGGCCATCTTCCACGGCAGGTCGGGAAATGGGCTGTCGGCAAGCGCATCGGCGCGGCGAACACCGGCGGTTACCTGGTAGCCGGCATCGAGCAGGCGGGTCACCAGCGGGATACCCTGGTCCGCCGGAGCGCCCAGCACAAAGACGTTCTCGATGGTCATGTTGCCCTCAGCCCGGCAGTTCGCCGTTGATGTACTTCATCAGCGTGTTCTGGAAATGCCGCACCCGGCTGTCCTGGTAGGCGCCGAGTTCCATCACTCCGTTGGCAGAGGCCTTCATGCCCGTCTGGACGTGCGGAAGGTTGGCCATGTCCTGATCGAACACGTTGGCGAGCGCTTCGCCCATTACATCGTTTGCCCAGGCGAACGGCTCGTCGTCCGGGATCACCAGCTTTTCGACCGCGCGCGGACGCTTTTCGCCCTTGGGCTTGGGCATCAGCACCCGGATTTCCATTGTGCACCAGTCGGGCGTGTCGCCCGGCAGCCAGCGATAGAGCAGGGTCGGGATGTAGCCGATCCACGGCGAGAAATTGGGAAAGATGTTGTAGGTGAAGTTGTCGAGCATCTCGGCATCGGACTTGTCGGAATAATCGTAGCCGTACTGCTTCTTGAACCCTTCGCGGTTGGCTTCCGCCAGCATCTTGCGCGCGTGGAACGGATCGTCGGTATCGGCATCGGCATCGCTCTTCCCGGCGCTGAACCGCCGGTTGGTCTGCGAATCGCTACCGCCCGAAAACTCGTTCATCTTGTCGAGGATGTACTGCTGGTCCTTGCCGGTGATGTGCGGCGAAAGGACGCCCGACGGAGTGATCGCCCGGTTGAAGAAGTCGCCGTAGAGATCGTAGCGGGAATTCGCATCGCCGAGGAACGGCAGCAGTTGCGGGTGCGTGGTCACCGAATGCCATGCTTCCATGAAGGCTTCGGCGGTCGCCTTCCAGTTGGCCGGGATACGCTTCGAAACCCACATTGCGGTGAAGCGATCTTCCATGTCGTAGCGTTCGTACTGCTTCAGGACCGGTCCGACCCAATCGACGAATTCGGGGATCGAGTCGTTCTCCGTGATCATCACGAAGCCCTGCCAGATGTTCACGCGAACCTCGGGCAGGCTCATGTCCTTGCCTTCAAGGTGCTTGAAATCCCAAGCGCAGGGGATTTCCTTCAGGCTGCCGTCGTTGGCCCAGGTGAAACCGTGAAAGGCGCAGCGCAACTGGGTCGACTTGCCCGATTTGGTCCGCAGCTTGCGTCCGCGATGGAGGCAGACGTTGTAGAACGCGCGCACGCTGCCATCGCGCTGGCGGATCAGCAGGAACGATTTGTCGTTGATCTCGAATACGACTGTGTCGCCGGGTTCCGGCATTTCGTCTTCGCGCGCGGCGAACAGCCAGACGTTGGGCCACATCTTCTCGCGTTCGAGCTTGGCAAACTCTTCGCTGATGTACGGCGCGATCGGCAAAGGGTCGTTCGAGAGCGGGATCGAGGATTCTTCGAACAGGTAATCCGGCACGTGGCGGGTGTCCGCTTCAAGCATTTCGGTATAGCTGGTGCCGGGGCAGCGATCATCGCGATCGATCTTGGTCGTTTCGTTCATCGGAGGCCGTCTCTACTCACACTTTGCACAGTATCGTCGTGCAGGATGATTGCACATCGTAGCACCGAGGTATCCTAGCGTAACTGTGAGGTAGCGGACGAAATGACACAGCCAATCGGCGGGATCACCCGGCTCGGCCCGGTCATGCAGCTGGCTTTCGTGCCGAGCGATTTCGATGCAGCGATCGACCACTGGACCAAAGCGATGGGCGTAGGCCCCTTCTTCATGATGGAAAATATCGCTCTGGAAGACATGCGATACCGCGGCGAACCGACCGACGCGGTTTTCAGCCTTGCGCTGGCCTATTGGGGTGATGTCCAGATCGAACTGATCCGGCCGGAAAACGACGCTCCGTCGATCTACTCCGGTGAATACGGGGTGCGTGACCGACTGCACCACACCTGCTTGCTGCTGGACGACATCGCCGACGCCTATGCCGCCTGCAAGGAATACGGCGCCGAAGTGCTGGTCGAAGCAAAAGTAGGCGACAGCGGGGCGGTGATCTACGCCGATCCGGGCGGCGGGCCGGGCCATCTCGTGGAAATGCTCCAGACCCAGCCAGGCACGCACGAACTATTCGCGATGATCAAGCAGGCCGGGATCGGCTGGGACGGGAGCGACCCGGTCCGCAAGTTAGGCTGAACTGCAGGCCTATTCGCTGGCGCCGAGATAGCCGAGCTGACCGGCCTTGAAGATTGCCTGCGCCCGGTTGACCGCGTCGAGCTTCTCGCCTGCCCGATGGATATGATAGCGGATCGTCGCATGGCTGCGGCCGAGGATCATGCTGATTTCCATGTCCGTCTTGCCGATCGCCGCCCAGCGCAGGCATTCGACTTCGCGTTTCGACAGCACGCAGTTGGTCGGGATCCACCGCTTGGTTCGCATCGCCTGGACATATCCGGCCATGAACCGCTTCATAACCACCCCGAGCAACGCTCCGTGTTCGGCAAATTCCCGGGACAGGTCCGTCTTCTTGGTATCGATGGGGACGAAGCTGTTGGCTGAAATCTGTCCGAAAGGCAGGTGTACCGGGATCACGATTGCAGCCTCGCAAAGCGCGCGCTTGGAAAAATCGTGCACGTCGAGTTCTTCGAGATACGGATTGCGCCACATCCCGAAAAAGCCTTCTGCGTTGGCCCAGAACGGCTCGCTCTCGTAGCGGCAGGCACGCGGCAGCGGCGAATGGAGCGCCAGGCGATGGTCTTCCCACCAGCGCTTGCCGTCTTCGACCCAGCCGAAGATGTCGGCATTGAGGATCGTGCCGTCGGCATCGATCATCGGTTCCTTTGAGGAGATATCGTCGCAGGTGCAAACCCGCAGGCCGCGTTCCTCGCCAATGTCGCGCAGGGCCACCGCTGCATCGTGGATGTCTTCAACGCAGCGCACCGTTACCGCTTCCAGCAGCTCGCCAATCGGCTCCCGGCCGCGCGGTTGGCGCAGTTCTACGACATCAGCTCCCATAGAGGGAGTGTCTGCCTTTTTGTTCGATTCGACAAGGGGGTGGATGTTTTGGCGCAACATGATGAATCCCGATCGATTTGTGGTGTGGTTTTGTGTTGGCACTTTGGTTCGCGTCAGGCTGTCCGTTCCGACTTGTCCTGCTGGTTGGAGGCCTTGATAAGGTCGCGCATCTGCTGCCACTGCTCGTCGCCGAGCGGAGACAGCGCCTGCCAGAAATTGCCTGCGTTGGCCTGGTAACCCGCGCCGTCGATCGCAATCGTCTGGCCATTCACGTATTCCGCACCGGGTCCCATCAGGAAAGCTGCGAGGTTCACCAGTTCGTGCATCTCGCCATGGCGTCCCATCGGGTTGGAGTTCGATTGCGAATTGTCGCCGCGCCCCTGCGGAGCGAGCCGGGCGGACATCCCCTTGGTCGGAAAGAGGCCAGGGGCGATCGCATTGAACCGCAGGCCATAACGTGCCCATTCGGTGGCAAGGCTTTGCGTCATTGCGTTGATCCCGGCCTTCGACATGGCCGAGGGCACCGTGAAGGCGGAGCCGTTCCATACCCATGTCGTGAGGATCGAAAGGAAGTTGCCGCGCCGCTTCTCGGCAATCAGCCGCTTGCCGACATTGTGGGTCATGTAGAACGTCCCGCGAAACACGATGTCCGCGATCGCGTTGAACCCGTTGATCGACAGGTCCTCGGTCCGGCTGATGAAGTTGCCGGCGGCGTTGTTGACCAACCCGGTGAGCGCGCCTTTCTGCCAGATCGTATCGAGCATCGCATCGATCGCTTCAGGATCGCGAATGTCGCAGCCGTGGCCGGTGATTGTCCCGCCATGGAGCGCCTTCAGCTCCTCGGCCGTTTCCTGGAGCTTTCCTTCGCGCCGGCCGCAGATGTGGACCGTCGCGCCCAGCTTTAGGAAGCCTTCGGCCATTTCCCGGCCAAGCCCGGTGCCGCCCCCGGTGACGAGGATCGTCTCGTCAGCAAGCAAGCCGTCGCGAAACATGATCTTGGATGCGTCCATGCGCGCGTTTCTCTCCCGTTGAAGCTGCGCTCAGAGCCCGAGGACGGACTTGGCGATGATGTTCTTCTGCACCTCGTCCGATCCGCCGAAGATGGTGGAGGCACGGTTGTTGAGATAGCGGCCCATCGCAATCTGGGCGGCTTCCGAGCCGATCGGGGCAGGTGCCGAATTGCCGTAGAGCGGCCGTTCGAGCGGCAACTGGAGCGCATCGTAGCCAAGCAGTTCGAGCCTTAGTTCGTCGACCTTCTGGCCTAAGTTGGAACCGAGCATCTTGGTCAGCGAGGTTTGCGGCCCGGGCGCGCGCCCGTTGGCAAGATCGGCAAGTATCCGCAGCTCGGTTACCTCGAGCGCCTCGGCTTCGAGCTTGAGCATGGCAAGCTTTTCGCGAAATGCAGCATGGCCGCCAATTGCCCCGTTAACGCCCGATGGCTGGCTATCGGCAATTGCACCGAGTTCAGTGATATTCTGGAGCAGCCTCGGGGCAAAACACGATCCGCCGCGCTCGTTTTCGAGCAGGTACTTGGCGATCGTCCAGCCTTGCCCTTCAGCACCGATCAGGTTGCTGGCCGAAGTCCGCGCGTCGCTGAAGAACACCTGGTTGACCTCATGATCGCCCGACATGGAGACGATCGGGGAAACTTCGACGCCTTCCTGATCCATCGGGATCAGCAGGAACGAGATGCCCTGCTGCTTGCGGCCGCTGTTGTCAGTCCGCACGAGCGCAAAAATCCAGTTCGCGTAGTGCGCCTGCGTGGTCCAGATTTTCGAGCCATTGACGATGTACTCGTCACCTTCGCGCCGGGCGGTTGTCTTGAGGCTGGCAAGGTCCGAGCCCGAACCGGGCTCCGAATAGCCCTGACACCAGAAATCGTCCGCGTTCAGGATACCCGGCAGGAAGCGTGCCTTCTGTTCGGGCGTGCCGAACGCGCAGATGACCGGCCCGACCAGCCGCAATCCCATGATCGAGAGGGCAGGCGCACCGGCGATGGCGCACTCCTTCTCGAAGATGAATTTCTGCGTCGGCGTCCAGCCGGTGCCGCCGTCTTCCTTGGGCCAGTGATAGGCGACCCAGCCTTGCTGGTTGAGGATCCGGTGCCATTCGAGGCCGATTTCCGGCTCGACGAATACGCCGGGGGTCTTGCGTCCGCCTTCGCGCAGGCGCTCGGGCAGGCTTTCGCTGATGAACGCGCGGACCTCTTCCCGGAAGGCCAGGTCCGCAGGCGAAAAATCCATATCCATCGTTTAGCTTTCTTCCCGCATCGCCCAGGCGATGCCCCGGCGTAGCATGTCGTAGTAGACTTCGTAATTCCACGCGCAGCGTTCCGGGTGTGGGTAGAAGTCCTGCATCCCCGGCAGGTCATAGTGTCCCCGGCAATGCCCCAGTGCGTTGTAGACGATCCGCCCTTCGCCGATATCGCGCGTGTAGACGATCGGCACCACCGCGTCGTTCCATTCGGCATCGACGAATCCGGTGGCTTCGCCGGAAAACTTCGTCTGGCACAGGATGTCGATCGGGGCGCTGGTGTTCGACAGGTAGAGCTCGTCGACAACCTCGAAATCCTCGATCCCGCGAGTCAGTTCGTGGTTGTGGTTGACCACTTCGACCGTAAACGGCCCGATCGGGGGGTGTGCCTTGAACTGGGTTCCGAGCATTTCCATCACGTCGGGCCGATCGTCGGGTGCGTCGACGAGGCCACTTTCAGTGAACACGAGGATCGAATTGGTGCCGTGGAGCGCGAGCCACTTGCCGCCTGCTTCCAGCCACGCCCTGATCGCCTTCGCCTCTTGCGGGCTAGGCATAAGGTCGCAGGTGTAGGTGATCAGGAACCGGCAAGCGTCGAGGCGCGCGGTATCGGCATAGTCGCACGCGACCGTAGTGCGGATCTCGGGATGGTCCGCGAGCAGTTTGAGGATCTCGAGCCGCGCGTAGTCGATGTCGTGGTATTTGCCTGCAGCAACGAAGTGTGCGTCGATCCGCTTGGCGGGTTGGTCACCCATGCGTAAGCCCCTCAATCCCTGATCGCGCCGCCGCCGTCGACCGTGAAATCGACGCCCGTCGTGAAGCTCGCTTCATCGCTGGCAAGGAATACCACTGCGCGGGCGACTTCCTCCGGTTCGCCGATACGGTTCATCGGATGCGTCGCGGCAAAGTTGGTCTCGATGTTCTCCGGCGTGTCCATGCCCGAGTACTTGTAGCGGTTGTACATCGGGGTGCGAATGGCACCAGGGTGGACGGTGTTTGCACGCACCGGGACCCCACGCGCCGCGCAGTCGAGCGCGATCGATTTGGTCAGCGCGGTCACACCGGCCTTGGTCGCGCTGTAAGCGGCGACGAACGCGGCGGGCCGCAGTGCAATCATCGACCCGATGTTGACGATGGCACACGGTTCCCCGCTGGCTTCCATCACCGGCAATGCAGCGCGGCAGCCATAGAACGGGCCATTGAGATTGATGTCGACGGTCCGTTCCCACGTATCGAGCGTGCCGTCGACGACATTACCGGGTTCGGAAATACCGGCGATGTTGCACAGCACGGTGATCTTGCCGAACCGGTCGACCGTTGCCTTGACCGCTTCGTGCCAGCGATCGAGATTGCGCACGTCGAGCTCGAAGGCGTCGGCATTGCTGCCCAGTTCCTCGGCCAGCGCCTTGGCCTTGTCGATCTGCACATCGCAAAGCATCACGCTGCCGCCCTCGGCGACGATCAGCCGCCCGACCGCAGCGCCGATGCCTTCAGCGCCCCCGGTGACCAGAGCTACCTTGCCTGTCATTCGTCCCATTGCGTTTCCTTATCTCTGCAGGATTGCCACGCCCGACAGGCCCGGCGCGCCATAGACATGGCTGTAGGCTGTCTTGGGATTGTTGGGCACTTGCCGTTCGCCGCCGCGACCGCGCAGCTGGACGACGTTTTCGTAGACCTGGCGCAGGCCCGAGGCACCGATCGGTTCGCCGCACGCGAGGCATCCGCCGTCGGTGTTCACAGGCAGCTTGCCATTGATCTCGGTGCGGCCTTCGGCCAGCCACTGTTCCTGCTCGCCGTCTTTGCAGAAACCGTTTTCCGCCATGTGCATGATCTCGGCTCCGGACTCGGTGTCCTGCAGCTGTGCTACGTCGATGTCTTCGGGGCCGATGCCGGCCTGTTCGAAAGCCGCCTTCGAGGCGAGCACGGTCGGCTTGCCGCCTTCCTTCACGCTGATCCCGGCCTGGAACACCTCGAAGCTGTCCGGTGGCCGCGTGCGGACCGCGACGCTGGCGATCTTCACTCCGTCCGCCCCCAGTTCGCGCATCTTCTTCTCGCTTGCGAGGATCAGCGCGACCCCGCCTTCTGCTGGCGAGCAGAACATGTATTTGGTCAGCGGATCGTTGATCATCGGGGCGTTCATGATCGTCTCGATGTCGATCGGGCTGCGTCGCCACGCGTGGTCGGCCAGCGACCCGTTGCGAAAAGCCTTTTCCGCCACCCGCCCGAGTGTCAGGCGCGAAATCCCGTGCAACTGCATGTAGCGCTGGATCTTGAGCGCGAAGAACTGCGTGGTCAGCATCATCCCGGTCTGGCCATACCATTCTGGCAGGCCATACGACTTGGGATCGGCGTTGAATGCACCGCGCGGGTGCTTGTCGAACCCGGTGGCAAGCGCGAGGTCGTAGGCCTCCGAGGCGATCGCCATCTGCGCCGAGGCCAGCGCGCTGCCGCCGGTGGCACAGCCGTTGGCGACGTTCACGAACGGCAGGCTGGTGAGGCCGAGTTCATTGACCATCACGTCGGCCGAGCCCGCCGCTGCCGATCCGCCATAGGCGCATTCGATGTCGGGCCAATCGAGGCCGGCATCGGCGAGCGCTTCGCGAACCGCGTATACACCCTGTTCACGCCCTGAGCGCGAGTCTGTCCTGCCGAAGGGATGGATCCCCGCACCGATGATATAAACGTCTCTCATGAGTTCTTGTCCGGCCTGAAGGCGAATGTGCTGTGGCGATCGTTGAACGGGACGATGCAGAATTCCATCGGCATGCCGAGGCTGAGGTCGTCCAGCGTGGCGTCGACGATCCGGGTTTCGACGATCACTTTGCCCGGGATTTCGACGTATCCGAGAAGGTAGGGTTCGAAGTCCTGCGGGCCTTCACCCGGGCCTTCGTAGGGCGTCTTGGGCCGGAACTCCTGACTGGTCCAAGACCATAGGGTGCCCTTGCGCGGCAGCGGGTAGGGAGTCACGTCCTTTGCAGCATCGCCGACCGGCATCGGGAATACGATCTCGCCCGAGGGCAATTGCCCGGCGATCAGGCGCGGCTCGGGCTCGTCGGTCCACAGGTCCTCGGCAATCGGTTCGAGCGCGGTCATCAGGCAGCCCTTGCATAGTGGGAGAGTTCTTCGGCGCGGCCGCCGAAGAGCTTTTCGAGAAGGAGCAGGCGCTTGAACGCATGGCCGATCGCCAGCTCGTCGGTAATGCCCATGCCGCCGTGCATCTGGACCGCCTCGCGTCCGATTTTCAGCGCGACCTCGGAAATGAACGCCTTGGCACCCGAGACCTGGGCAGCCCATACGTTAGTGTCCTGATCGTCCGCGAGCACGACGCGCCACAGCATCGAGCGTGCCTGTTCGAGCGAGGCATAGCATTCGACCATGCGATGCTGCAGCGCCTGGAAGCTGCCGATCGGCACGCCAAACTGCTCGCGCTCTTTGGTATAGGCGACGGTATCGTCGAACAGCCGCTGGGCGAGGCCAACCATCTCGGCAGACGCCAGCACCCGAACCAACGTGATCGTCTGCCCGAACCGGTCGGCCGCGATCGCCAGTCGTGCATCGGCCGGAACTGCTGTCGCGTGGAAACGCAGCTCGACCGCAACGCTGCCATCGACCAGGCGGTATGGCTGGATGTCGAGGCCCGAAGCATCGGCGGGCACCAGGAAATACGCCGTTTCGCCAGCGCATGCGGCCGAAACGATGAACGCATCGGCGATCGCTCCGCCCAGGACGAAGGTCTTTTCGCCCGACAGCCGGAACCCGTTGCCATCGGCAATCGCCTTCGTGGCGGAGGGAGTGAGGCTGTAGCGCATCGCGCGCTCGGCGAGCGCCGCGGCGACCACCTTCGATCCGTCGATAACCGACGGCAGAAGTTCCTTGTCGCCTGCGTTGGCCAGCGACCTGGCCGGGAGGAAGCCGTTCTCGAGCCAGGGATCGGCGCTGATGGTGCGACCGAGGGTCTCGCCCACGACCGCGAGATCGCCCAGCGAACTGCCCATGCCACCGCAATCCTCGGGAACGCACGAACCGATCAGTCCCAGGCCGGCAAGAGAACGCCAACGCTCAAGATCGTATCCGTGCGCGCTCTCGCGCAGGCGGTGACGTGCAGCCGTATCGAAGGTTCCGACGAATTTTTCGACCGTACTTCGAAACAGCTGCTGATCGTCTGACAGGTCAAAATTCATGCGGCGCGCCTGAAGCGGATCGGCAACCGGGTGACGCCGCGCAGGAGCACGTTCGGTAGCACCTTTATGCCGTCCTCATCGGCCACTTCGAAGCCGTCGAGCCGTTCCAGCAACTCGTCGAACGCGACGAACATCTCCTTGCGGCTGAGCATGTTGCCGACGCACATGTGTGGCCCTTTGCCGAAGGCGATATGGGCGCGGGCATTGGTGCGTTCGACGTCGAACTTGTCAGGGTTTTCGAACTTGCTCGGATCGCGATTGGCCGAAGCGTAGCGCAACTGGAGCATCGCCCCAGCCGGGATCGAAACCCCGCCAAGTTCGGTATCTTCCTTGACCAGACGCCACATGCCGGCGCTCGGCGTTTCGTACCGAAGCGCCTCTTCGACCATGTTCTGGATCAGCTTGGGGTTGCGCCCTCCGGCAGCCGCCTTGGCCTTCTCCATCTGGTCGGGGTTCCGGATCAGTTGCAGCAGGCACCCGGCCAGAGTCGACGTGGTGGTTTCGTTTCCTGCGACCATGAATTGCTGCATGATCGAAATGATCTCTTCGTCGGTCAGCGGCGTTTCGCCTTCGACCCGGGCTTCGACCAGGTCCGTCAGCAGGTCGTCGCCGCCGTTGGCGCGGCGGTCGTCGATCAGTCCCTTCATATATTTCTGGTATTCCACAAAGCTACGCGCGCACTCGAGTTCGCGCTCGCGGTCTACCAATTGGCTGAACCGGTCGACGGCGGCGTCCGACCAGTACTTTACCTGTCTCGGATCGTTATCGAGCCCGATTTGCTGGGCGATCATCGCTACCGGCAGTGGAATTGCGAACTCCTCGACGAAATCGCATTCACCTTTGTCAGCCATCGCCTCGATGAGTTCTATCGACTTGGCGCGCATGTCCGCCTCGATTGCGTTCACGCGTGGAGCCGAAAACGCAAGGTTGACGAGCTTGCGGTTGCGGGTGTGGACCGGCGAGTCGGCAGTGAGCAAGGTCGGCGGGTTGTCCCATCCTTCTGCCAGGATCGCCTGGATCTCCTCGTCGTCGGCACCCATCAATGAGCCGAAGTCGTTGGAGAAGATGTCCGGCTTGGCGGTCGCTTCTGAGCACAGGTCGTACGACAGCACGAGGTAGGTGTTCATTTCGGGGAAATGGCGGATGGCAAGACCTTCCGCGTGCGCCGCCCGGTAATAGTCGAACGGATTGGTCAACGTCTCCGGGACGAAGAAATTCGCTTGATCGATCGGCTTGTTCAAGTGGGCGCTCCCATCGGCACTTTCATTTCTGTTTTAGCCTGCCGACCGCTGTGCGCGATGCGTGAATTTGTTAGGTTTTGGGCGGGCTCGCGACGAATTCGAGCGCATTGGCAAGAATCTTCAGGACGGCAGGATTTTCATAGGCAGCGGGCCCGTCGCCGAACTGCAGATAGATCAGCGGCGCGGCAATTGCCCTGCTGGCCCACGCAACGAGGTTGCTGCCCTCGTCATGGTCCCAACCTTCGTTGGAAAACATCTTTCCGGCCACCGCGAGTTTCGCCGAATAGAAGTTGTCGCGGGTAAAGCTGTGCCGTGCCCGGACAAGCGGTTCGACATCGCCCTCAAAGATTTCTGCCAGGTACAGCTCGTCGCACATCTCGAACTGGTCGGGTAATCCGTCGGTGACGGGGTGCTGAGCGACCACTTCCGCCGTGTATTCGACGTCGTGGCGATACCCGGAATCGGGCTTTGCAACGCCGCGGACGGTACCGGGCGTGTAGAGGAAGCGACCGCCGATCCACTCACTCCATTCGGGCCATGCGGCCCAGCCGGCGATCGCATGATGCATGGCAACCGCACCGCGGCCGCTGGTAAAACGGGCGCGCAAGCGCTCGCGAAATTCAGGCGACGGCGGCCTGGCGATGGCGACGCCCGTATCGAAGTCGTAGCCCGGCATATCATAAAACAGAACGGCGTCCGCGCTGTCGATCGCACCTTCGGCAACCGCCTGCTCGGCCTCCGGGTGATGCAGGTGCGTGATCGACCAGTCGCCGAGCCTGCCCAATAGCGCATCGAACGCATCTTCGTCGAACGGATGCCCACCGGTCAGGACTGCAAGCGAGCGGGTCATCAGGCGATCTTGAGGATCATCTTGCCCTGGTTACTGCCGCTGAACAGCCGCATGAATGCGCCGTAGGCGTTTTCGATTCCCTCATCGATATGTTCGTCGATTACGATCCGTCCTTCGCTCGCCCATTTGCCCATTTGCTCGGCGCCCTCGGGAAACCTTGCGACATAGTCGGCTACCAGCAACCCGGTGATCGAGGCTCGCTTGACGATCAGCTGCCACAAGTTTCGCGCACCCACGCGATCGGTCGAATTGTACTCGCTGATCAGACCGCAAAGCCCGACGCGCGCGTGCATATTGAGCGAGTTGAGCCCCGCATCGAGGATGACCCCGCCAACGTTTTCGAAGATCACGTCGACACCGTCGGGCGCAGCTTCGGCGATTGCAGCGGTGAGTGCTTCCTCGTCCTTGCCGCGATAGTCGATGGCAGCGTCGAAACCGTAGCGCTCGGTCAACCGGCGACATTTTTCGGGATCGCCGGCGATGCCG
The DNA here is from genome assembly GCF_002269345.1 of Tsuneonella mangrovi. Lineage (NCBI taxonomy): Bacteria > Pseudomonadati > Pseudomonadota > Alphaproteobacteria > Sphingomonadales > Erythrobacteraceae > Tsuneonella > Tsuneonella mangrovi. The sequence goes on from NZ_CP022889.1 coordinate 2,122,231, forward strand.
ACCGCGCGACAGCCGCGGATCTTTGCAAGCTGGCCGACGATAGAGCCGACCGCCCCGGCCGCACCGGTCACGAGCACCGTGCCATCCTCCCTCGGCTTGCAGACCTCGAACAGACCGAAATAGGCGGTCATCCCGACCGCGCCGAACAGCGAAAGATAGTTGGTGACCGAGGGCACCACCTGCGGATCGATCGGCTGGGTAAAGCCGCCGACCGCGCCCACCGAATAGTCCTCGATCGCATTGAGCCCCATTACCCACTGGCCGGGTTCGAATCCTTCGGCCTTGCTTTCGGCCACGACGCCGATGGTGCTGGCGCGGACCGGATCGCCGAGCGGGATCGGCGGCATGTAGCTTTCTGCATCGTCCATCCACCCGCGCATCGCCGGATCGAGCGAAGCGTAGTGGTTGCGGATCAGGAACTGGCCTTCACCGATCCCGGGCACCGGCTCGGTGACCAGCTCGAAATCCTCGGGCACGGGCTCGCCGTTCGGGCGACGACGAAGGACGAAGCGCCGGTTCTCGCTCATGCCGCTGCTACCTTTACCGGGATGGCGCTTTGCAGCGCCTGGCCAGTGATCGGATCGAAATCCACTTCATCGCTGGTCAACCGATTGGTCGAACCGCCGATCTCGCGCACATTGTGCTTGCCCGCTTCGCTGTCGCCATAGGCGTGCGCCATCGAAACGAGGCCTCGGCGCACCTTGTCGCTTGCCTTGGCTACACCGTGGATCGTGGCGTGGGGGCTGGAAATCTCGACGATCTCGCCATCGGCGATGCCAAGCTCTGCCATGTCTTCCGGATTGATATAGGCCGGGTTGGTCGTAGTCTTGGCCTGCAAGGCCTTGAGCGGGTGCCCGATCGAATTGAACCGGGTCTTGGACCGGCGGGAAATCAGCTTGAAGGCAAACCCCTCGCTTGCCGGCCGGTCTTTGCCGTATTCGGTCAGGTGGTGCGGCATATCGCCGATCGTCAGATTGAATCGGTGTGTCTCGTTCTCGTCGGGTGGACCGACGATGGGGTGAAGGGCGTCGTAAACCACCGCCTCTCCCGCCTTCGAATCCTGGCGGACCTGGCTGGGCGGGACCATGCAGCCAGCGGTCATCAGGTCGAGGAACGTCTGCTTGTCGGGGCATTTTTCCATCGGGACTTCACCACCCGCCAACGTCAGTGTCAGGCCGAGATGCTTGGCGAGGTGCCACATCATCTCGTATTCGTCGATCGTATCGCCGGGCGCTTCCGCCAGCGCTTCGGTGTAGCGGGCATAAGGGCGCTCGTGCCACCATTCGGACAAGCTGGTGATGTCTTCCCGCTCGAGGCACTGCTTGGGGGCGAGCACGACATCGGCCCTTTTGGCGCTGGCCGACATCCACGGATCGACCTGGACGAACAATTCGAGATCGTCGAGCGCGCGGCGCATCTTCATCTGGTTGGGGAAGGCGATCTCGGGATTGCCGCCGACCGAAATCAGCGCTCGTACCTGCCCTTCGCCGGGGGTGAGGATTTCGTCGGCGAGGACGTTGCACGGCATCTCGAAGCCGAGCACGCCGAGCCCGCGGAAGCGCGATTTGGCGAAACCTTCGCCGAACATCGGCGTCGGCGGTGCGACTTGCGCCCTGCGCGGCGTTTGGACGGTATAGACCCCTGGAATACTGGCCTTTTCGCCCTCCTGCGTGAACCGTGCGCAAAGGATATTGAGTGCGCTCACGAGGTATTCGGTCAGCGTACCGTTGCCGGCCATTTCCGGCCCGGTTCCGGTTACCGCACAACCCTTTTCCGCCTTCGCGAACATCCGCGCTGCGGCAACCAGGCTGTCCTTCTCCACCCCCGCCCGTTCCGCGGCAACAGCGGGTGTGAACGGCGCAACCGCCTCGGCCAGCTGCTCGAAGCCATCGACATGGGCCGACACGAAATTGCGGTCGTAGAGCTGTTCTTCGATAATGACGTTGAGCATTCCCGCGAGCAGCGCAGGGTCCTCGCCCGGCTTCACAGGCAAGTAAATGTCAGCCAGTGCGCCCGCATCGCTGACGCGCGGATCGGCGACGATCAGCTTCATGCCTGCGGCCTTGCGGTCGCGAATCCGCCGCGAGGGCGAAAACGGCGGCACGCCGCCTGCGGGCGAATAATGTGAGACCATCGGGTTGTTGCCGATGAGGAACGTGACGTCGGCTTCGGAGAACGTGTTCGTCCCGCCCATCCATTTGCCGTAGCGCGCGGTGGTGAAGACCTTGGCCGGCTGGTCGAGCGTCACGCTGGTGTAGTAGTTGCGGGTGCCGATTGCCTGGCACAGCGCCAGCGCGGCGGCCATCCCGGCACTGTTCTGGAAACCCCCGGAGCCAAAGAAGAGAGCCACCGAGTGTGGTCCGTGCTTTGCGATAATGTCTTTCAGCTTGTCGCCGACGAAGGCGAGCGCTTCGTCCATCGGGGTCTCGACGAATTCCCCGTCGCGTCGCACCAGGCTGTGCACCAGCCGGTCGGGACTGTTGTGGGATTCGGGCAGCTGCCGCCCCTTGACGCAGGTGTAACCACCGAATTCGGGATCGTCGGGATCGCCCCGAACCGAGATGACCTTGCCGTTCTCGACCTCGGCGATCATCGCACAGTTGGCGTGACAGAAGCGGCAGAATGTCTTGTGTGTGCTCACGGCCATGCGCGGACTCCTTCAGTCATCGCAAATTAGCAGCCGGAGCGGAGCGAGCGACTGGCACTTTTGCCCGTGGTCGCCGCGCTTGGGGGCAGGGCATATGCTGCAGCCACTGCACAGGAGACCGACAATGCCGACAGCCACCCGCCAGTTCCTGCTCAACGCCCATCCGCGCGGCAGGGGGATCGAAGATGGCGACTTCAAGCTGGTCGAGACCGAGATCGCCGATCCGGGCGCGGGCGAAGTGCTCCTCAAGACCCGGTGGCTCGGGTTCGATCCGGCGCAGAAGGGCTGGATGGAAAACATCGCCGACTATGTCGCCCCGATGGAGATCGGCGATGTGATGCGGGGCAGCGCGATCAGCGAAGTGATCGCCAGCAACAATCCGAAATTTTCAACCGGCGATCTCGTGATGGGTTCGACCGGGTGGACCGAACATCACCTTTCCGATGGCGCGGAGCTTACCAAGATCGAGACCAGCCTTTCTCCCACGACGATGCTCTCGGTTCTCGGGACGACCGGGCTCACCGCCTATTGCGGGCTGTTCAAGGTGGGCCGGCCGATGGCGGGTGATACCGTGCTGGTTTCCGGCGCTGCAGGGGCGACCGGATCGGTCGTCGGCCAGCTGGCCAAGATCGCCGGGTGCCGTGCAGTCGGTATCGCCGGAGGGCCGGAAAAATGCGAGTGGCTGGTCAAGGAAGCCGGCTACGACGCAGCGATCGACTACAAGGCGGACAATGTCCGGCGCCAGATCAAGGAGCACTGCCCACGCGGCGCGGACGTGGTTTACGACAACGTCGGCGGAGCGATCCTCGACGATATGCTCGCCAACATCGCGACCGGTGCGCGGGTGGTCATCTGCGGCGGGATCAGCCGATACGAAACCGGCAACCTGCCGGCCGGGCCGAAGAACTACTTCAACCTGATCTTCCGCCGTGCCAGCATGGCCGGGTTCATCGTGATCGACTGGACAAGCGAATTCCCTGCAATCCGCAAGCGGCTGGAAGGCTTCGTGAAGGAAGGCAAGCTCGCTTACCAGGAAGACATCCAGCACGGTTTCGAAAACGCGCCGGCGACGCTCAAGCGCCTGTTTACCGGCGCCAACCGCGGCAAGCAGTTGCTCGAGCTTTAATCCGCGATCAGACGTCGAAGCTGGGAGTCGCCTGTCCGTCCGGACCGTAAACCGGCGCTTCGGCGGATACGCGGTATTTTGCGCTGACCGCGCCGGTGATCCCGAAATTGCCGATGTGGTCGCGCATCCCGGCATATGCAGGTCCGGCAAAGTGGCTGGCGAGGGCTTCCTCGCTGGTCCATTCCTCGAACACATTCACGCGGGCCGGGTCGTTGCCGTCCGCGCTCCAGTCGTAGCGCAGGCAGCCGGGTTGCTCGAGCGCGGCGTCGATCCACTTCTTGCCCGAAGTGAGCGCTTCGGCCCGGCGCGCCGGATCGACGTCGATCTGCGCGGAAATTACTACCTTGGCCATTCTCACTCTCCCTTGGGGTTGTATTCGGCGACGATGCGGAACGCACGGTGGGTGAACTGCCACTGGCCGTCGATCTTCGCCAATCGATCTTCGTACATCCCGCCCACGGCGCGGGTGACACCGTCCTTCATGTGGAGGAATTCCTGTGTCTGGACGCGCGCGGTGGCAGTGTCGCCGGTGACGGCGATCATGCACGGCACGCAGTGGAAGCTGACCGCCTCGATCCCGCTCATGGCCTGTTCCCAGAACGCGACGATTGCATCGCGACCGGCAAATGTCTGCCCGAAGAAGTCCCACGTAGCGTCTTCGGCCCACACGGTACCCCACGTCGCGGCATCGCTGCGCACTACGCCGTCGGCATATACCCCGTTGAGCTCGGTGATTTCCTGTCGGTCGGCCAGCGGTCCTGAAAACATCGCGCCTCTCCTTCGTTTGTCTGTTGCACGCCCTATCGCCCGTCCGGCGCGCGTCCGACAATCGTTACTTTTGCCAAGGGCGCTGCGCCGCAGAAGGCGCTACCCCTGACTGCCACGAGGACTAGAGGAGCGAGAGCGATGGGCAGGCTGGAAGGCAAAACCGCGGTAATCCTGGGGGCGGCATCGAAGGACAACATGGGCCAGACCATCGCCCGGAAGTTCGCCCGCGAAGGCGCGAAAGTGATGGTCGCCGGCCGCAAGGAAGCCGCGCTGAAGGAATGCGCCGAGGAGATCGGCGGCGTCTATGCACTCTGCGATATCACCAGCCGCGACCAGGTGATGGCGCTTGCCAGCAAGGCGGCTGCAGAACTCGGGCGGGTCGATGCCGCGATCAATACCACTGGCTGGGGCCTCCTCAAGCCACTCCTCGAGACCACCGAAGAGGAACTCGACGCGATCGTCGCGCTCCAGTTCAAGGGCGTGCACTTCTTCCTGGAAGCGTTCGTGAAGCAGATGATGGAGCAGGATCCGCCGGGAGGCTCGATCATCTCGACCTCGTCGGCTACCACCAAGGCGCTGATCAACAATCACGCCGCCTATATCGGCACCAAGTCGGGCTCGGAGGCGCTGATCCGCTGCGTTGCCAACGACTACGGGCAGTACGGCATCCGGGCGAACACGATCTCGCCCGCGTTCACGCATTCTCCGATGACCGAGCAGTCGTTTGCCGTGCCGGGCCTGGTCGATGCCTTCCTGCCGCGTTACCCGCTCGGTCGGCTCAATACGTCAGAGGACGTGGCCAACGCTGCGCTCTGGCTATGCAGCGATGAGTGTTTCCTTACCGGCGAGAACATCCAGGCGAACGGCGGGCTGCAATTGCGCGGCAATCCGCAGGCGCGCGACATCGAGGCAGCCGTAGGCGCGGCAATGGCGAAGCAGGGGGCCTAGCCCGCAGATCAATACTGCGCGGTTCCCCCGTCGACGCTGAGCATTGCCCCGGTGATCCCGGCACCTTCCTTGGAGGCTAGGAGCACAGCAACAGCGGCGATTTCCTCCACCTTGTTGGGGCGCTTGATTGCCGATTCGCTGGCGAACAGCTCGATCATCTCGTCCAGCTCCATGCCCATCGCCTTGGCTGTCTCGGGGCCGTTGGTGCGGATGATGTCGGTGATGACGATCCCGGGGCAAATTGCGTTGACCGTGACGCCCTGGGCGCCGACTTCACGGGCAACCGACTTGGTCAGGCCATTGACGGCATGCTTGGCCGCTGAATAGGCGGTCAGCACGGGCTTGCCATGCTTGCCCTCCATCGAGCTGATGTTGATGATCCGCCCGTCCTTTTTCTCGAGCATTGTCGGTAGCGCGCGGCGGCACGCCCAGAACGTGGAATAGACGTTCCATTTCATGGCGTCGTCGAAAGTCTTGTCGCTCAACGCAACGAGCGGTTGGAGGTCGCCCGCACCGCCGGCGTTGTTGACCAGGATATCGAGTGTTCCGAAATGTTCGATCGTCTTGTCGACAAAACCTTCGACATCGTCCTGGCTCATCGCATCACCGGCGATAAAGATCGCCCGGTCTCCCGCACCGATTTCCTCAAGCACCTTTGCTGCCTTCTCGGCATTTCGTGCCATCAGCGCGACTTTGGCGCCTTCCGCGAGGAAGGCCTCGGCAATTCCGCGACCGATCCCTGCAGTGCCACCCGTGATCGCTGCAACTTTTCCTTCGAGGCGCATGGCCGTCTCCCTTCCAGCGCAAGGATAGCGCCGCGCAATTCGGTTCTCCCACCGCCAAAATGAAGGGTTGTACCTAAAGCGGCCAAAGCGGCTTAGTCGCGATCATGGAAGAGACCGACGTAATCGTGCTGGGAACCGGTGCTGCCGGGATGACTGCCGCACTCGCAGCGCACGAGGGTGGGGCAAGGGTCAGGCTGATCGAGCGCGGCGAGCGGGTCGGCGGGACAAGCGCGGTGTCGGGCGGGGTGATCTGGATCGCCGGCAATCCGGCGATGCGCGAGGCGGGCATGGCCGACAGCCGGGAAGAGGCGCTGGCCTACTTCAGGGCGCTTGAGCACGGTGACCTCGTCGACGATACTCTGGAGGCTTTTGTCGACAATGGACCGGGGGCGCTTGCATTCCTGACTGGTGCAGGGGCACTCAGCGTTTCGCTGCTGCCCGGCTACCCCGACTATTACCTCGATCGGCCGGGGGCCAAGCCCGAAGGTGGCCGCGCGCTCGACCACGACCTGTTCAGCCTCAAGGAATTGGGCAACTGGGCCGGCCGGATTTTCGCAATCGAAGACCTGAAGCCGATGATGCTGCGCGAGACCCCGCTGGGTGGCGGGACCGGTGTCGTGCCACCCGAAGAGATGCAGCGGCGTATCGCCAACGACGAGCGAGGGTTCGGCCAGGCGATGGTCGGGCGGATGCTCAAGGCATGCCTCAAACGCGGGATCGAACCCGAGTTCGGCGTCGAGACCGAGCGTCTAATGGTCGAAGATGGCCGAGTGGTGGGCATTGCCGGATCGCAGGGCGGCAAGCCGTTCGAGCTCCGGGCGAAGCGCGGTGTCGTGATCGCAACCGGCGGGTTCGAGTGGGATGCGGACCTCAAGCAGACATTCCTGCGCGGCCCCGTCGACGCACCCGCTTCCCCGCCGACGGCGATTGGTACGGGTTTGCGGTTGGCGATGCGCGTCGGGGCAAAACTGGGAAACATGACCAGCGCATGGTGGGCACCTACGCTGGCGCCTTCAACCGCGCGCTGGGCCTCGGGCGAGCAGCGCGCCTCGCCGCTGCTGATCGAGCGGACCGTGCCGCATTCGCTGATGGTCAATCGCAAGGGCAAACGGTTCTGCAACGAAGCGGCGAACTATTCTGCGCTCGCCGGGGCGTTCCACGAATTCGATCCGCAGAGCTACGACTACGAGAACCTGCCGGCCTGGCTGGTTTTCGATGCCCAGTATCGAGCGCGCTATCCCATCGACACGGTGATGCCGGGCGATCCCTTGCCCGAGTGGGTTACCGAAGCAGCGAGCCTCGCGGAGCTGGCGGCAAAGATCGGCGTGCCCGTGGTCGCCCTTTCCGCCACAGTGGCGCGGTTCAACGAGTATGCGGCCAAGGGCGAAGATCCGGACTTCGCGCGCGGGACCAGCGCCTACGATCACTTTTATGGTGATCGCTCGCGCGAAGGCACCGCAACGACGCTCGGCGTGGTGGACCAGGCACCGTTCTACGCAGTGGAAGTCCATATGGGACTGCTCGGCACCAACGGCGGGCCGCGCACCGACGGCGAGGCGCGCATCCTCGACCATGCGGGCCAGCCGATCCCGGGCCTGTTCGGAGGAGGCAACGCGATCGCATCGCCCACCGGGGGAATCTACGCCGGGGCCGGGGGCACGCTAGGTCCGGCGATCACCTTCGGATACATCGCCGGGCGCAGCGCGGGCCGTGCGGCCGCCTAGCGACGCTTCGGTTCGAATTCGATATGCAGTTCTTTCAGGCTGCGCAGCAGGAAATGCGGGTGGTAGCCGAAATCGTTCTTGCCCTCGGCGAACCACATATCTTCGAACCGGTCGATCACGGCAGTAAAGCCCCAGGTCAGCTCGCGCCTCGCCAATGGCGCGCCGAGGCAGTGGTGGACGCCTGAACCGAAGCCCATGTGACTGCCCGCCTTGGGCCGCTCGAGGTCGAGCTTCTCAGGGCATTCAAACTGGCGCTCGTCGCGGTTGGCAGCAGCGAACCGCACGTTGACCATCGCGCCTGCCGGGATCGTGGTTCCGCCCAGTTCGACGTCTTGGGCAACGAACCGCATCAGGCTCTGCACCGGCGTTTCGAGCCGGACGACTTCCTCGACGAAAGTCTTCATGTAGCGCTCCGGATCGCTCTTGAGCTGGTGCCACACATCCTTGTTTTCGATGAGAAGCTTCATCCCCGCCGCCAGCGCATTGGTGGTCGTTTCGCTGCCGCCGACGAAAGTATCTGCCATCATTTCCGCGTGGAGCTCGTTGTCGGTGAGCGTACGGCCCCAGTCTTCGATCACGGTGTTGACCAGCACGCTGATTAGCGACTCGTCGGGGTGCTGACGCAGCCGCTCGAAGATCGGCTGGAAATAGTGCTGCGCTTCGATCTCGCGATCGACCATCTCCAGGTGGCGGTCCTCGGGCAGCATGAACGAGATGCGGTGGAAGAACGCTTCGGTCCAGCTCTTGATGCGCCAGATATCCTCGCGCCGCGCGCCCATCTGCTCGCCGATGATGTAGAGTGGCAACGGGATGCAGAACTGGCTGACCCATTCGCATTTCCCGTCGGCAACGAACCCGTCGATCAGTTCGTAGGCTAGTTGTTCGACTTTGGGGTCGATTTCCTTGATGCGACCGGGCTTGAACGCTTCGTTGAACATTGCCCGCATTTGCTTATGTTCGGGATCGTCGCGCCCGTTGAGCGTCGCGGCCGGAAGCCAGCCTTTCTCTTCGAAGCGCCCTGCTACTTTGCGCCCGCGCTCGGCGTCTGCGGCAGAAGCGCGAAAGAGCCCCTCGGCGGCCGAGCTGGGAAATGCCTTCGGATCGAGCAGCACCCGGCGCACGTCTTCGTAGCGGGTCACGACGAAGATGTCGGTTCCTTCGATCCGGTGGACCGGATCTTCGTCGCGCAACACGCGATAGGCTTCGAACGGGCATTGCTGCACCGTCGGGTCAAACAGGTTCACGTCGGCTTTGCTGGCCAAGCCTCACTCCTGAAAATGCGAATGGACGGCCGTGAGGCTGCTCTCATAGGATTGCGAGGACAATTGGCGAAAAAGGTGGGTGCGATGGACGCGGCGGTGCAGGAATTGTTGGACCGGAAGGCGATCGGCGATGTCGTCGCCCGCTACGCGCGCACGCTCGATTGGCTCGACGATGACGGGCAGGCGAGCTGTTATTGGCCCGATGCCGAGCTCGACTACGGTTTCTACAAAGGCCCGGCGGCAGAATTCTTGCCAGTGGTCATGGCGACCGAGCGCGCGTCGGATCGGCGCTGGCATATGCTCGGCGGTTTGATCGTCAAATTTGCTTCGGCAGATGCCGCGATGAGCGAATGCTACGGGATTTTCGCTGGAGCGACGCGTCAGGACGACGGCTCGCTGGCGGGTCACCTCTACGGCGGGCGCTATCTCGACGAATGGCAAAAGCGCGCGGGCGAATGGCGCATTTCCAAACGGCTCTACATTTTGGACTGGCGCCAACGGCTCGAGGACCAGCCCGAATTTGCCCCTGATCCTGCCTTGCCACTGCCGACTCTCAAGATCGATGCCAGCGGCCATCCGCTCTACCGCCCGATGTGATCGCTCCTCGGCAGGCGGCCTGTTTCGATCAGTTGAGTTTGCGGATCGGATCTTTGCCATCCCAGTGCCGTGCTGCATCGGCGACCATTTCGTAAAAATCGGTAAGTCCGTCAGACGGTTCGTAGAGCTCGATCATATGCCCCAGGGAACCGCGCGCATCGACAAACGCGTAGCGCGTGCCAGTCGCGGTTTCGCTCAACTGGGCGAGCGGCATGCCATTCTCGGAGCAGTGGGCGATCGCAGGATCGAGCCGCGAGACGAAGCTGGCGACATGATGGAAGCCGAAGTGGCCGGAGCCCTGCGGGTAGAGATCGTGGAAGGCACTCGGATCGTCGCCGTGCTGCTGGACGAACTCGATCATCTTGTCGCCCCACTGCCCGTAGGCCGAGGTGTGATCGTGGACCACGCGCCGACCGCGATGCTCGCTCCAGACGAGCGGGACGTGATCGAACACGAAGAACGGTCCAGATCCGAAGGCGGCATTGTGGGCAAGCGCGGCTGCGCGTGCGTCTTCGACGTAGTAGGCGACCTGGCACGGCTTGAGCGGTGCCCACAGCATCTCAGTTGACCGCCCGGTCCTTGCCCTTCCAGTAGGGCGCGCGCAGCTCGCGGCGAAGGATCTTGCCTGAGGGATTGCGCGGAAGCGCTTCGATGAAGTCGACCGATTTCGGGCATTTGTAGCCAGCGATGTGTTCGCGGGCGTGGGCGATCACTTCGGCTTCGGTTAGGTCCTGCCCTTCCTTGACCACGACACAGGCCTTGACCGCCTCGCCCCATTTTTCATCGGGAACGCCGATCACGGCGACGTCTGCCACCTTGGGGTGCGAGAACACGGCGTTTTCGACCTCTGCCGGATAGACGTTTTCGCCGCCGGAGATGATCATGTCTTTCACCCGGTCGTGGATATAGAGGTAGCCGTCTTCGTCGATGTAACCGGCATCGCCGGTTCGCAGCCATCCGTCGCTGTCGATCGTCTCGGCGGTGGCTTCGGGCTTGTTCCAGTAACAGCGCATGTTCTTGGCACTGCGGGTGGCAATCTCGCCGACCTCGTTGGGGCCGACTTCGTTGCCGCCGGTATCGATGATCTTGATTTCGACGCCGGGCAGCGGGGTACCGACCGATCGCATTTTCGGGCTGCCGTTGGGATCGTGGTCGGAGGGCTCGAGCGTGACGATCGTACCGCTCGTCTCGGTCATTCCGTACATCTGAACGAAACCGCAGCCGAACCGGGCCATCGCCGCTTTCATCAGTTCGAGCGGGATCGGCGAAGCGCCGTAGGTGATGTATTTGAGGCGGCTGAAATCGACTTCGCTTACCCGCGGGTGGTTGAGCATAATCTGGATGGCGGCAGGCACCATGAAGATCTTCGAGATATTGTAGTTCTCGATCAGGTCGAGCGCCTTGGTCGGATCGTATTCCGGCAGGACGATCGAACAAGTGCCGTTGATGATCGTGCCAAGCCCGGTCCCGGTCCCGCTGATGTGGAAGCACGGCATCGCCAGCAGCGTCACTTCACCCGGCACGCTCTCCTGCCATTCGCGCAGCTCGACGCCCTGGTTGCGGTTGTCGCGGGAGGATAACAGCGAGGCATGGGTCATCACTGCGCCCTTGGGCTTGCCAGTGGTGCCGGAAGTATAGAGCTGTAGCGCGTCGTCGGTTCCGGCGAGCGGGATCTTCAGGTCGCTGCCCGCGAAGCCGTCGCGCCACTGGCGATAGTCGACTTGGGCGTCCGGCGCGTCGATGCCGATCACCGCGGCAAGGTTGGGGAGCCCGCCTGCGACCTTGCCGGCCATGTCGCTGAAGCCTTCGCCCACGAACAGCGCGCCGGCCTGGCTATCCTCGAGAATGTAGGCAACCTCGGGCGGGGCGAGCCGCCAATTCACCGGGGTCATGACGGCACCGATCTTGGCCGCCGCCAGCAGGACTTCGAAATAGAGCGGGTGGTTCTTGCCGAGGTAGGCGATTCGGTCGCCTTTGCCGATGCCAAGCGATGCCAGGCCATTAGCTGTCCGGTTGCTGCCTTCGTCGAGCTCGGCGAAGGTCAGTTCTTCGTCGCCGAAAGTGAATGCAACTGCATCGGGCGTTGCCTCCGCGTGGGCTCGCACGACATCGCCCAAGGTATGGGCATTGACGGCGGGATCGACGGTCTCGGCAACTTGCTCGGTCATAAACTACCTGATTTACGGATCGGACGAGGTGGGGCCATTGGCATAATTCATAGCGCGAAAGATCGTTGGGCCGCCCTATGATAGCAAACCGCAGCACGGGAGAGGATCGTTGAGCGCATTCCAGCCACCGGAAGGGTTCAAGCCAGCCCGTTTCAGCCCCGGTTTCCTCGACCACGGCGGGCCGTACTGGCTCAAGTCTGAGGGCGATCACACGCTGGTCGGGCTCAGGATCGAGCAGCACCATATCAATTACCAGGACGCGGCCCACGGGGGGGTGCTGACGACGTTCGCCGATGTCGCGTTGTCGTTCCAGGCGTTCAATTCCTCGAAACCGCCGCTGCCAACGGTCACGATTGCCTTGACGACCCACTTTGTCGGTCCGGCAAGGCTGGGCGATTGGATCGTAGCCGATGCGCGGATCGACCGGATCGGAAACCGCACCGCTTATGCCAGCGGACGGATTGTGCGCGGCCAGGACTTGCTGGCAACGATGACGGGCGTGTTTTCGGTGCTGCGGCGCTAGGAGCCGCGCCAACGCGCGACCACTGGCGTCGCGGGGTCGCGCTCGTCGTGATAGCCGCACGCTCCTTCGGGCATATTGACCAGCTCGGCAGCGCCGATCTCGCGGAATTCGCGCCAATCGTAGAGGCCCTTGCGGCTGGCGATGCGCCACTCGCCATCGCGCTTCTCGAGCCTGTCGACATAGCGACCCGCCACGATTGCTGCGTAGGTCTCGCCGCGGTCGGGAAACACTTCGGGCAAGGGATACCCGGCAGGCACGATGTGCATTGCAGTCATGTAGGTTTCGCTGTGCGCGGCCCCTTCGCCCGCTTCGGCAATGAGCATCTGGCCGAGCTGGTGCTGCGTTGCAATGCATGGATCGATGATCGCGCGCGCCTGTGCGAGAAAATCGCGCCAGCCGCCCCCGACCGGACCAAACGCAAACGTCGCATCATCGTGGAATATCCGCTCCATCAAATCCCAGCTGCGGCGATCGACCGCGTGCGCATAGGCTGCGAGCACGTCCCTGATTTCGTCCTTGTCCGCGAGCGTCAACGTCATGGCCGGTCCTTTCGCTGTCCAGGCGATAGCCCATCGTGCCAACTGCTTCGGCTATCAAATTCGTCGAGCGCGGGCACCCTGTCGATGGTCTAGCCTCGGGCAAACACAGACGAACAGGAGAGAGCCAGTGGCGTTGATTACGGTGTTCGGAGCGAGCGGTCGGCAAGGCATGGCGCAAGTGCGCCAGGCGCTCAAGGCAGGCTACGACGTGCGTGCCCTGTCGCGCCAGCCGGATCCCTTCGCGGGTTTCGATATCGAAGGGATCGACAAGGTCGAAATCCGCCCGGTCGATCTCTACGATACCGACAGCTACCATGATGCGCTCGAAGGGAGCGACTACGTGTTCTACACGCATCCCCTCCAAGCGCGCGCCGATCGCGCGGTGCTGGTGGGGCAGGTCGGTGCCGAAGCTGCCAAGCTGGGGGTGAAGCGGGTCGTCTGGAACACCTCGAGCTGGATCCCCGACAAACCGGGCGAGGCCCACACCTATGCCGGGAACACCGCCGGGATCAACGCGCTGTGGCGCTCCGGTGCGCCGGGCACGGTGTTCGGCTCGGTGCTGTTCATGGACAACCTGCTGACCAACTGGGCGCGTCCGTTCATCGTCAACGAAGGACGCTACGTTTATCCGCACAACCCCGAACTGCAGGCCAACTGGATCAGCCTCGACGACGTCGCGAAGTTCATGCTCGCCTCGCTAGAGCGGCCCGACATGGAGGGTGCCTGGCTCAACATCGGCGGGCCGGAAAGGCTAATCGGCAAGCAGGTCGCGCAGATCCTGAGCGATAGTTTCGGAAAGCCGATCGCCTACGCCCCCTGCACTCCGGCAGAATTCGGTCGCTACCTCGTCGATGCAGCCGGAGACGGCATGCCCGAAGAGGAAAAGGAGCCCTTCGCAGCAGGGATCGCGGCGTTCTATGAATACAACAACACCGCTCCAACGAGGCCGTTCGAGGTCGAAATGGACCACGTGTACGAACGGTTTCCCGAACTTGAGGGCGAACTCGAACCGATGCGCGATTGGGTCGATCGGCAGGACTGGAGCGAAAGCAACCACCGGCCCGCGTTCGGCTAGTCCCGGACGATCGCGCGAGAGACCCGCCGCAGGAATGCGGCGGGTTCTTGCTATTCGGCAGCTTCGGGAATGCTTTCCTGCGCGAAGATGTCGACCAGTTCTGCGTCGCTAGCATTAGCCAGCTTTTCGACCCACTGGTGGAAGACCTGCCCGCCACGTTCATTGCGGCCGAACAGCACTTCCTTGAGCAGTCCGCTCTGCAGCGCCTCGTGCTGGCGCTTGCCGGTCTTGTAGTCTTCGTCGCGCACGACGATCTCGAGGAAGTCGAACTGCTCGTGCGCAGCCTTGATCTTCTCTTCGTCGTCCGGTTCGTGCTCCATCACGTAGAACTGGGTGGTGTAGCTCTCGCCCACCGTATCGCCGGGGAACAGCTGGCTGATCATCGCCCCGCGCAGTCCGCCGCCATAGAAGCTGGCGATCGAGATATGCGGGAAGATCGTCCACACACCCTGGACGAGCACTTCGTAAGACAGGTCTTCGTCGGCCACTTCGGTCAGGTCGATCTTCATGTCGTCCTCGCCCGAGACCTTGATCGCAAATTGTGACGGGGTCGACAGGCGCTGGTGCGGGCCGAACGCGAAGTAGTTGGCGCGATTGTAGAAATCGGCCCCGAAGGTGTTCGCATGGAGCACCGGTAGGTGGTAGAAATCGAGATAGCCGTCGTATGCGGTCTTCCAGTTCGGGCCGCTGAGCGTGCGCTGGCTGAACAAGTGCCAACTTTCGAACCCGAACGCTTCGAGCAGGTCGTCGTAGCCGCACAAGTAGTCGGCGATGTCGAGCTTCGAATTGGGATCGAGCGTCACCCAGATCAGTCCGGCCTTCTCGTATACCGGAAAGTGCGTGAGGCAGTGTGCGGCCTTGTCGATCGCGCCGAAATCCTGCGGGCTGGCGACGCCGATCAATGCGCCGTCGTTCTTGAAGGTCCAGCCGTGATAACCGCAAGTGAACCGCGAAGCGTTGCCCGTGCCGCTGGCGATCGGGTTGCCCCGGTGGCTACACATATTGAGCATTGCAGCCACGGTGCCGTCCTTTTGACGGGTCAGCAGCAGCGGGACGCCGCAAATGTCCATCGCCTTGTAGTCGCCCGGGTTTGGCAGTTCGCATGAGGGGGCCACCATCAGCGGCAAGCGGCGGAAAATCTGCTTCTTCTCGCGCTCGAAAATCTCTGGATCGGTATAGCTCGATGCCGGAATCCTGACCACCTCGTCGGCTAACTCCATCGAGTCCTTGCGGCCATATTCGATCAGCGACCGGGTCATTTCGATAAGCTGGCTGCGCGGCATTTGCCTTCCTTTCCTCGCTGCGGCACCGGCAGAGTCGGATCCCGCTCTTTGAGGTCGATTGTCAGCCGCGCGCGTAGAGGAAACAATTGTCAATTTTGGGTGGGGCGCTAACGAAAATGGCACTTGCCGCTACCGGGCCCGCCAATAGGCATAAGGCCAACCAATCCAGCCCCGGAGGCAACCATCGCTACCACCAACCGCTACGTCGTCATTCGGCAGCGCCCGAAAGGAAATCCGGCAGTCGAGGACTTCTCGATCGAGGAGGAATCGATCGATGCTGTGCCGCCCGGGCATGTCGTTGTGCGTGCCGACACGCTGTCAATCGATGCCTGGATCCGTACGACGCTTGATGATGGAGGTTTCCACGAGGAAGGCGACCTCGGCAGCACTGTTCGCGCTTTCGGCATCGGTGAAGTGATCGAGAGTGCGAGCGATGACCTGGCGGCTGGCGACTGGGTTTACGGGATGCTCTGTGCGCAAACGCATCCTGTTGTGCCGGCAAGCGAACTGACCAAGCTGGACCTTGCGCCGGGGATCGAGCCGTCGGCCTACATCGGCCCGCTGGGCCTGACCACCGGCCTGACGGCCTGGGTCGGCTTGATCGCTGTGGGCGAGGTGGAGGAAGGGGATACTGTCCTCGTGTCCGGCGCGGCCGGGGCGGTCGGGTCATGCGTTGTGCAACTGGCCAAGGCGCGTGGGGCCAAGGCGATCGGCATTGCCGGAGGTCCGGCCAAGTGCGCGTACGTCGTCGACGAACTCGGCGCGGATGCCGCGATCGATTACAAGCACGAGGATGTTGCCGCCCGGCTCGCCGAGCTCGCACCGGAGGGTATCGACGTATTCTTCGACAATGTCGGCGGAGAGATCCTCGATGCTGCACTCGACAATCTTGCGCCCGCAGGAGCACGAGTGGTGATCTGCGGAGCGATTTCGCAGTACCAGGACCTCAACAACGTGCAGGGTCCGAAGCTTTACCTGCGGCTTGCCGAGCGCAACGCATCGATGCGTGGTTTCGTGGTCAGCCACCACGCCGCCCGCTTTGGCGAAGCAAACCAGGAAATTGCCGAGCTTATCCGCAGCGGCAAGCTGGCGTTACGCGAGCATGTGGTCGAGCCGATCGACAATTTCCCCCAGGCCCTGCTGATGCTGTTCACCGGCGGAAACACCGGTAACCTCGTCGTGAGGCCATAAGGGCCCGGCTATTCGCCGAGCGCCTGCCTGCCGAGTTCGATCGCCCCGGTGATCCCGGCATCGTCGCCCAGGCCGGGCGCGACGATGTAGCGCTCGAGTCCGTCGTCAAGGCGCGGATCGACGATGTAGCCGGCCAGCTGGCGTTCGCATTGTCGCCGCACTGAAGCGATCAAGCCCGGCGCGTGCATCACGCCGCCTCCGAATATCAGCCGGTCGGGCATGTGCAGCAGGACCAGCGCTGCCGCCAGGTGGGCGATATAGCTGCCGATCAGTTCGACCGCGTCCTCCCGGTTATCGACCTGGTCGAGGCTTGCCCCCCAGCGATCGGCGATCGCCGGCCCGGAGGCGAGCCCCTCGAGGCAATCTGCGTGAAACGGGCATTTGCCGGGATAAGGATCGCGCGCCAGGTCGCGCGGCGGGCGTATGTGGCCGCTCTCGTAGTGCGAAAAGCCCATCAGCGAGCGGCCGTCCCTGACCAGCCCGGTGCCGATTCCGGTGCCGATGGTGGTATAGGCGAGCGTGCCGCAGCCCTGGCCTGCGCCGCTGTGCCATTCGCCGAGCGCTGCACCGTTGACATCGGTATCGACTGTGATCGGTGCGCCAAACCCAGCCAGCGCATCGTGGAACCGCGCGCCCGACCAGCCCGGCTTGGGGGTGGTCGTGAAGGTACCGTATGCGGACGATGCGGGATCGATGTCGATCGGCCCGAAGCTTGCGATCCCGAAGCTCGCGATCGGCCCGTGCGCCCCGGTTGCCTGGTCAAAGAATTCCCGCATCGCAGCGAAGGTAACAGCCGGGACCGTTGTTGGAACGCGCGTCCGCGCGAGGATATCCCCGCTCGACCGCGCCAGTGCGAGGATGAACTTCGTCCCCCCGGCCTCGACGGCCCCGATCAGTTTTTCGCCCATGCCCCTGGGTAGGGTTGCAAGCTCGCAGTTGCAATCGGTCGCTGCGCCAGCCGAGCGTTGCAGTCAGCGGTGCGCGTTACATGGACAGCTTCACGCCCGCCCACACCGTTCGCGGCGCGCCGAGGTCGATCGAACCGCCCTGGTTGCGGGTGAGGATCGTGGCATCGGTCAGGTTCTCGCCGCGCAGGATGAGCGCAAAGTGGTCCGTCAAAGGGACTTGCACGTAGGCATCGAGCGTGGTCGCTGCCGGGAGTACGTCGGTTTGAAGGTCGTCTTCATACTGCGCGCCGATATACCGGACAGTGGCGGCGAGCCGCCAATGCGGCCCAGGTTGCCAGCTGAGCGTGCCGCTTGCGGCCCACTCGGGGGTCTGGGCGGGGCGCATCCCGTCGAGCGCGGCGGCAAAGCCGCTGCCGCGTGCTACTGCGTCGGTATAGGCGAGCGAGCCGTCGAACCCGAAACTGCCGAGCGAGAGTTGTGCCGTGGCTTCGATTCCGCGTGCATGGATCGCGTCGATGTTCTGCCGTTGGCGCAGGTTGGTCGCGATGGTGACATTGGCGATCGCATCTTTCACCCGGTTATCGAATGCTGTCAGCGTGAACTTGACCGCACTGCTCGGCGCGAAGTCGATCCCCGCTTCGTAGCCGACGAGGCGTTCGTTCCTGAGGTCCGGATTGGCCTCGGTCGTGACCGGGAACACCACGAACGGGCGGTAGAGTTCGTTGAGGGTCGGCAGTCTTAGTCCGGTATACGCAGCAGTTCGTATGGCCAGGCCGCCTCCCACGTGCAGCAGCGCGCCGCCGCGATACGATCCCTCCCAACCCGAGCGGTCGGGATAGCGCGAGTCCTGCACCAAGGACGTGTCCGGCGCGCGCGCGATATAGAAGCCGTTGCGGATCGTGTAGCGGTCGGTCCGAGCACCGGCGGTCAGGGTCAGCGGGCCGAGCGACCAGTCGTCCTCGATGAAAAGGCCGAGATCGGTGTTGGTGCCGCCCGCGTTGCGCCGCTGGGTGATCATCCCCGAGAATGCGCTGATCGCATCTTCGTAGAGCTGGCCCGACGAACGGCGGTAATCCGTGCCGAGCCGCAAGACATGGCCGCCGCCAACCGGCGGGCGCAGTTCGAGCTTGCCGCCGATCCCGGTCGCAGGCGTGTTGCTCTGATCGAGCACGGGAGTGAAGCGCGAGGAGCTGATGACGACGTTTGTGAAGTTGCGCGCCTGGATATAGGCGAGCGCATCGAATTGCCATTTGCCGCGACCGACCAGTCGCACGCTGGCATCCTGCCCCTCCATCGAGTTGTCTGCCCCGGCGAAGCGCAATGTGCGATCGTCGTGGAAGGCAAGCCCGCGCGCCTGCAGCTCGACCGTGTCGGAAAGCGGCGCGACCCCGCGCAACTGGACCGACCAGCTGTCGTATCTGGCGCGCACGCTGGCCGGCACCCGCTGGTCGAGCGGCGTGGTCCAGAAGCCCATCCCGCGATCCCATCGGCCGGACACGGTAGCGAAGCCCGCGCCAAGCTGCGGAGCGATGGTGGCGGCCAGTTCGGTCTCGCCGCGATCGTCGACCAGCGCCTGCCCGCTTGCAGGCCCGAGCGTTTGCGCATCGGCGCTGGTAAGCTCGATCGTTCCGGCGAGGGCCCCGGCGCCGAACGGGCCCGAACCGCCGCCGCGAGTGACTCGTGCGCTGGCGAGCCGCTCGGGCGCGATCGCGCTCAAGGGAACATAGCCGAAGAACGGGTCGCTCATCGGCACTCCGTCGAGCAGCACCAACGCCCGGCTGGTCGCGTTGCCACCAAGTGCGCGCAGGGTCACGCCTTGCGCGCTGGGATTGGCCGAGCGGCTGTCCGACCGGCGAAACTGTTGGAACCCGGCGATCGAAGACAGGGCGTCTTCGATCCGGCCAGAGCCTAAGTCGTTGAGCTGGCTGCGGGTGAGCACTTGCGTGTCGTATGCAGGACTGGCCGGCGTGGTCGGTAGTCCGAGGCCGGTCACCACGATGACTTGTTCGCGAGCCGGCTTTCCGGTTTCGGATGGCTTTGCCGGGTCGCTCACCGCCTGGGCATGCGCCGCCAACGGGAACAGGATACAAGCCGAGACGGAAGCGGTCAGCCGAGATATCGTCGGTCGAATCGTCTTGTTCCCATTCGTTTCGCGCGAATTGGCGGTGGCTACCGCAGCCCCGACACCGAAGTCCACTGCGGACGGTGGACCATTCGGCCGGGCGAAGGAACCCCGGTCAGGCGAGATCTCGTGCACAGTAGGAAAAATTTCCCCACTCATGGATTAGACTGCGACGACGAGCCGTTTCCTTCGCAGAGCATCGCTTTTGATGCACGACAGCAGAAGGGATTCCGACCGATGAAACTATCCATTGCCGCCGCCGCCCTGGCGCTAGCTACCGCCCATGTCGCCAGCGCTGCGGTCCCGCAGATGTACGAACAGCAAGTGGCCCAACAGGAAGAGAAGATGATCTTCGCCAAGCCGATCGCGGGCATCGAGAACAAGTACTGGTTCCACTACCGCGTCAAGGTTGTCGCCGCGCGCAAGGACCTGGTGAGCGACCTTGGCCGCGCCGACGACATCAAGGATCGCCGGCACGCCTGGGACGAATACAACACCCGCCTGCAGAAGCAGCGCATGTGGTACATTACCAAGATGGCCCGGAAGGGGTATCGCAGCGATCCTGCAAATCTCGGCTAGAGGCGCCGAACTGCCACCACTCACGAAACAATGACGGAGCCGGATATTTCCGGCTCCGTTCGTTTGTGCGGTCACCGAAGGTTGATCAGTCGACCTGCCAGCCGTCTGCTCTCGCGGCCTGCTCTTCTTCCGCGTCGAGCGCTGGTCCCTTCGCCATTTCCTGGGCCCGGGCGAGCAGCTTGGCGTCGGCTTCGCCCGCCTGCGCGAACTGCGTGCCCGGCGATACCGAGCCTGACGCAGTATCGACCAGCCGCCAACCGCCGGGGCTCCGGCAAGCGATCCCGCTTTGCCCAGTCGAACGGAACACCCGGCAATACTGCCCGCCTTTGTCCTCGAAGCTGAGCAGTATCTTCGTCGGTGCGTCTGCGGGTTGGTCGGCCACCAGCTGTGTGTCGAGCGCGGTGGCCAGCCGGGTATCGGCATAACCGCTCGCCGGTCCGCCGCCGCGCGGAACGAAAATCGCCAGTGCGAGCGCTGCCGCCGCTGCCGGGGCAACGAGATAGGTCCAGCGCGGGATCCGGTGCTGCGCCTCGCGGCGCGTGCGTGCTGCGGCGAAATCGACCACTTCGGCGGCTGGCGGCATTGCATCGCCCTTTACCGCCCTCACCAGTCGGTCTGGCACCGGCTGGTCGACGATCGGCGCAAAATGGGCGCCCAGCTGCTCGCGCAACCGGCGGTGGCGTTCGACCTCGCGTTCAAGGTCAGGATCGGCGGCGACCATCGCTGCGACTTCCGATTCGCGCGCACCCGTCAGCTCGCCGTCGGCGAATGCGGCCAGTTCTTCCGGCGTCGGTTTCATCGGGCCTCTCCTTCGAGGATCGCCAGCAGGGCATCGCGGCCGCGCACCAGCCGCGAATTGAGCGTGCCAACCGGGCAATCGACGATTTCCGCCGCTTCGCGATAGGCGTAGCCTTCGACCATCACCAGCAGTACTGCCTCGCGCTGCTCGGGCGGCAATTGAGCCAGCGCACGATCGACGTTCGATAGTTCGACGGTGGCCTCCTGTCCGCCGTCAGCGCCAATTGCCAGGCCTGCTTCCTCGGAGACAAAAGTCTCGCTCCGTCGGCTGCTCGCGCGGGCTTCATCGATGCGAATGTTGCGCATGATCCGGTACATCCAGCTGTCGAGCCGGGTGCCTTCCTGCCACTTGTCGCGGTTGGTCAGCGCACGCTCGATCGTCATCTGGCAAAGATCGTCCCCGTCGGCGGGATTGCCCGCAAGCCCGATCGCGAAGCGTCGCAATCGAGGCAGCAGGGCCAGCACACCGTCTTCGAAGGATTTGCTCAGGGTCCTTGCCTTCCGTGGATTAAACGGATGCCGCCACCCGTTTCATCCACGCTTAATACGATTTTTCCGATAGGGACCAACCATGCGTTTGTTTGCAACCGTCATTTTGGCCGGAGCCCTGTCGCTGGCTGCCCCGGCAAGCGCACAGGTCGTGCTGCCCGGCGTGCCGCTGCCCAACGTGGGCGATACGGTCGGCCAAGTGACTGGCCAAGTCGAAGGGGTGGTTGGCGAAGCAGACCTTGTGACAGGACGAATCGCCCGTAAACTCGAACGCGCGCGCCTCTCCCGCATCACCGATCTTGTCCGCGCGCACCCCGATGCGATCGCTCTCGATGCTTCCGGCAACCCGGCCCGCAAGGGGGTGCTGTTGGCGATGGGTGCCGACAGCGCTTCGCTGGCCGCTGCAGCTGGAGCAGGCTTTGCCGTGATCGGCCACGAGCAGATCGCGGGTCTTGACCTCGAGGTCACCCGACTTTCCGTGCCAGGCGGCATGGAACTTGCTGACGCCGAACGTGCGCTAAAGCAGCTGCTGCCTGACGCGAGCGTGAGCGCGGACGTGCTCTATGCCCAGGCGGGAAGATCGATTGCCGGCAACGGCAAGGGTGCGCCAAATTCGCCAACTATCGATACACCGGTCGGGATGATCGACGGCGCTCCGGGCGCTGCAATAAAGGTCGCGGCGGTCCGCGGATTCGCAAGCGGCGGCGGCACGCCCAGCGATCATGGCAGCGAAGTGGCCGGTCTGCTCGCGGGGCAAGGCGTCGCCACCATCCGCGTTGCAGATGTATACGGCACCGACCCTGCAGGCGGAAGCGCGCTCGCGATTGCGCGCGGGCTTGGCTGGCTGGTGCAGACGGGCAGCAAGGTTATCTCGATCAGTCTTGTCGGGCCGCGCAATCCGGTGTTCGAACGCGCAATAGGTGCAGTGCAGCGCAACGGCGTGGCGGTCGTCGCTGCGGTCGGCAACGACGGTCCGGCGGCACCGCCAGCCTATCCGGCATCTTATCCCGGCGTAGTCGCGGTGAGCGCAGTCGACCGGCATGATCGCGGACTGATCGAAGCGGGCCGCGCGCTCCATCTCGACTACGTCGCGCCGGGAGCGGGAATTCGCGCGCCCGATGCCCGCGGCCTTTGGGGCAAGGTACGCGGCACTTCGTTTGCCACCCCATTGGTCGCTGCCCGGATCGCTGCCGCTCTCGGTGCGACCGCAAAATGGCGTCCGATCCTCGATCGCGAAGCACTCGATCTCGGTCCGCGCGGTCCGGACAAGACCTATGGCCGCGGTCTCGTGTGCGGCAATTGCGCGCGCTGAAAATTTTTACCGGTCGCATGGATTAAGCGCGGCGCGCCACTCGTTCTTTCCTTGAGCAGGACGGCAGACCCGACCTGCTGAACCATGAAGGAAAGGACCAGACATGAACAAGCTTCTCATCGCCGCTTCGGCACTCGCATTCGTGGCCATCCCCGCACATGCCCAGTTGCTGGGTGGCGCCGGCGGACTCGGCGGAGTCGTCGGCGGGACGCTCGGCGGAGCCGGGTCGATCGGCCAGACCACCGATCCGATCACCGGCACCATCGGCAATGCCGTACAGGGTCGCGCAGCGACGCACGGCAGCCAGCACGTCAACGCCCGAAAGGGCAGTGCTTCGGCGAGCCGCAGCGCCAATGCGTCGGGCGGAGCGTCGACCGACAGCCTGCTCAACTCGCCGATCGTACCGATGGGCACCAGCGCGAACGGTTCCGGCAATGCCTCCGGCAAGGGTAATGCCAACGCCAGCCTGATCGGCACCGACGCAGTCGGCGGCATGGCCAGCAGCACCGCCGGGTCGGCGCGCAGCCTGGCGTCGCGTGCGGCCGGCAAGGCCAACGGTGCAACCGGGACCGTGTTGGGAACCGCCGGCTCGGCTGCCGGGATGGCGCGCGCTGCGGGCAGCGGTTCGGGCAATGGCGCAAGTACCGGTTCGGCGAATTCGGCGAGCTCCGGCAACGGCGCGGACAACGCTTTTGCGGTTCCGCTCGCGGCAGCTGGGAGCGCAGCAGCGGCGGGCACGGGGGCATTCTCCGTCGCCCCCGGAATGCCGGTGATGTCCCCCAGCGGCCAGAAGCTCGGCAAGGTGCGCCAGGTCGTGGCGAACAACCAGGGCCAGGTGCAGCAGGTGGTCGTCGAGGGCCGCAAGGGCACACAGACGATCCCGGCGAAGAGTCTCGCCGCGAACGGCAGCGGTGCATTGGTGGCGAAGGGGAAAGGGTCGGCTTCGGCCAACTGATTCAGGCGTCAGCAAGAAAGCTCCGGTCAGCGCTGCTGGCCGGGGCTTTCCTCTATGCATCATGCAAGCCTTGTTGCGGCAGCCGACCGGGCGCTGTGGATAGATTCCCGGGACGCTTGCCGAATTTGTCACGAAACGGTCACAGAAACCCTGTTGAAGCGCCCCGATCGCAATGGGGCGAGTCATGGGGATTCCCAAGGAGTATACGCGTGAACAAATTCATGATCGGTGCAGTGGCTGGTGCATTCCTGCTGGCCGGCTGCCAGGGCAAGACGACGGGTGAAGCAGCGGGCGGCGACGCCGGTGCGGCCACCCAGATTACCGGCGCGGGTTCGACCTTCGTCTATCCGGTGCTGTCGGCCTGGTCGGCTGACTATTCGAAGGAAACCGGCACCAAGATCAACTACCAGTCGATCGGCTCGGGTGGCGGCATCAGCCAGATCAAGGCCGGCACGGTGGACTTCGGCGCGACCGACAAGCCGCTCGATCCCAAGGAGCTGGCCGAGTCGGGTCTCGCGCAGTTCCCGGTCATCGTCGGCGGCGTTGTTGCGGTGGTGAACATTGACGGGATCGACAAGGGCAAGCTCAAGCTGACCGGTCCGCTGCTCGCCGACATCTACCTCGGCAAGGTTTCGAAGTGGGACGATCCGGCGATCGTGAAGCTCAACCCGGGCCTCAAGCTGCCCGACGCCAAGATCACCGCAGTCCACCGTTCGGACGGTTCGGGCACGACCTTCAACTTCACCTATTACCTGAGCCAGGTCAGCCCTGCGTGGAAGGCCGGTCCGGGTGCCGACAAGTCGGTCAACTGGAACGGCGGCGTCGGCGGGAAGGGCAACGAGGGCGTTGCTGCTTACGTCAACCAGATCAAGAACTCGATCGGTTATGTCGAATACGCCTACGTCCTGCAGAACAACATGGCCTGGGCCTATGTGCAGAACGCAGCCGGCAACTATGTCGCGCCGAGCGCCGACAGCTTCAAGGCGGCCGCTGCCAGCGCCGATTGGACCAAAACCAAGGACTTCTACCTGGTGATGACCAATGCGCCGGGCGATCAGGCGTACCCGATCACCGCGTCGACTTTCGTGCTGATGCCGCGCGAACCGAAGAACCAGGCTGCCAGCGATGCTGCACTGAAGTTCTTCAAGTGGTCGCTCGAAAATGGTCAGCCGCAGGCCGACAAGCTTGACTATGTCCCGCTTCCCGCCACACTGGTGAAGCAGATCGAAGACTACATGCAAGCGAACATCAAGTGACATCAGAACCTGGTTCCCCGGTCTCGCTCGACGAGCGAGCCGGGGACAACGGCCGGGGGGAAACCGTTTCCTCCCGTTCGCAAATTGCTGAAGTTTCGTCGGCCAGGTCGCACAGCGGCCTGGCCGAACGGCTGTTTCATTGGGTCACCGGTGGCGCTGCGTGGCTCGTGCTGCTGATCCTGCTGGCGGTCGCCTATTCGATGGCTTCGGGCGGGGCGCTTGCTTTCAAGACCTTCGGATTCGGCTTCATCACCAGTACCAGTTGGGATGTGCCCAACGGACAGTTCGGGGCTCTGGTCGCGATCTACGGCACTCTCGTCACATCGGCGATCGCGCTGATTATCGCCGTTCCGATCAGTATCGGCATTGCTTTGTTCCTGACCGAGATTGCCCCGGTGTGGGCGCGCCAGCCGATCGCGGTTGCCATCGAGCTGCTCGCAGCTGTGCCCAGCATTATCTACGGCATGTGGGGCCTGTTCATGTTTGCGCCGTTCATGGCCAGCCATGTCGAGCCATGGATCAACGATCACCTCGGTGTTTTGCCTGTCGTAGGCCCGCTGTTCACCGGTCCGCCTATCGGCATCGGGATGCTGACCGCCGGGATCGTACTGGGGATCATGGTCATCCCGTTCATCGCATCGGTCGCGCGCGATGTGTTCAACGCGGTGCCACCCACGCTGATCGAATCGGCGGTGGCGCTGGGTGCGACGCGGTGGGAGCGGCTGTGGAATGTGACCTTGCCGTATACCCGTTCGGCAATCGTCGGGGCGATCTTCCTCGGGCTCGGGCGCGCATTGGGAGAGACGATGGCGGTGACCTTCGTGCTCGGCAACGCGCATGACTTGTCCGCATCTCTGCTCATGCCCAGCAATTCGATCGCAGCGGCGATCGCCAACGAATTCACCGAGGCCGATACCGAGCTCTACCGCAGCTCGCTGGTTGCACTTGCCTTCCTGCTGTTTATCGTGACCTTCATCGTGCTGAGCCTCGCCAAGTTGATGCTGGCGCGTGTCGAACGCACCATGGGTAGGACCAACTGACGTGAACTGGGTTCTTTTCCGCAGGCAACTCGCCGATCGGATTGCGTTCGTCGGCGCGGCGCTTGCGACCGTGTTCGGCCTGGTTTTCCTGTTCTGGATCCTGTGGACGACATTTTCGAACGGCGTCGAGGCGATCGGCCCGAAGCTGTTCACCGAGATGACCCCGCCGCCGGGAGCAGACGGCGGCTTGCTCAATGCGCTGTACGGCAGTGCGGTCATGATCGTGGTGGCGATCGTGGTTGGCACTCCGATTGGGTTGTGCGCTGGCACCTACCTCGCCGAGCATGGACGCAACACCAAGCTCGCGGCGGCGGTGCGCTTCGTGAACGACATCCTGCTGAGCGCCCCCTCGATCGTGCTTGGCTTGTTTATCTACGAACTGATCGTGGTCCCGATGCGGCATTTTTCCGGTCTTGCCGGTGGCCTGGCGCTGGCGCTGATCCTGGTCCCAGTGGTCGTGCGCACCAGCGACGAAGCGCTGCGCCTGATCCCCGACCGGATGCGCGAAGCGGCGTTTGCGCTCGGCCTGCCGCGCTGGAAAGTCAGCCTGCAGGTGCTGTTCAGCGCGGCGATGAGCGGGATTGTCACCGGGATACTGCTCGGAGTGGCGCGAATCAGCGGCGAGACCGCGCCGCTTCTCTTCACAGCGCTCAACAACCAGTTCTGGAGCTCGGATCTCAACGGACCGTTGGCAAACCTGCCGGTTGTCATATTCCAGTATGCAATGAGCCCTTACGATAGCTGGCATTCGCTGGCATGGGCGGGGGCACTGATTCTCACAGTGTTCGTCCTAGCCCTCAACATTACCGTTCGCCTGTTCGCGCGCCGGAGAGCATTCAAATGATCAACCTCGACGCGCGAAGCAAGGATGCGGCGCAGGACGCTTCCGCTCCGAAACCGATTCTGCGTGAAACGAAGATCGACATTCGCGGTCTCGATTTCTTCTATGGCAAAAGCCAGGCGCTGCGCGGCGTGACCCTGCCGATCCCGGAAATGGCAGTTACCGCGATTATCGGCCCGTCGGGCTGCGGCAAGTCGACCTTGCTGCGGACAATCAACCGGATTTACGAGCTCTATCCCGAGCAGCGCGCCGAGGGGGAAATCATCCTCGATGGGCAAAACATCCTCGGCAAGGTCGACATGGCCGACCTGCGACGCCGGGTCGGTATGGTGTTCCAGAAGCCGACTCCGTTCGCCAGCTCGATCCGCGCCAACGTCGGATTCGCACTGTCGTATTACCAGAAGCTCTCGAAGTCCGAACTCGACGACCGGATCGAGGATGCGCTGAAGCAGGCAGCTCTGTGGGACGAAGTCAGCGACAAGCTCGACCAGAGCGCGCTGTCGCTATCGGGCGGCCAGCAGCAGCGGCTGTGCATCGCGCGCACGATCGCAGTGAAGCCCGATGTGGTCTTGTTCGACGAGCCGACATCCGCGCTCGACCCGATCTCGACCGCCCGGATCGAGGAACTGCTGCACGAACTGCGAGGCAAGTTCACGATCGTGATCGTCACCCACAACATGCAGCAGGCTGCGCGCGTTTCGGACAAGACGGCGTTCTTCCACTTGGGTGAGCTGATCGAGTTCGACGATACGCTGCGGATTTTCACCAACCCTGCGAAGCCCAAGACGCAGGACTACATCACCGGCCGCTACGGCTGACGAACCGGGTCAAACCCCGCCGGGCGGAACCGTGTCCTGGCGTTCGATCGACAGCTTGTGTTCGCGATATGCGATGATCAGCCCGGCGGCAACGATCAGCGGCGCGCCGATCCAGGTCGACGCGGGCGGCAGGCTGGCGAACACCAGCCAGCCGAATAGCGTGGCCCAAATCAGCCCCGAGTAATCCATCACGATCACGCTCGAGACGGCCCCAAGCCGCAGGGCCGAGGTGAGCAGGAATTGTCCGAGAATTCCAGAGAGGCCCAGGCCCAAAAGGAGCGACCACTGGTAGCTCGTGTGGTGCCATTGCCCGACAAACGGCAGGAACAGCACCAGGACCGGCAGCGTGAACAACGCGAAGTAGAACACGATGATGATCGGTTCGTCGGTGCGGCTGAGGTCGCGGATCTGGATCGAGATCATCGCGATCATGAACGCGGCACCGAGCGCCACGGCGGCGCCGAACAGCGGAACGTGGCTATGCCCCGGCTGGGTCATGACGACTACTCCGGCAAAGCCGAGCGCCACTGCTGCCCAGCGGTACCTGCCGACCGTCTCCTTCAGCACCATTGCCGACAGGATCACTGCCCAGATCGCCGAAGTGAAGTTGAATGTTGTCGCTTCGGCCAGCGGCAGCAGCGTAACTGCACCAAAGTTGAGGAACATGCCGAGCAGCCCGTAGATCGCACGCTTGGCATGGACCTTCGGCCGGTGCGTCACGAGGCGTCGGGGCTGGCCCCTGAGGAGAAAAAATCCGGCGACGATCGGGACGGTCGGCAGCTGCCGCCAGAACAGGATTTCTGCAAGGTGCATCCCGCTCTGGCTGGCGAGTTTGACCAGCACCAGCATTATCGCGAGCGTGAATGCCGCGCCAAGGCGGACGACCAGTGCAAGGACCGGTCTCTGCCGGGGCGGATCTGTCGACACCGCAGCCACGGTAAGCGTTCGCGCTGGCGAGACAAGCGCGATGTGATGGCACTCGGATTCCACACAGCGATGCCTGTGCGAACGAATCGCGATCGAGAGCCGGCATCTGTCATCCAGCAGTGCGCCTTGCCGTGCGTTTGTGCATATTTCATCCACAGGCGATGGATAGGTATGCACCTTGACCAAGTGAACGTTCTCATCTAAGGGAACGTTCACTCAGGTTAGTCTGCGCCACGAGAGCGTGGGTCTTAGGGAGGGATTTCAATGAGGGCTTTGCGTAGTAACGCGTTGGGTAAGCTTATGCTCGGCGCGTCGGTTCTTGCGATTGGTTCGGTGGCACAACCGGCCCTGGCGCAATCGACTCAGGGCAACAATCAGTCGAGCGACAGCAGCAAGGCTGCGTCGGATTCGACTGCGACGCCGGTCGATGATGTCATCGTTGTCTCGGGTATCCGGGCCAGCTTGCGCGAATCGATGAACATCAAGCGCGACGCGGTCGGCGTGGTCGATGCGATTTCCGCTGAAGACATCGGCAAGTTCCCCGATACCAACCTCGCCGAATCGCTCCAGCGCATCACCGGCGTCTCGATCGATCGGTCGTCCGGTGAGGGTTCAAAGGTTACCGTGCGAGGCTTCGGGCCGGAATTCAACCTCGTACTGCTTAACGGGCGTCAGATGCCTGCATCCAGCCTGGGCGATTGTTGCTCGGCACCGGCATCGCGTAGCTTCGACTTTGCCAACCTTGCGTCCGAAGGCGTGGCTGCGGTCGAAGTTTACAAGTCCGGCCGTGCTTCGCTCCCGACCGGTGGCATCGGTTCGGTGATCAACATCATTACTCCGCGCCCGCTCGACAATGAAGGCATGCACGGCAGCCTGTCGGCCAAGCTGACCGTCGACCACACCTTCTCCGGCACCAAGCCGACGCCTGAATTCTCTGGCATTTTCAGCGACACCTTTGCTGATGGCAAGGTCGGCATCCTCGTCGACGGCAACTATTCCAAGCGCAAAGCGAGTCTAGCGGGTTTCAGTGCCGGCTGGCGCGAAGGTTATCTCGGATCGGAGAACAATTGGGGGTCACTGCCGGTCGATGCGAACGACTGGCGCGTGCTCTATGTGAACCCGAACCTGCTCAATCAGATCGACAATCGTCCTGGACCTAACGACATTTATCAGGTCACGCAGAATGCGGGCTATGACTTTACGAACATCAGCCGTGAGCGCATCAATGGTCAGGCGGTATTGCAGCTCCGTCCAGTGGATTCGCTGACCGCGACCTTCGATTACACGTTCTCGCAGTATACTCTCGATGCACGTACCAATAGCATTGGTGTGTGGTTCAACCATGTGAATACTTCGAGTTCATGGACCGATGGTCCAGTCGCCGGACCGAACTTCTACGCTGAACATTTTGGTGCCGGTGAAAACAAGGATCTCGCGATCACTGGTGCTGTCGCGGCCAACCGCAACATCAACCGGTCACTGGGCGGCAACCTGAAATGGCAAGGGGACAGCGGTCTTCGCTTTGAACTCGATGCACATCATTCTACTGCAGAGAGCAAGCCGACAACTCCCTATGGCAGCAACATTGCTGTCGGAAGCGCCATTTACGGGATCGAAGATCAAAAGGTCGACTTCACCCATGCGATGCCGGTGATTTCCGTTTCGATGTATCCGGGCTCGGAAATCAATGTCGGCAATATTAGACCGGCAGGTAACGCGTTCCGAAATGGCTATATGCGCGACCGGATCGATGAAGTGACCTTCAGGGGAGGATATGATTTCGATTCGGATTTCATCGAAAGCCTCGATTTTGGTGCAACTTACACGGACAATTCGGTTCGTTCAGCGTACGGGGTGATTCAGAACGACACTTGGGGAGGCACTCTTTCGGCGGCTAATACTCCCGACAACCTCTTCACCATGACCAACTTGCCCAAAGATCTCTCGGGCATGGAGGGTTCGAACGATCCATCGATTATTCCTAATTATTTCCAAGTCGACACGGTTGGCTTGATCAATCTGCTCGAGAACCAGTTGGGCATCTGCAGCTCGCCGATTACTGGAACGGCCGAGGCCGCCGGCAGCTGCTTGGCTAAGTATACAACCGACCGGCACATTGATGAGAAGACGACGGCGTTCTACGCCCAGTCGACACACAAGTTTGACGTCGGCACCGTCGGCGTTAATTTGCGCTTAGGCTTGCGCTATGAAAAGACCGACATCGACGCGACGACTATTCAGCCGTTGCCAATCGCGACTTTGTGGACTGGTGATAACGAGATTTCGATACGGTACAGCCCGACCGAAACCCGCTCTGAATTCCTGAGTGGCAAGTACGATTATTGGCTACCGGCGATCGACCTCGATATCAAGCCGACAAGCGATGTGGTTTTGCGTGCATCGTATAGCCATACGATCACCCGACCTGATTACGGAAGCATGCAGAGTGGTCTCGAACTTGCATCGCCCATTCGCGTCGATGGTAGCACTGCGGGTGTCGGCAATCCGAACCTCCTTCCTTACTTGTCGAAGAACCTCGATCTGTCGGCAGAATGGTATTATGGCCCCTCCAGCTACCTGTCGATCGGCTTCTTCAACAAGAATGTCAGCAACTTCATCACGTCGATTAACTACAACCAGTCAGCCTACGGCCTCACTAACCCGGCACAAGGCCCGCGCGTCGCCGCTGCACGAGCAGTGCTTGGCCAGAACGCATCTTACACCGACATTAGGGCCTGGATTAGTCAGAACTATCCGAATGCCTTGGATCCTACGACTGGTGCGATTATGGGCCAGCCTGATGATCCGTTGGTCAACTTCCTGACTTCCGAAAAGATCAACAGCGATCAGACAGCGCGTCTTTGGGGTTGGGAGTTTGCCGTACAGCACAGCTTCTGGGATACCGGTTTCGGCGCACTTCTGAATTACACGATCGTTAAGAGCGATACGAGCTACGACAACGCGCTACGCTACACAATCCCGCAGTTCGCGGTGACTGGTGTCAGTAACAGCGCGAACGCCGTGCTATTCTACGATAAGAACGGCCTCCAAGCTCGTATCGCTTATAACTGGCGTGACGGATTCTTGTCTGGTTACGGCTCAGATCCTTTTTACATCCAACCTTATGGCCAGTGGGATGCCAGCGCGAGCTACGACTTCGGCAACGGTGTGTCGGTGTTTGTCGATGGAATCAACATAACCAATGCCGACCGGCGCGGGCATATGCGAAGCGACCAGAACGTCTACTTCGCGCAGCCAGGCTACGCTCGTTACTCGGCAGGCGTCCGCTTCAAGTTCTGAGGCACGCTTCCGGACGGGAGCGTAAGGTGGGGAGCCGTGCAGGTCGATTGCGCGGCTCCCTATCTCGTTGGTCCGGGATTGTTTAGGCTTGCAAGATCATGTCCGGACGAATCGCCAATGTTGTCGTCGTCGGTGGGGGGACCGCGGGCTGGCTTTCCGCCTGCTACCTTGCGGCTGCTCGACCCGATCTGTCGATCACGCTGGTCGAATCGCCCGACATCGCGACGATCGGTGTGGGCGAGGGCACCTGGCCGACGATGCGAGAAACCTTGTCGGCGATCGGAATTGGTGAAGCGGAATTCCTTCGCGAATGCGATGCGTCGTTCAAGCAGGGTTCGCGCTTCGACGGGTGGGTAAACGGCGATCCGCCGGACCGCTACTATCATCCCTTCTCAGCGCCGCCCGCAGTGGACGTGGCCGACCTGCTTTGCGCTTGGAACAAAGCGACAGAAGGGCGGTCTTTCGCTGAAGCGATGACCCCGCAATTGGCCGCGTGCGAGCGCGACCTCGCGCCGCGCCAGCGCGCCATGCCCGACTATACCGGGGCGCTCAATTACGCTTACCACCTCGATGCCGGGAAGTTTGCGGGCCTCCTCGCCCGGCATGGGACAAAGCGGCTCGGGATCTCCCGCTTCGCTGATACCGTCACAGCGGTGAAGCCCGGCGATGACCGCACGATTGCTTCGCTCTCGCTGAAGAGCGGCAAAGAACTTGCCGGCGACCTGTTTATCGACTGCACGGGCCAGGCCGCGCTGCTGATTGGTGGCCACTTCGGCGCGGAGTGGATCGATCGCTCCGACGTGTCGTTCAATGACCGGGCGATTGCCGCGCAAGTGCCGGTCCCGCCCGACAGCGCGATTGCCTCGCAGACGGTTGGCACTGCCCATGAGGCCGGTTGGCTGTGGGATATTGCCTTGCCGCAACGCCGCGGGATCGGCTGCGTTTACAGTTCGCGGTTCATGGGCGACGAAGAGGCCGAGCGGGTGCTACGCGAATATATCGGCCGCGCCATGCCCGGTAGCGAACCGGACACCATTTCCGTCCGCAATCTGGCATTCCCGACCGGCTATCGCGAGCATTTCTGGATCGGCAACTGTGTCGCGATTGGCCAGTCGGCGGGATTCATCGAGCCGCTCGAAGCATCGGCGATCGTCATGGTTGAGCTGTCGGTGCGGGCACTTGCCGCCAACTTCCCGGCAACGCGCGGGTCACTGGCGTTTCACGCCAAGCGGTTCAACGACTTGTTCCAATATCGCTGGGAGCGGATCGTCGATTTCCTCAAGCTGCATTATGTGCTCAGCGAGCGGACCGAGCCCTACTGGACCGCACACCGTGATCCGGCGACGATCCCGCCGCGCTTGGCGAAACTGCTCGAGCTATGGCGGGACCAGCCGCCTTCGGCATGGGACTTTCCCCAGGTCGATGAAGTGTTCCCCGCCGCTAGCCACCAGTTCGTACTCTATGGCATGGGCTTCCCGGCTCCCGCCAGCGTAGCACCTGCTGGCGCGCTCGGAGTGGCTGACGAGCAGCTTCGGCAGGTCGCTCAGCGGGCCCGGTCGCTGGCCTCGGTGCTGCCTGGGAACCGAACCTACTTTGCGGCTTCCGCCGCACCTTCGCTGGCCAGCGCGGCGACATGACAGGACAACGCACGACGATGAGCAACCACCAGATCCTCAATCCGGCAGACCATGGCGGCCTGCGGATCAATACCGAAGCCGGAACCGACATGGGCGATGCGGTGATGGCGAGCCTTGCGGTTCCCGCCGAGTTCCGGCGTCTGGCGTGCGAGTACCCGATCCTGTTTCGCCACGATTTGCAGTCCGATACCTTCTCGTCGCTTGCGCTGTTCGGTTTCGAGGACGGCGAGAACCTGTTTCTTGACGGGCGGGCATGGGATGCGAGCATCAAGCCACTGGCGATGGCGATCCAGCCCTTTTTGGTCGGGCGCGGACCCGATGACGCAGACACGGTGCAAGTGCATATCGACATGGGCAGCCCGCGTATCTCGGCCACCGGCGAAGGTGTCCGCGTGTTCGATGACGCTGGCCAGCCGACCCCCTATGCCGAACAGATCATCGAGATGCTTGGCGCGCTCGATCAGGGCTATCGCGCCAGCTCCGCGTTTTTCGCCGCGCTCGACCGTTACGAACTGCTCGAGCCGTTTTCGATGGACGTCACGCTCGAAAACGGGATGCAGCATCGCCTGGTCGGCTACCACATGGTCGATGAAGCCAAGGTCGCATCGCTCGAACCCGGCGCACTGGCGGAACTGCACGCGGCCGGTCATCTGGCACCTTTGTTCATGGCGATGGCATCGCTGGGCAACCTTGGCAAACTGGTCCGGCGAAAGAACCGGCGGGTCAATGGCTGATATTTCTCCCAACCTCCTGGCCGATCTGCCGAAAGTCGCCGAGGAGCAAGTCGCTCCGGGCGAGCTCGACGCGCGGCTGAAGGGAGCGCGGGAACCGTTTGTGATCCGAGGGCTGGCGGCGGATTGGCCGCTGGTCCGTGCGGGACTTGAGAACAGTGCAGCGGCGCGGGACTATCTTGTCGCTCACGGGCGAGACCGGCAGTTCCCGGTCAACATCGGCCAACCCGGCGGTGGCGACCGGCTGTTCTACGACCATGCGATGAAGATCAACTTCCGGATGGCGACAGGCCCGCTGGACGCGATCCTCGATGGGATTGGTGCGAACGAGGACAAGCCCGACGCGCCGGTAATCTATCTCTCGTCGATCGACATGGGCGACTATTTCGATGGTTTGCGCGAAGCCAACAATCTCCCCTTGGGGGATCGCAAGCCGATCGAGAGCATCTGGATCGGCACGCGCACGCGGATTGCAGCGCACAACGACGTGCCCGATAACGTGGCGGTGTGCGCTGTCGGTCGGCGCCGGTTCACACTGTTCCCGCCCGAGCAGATGGCCAATCTCTATCCCGGACCGCTCGAGAGCACTCCGGCAGGCAGGCCGGTCAGCATGGTCGACCTGCGCGATCCCGATTTCGAGGCATACCCCCGCGCTCGCGCGGCGCTGGCCGCTGCGCAGATTGCCGAGCTCGAGCCGGGCGATGCGGTGTTCGTGCCCTCGCTCTGGTGGCATCACGTCGAGGGCCTTTCGCCGTTCAACATCCTGGTCAATTACTGGTGGCGTGACGTGCCGGGGTTTCTCGGCAAGCCCGAAGACGCGCTGTTTCACGCAATCCTGGCAATCAGGGACCTGCCCGAAGCCGACAAGGCCCAGTGGGAAGCGATTTTCGATCATTACGTGTTTCACAATTCGCCCGAGGTGATGAGCCACCTTCCGGCGGGCGCGCGCGGCATTCTTGCGCCGCTGACGTCGGAGACGGCTGGACAGATCCGGGCCAAATTGCTGCGAGGGCTTTCGCGATGAAGAAGGACACTATGACCAAGACGGGCAAGCAGCGGATCGTGATTGCCGGTGGCGGGACCGCTGGCTGGATGACCGCCGCACTGCTCGCCGACACGATGGGTCACGTGATCGACCTGACGCTGGTGGAATCCGATGCGATCGGCACGATCGGCGTTGGCGAAAGCACAATCCCGCCGATGGTCCTGTTCAACCGACTGCTCGACATTCCCGAAGCCGATTTCATGCGCGCGAGCCAGGCGACCTTCAAGCTCGGCATCATGTTCGAGAATTGGAAGGATGTCGGCGAGAAATACTTCCACTCGTTCGGGACGGTGGGCAAGGATCACTGGTCGGCCGGGTTCCAGCATTTCTGGATGCACGGGCTGACCAAGGGCCATGACCAGCCGTTCGAAGAATATTGCCTCGAGCTCAAGGCGGCGCTGGCAGGCAAGTTCGCGCACTTGCCCGACGAACGATTGAACTACGCCTATCAGCTCGATTCGGCACTTTACGCCAAGTACCTGCGCAAGAAGGCGGAAGCAGCCGGCACTACCCGGATCGAGGGCCGCATCGGGCGCGTCGAACTCGACTCGGAGAGCGGAGATATTGCCGCGCTTATTCTCGATG
Source organism: Tsuneonella mangrovi (assembly GCF_002269345.1). NCBI lineage: Bacteria > Pseudomonadati > Pseudomonadota > Alphaproteobacteria > Sphingomonadales > Erythrobacteraceae > Tsuneonella > Tsuneonella mangrovi. The sequence goes on from NZ_CP022889.1 coordinate 2,158,210, forward strand.
GAGACCGGCGGATCGAAGGCGACCTGTTTGTCGACTGCACCGGCTTCCGCGCGCTTCTTATCGAAGGGGCTCTGCACGCCGGGTTCGACGACTGGACACATTACCTGCCGTGCGATTCGGCGATCGCGATCCAGACTTCGAGCGTACGCGCGCCGGTGCCCTATACCCGGGCGATTGCGCACGATGCGGGCTGGCAATGGCGGATCCCGCTCCAACACCGGCAGGGCAATGGTATCGTCTATTGCAGCCGCTACCTCGACAAGGACACGGCACTCGAGCGGCTGCTCGGTTCGATCGAAGGCGACAAGCTGACCGAACCCAACGTGATCCGCTACACCACCGGGGTCCGGCGCCATCAGTGGCTGCGCAATTGTGTCGCGATCGGGCTGTCGGGCGGATTCATGGAGCCACTCGAATCGACCAGCATTCACTTGATCCAGCGCGCTGCGCTCAAGCTCATGCGGATGCTTCCGGCTGGAAAAGTGAGCCCGCGCGACGTGGCCGAGTTCAACGAGCAGCAATTCACTGAAATGGAGCAGATAAGGGATTTCCTGATCCTCCATTACAAGGCGACCGAGCGCCGCGACAGCGCGTTCTGGAGGCACTGCGCGACAATGGACATCCCCGACTCTCTCGCCCAGAAAATCGAGTTGTTCCGCGAGACCGGGCGGGTGTTCCGCAAGAACGACGAGCTGTTTGCCGAGACCAGCTGGTTGCAAGTGATGATGGGGCAGGGGATCGTGCCCCAGACATACCACCCGGTTGCTGCGAAGTTGCGCGATGAGGAACTGGAGCGATTCTTGCGCAGCATTCGCGAAGGCGTCGCCAAGACCGTTGCAGGCCTGCCCGATCACCAATCGTACATCCAGCGCTATTGCGCGGCAGCTGAGGCGCAGGCGGCGTGAGAAGCCGGATGGTGGTTCAAGTGGTGCCGACCCATCCGGCCCGCCCGGGCAATTGCGCATTGCTCGGTTTAAACGCTAATTGCGATTTCAAAGGGGGGATCTAGCGGATGGCCAGGCGCCGCCAAGCTGTGACGATCAAACACGTGGCTGCCGATGCGGGGGTGTCGTTGCAGACTGTCAGTCGCGTGATCAACAAGGAGCCAAGCGTTCGCCCCGAGATGAAGCAACGCGTCCAGCGCTCGATCGATAAGCTTGGATATGTGCCTTCGATCGCCGCGCAGCGGATGAGCGGTTCGCGTTCGTACCTGATCCTGGCGGTGAACGATCGTGAGCGCACGATCGCCGACTGGACAGCACGGCAAGGCGCAGACTGGGTCGACCAGATGTTGCTGGGCGGGATGCTCAAGTGCGCCGAACACGGCTATCGCATGCTGTTTGAACTGGTCGATACCCACGACGACCACGTCGAACGGGAGCTGGCGACCGCGATTGCGGCGCTGCAGCCCGATGGCTTGATCCTGACGCCGCCACACTCCGACAATCCCAGGATTGTCGAATTCATGGCCAAGCAGAACATCCCGTTCGTCCGGATCGGCTCACACGATACCGACTGCGGGATCGCGATTTCGATGGACGACGAGGGATCTGCGCGGCTGGCAGCCCGCTACCTCGTCGATCGCGGGCACAGCCAGATCGGGTTCATCGCCGGTTCGCCTGAATACCAGCTCAGCGAATGGCGCGTGGCTGGCTGGCGCGCAGTAATGGCCGAAGCGGGGTTCGCAACCGAAGGATTGCTGGCGCAGGGCGACTTCAGCTACCAATCCGGTCTCGCTGCGGCCAGGCAACTGCTCGATCGAGCCGAGAGACCTACTGCAATCATTGCATCGAACGACCAGATGTCGCTCGCGACGCTCGAAGTTGCGCGCGAGCGCGGGCTGGACATTCCGGGCGACCTGTCGATCATAAGTTTCGACAACACCCCGCTGGTGCACTTCACCCAGCCGCCGCTCACTGCGATCGACCAGCCGATTGCTGAAACCGCTTCGCGGGCGGTCGATCTGATTATCGCGGCCCAAAAAAGTGCGGAGTTGCCTGCTACACCGGTGGTCGTAAGCGGCAGCCTTGTCGAACGTGGCTCGGTCGCCGATCTCGCCTGACGGGGCAGTTGATCGGGCGGACAGCGACCGCCGGCTGGGGCGGTTCATTGCCCTGTACGGCCTTGCCTGGGCCGGTGGAGCGATTTCCTACACCCCGTTCCTGACGATCCTGCTCCCGGTCATCGTTGTTCGGCTGTCCCCCCAAGGCGGAGCGGTCAGCTGGCTGGCCTACATCACCTTTACCGGTGCCATTACCGCCAGCTTTGCCAATATCGCGTTCGGCTACTTGAGCGATCGAACCCGCAATCGGCGTGGCTGGATCGCGGCCGGCCTAGCATTGTCATGCGTTTCGTTGATGACATTCTCGCGGATCGACAGCCTGCCGGGCCTGCTGGCGTTGATCGTGGTCTGGCAAACCGGCCTCAACATGATGCTCGGCCCGCTCGGTGCCTTGGCGGGGGATTGCGTGCCCGATCGCCGCAAGGGTGTGCTTGGCGGGATCTTGGCATTTGCGCCCGCGCTCGGCGCAGTGTCGGGCGCGTTGGTGACGTTGAATGGCCTTGCAAGTGGAGACCAGCGGCTGGCGATCGTCGCTTGCCTTGCAGCGGTGTGCGTTGTACCGATCCTGCTGGTTCCGATAAGGCCGTTGGTCGAAGCGATGCCTTCAGTTGCGGGACCAAATTCGTTTGACGAAGATGATCGCCAATTTGTCGGGGTTCCCGAGCGCTGGATTGTCATCCGCATGTGGCTTGCACGGCTGAGTCTGCAAGTTTCCGAAGCGGCGCTGTTTGCCTACATTTACCTGTGGTTCCGGTCGATCGATCCGGGAACGACCGACAACCGCGCGGCGACCATCTTCAGCACTGCGCTGCTGGTATCGGCACCGCTCGCGTTGTTGGTCGGACGCTGGTCGGACCGCGTTGGCCGCCCTTTTCTCGCGCTTGCAATTTGCGCTGGCCTGGCGAGCGCCGGACTCCTGACGATGGCGCTTGCCAGTACCCTGCCTCTCGCGATCGCCGGCTACCTGCTTTTCGGAGTTGCAAGCGCGATCTTCCTCGCGCTGCATACTGCACAGACACTGCGCATCCTCCCGCAACCCAAGCGGCGCGGGCGCGATCTGGGCCTGTTCAACCTGACCAATACCGTGCCTTCGCTTGTCATGCCGGCGCTGACGCTCGCGCTCGTCCCGACGTTCGGGTTTTCGAGCTTGTTCGTCCTGCTCGCGGTGTTGGCAAGCCTTTCTGCCGCGCTTCTTTTCTCGATTTCCCAGCCTGAATGAGAGCCACGCTTGATTTTGCTGCGGGCCCATGCCAAGAAATTATGAGAACGTTCACATAGAACGTGAATGGGAGAGGGATTGATGAAAATTGCAGGCTCGATTGCTGCGCTGGCGCTGCTCGTTTCCGGGTGCGCGACAACCGGCTCGACAGTGCCTGCCGACGGGCCGATCGCTCAGGCGGCGGCGACTTCGACTCCGCAATCGGCCGAGCAGCGCGCCGACGCGCTGCTCGCGCGCATGTCGGTGGAAAGCAAAGTCGCGCAACTGGTGATGCCCGATATCCTGTCGATCACGCCGCAGGACGTGAAGGCTTATCGTTTCGGCACGATCCTCAACGGCGGCAATTCGGGCCCGGGCGGCAACGACCTCGCTCCGGCACCCGAATGGTTGAAGCTTGCAGACCAGATGTGGGAAGCCTCGACCGCGCCGCGCTCGGACAACGAGCCGGTAATCCCCTTGCTGTGGGCGACCGATGCCGTGCACGGGAACAGCAACATTCCCGGTGCGACGGTGTTCCCACAGAACATCGGGCTTGGAGCAACCCACGATCCCGATTTGGTCAGGCGGATTGGGCGGGCGACCGCTGCCGAAGTCGCGGTGACCGGGATGGACTGGGCGTTCGCGCCGACGATTGCCGTTGTGACCGACGATCGTTGGGGCAGGACCTACGAAAGCTATGGCGATGATCCCAAGCTGGTGGGGGAACTTGGCGCGGCATTGATCGAGGGCCTGCAGGGCAAGAAGGGATCGCCCGAATTTCTCGACCAGCATCACGTGCTCGCTACCGCGAAGCACTTCTTTGGCGATGGCGGGACCGGCGGCAAGGACACTGGCGACACGCGCGGCGATCTCGCCACGCTCGAGAAGATCCACGCGGCCCCTTACCGACCGGCAATCGCTGCCGGGGTCGAGAGCGTCATGGCGAGTTTCTCGTCGATTAATGGCGTGCGAATGCACGGGAACAAGGCGCTGCTCACCGGGTTGCTGCGTAACCAGATGCACTTTACCGGTGTCGTGGTGGGCGATTGGAACGGTCATGCCACGATTCCCGGATGCACCAACACAGACTGTCCGCAAGCTCTGCTCGCGGGGCTCGATATCTACATGGTGCCCGAAGACTGGAAGGGCCTCTACAACAGCCTCGTGCGCGAGGTGAAGGATGGCACGATCCCACAGGCGCGGCTCGATGAAGCGGTGCGCCGGGTGCTGATGATGAAGCTCGCCTACCACGCGTTCGACAAGCCCAAACCCTCGGCGCGCGCACTTGGCGGAAAGTGGGACCAGCTTGGCTCTCCCGCCCACCGGGCAATCGCACGCGAAGCGGTGCGCAAGTCGCTGGTGCTGCTCAAGAACGATGGTGTGCTGCCGATCAAGGGAAGCGCCAACATCCTCGTTGCGGGAACTGCGGCTGACAACGTGCCCCAGCAGGCAGGCGGCTGGTCGATCTCGTGGCAGGGCGGCGGCACCCTGACCAATGCCGACTTTGCCGGGTCGACCTCGATCTTTGCCGGAATTTCCGAAGCCATGAAGAGCGAAGGCGGCAGCGCGCAGCTTTCGGCCGACGGCAGCTACACCACGAAGCCCGACCTGGCGGTGGTCGTGTTCGGTGAAGAGCCTTACGCCGAATACGTCGGCGACCGCGAGGATCTCGCTTTCCGCGGCAAGCAAGGCCTGGCCCTGTTGCGCAAGTTCAAGGCCGAAGGCGTCCCGACCGTGGCCGTATTCCTGTCGGGTCGGCCGATGTGGGTCGCGCGCGAAATGGACTTGGCCGATGCATTCGTCGCGGCGTGGCTTCCGGGCAGCGAAGGCGAAGGCGTGGCCGACGTGCTGGTTGGCGACAAGGCAGGTGCGCCACGTTACGACTTCGCCGGGCGCCTGTCGTTTGCCTGGCCGGCAGGGTGTGCACCGCATGGCCCCTTGCTGTTCAGCGAAGGCCAGGGCGGGAGCTACACGGCTGCACCGCAGCCGGCTGCAGCGCCACAAGAGACGTGCGCGTTGCTCGACCGTAGCTTCGACAAGGGTCTCAAGCTGTTCGACCGCAGGCTCGGTGAAGGGATTTTCGCTTCTGCCACCGATGCAGCCGGCACCGCACAGCTCACCAATCTCACCGGCAGCAGCCCGGCAGGCGATGTCAAGGTGAGCGCATTCGATCACAAGGCGCAGGAAGACGCGCGCCGCTTGGCCTGGTCGGGCAAAGGTAGCCTCTCGATCGGTTGGGGCAAGGCACTGCTACCCAAGGGCGGCGCGTTGATGATGACGGTCAACGTCACCTCGCGTCCGACTGGCCCGGTCACGCTGGCACCGGTGGGCGCCGGAAACGCCGTCGACCTGACTTCGAGCTTCGACCTTGCTTCGGGCAAGGACTGGCGCACGATCCAGGTTCCGATCGCATGCTTTGCGGCTGACGGGACGAGCGGCCTCACACTCGCAGCTCCGGCAGGTTACTCGTTCGAACTGACCTCGCTCGGGATAGTGTCGCTCGCCAGCAATGCCGGGTGCAAAGGGCCGTTCTGATCCTGCAATAGGTTGCGAGCTTTGGCAGCCGCGCTTCGGCGCAGCGAGCAAGGCGCTCGTGCGCAAGGTGGCGGAGACGGAGTCCGCCTAACTATCAGCCAGATGCGGTCGCATCAGTTCTCTAATACCCTGAAAATAAGCGGTGGAAATGGGTATCTGCCCCATGACCTGTTCGCATCTGTTCGATTGCGTTCCCATAAAACCGTGATAGTATTGGGGAACGGTTATGGGAACGGATGATGGATAGGCTTCGATGAGTATCAATGCGCTTACCGCTGATCAGATTGGGCTGATGTGTCGTCAGGTTGATGAGTTGGTCGATGCAGGGGTGAGTCTCAACTTGGCCATTCGCACCTTAGAGACCGCCGTCGATACAACTGCCAAGCACCTGATCCTTGGCAACGCTAGCCCGCATAGCGCAGATCAGGTCCCAAAGAAGCAGTGGTCAGTTGCTGCTAGGGCTGCCCATTGCGAAGACCCGCGACGCCCACCGAAAGAATATCTGCGTGTGGAGCACGGAACACCTCGCAGGGCATTCACGAGGCTTGTGCTCGATGCCTATCGCTTGGGCGAACTCAATCAATCGAAGTTCGAAAGTTTGGTGGAAAGATACTGGAAAGTCGCTGTCGTCACATTGGAAGAGGACGCACGTTTAATGCGATCGCAGATGATGGACACGCCAGATCAGCGTTGGGCAGCAGCTGGAATTAAGTTCTGATGCCAAAGAAACTCGTCAATGCGCTAACCTCTTTGGCAGTGAAGAACGCCAAGCCGGGACGCCATGCAGACGGTGGCGGCCTGCATTTGCTGGTCAAACCGAGCGGGGCGCGCTCCTGGGTCTATCGTTTCATGCTGGACGGAAAGTCTCGCGACGTTGGCTTGGGTGCGGCTGGTCCCGACGGAATATCACTTGCCGATGCCCGCGACGCCCGCGATGCGCTACGCCTCAAGGTCAAGGCGGGCATTGATCCGCTCGAAGAGCGCGCTCAGGAAGCCGCTGAGGCGCAAGCGGCTGCTCAGGCTGCCAAGGTGGCCGGAACCACGTTCAAAGACGTTGCTGCGGCCTATATCGCCGCCAATCAGGATAGCTGGCGCAACCCCAAGCATCGCCAGCAATGGAAGAACACACTCGCCACCTATGTCTATCCGGTAATTGGCGACATGCCGGTGGCCGAGGTCGAGACGGCGCATGTGCTCAAAATCCTCGAGCCGATCTGGAAAGGGAAAGCCGAGACCGCCAGCCGCATTCGCGGACGGATCGAAACCGTGCTCGATGCCGCCAAGGCGCGTGGCTATCGGCAAGGGGAGAACCCTGCGCGCTGGCGCGGGCACCTTGCGCAAATCCTGCCAGCTCGCACCCGGCTATCGCGCGGGCATCACAAGGCGCTGCCGTTTGAGGACATTCCGACCGTCATTGCCGCACTCCGCGCGCGTGAGGCTGTCGCGGCGCTGGCACTGGAGTTTACGATCCTCACCGCTGCTCGCTCGGGCGAAGCTATCGGTGCGACTTGGGCGGAGGTCGATCTGGACAAGGCAATCTGGACGATCCCAGCCGACCGCATGAAGGCCGCGAAAGAGCATCGCGTCCCACTGTCACCGCGCGCGGTTGAGATACTGGAGAGCATGAAGCCTCTTAACACAGGCGGGAAACAGGCTGCACCGCTGTTCCCCGGCGCAAAGGGCGGCAAGCTATCGGGCATGGCCATGGCAATGCTGATGCGCCGCATGAAGGTTGACGCAACCGTGCACGGCTTCCGATCGGGCTTTCGCGATTGGGCGGCCGAACGCACCGGATATGCCCATGAGGTTGCCGAAATGGCGCTGGCCCACACGATCGAAAACAAGGTTGAGCGGGCCTATCGGCGCGGCGATCTGCTCGACAAGCGGCGGCGGCTCATGGATGATTGGGCCACCTATTGCGCCAGCGACGGCGCGGCTGGTGAAAAGGTGACGCCGATCAGAAAAGCAGACGTTGCGTAAGGTCCGCTATGGGGTGGTTAGCGGTCATCCGAGATTCTCGATTGAACGACCTTTCCTGGTCCGAATGCGGACCGTCGGCTTTTCATTCACAGGCTAGGAAGGCCGACAATCTCCAACGGCCCACCTCTGAACGTTTCGGGTAAACGCTGTTTACACGACGCGACCAGGAATTGCCGTTATATTCACACCACACCAAACCGGAGTCACGTCCATGCCTCGCCGATCCAACCTGCTTGCCGTCCTTGCCCTTCTTTCGAGCAGTACGATAACGGCCCAGGAAATAGCAGACTCGGCAGACTCGGCAGACTCGGCAGACTCGGCAGACTCGGCAGAGTTCGACATGATCGCTTTCGAGGTCAAGAGTTGGGGAGCCCCTGCGAACCGCTGGCAGTATGGACCCAACTACGGTGGCGTTTGGGTCGAGGTAATTTCAGAGCCAACCGATCGATTGGGCAGCTACACTCTCGCCTTTCATCCGATAGCCGCCAATCGAGATCGGTATTTAATGCTCGAGGCTATCGTGGATCGGCTTCCTGCAGAAATCCCCGTGTTTGAAGGTTGCAAACGGAAGATGACGGATATGCCTTACGGCACACTCCGGCTGACAAGGGGGGCAGTTACCAAGGAGATTGCATGGAAATCAGGATGCATGGATGACGAGTACGTCCAGTTCATGGACACGTTGAAGGAAGCCGACCGTATGGTTACAGATTGGGGGAAAATGGCTCCGGCCTCAAGGACAGAGGAACATCGCATCGAGTAGCCGTCGTTATCGAATGAACTTTTCTCTAATCGCCTTATTTCAATGCTAGTTGGTCGAGCGAGATGAAGTGGCCAAAGCTTGCGAAGGTTTGCGGCGTTGCTGCTGCAATCCCATGGATTGTGGTGCAAAGCAGACCTGCGAGCGAACGTCCGCAATCGGGTCATTATCTGACCAGCCGCTTCTGGGCGTTGAACTGAGCGACTTCCAAGTCGAAAATGGGGTGGAAAGCGGACATTGTCCTAGGCCGGAGCGGAGTCGCTTTAGGCCCCTCCCTATGAACACGGCTGGGATACTGCTACCGCTTCCCCTTCTCAACGTCTCCTAGAATTACGACGAACTTGGACAGAGGATGAAGTTTCCCTGCTATCCTGAATATCTTCGGCATGCCCTGCGTACGCCCTCATTTACCCCCAACGATGGACATCAAAGCGGCCCGAGGCTCTACCTCTAGCTCGAAGAGACTTCCGACTTCGACTTACCGCGCTGCAAACGGCTTCGATACTGCGATGGGCATTCGCCGAACCAACTCTTGAAAGCGCGGGAAAAGCTGGAAACGTCCGCATACCCCGTATCTCGTGCAATGACCTGCAACGGCAATCCAGGATTCACTATCAGCCTTGAAATTTGGCTCATCCTTAGGTCGTCCACAATCTCTTGATATTTTATGTCCGCTTCAGACAGACGCCGGCAGAGGGTCCGAACTGAAATATTCTCGCGCAAAGCAATTTCCTTGAGCCGGGGTACGCGATTTTCTCTTTCGATTATTGACTTCACACAGGAACGAATTTTGTTCGGAAAATCTGACTCATGCAATCGCTTTTCTAGCAATCCCAAATCTGCAAGCGCCAATCGCCATAAGCTTTCTTCAAAGTCAAAATTTCTCCTCTGCTCCCAATGCTTCGGGTAGATTATACCGTTATTTCTCGCTCCGAATTCGATTTGGGCACCCAACTCTGACTCCATGATAAAACCGGATTCATCCTTCGAAAGCGTCAGGAATATCTGCATTTGGCTTAGATCATCGACTAGGAAACCTTGGATCATTCGGCTGAAGAGGATCACTCGGATTGCCGAATAGAATCCCAGAATTCCTCCGATATCAATTTGCTCTACTATCTGAATTTTTACCCTATATTGATCAACGGATCGATAGATTTTGACGCATGGATTGGTCGCAGACAAAAGCGTCACTAAACTTCTGCTCGCTTCTTCGAGAGTTGGCGCATTCCTCACGATCAGAGCTGCGTCGGGGCCCGTCACCAGGCGCTTGCTCTTGAGAGTTCGATCGATCAGTTCTCCGCTCTTGCCGTGTTCAAGAATGTTTGCAGTGATAACAAGACCATCGCGGTACGTTGTTTTGTGCGGAACACCGCAACTGAGATCGACGTCCGTTCCCTCAAAGTACCAATCCGGCCAACCAAGCCACTCGCCAAAAGGGCCAAGAACCCCGATCCATGTTTGTAGCGTAGCCTTGCCGCCCAATTCTTGCGCAGCCTTCAGTGCTTGCTCGACATGTGTTCCCACAGCCAACCTCTTCCCGTTATAGGGTCCACCGGACGCCCATCTCGCTCAAGCCAACATTCCTAGTTGAGAGTGCCACGAATCTCCCATGACGCCAATTCCCTGGCGTAACGCTCTGACAAAAATCTAAAAATACAGAATAATCTATGGTCCTCCAAGGATTGGCTGAAGGCTAGGAGTTGTATTGGGCCTGCCGTCCCCTTTTGCACGCTCCGCTTTCCGTGCAGGCGGCACGATGCGTCTGATCGCTAGCGAGCCTACAATCTTGCCCGCACTGCAATTCTAATGGCTTCGGTAGTTGTCTTTGCGCCAAGGCGCTCGATCATATTGCTGCGGTGAAGCTTGATTGTCCGTTCTGCCAGGCCGAGTTCAAAAGCAATCTGCTTTGCTGGCAAACCCCGAGCGATTCCTGAAAGTACTTGCTTCTGCCTTTTTGTCAGTAACTTAACGAGACGCCGAGCGCGCTCTTCCCTCATTTGAACAAATTGGTCTTTTGCATCGGGTGGCCGAAACTGGTGGCCGATAAAGCCAACTAGAGTTTGGTCTTCGTCGAAGATTGGCGCAATCATAACGGAATTCAGGAAGGGCGTTCCATCCTTGCGGTAATTCAACAGCTCAACGACGACTGGACTTTCTGACCTTATTGCTTCGTGAAGGATTCGGACGGACTCAGCGTCTGTTTCCGGACCCTGAAGAAAACGACAGTTGCGACCTATGACCTCCTGTCGCCCGTAACCCGTAAGTTCGAGAAACGGATCGTTGCAAAGCACTATCGGATTGTCCGGCTCGCGTGCGTCAGTAATAATTATTGACGCATGGTCAGTTGCCGCCAATTCCTTGAATGCGTCGATTGCTCCCACCTCTAAGCCCCTTCTCAGACGTGCCCTAAGGTGCAGGGAGTTTTCGCGCTGGGGCTCTAACTTGTCCATATGAAAATGGCGCCATGGAGTTAACAGATTCTGCCAGACCAAAACCCCATTTCGGAAGTTGCGAGCCGAAGCTGGCCATGTATCAAGAACCAGCTCAACACACTTTGCACTCCAAGCTCGATCCTTTGCACTTGAATGCCTTCGAGTGTCATCAAAAGGCCCTATGAGGAAGTGACAAATAGTTCTTGGCGTCGACCTAGTTCCCGGGCTCGGGCGAATTGAGTGTCACTTCGGATTGCGGGAAGGGAATTACGATGCCCCGCTCGCTGAAGCGCTTCAGGATCTCGACATAGATTTCCGACTTGGCCGACAGCGTCGCACCGACATCGTCGATGAAGCAATAAAGGCGTAGCAGGACTGCGCTGTCTCCCAACTCCTCCATCACTACCTTGGGCGGCGGATCCTGGACAGTCCGCTCATGGTCATCGGCGATCTTGTAAAGTGTATCAAAAGCCGCGCTTATGTCCGACCCGTAAGCGATACCGACGGCGCATTCGATCCGGGTTATTATGTCGGTGAGAGTCCTGTTGCGGACCGCCCCGGCGATCAGTTCGGAATTGGGAATGATGACATCGTCGTGATCGAACGACTGGATGCGGGTGGCGCGCACCGAAATTTTTCTGACGATTCCTGCGTAATCTCCGACCACGATTGAATCGCCTTCCTTGATGGGACGTTCGATAAGCATGATGATTCCGCTAAGGAAGTTTGCGACGACCGATTGCATGCCGAATCCTATACCGACAGATAGCGCACCAAACACGATCGCCAGGTTCGAAAGATCGAGACCAGCCGCCCCCACTGCTCCAATGAAGGACAGGATCACGCCAAGATAGCCGACACCCGTTACCACTGCGCTGCGGGTCCCGTCGTCCAAATCGATTCTGGCAAGCAACGCCGTTTGCAGGATCCGCTGGACCCAGCGGGTGAGAACGTAGCCGATTACAAAAACGGAAACGAAGATCACCACCGTACCGAATGAGACGGTCACACCACCGACGGTCACGCCATCACGCAGTAAGGAAAGCAGGTCGAGAATTTCTGCAGGTCTGATGCCCCAGACGATCGCAATCATTGGAGCTGCGACGACGGAAAAGCAGAAAAACAGGCAGACTTGCAGGGCCAACAGCTCCCGTAGGTCCCGTCCTGTTCCGTCGAACAAAAATGCGCGTAGTAATTTAACGATCCTTGAAAAAATGACCGCTAGGATCGCCAAGATTAGGAGCGACTTGATCACCGGAAGGATAGCCCAGCGCGCCAGCTCGGCAAAACCGATGCTGGCGAGCATGAATGCAATGACGGCCGAAAGCCTCATCACTTTGGTGATGAGCTGGCCCCAATCGATCCGTCGGTTAACGAAAGTCTGCTCATTCTGGAGCAGCTCGGCCTCGGGCGGCTTCTCCGACTCCTCGCGGTTTCTCTCGATGGTCGTGGCGAGGAAGTATACCGACGCCGAAATAAGCGCGATCACCAAGAATGGACCCACGCCGCTCGCAGCCATAGAATAGGGCGCGTTCTCCTCGGCATTCTCGACAAGGCTTTCCAGCCCGATGGCAAGCCCCAGAAGAAGGACGAGCCAGACTGCCCGGTGTGCACCCTGCGCCTTGATATGGACGAACCGCAGGCGGGGATAGTGCGGTGCAAACAGCGTCAGGCCAAGCCAATGCGCAAGAATTATCGGAGCGCCGATGATCAGGATTGCCAAGGGCATCTTTCCGAAGGCAGGAAGCACGCCAATAAGGACCAGGGTGCCGAGGGAAACCACTGCGAGTCCGAGCAACGCTATCGTGACGCCGAAAAAATCCTTGGCAATTGCCCACAGAATGAACTTGCGCTCATCGACGGCATCCTGAGCGCGCGCACTCAACCGCCTGCCCACGGCTCGGCGCACAATCGTGACGATTAACATCCCAAAAATGAGCAGCGCCAGACTAAGGGTCGTCAGGGTCGCCTTGCTCTCGCTTGGCACGCGCGGTTGCTCTGTCTTCGTACCGACGAAGAGTTCGCCGATCTTCCTTTCCGTCTCCGCTACGAAGGCTACCCAAGCTTGGGGCCACAAGGGCGATCTGGCCCGTGTAGTTAGCTTGGTTCTGTTGAGCGCGGCGATGCGCGAATCGAAATTTGCAATGAGCGCCACAGAACGCAGGTAAACGTCTTCGTACCTGCGCACTGGGGCCTGAAGCTCATAGAGTTCCTGCTCAAGGTCCCTCCTTCGCTCGGCAATGAAAGGACTGTCACCCGTTTCGGGCGGTGGCCCCATCAGTTTCAGCTTCCCTGCCACGATTGTGGCTTCGAAAGGTTGTTCCTTGGTGGCCGCGAGCGCAGCATCGCGTTGGATCGCCAGTGTCGCGCGTTGCTTCTCAAGCGTGTCGATGCGCTCCTGAATGTTCCCGGCAAGCGGACGAGCAAGCAGCATTTGCGCTTGTTCGATGTTTGCGGTCCAACTGGCGATCCGGTCGGTCTGTGTCTGCGCGAAGCTGCTGCCGGACAACAACATAACCGCAAGCGCAAGACCTATGACCCAGCGGACGAAGCTTTGCGACAATCGGCGCGCCTGATTGGAAGAAGCCGTTGTGCTATTCGACATTCAAACTTTCTCTCGAGCTAACGACACCTAGCGAAGGACGCCGATACAAGATGGCAAAGCAGGAACAATGTGACGCGCATCAGCGAGGCCCGCCGCGGTCGTTTCATGCAAGCCTGCGACAGAAAGGCCGCGCCGCGCAGCCTACCCCGCGGCCTACCAGGTATTCACCCGCTTCTCCGGCGGCAGCCACATCGGGTCGCCTTCCTTGATCCCGAACGCCTTGTAGAACTCGTCGAAGTGCTGCAGCGCGGCCACCGCGCGATAGACGTTTGGCGGATGGTTCGAGCTCTCAGCGACGTTGATCATGTATGCCTCGGTCGCGTTCTCGGCCCACAATTGGGTCCAGCCGATGAAGCAGCGCTGCGCCTGGGTGTACCCGTCGATCTTCTTGTTTTCGTCCGGGTGATCCTTCAGATAGTTCATCAGCGCAGTGTAGGCGAGCTTGATACCGCCAACGTCAGCCATATTCTCGCCCACCCAGTAAGCACCGTTTCCAGCATGACCGGGAGCAAGTTCGGTGCTGTTGGTCTGGTCGATCAGCTTTTGTGCCTCCGCAGCGAAAGTGGCGGCGTCTTCCTGCGCCCACCAGTTGCGCAGATTGCCGTTGGCATCGAATTGGCGCCCGCCACTGTCGAAGCCGTGCGTCGTTTCATGCCCGATAATCGCTCCGAAACGGCAAAAGCGAATCGCGGGGTCGGCATCCGGTTCGAACGTAGGAGCCTCTGATATCGCCGCAGTAACCGTGAAGCCGTTCTGGAATAGGCCGTACGCCGCATTCATCACTACCGGCAGGGTGCTCTTGCCGTTGAAGTCATCGTTCTTCACTGGTCCGCCGAACTTGGCAAGATCGCGGTCCATTTCGAACTTCACCAGAGCCATCGCGTTGGCGACCGGATCATCTGCCACGATCGTCACGCCGGAATAATCGATCCACTCGTCGGGATAGCCGACCTTGTTATCGAAGGCTTTGAGCTTGGCCATGGCTTCGGCCTTGGTCTCCTCCGACAGCCAGTCGCGGGTCGGGATGCGTTGTTCCATTGCCGCAAGAATGTAGTCGATCATCTCCTTGGTCTTTGTTCGCGTGTCCTCGTCGTAATAGGAGTCGACATAAAGTTGGCTCAGCGGCTGTCCAAGACCGCCTTTGACCTGTTCGATGGCGCGCTCTTCAAGCGGCTGCAGCGTGGCCACGCCGGTAAAAGCCTCGTTCAGGGCGCGTCTAGGTTCGTCGAAGTCGGGGGACAGGATTTCGGAATAATGCTCGATCAAGCGATACTTGGCGTAATCCTTAAAATCCTGCAGCGGCCGGTCCTCGAGCATCTTCGAGACGGCTTTGAAATACTCCGGCTCAAGCGTTACGACATTCTCGGGAACCGGCAGTCCGACATCCTTGATGTAGGCCGCTGCATCGACCTGCGGGAGCAGAGCCTGCGCTTCTGCCAGCGTCATGGGATTGTTGAGCCGCTTGAAATCTCGCTTGTCCGCCGGTGAGAGCTGGGCCTTGTCCAGCTCGGTCTCGATATCGAGGACAAGCTTGGCCACACGCTCGGCCTCCGCACTGTCGTACCCCGCGACCTCGAGCGTATCCTTGACATATTTTCTGTAGGCTTCACGACGCGGCGACCCGTCCGGCGAACGATAGACGTCACGTTCATATTCGAGCGCTGTCGATCCGGGTGCGGCCATGATCACATAGCGCGAGCTGTCATCGAGACCGGCATTTTGAGCAAACGCGAAAAGGAATGGGATAGCGTTCACTCTCAGCATTTCGGCCGAAAGTGCGGTTATGTCATCGACCGATTTCACGGCATCGACCTTGGCAAGCTCGCCTTCGAGCGGTTTCATGCCTGCTGCCCGCCTGCCATTGAGGTCCATATAGGCTTTGTAGTAGTCGCCCACCAATTGCGTCGGACTGCCCTTCTCCGCGTCGGGAGCCTCGGCGACAGCCTTTGTGATGATTGCCGTAAGTTGGTCGCGGATAATCTGGCTTTGCGTTTCGACAAAGCTGTAGGATGCCTTGTCCTCCGGCCGCGCTACACGCTTGAGCCAGCCGCCAGCGGCAAAATGATAGAAATCCTTCCGCGGATTGACGCTCTGGTCCATGTTATCGACTGAGAAAGCGAGCTCGTCGGGCCCGGCAGAAATCGTCTCTGCATTGGCGGCCTTGTCGCAGCTTGGCAGTGTGATGGCCAACACGAGCGCGGAAGCAGATGTGATGATCGGCACGCGCACCGCGCGTCGCTGCTTGCCTGTTTGACGGATTTTCACGGCGTCGGATCTCATCACGATTTGTTCTCCCCAGTTCACTAATTCCTTGCATCAATGGGCGCACTCGCAACCGCCACGTGGTCGTCGGTTGCATTTCCTGGAAGTCCCCTCTTGCCATCGAGATATTCATGATCTCCCTTGGAGTTCATACCTGTCCAAAAGGGCAGGTAGATTGCTGAATTGGCAAATGCAGCATGGACATGCGATCCGGGGGAGGCGCACGACCGTCCTATCCATTCCCTGCCCGCCCAAGAGTGGCTGGCAGGGATTTTTTGGGATCTATCGTCCAGGAATGCGGGGCCTCGAGCGAATGGCCATGACCGATTTTGCAAATTTGGGTCAAAGCGATCTTGATGCGAAAGGCCGTTTCGCCTGTGATGAGTCGAGCAACCTGCCCAAAAGGACATATAGGAAGCTCGGGGCAGTGGTGGCAGCGTCCTTCCAAGGGCGCTTCATCAATCAACTTTTGCCACCGAGCACAATTCGATCTCTGGTTGATGATCGCCCGCCTAATTCGGGGTCGCATCGAAGAGAACATTTACCAACTTGGGGGAGTTTCAATGCGATCGAATCTCGTTTCCAAGGCCGCACTTGTGCTGGCCGTTACTTCGTTGACTGTCGTTCCAGCTCTTGCTCAGAAGGCCGATCAGCTAACCTACATTAACGGCCTCGATCCGGCCCGCGCGGAAGGCGCACTGAAAGCACACGGTTTCGAGTACGCCGACAGCAACACCAACGACATGGGCTACACTTATTCCTACTGGTGGAACGCCCAAAACAAGAACTGCGTCCAGGTCGAAGCCTACAACGGCAAAGTCGGGACGGTCACCGACGCGACCGACAAGGAGTGCAAGCATGGTGGTATCAGCACCGGCGCAGCAGTGGGCATTGCGGCCGGTGCTGCGATCCTTGGGGCGATACTGCTGTCGAAGGGAAAGAAGGACCAGCCCGCCAGTAATGTGGCGCAGCCAGCTTCGTTCGCCGATCTCAAGGGTGCGCGCGCCGCGGGAGGCATGACCACGCTCGAGCAGCGCGGCTTCACCCAGGTGGACAATTTCACTTCGGGCACCACGCGCTATTCGATCCAATGGCGCCCGCAGTCGCGCCAGTGCGTGCAGGTGACCATGGCAAATGGCCGGTTCACCGACCTACGCGATATCGGCAGGCATCCAAAGTGCAACGGTACCGGTTACTCGAATGGCAACGGATACGCTGCTCCCGCCGCCTTCGCCGATCTCAAGGGTGCGCGCGCCGCGGGAGGCATGACCACGCTCGAGCAGCGCGGCTTCACCCAGGTGGACAATTTCACTTCGGGCACCACGCGCTATTCGATCCAATGGCGCCCGCAGTCGCGCCAGTGCGTGCAGGTGACAATTGCCAACGGTCACTTCGATGACCTCCGGGACATCGGTAGCCATCCGAAATGCCGTTGAGCGATGGGGGAGCAAGTGCGATGCGTTTGACGATCCTCGTGTCGGGTGCGCTCGCGCTCGGCCTTTCCGCCTGCAGTTCGGCGGGGCAGGGCAATGCTGCCGCGCAACCGAGCGATAACGCCTCTTCGCAGGCGGCGGCGATCCCCGAGAAGCTTGCCCCGTTTGGCGATGGGTATCCCGCCGCGGGTGACCCATGTCGCAAGCTGGGCGAAAGCGCGGCGACCTCCAACTACCTCGACGATAGCGCGATCCTCGTCGGCTGTCCGAGCGAGGCCGCGGCGAAGGCGGTTGGCGGCAAGGTCGTCGGTAACGTCGACGGGATCCGGCTGGTCAGCATTCCGATGGGCGATGCCAACGTGGGGATGGTCTCCCCGGTGGGCGAGAACGGTCCACCGCCCCCGCCCGACACCACCAGCATTGATGTCAAGGTTCCCGGCACGGACTACAATGCCACTGCGCAGATTCCGTGCGGATTCAAAGGCATGCCACCTACCGGCAGTTGCTTCGCCGGGGTCAAGCGCAAGTGGGGCGAAGACGGCACCACGCTGGTCGAAGTGACGAAGCCCGACGGGATGAAGCGCGCGCTGTTCTTCAAGGGCACCACCCCCTACGGGGCAGACAGCGCGCAGGCGGACGGCTCCGCCGGGTGGGACTTCAAGGTGAGCCGCAAAGGCGATGAAGTGACGATCAAATTCGGGCCGGAAACCTACGTGGTGGTCGACGCGCTGGTCGAAGGCGGTTGAAGCCAAGAGAGCAGATGAAGTGAGGGTTTGTCACCTTAGTACTGCTCTGCGGCAGAGCCGATGATTCTCCAAATAATTACCTGAAAATGACGCCTCGGCATTCACAAACAGCGCTACCCCGTAATCAACCTGTACTAAAGGACAGGTAGACTTCTTGAGATTAAAATGCGGAATTGATGTGCGACCCGAGGGCGAAACACGTCCTTCAACTTCCCTGCCCGCCCCCAACCGGTGGGCAGGGTTTTTTTGAGAATCTTGGTCTGAAGCGTTCAGAGATTCGAGCGAATGGCAAAATCCGTTGAAGCCTATTTGGATAATCGCGGGAACCTGCACTTGTCCCCCAGCAGCGCCATCATCGCCGATTTGGCCATGGCCCTAGGCAGAGTTGGCGATGAGGGCGGGATGACAGAAGGCGTTGCTCGTCTGATCTTGGAAAAGCGAGCGGAAATCGAACAGGCCTTCGCCGACATTGATTCGCTCCATCATCATAAACCAATCGAGATTGCGCCTGAAAGTCTCTCAAACATCGAAGTTCTGGATTTGGAGAGAAAGAGGATCGGCGAAAGCTAGAGACGCGGGGACTTAAGCGTATGTCCGCAATCAGGTCGTTAGCGGAATGTCCGCTTTTTTCGCACCCCAAGTGTTCTTAAAGGTCCGCCAACTGGTTGTTCGGCAAATAATGTACAGCCAAAACACGCGGGATTCGCGCTTTGAGAAACGATGAGAGGAGACACGTAGTGCGGTGGGCTGACTTCATGGTAATGAGTGCTGTAACTTTGGCTGGTTTACCCACATTGGCCAGCGCCCAATCGATTGCCAACAATTCAGAGCGGTCTGCGCGTTTTAATCTCGACCAAGGCAACGACTTTTATGCCGCCTGCAAAACCAGCGATGATTTTAACCGCAATGTTTGCGTAATTTATTTGCAGGGTTTTTTTGCTGGACAGAAAGCAAGCTGGGCGGATCAGGCGATAGAACCAGAGTTTGGCAATCAGCCTTATTGCCTTCCCCCTCATGGGACCTTGCCGCAATATTTGGATGTCGTCATCAAGTTCATGGAAGATGAACCTGATATACGCAATTTCCCCTCTGGGACACTCATCGAGGGAGCCTTTCTTCGAGCTTATCCCTGCAAGAAGAATTAGTAGCGAACGGACCAATTGCTGACTTGATTGACAGTATTAGACTCATACTAGAGCAACCACTGCTAGGGGCACCTCTCTCGAGAGACCGCAATCGGCAGTGATTTTTGGCAAGAGAAGCAGCAGAGTTCGGGTCGCCTGCAGAATGGCGGCTTTCGTCGGTCCCGGCGAATATGAGGATGGCTTCTGAGTACAGCTGGAAAGATGCAACATGAGGCCATAGATTGCGGGCGGGGATAGGCAGGCCAGCCGACAAGCGCGCATCCCACGCGCTTCCCCGCTTAACCTTGGGAACCGCCTGGGAGGCGGACTCAATGGCAGATCCTAAGAACCTTGGAATCGCAGTTACCCAAGCAAAGCGCCTCAACGACTGCTATTTCCAACTTTCAGCCCTTCTAGAAAAACTCCCCTCAATCGAAGGAGATGAAGCACTTTGGTATAATCGCCCTTCAATCCACCCTGGCAGTGAACAAGGCCGCGAGTGGGCGCATCGCCTTAACAGTCGGAACGTTGCCGAGTCTCTTATTCGATCCGCGCTATCGGCTGGAAGCTTGCCGGTATGGGTCCGTCGCAATGATGGTGAATGCCAAGTCGACAAATATGCACTTAAGGAATTGGGCCATCGAACAATAAGAGCCGGTGCCTATCTCCCCTTCAACGATCATGACAGCGATCTGCGTGACCGCCCACTTTGGATAAAGTGCTCAGACTGGCGATCATTTTTAGCGCAGGTGTTACAGAGTCGGTACAGCGAAGATCAACTTGTCGATATAATGCGAGTGCCTCTGACAAGCGAGGCCAGCGGCAGTTGCAGTTCGGCAGTCACCTCCACGGCAAAAGTCGAAAGTGAATGTCGGGACTGGCTGCTTAGTGAATTCGCCGCTGATCCCGACAGGCAGCGCACAAAGGCCGATTTTAAGTCAGCGGCGCTAGCACGGTTTTCAGGTCGGTTGTCACAGCGTGGCTTTATTCGGGCGTGGGACGCGGTTGCAGGCCAAGCGGGGAGGTCGAAGCCGGGCCGTAAATCATAGCGGCGTATCGATACGCCAGTAATTCGTGACGGCTATTGCGGAGCATCCGTCCGTGCAAGTCTTGCCTCATTCAATAGCGAACGAGGCAACCCATGCAGACCGATCAGCTAACCCCTCTCAAACTCGCCTACAGCATCAAGGAAGCCTGTAAGGCGTCCAGTTTGGGGCGCACCACCATCTATTCGCACATTGCGGCGGGCCGCTTGATCGCACGGCGTATCGGCGGTCGCACTGTCATCCCGGCAGAAAGCCTGCACGCACTTATCTCAGGGGAGGAATGAGCCATGCCCCAGATAAGCGAAACCCCGCACGGTGGCGGGGCATCGCGCAATCAACTTAGCGGCTGGTTGCAAGATGTTCCTACTCCCCAAACCACAGCAGAGCAACATCTGCCTGCCCTCATCGCCAGTCATCTGGGCGGGGGATTCCTTGCCAAATTTGCGACGGGAGATGAGCAGTGAGCGACCTTGCCTTCCATGTCCGACAGTTCGTGCCAGCTGCCGAAGGAACCGAACTTGAAAAACGGATCGCGCTGTTGAGCGCACGCGATTATGCCAGCGGGCTCCTTGGGCAGGTGCTCGGCGACCTAGCCTACAATTACGCTCATGACGCCCACGCAATCGCGGGCACGTTCGTCTTTGCAGATGTGCCACCTCTACGACTGGAGCTTGCGGTAAAGTGCTGCAGGCATCTGGTGATGGCCGCCTTCCTTGCCGATCACCTCGAAGACGAGGGGACTGGTTCATGACTGGTCTCTCCTATTCCCTGCACCCACCGGAGTTGCTGGACGAAGTGCATGGCTTCTATTGTCGCTTTGTCGCCTTCCCATCGCCTCATGCGGCCGTCGCCTGCACTCTTTGGGTGGCACACACGCATGTAATGGATGCCTGGGAAAGCACGCCTCGGCTCGCCTTTCTCTCCCCGGAGCCGGGAAGTGGCAAAAGCCGCGCACTGGAGATCACCGAACTCCTCGTCCCGCGTCCCGTCGCGGCGATCAACGTTACACCGGCTTACCTATTCAGGAAGGTTGCCGACCCTGAAGGCCGCCCCACGATCCTTCATGACGAGGTGGACACTGTGTTCGGGCCCAAGGTTCGGCGCGATGTCGAAGAGACGCGAGGCTTGCTCAATGCAGGTCATCGCAAGGGTGCCGTTACCGGGCGCTGCAGGGTGGTCGGAAAGACTGTCGAAACCGAAGAGATCGAGGCCTATTGCGCCGTCGCTCTCGCTGGGCTTGGAGACCTTCCCGATACCGTCGCAAGCCGGGCAGTGATTATCCCCATGCGGCGTCGCGCACCCGACGAGCGGGTCGAATCTTTCCGACGCAGAGACCATGGCTCAGCTGGTCAGACGTTGGGTCAACGGCTGACGGAATGGACCTCGAAAATCGCGGAACAGCTTGCCCGCGCCAGACCATTGATGCCTGAGGGCGTCGAAGACCGGGCAGCCGACGTATGGGAGCCATTGATTGCGATTGCCGATGCAGCTGGCGGAGAGTGGCCAAGGCTGGCGCGTGATGCGGCATCATATTTCGTGGCGGAGGCCAGGGAAACTCCAGCCACGTTGGGTGTGCGGCTGCTGAGTGACATACGGGCCGCATTTGGCGAGTCAGAGCAAATGACCACATCCGACTTGCTCTACGTTCTGAATGATCTCGAAGAGGCCCCTTGGGGCGACCTGCGCGGAAAGCCGGTCGACAGCCGCAGGCTCGCTCGAATGCTCAAACCCTACGGCGCCAGTCCGCGCGACATCCGAACCGAGCGCAGTGTTGCCAAAGGATACAAGCGAGAAGACTTGTGGGATGCCTGGAAGCGCTATCTCTCTCCGCTCACCCCAGAAGGCGCGACAAGCGCTACATCCGCGACGAATGGGCCACAAATGCACCCTGAACGCTCAAATGTAGCGGCTGTCGCGGATGTAGCGGACTTTGGGCGGAGCAGAGTGAATGTCTGCTGCGAGCGCACACACGAAGGCCTAGCTCCGTTTCCACTGCCGGAGGAGGCCAGATGAGCAAGTCACGCAAGAAAGAGGGTGGTGACAATACTCTCAAGGTGACTGAGGTAACGGGTGAAGATCGTGAGAAGATACTGGCAAGGCTCGCGCTCAACCCCGGGGTCCGACACGCATCCATTGCTTCATCGTTTGCCTCACCGATTTTCGGTAAGGTGCATGAGCCATCGATCATGCATGACACCGATGTACTAATGGACGCGATGGCCCAAGCCATAAAAGGCGACAAGGCCTTCGCCAGCGAATTGCTAGCGGCTCAGGCATTGGCACTCGATTCCATTTTCACGGAACTGGCGCGAAGGTCGGGCGCGAACTTGGGTGAGTATATCGATGCCGCTGACCGCTACATGCGGCTGGCGCTCAAGGCTCAGACGAACTGTCGTGCGACCTTGGAGGCACTCGCTAAGCTGCACCAGCCGCGGGAGCAGACCGTCAAGCATGTTCACGTCAACGAAGGCGGGCAAGCCGTCGTCGCGGATCATATCCACCAACACCAGGGGGATGGGAAAAATGAAAAAACAGGCGAACAATCCCATGCAACCGGAACGGCTGGCAGCGGCTCCCCGATGCTTGGCCAGGACTCGGAAGGGGTCGGAGTGCCAGTCGCCAGCCGTGAAGGGCCGGAAGCGTTGCAGGATGCACGGCGGGACGAATCCCGGCGCGCCTAAGGGCAATCGTAACGCTTGGAAGCATGGTGCGAGTTCTAGCGCTGCCGAAGCTGCGGCCCGCTATTTGAAGGAGCTCGCTCGCCTTGTCCGGTAAGTGGATTTACGCCTAGCTCTGTTGAGGTGCGCAAGCGGCTCACTTTTAGGGGAGCGTTTTTGGGAACATGACGCATTTCTTGACAAAATATCAATTAAATCAAGGAAATGTGGCGGAGACGGAGGGATTCGAACCCTCGATACCCCGATAGAGGTATGGCTCCTTAGCAGGGAGCTGGTTTCAGCCACTCACCCACGTCTCCGGATCGCGGCTTGCGAGCGGCGGCCTATAGCGAGGGGCGCAATGGGCGGCAAGGGGCGCGAAGCACTCAATTTTCGCTCCATCGACAAGGGGAAGGACGGACTCGGTTCACCGCAAATCGGATTCGCTTCGTCGCCGGTTCATTGCCGCTTCAGCCGCCAGGGACTCTCTTGCGCACCGGACGTATTCGCGAGGGACGAAAGGGGCGCCATGACCCGGACTTTGAACGCACTCAATCGCGCACTGGTCGCCTTTGCCGCCGCCGCGACAATGATCGCCACGCCGGTGCTGGCGCAAGCGATCCAGTCGGTCGATCCCAACACGACGGTCGATTCCGATCTCGAGAAGCCGGGCGAACCGGCTCCTTACGCGAGCCCCACTTCGACCCCCACGCCAGCTGCCACGCAGGCGCAGGCGGCGACTGCGGCACCGACCGACACACCGAGCGACAATAGCCAGGTCGCCCCGGAGTGGGCCAACCCGGCGGTCACGTCCAGCAATCCCTCGACCGCGGCAAGCCAGGCGGTCGACAAGCCCGCTGCCGCTGCCGCGCAAGGCGACACCTACAAGGAGGACGACCTGATCGGTGCCGCGCAGGGCGTGTTCGGCAAGGGCGCCGAAGGTTTGGCGAAGATGATCAAGAACATCCTCGCCAAACAGGGCGAGCCCAACGCCTATATCGTCGGCCGCGAAGCGGGCGCGGCGCTCGGTATCGGGCTGCGTTATGGTTCGGGCACGCTTTATCACAAGATCGAGGGCAAGATGCCGGTCTACTGGACCGGCCCGTCGATCGGGTTCGATGCGGGGGCGAACGCGGGCAGTACTTTCGTGCTGGTCTACAACCTCTACGACACGGCGGATCTCTACAAGCGCTTCCCGGCGGCCGAAGGGCAGGCCTATGTCGTCGGCGGGCTGACCGCGTCGTACATGCGGCGCGGCGATGTCGTGATCATCCCGATCCGTATGGGCGCGGGGCTGCGGCTGGGGGTCAATGCGGGCTACATGAAGTTCTCGCACAAGCAGCGCTGGTTGCCGTTCTAGGTTCGGCCCAAGAAAAAGTGCACGCCTGAGGCACCAACCGCGCGGGTTTGCGGTTGCGACCAGCTTTGCAAGGAGTATGGGGGCGAACGTCATGCTAGACCGCCTCCAAGCCCAATCGCCCGACGCGTTGCTCGCGTTGATCAAGCTCCACGCTGCCGACCCGCGGCCCGACAAGATCGACCTCGGCGTCGGCGTCTATCGCACGGGGCAGGGCGACACGCCGGTATTCGGCGCGATCAAGGCGGCGGAACGCAAGCTCGTCGAAGAACAGGATTCGAAATCGTATCTCGGTCCCGAAGGCGACATGGGTTTCGTTGAAGCGCTGATGCCCTACATCTTCGGCGCTGCGGACCCTTCGCTGGGTGGCCGCGTACAGGGCATGCAGACCCCCGGTGGAACCGGCGCAGTGCGGCTGGCGGTTGCGCTGGCCAAGGCGGCGGGCGTCGAGCAGGTCCACATGGGCACGCCGAGCTGGCCGAACCACGCGCAGATCCTTGCGGACCTGCCGCTTGCGATGGCCGCGTTCGACCACGCCAACGATGACGGCA
The DNA here is from genome assembly GCF_002269345.1 of Tsuneonella mangrovi. Lineage (NCBI taxonomy): Bacteria > Pseudomonadati > Pseudomonadota > Alphaproteobacteria > Sphingomonadales > Erythrobacteraceae > Tsuneonella > Tsuneonella mangrovi. The sequence continues at coordinate 2,182,961 of NZ_CP022889.1, forward strand.
CGGCCAACCTCGATGCCGCGCTTGCTGCGATCGCGGGCGCGCAGGATGGCGACGCGATCCTGCTTCACGGGTGCTGCCACAACCCGACCGGGATCGACTACACGCCCCAGCAGTGGGACGCGATCGCGGCGGCGCTGGCTTCCAGCAGGGCGCTGCCGATAGTCGACCTTGCCTACCACGGCCTCGGCCACGGGATGGAGGAAGACGTCTACGGCCTGCGTGCAGTGTTGGCTGCCGTACCCGAGGCGCTTGTGGCCTATAGCTGCGACAAGAACTTCGGGCTCTACCGCGACCGCGTCGGCGCGTTCTTCGTGGTTGCCAGCGAAGGCAGCCAGCTCCCCGCGATAATGTCGAACGCCAACGCGCTCGCGCGTGCCAACTGGTCGATGCCGCCCGACCACGGCGGCGCAGCAGCACGGCTGGTGCTCTCCGACCCGAAACTGACCGCGCAATGGCAGGACGAGCTCGACACGATGCGCCAGCGGATGCGCCAGGTCCGCCAACGGCTGGCAGAAGCGGGCAGTGCCGGCTCGGTCGATCTCACGCCGCTCGGCATCCAAAACGGGCTGTTCTCGATCCTGCCGCTGAGCAAGGAGCAGATCGGCAAGCTGCGCGAGGATCACGGGATCTACATGGCCGGTTCCGGCCGGATCAATGTGGCAGGGCTGACGATGGGCAATATTGACAAGTTCATCGCGGCCGTGGCCGACGTCTCCGCCTGATCGGCCGCCTACGTCCATCGCCGGGTGGAACGCTCTCCACCACTTTGATTGGTGTGACTTTCGCTGCGCTTGCCGAGGGTGAGCAGGCCATTCTGCACCGGATCGATGTGGCTTTCGGAAATTGCGAAAGCCACAGATCGAATAGTCCGGTTCCGAAGATCGCGCGGTCGGGTTCGGCATCGCCCACTGTAAGACAGAATTCGTCGCTGTAGGAAAGACGATGGGCCCGCCGGATCGGGCCTGCGTTTTCGCGCCGGAGAGGCGTGCCTTGCCAATCGCTGTTGCCCGAGCGCCGTGCACCGTGCGAAAGTGGCGTGCAATCAGCAGGAGAGGGGCAAACCATGAAACATGCCATCCGCACGGGCATCGCACTCATCGCGATCTGCAGCGCATCCGCCGTCGCTCAGGCGCAGCCACCCGAGGGCATTCCCGCCGCGATCTACACCGACCCTCCGCACGATGCAGCGCATCCGGCACGGCTGGAGGTGCTGCATATCCCGAGCGGGGTCGAGACGATCTACGGCCTTGCCTACCTCGCGGTGGGCGCGGGAACCCACCCCACGGTGGTGCTGTGCCACGGATGGCCGGGGAACGAGAAAAACCTCGATCTGGCCCAAGCGATGCGGCGCGACGGGTGGAACGTGGTGACGTTCAACTATCGCGGCAGCTGGGGTAGCCCGGGGACGTTTTCTTTCGCGCAGAACCCGGAAGATGCCAAGGCCGTGCTCGCCTATCTACGCGATCCGGAGAATGCGGCAAAGCTCGGCATCGACACCTCGAAGATGGTCCTGATGGGTCACAGCATGGGCGGTTGGGTGACCGCCGAGGTCGCCAGCGAAGACACGCAGCTCGCTGGCGCAGTGCTGATTTCGGCGGCCAACATGGGGCTGGCGGGAAAGCTGCCTTATCGCGAACTCTATGCCGTTTCGGCGGGCAATGCGGAGACCCTGTCCGGGGCAACCGCCCAGAGCATGTCCGACGAACTCAAGGCGCATAGCGACGACTACGACCTGATGAACAAGGTGGACGGCCTGACGCGGGCGCCGCTGCTGGTGCTGACCGCCGACGACGGGCTGGCGGCCAGCGCCGATGCGCTCGTTGCGGCGATTCGCAAGGCCGGCGGGACGCAAGTGACGGTGAGCCATGCGGCCACCGACCATAGCTGGTCGGATCACCGGATCGATCTCGAAAGCCGGATCATCAACTGGCTCGACGCGCTGAAGTAGCCCGCGCGCGCCGTTCCTATAGCGCGACGAACGGCTCGCCAGCGCCTGTTTTGCTGAGCAGTCCAGGCTCGAACGCCACCACGTGCGACAGCTCCGGGCGCGAACGCGAGGAGTAGAGCATCGCTTGCGCACCTGCCTGACGGGCCGCGTCGGAAAACACCCAGGTCGGCGAAGGCAATCCGCTCTCGCGAATGTCCTGCCAGACGATCGAGGCTTCGGGCGTGCCGCGAATATCGGCGACCCTGTCCGCTTCGAGCCGCATCGGCACGAGCACCCTCGAAACGCCGTCGCCGAGGTATCGCCTGATCGCCACGCCTGCGCCTTCCGCACTCAGCGAAGCGTAGATCGCGAACTCGCCATCATGGTGGAACCGGCCCTCGGGCGATGTCACGGGTATTTCGGGAGTCGCGGCGTAGTGAACGGAGATCAGTCGCCAGACCGGGCCCGAGAATGACGATAGCTGGTTCAACGGCTGCAAGGCTAACCCCGCAGGCTCTCCAGCCGCTGAAGGTAACGCGCAACGGTATCGATCTCGAGGTTGACTTCCTGTCCCTGCGCCAGTTCGCCCAGCGTCGTCACCTCGGCGGTGTGCGGGATGATGTTCAGCCCGAAATGCACCGAGCCGTTGGCATGGTCTTCCACCGAATTGACTGTCAGCGAGACCCCGCTGACCGTGATCGATCCCTTGGGCGCGATGAACGGGGCGAGCTCTCGCGGCGCGATGATCATCACCCGCATCGAATCGCCTTCCGGCTCCCAATGCGCGATGGTGCCGACCGCATCGACATGGCCGGTCACTATGTGGCCGCCAAGTTCGTCGCCGACCTTTAGTGCCGGTTCGAGATTGAGCCGCTCGCCTACGCGCCACTTGTCGCTTGCGGTGCAGGCGATGGTTTCCGCCGAAACGTCGACCGCGAACCATGCCTTGCCCGGTTCGCCGCCGCGCTCGACCACCGTCAGGCAGACGCCCGAACAGGCGATCGATGCGCCGATGGCGATCTTCGCCGGATCCCACGGGCACGAAATGCGCAGCCGCAGGTCGCCGCGTTGCTCGACGCTTTCGACAGTGCCGATGGCGGTGACGATCCCGGTGAACATGGCGGCTCCCTCAGCTGCTTCGCGTGCGGCGATAGGCGGTGAACGTGTCGCTGCCAAGCTGGCAGGTTTCGCGACGTTGCCAGCGGCCGTGCGCGGCATCGAGGCTAGCGGGGCCGAGGCTGCCGATTGCACGCAGTCCGTCGCCGATCACGATCGGCGCGCGGTAGAGTTCGATCCGGTCGACCAGGTCGGCAGACAGGAACGCAGCAGCGGTTTGCGCGCCGCCCTCGACGTAGAGATATTGCACGCCCGACATGTCCCCGATGGCCGCTGGGCTGGCAATCGCCTGCGCGCCTTCGGGCGCTGCCCCGCGCGTAAGTACCCAGCGCTCGGGGCTGCGGTCCTCGATACCGGGCAGGCGGACGTCGAGCCGGGGCGAATCGCCGCGCCAGGTTCCGCCGCCGACGAGGATCGCATCGGCCAGCGCGCGGCGCGAATGGACGTGCGCGCGGGCGGCTTCCCCGGTGATCCACTGCGAAGTTCCGTCGGCCAGAGCGATGCACCCGTCGAGCGACATCGCCAGCTTGAGCGTGACGTGCGGGCGACCGTGTCGCGCACGCATGAGGTATCCCGCGAGGCTCGCTTCAGCCTCGGGAGACGCGACGGTTTCGGCGTCAATCCCTGCGCTCCGCAGGCGGTCAATTCCTTCGCCGGCTGTGCGCGGGTCGGGATCGGCTACGCCGACCACGATACGCGCCGGCTGCGCCTCGGCCAGCAGGTCGGCGCAAGCCGGGCCGCGCTCGCTCCGGTGAGCGCACGGTTCGAGGGTGACGTAGACAGTGCTTCCGCGCGCTGCGTCTCCGGCTGCGGCGAGTGCCATCGCTTCGGCGTGGGGGCGGCCTCCGGCCTGGGTCCAGCCGCGCCCGACCACCGCGCCGCGCTGCACGATAACGCAGCCGACCGCCGGGTTGGGGCGGCTGAGTGGGCGACCGCGCGCAGCCAGCCGCGCGGCAGCGGCCAGCCATGCGCGGTCAGTTGGCGGCATCGGGTGCGGGCTGTTGCGATGGCATGCCCATTTCCTTGAGCAGTTGTTCGCGCTGCTTTGCCTTCTCCGCATCGACCTTGGCCTGTTCGGCGTCGATCTTCTTCTGCATCGCGTCGACATCGACCCCGGTGGCGCGGCCGAGCGCGGCGTAAAGATCCTTGCGGCGCTGTGTTTGCGCGGCTTCCATCGCGTCGATCTTGTCCTGCCGCTTTTGCGCGGCGATGTTCGATGCTTCGATCTCGGCATCGGTGCGGCCGGGCGCGAAAGTCGAGATCCAGATCACTTCAGGCTTGGGATTGGTGCCGACGACATGGAACTTGGCGAACTGCCAGATCATCGTAGCGCTGATTGCCATGGCGAGCAGCAGCACGCCGAGCTTGATGCGGATGCGCGCGAAAATGAACAGCGCCACCGCAACCGAGGCAAACCCCAGCAGGATCAGCGTTGCGAGAAGATTCGGCCGCTGCGCGTTACCGCTTAGCAGGTAGAACAACGATGCCGTTGTCAGCGCCGCCCCTGCAAGCATTGGCCAGCGATAGGGGTTGGGCCGTGAGAACTCGGTCCAGAAATCGGCGATGCCGGGGCCGGGATTGAGGTGTTTGAGTACCCGCATGGGCGGCAAGATAGGGCCTCGGCGCGCCGAGCGCTAGCCGAACGTGGCGTAGAGCGTGCGCCCGTGCGCCTTGATCCACCCGTCGGCGGCGGCGATGTCGCTATCGAAGATCTCCGCGAGCGCGGCATGGAACGCCGGGCTGTGGTCGAAATGCAGGCAATGCGCGACTTCGTGCGCGACGACCGAGCGGCGCACATGGTCGGGTGCCTGCACCAGTCGCCAGTTGATCCGCACGGTGCCGCCGGTCGAACAGCTGCCCCAGCGCCGTCGTGCGCGGCTCAGCGCCAGCTTCGGGGTCTCGATCCCGGCGCGCTCCGCATAGAACGCCAGGTCATCTTCGAGCAGCCGCAGCGCTTCTCCTTCGAGCCAGCGCTGGAGCCGCGATGCGAGGTTCTCGAGCGGGCCGCCGATGGTCAGCGTTTGGCCGTCGTGCCGGGCCTTGCGCGGGGCATCGGCGCGCCAGTCGATCGCCAGCGGATTGCCGCGATAGCTGAGCGTACCACCCGGTTCGGGCGGGCAGCGCTCGGGCACCTTGGCGAGCTGCTGGTTCAGCCATTCGGTGCGGGCATGGACGAACGCGAGCGCCTCCGCAGTCCGGCACCAACCGGGCAATGTCAGCCGCACGGCGTTGCCGTCAGGCGCGAGCCGCATGGTCAGGCGGCGGGCCCGGCGGTTGCGGGTAATTTCGATCGGCAGGGTACGACCACCGATCGTGACTTCGGCATCGCTGGGCGCGGCGCGGAGCCAGTCGATCATCGCGCAGCCTCTGCTTCGGTATCGGGTTCGCCGTCGAGCCAGTCCACCACGTGGTGTTCGAGCGGACCGGCTTCGACCTCGCTCACTACGCGTCCTGCAACGCCCGGCCCACGCGTGTGGACTGCATTCCGGTCGCCGCTCAGCAAGTAGTGCCATCCGGCCAGCGGCCGTCCTTCGGCGCGGCGGCGATAGGCGCACGACACGGGCAGCCAGCCGATCGCGTTGACCAGTTTCGGGGTCAAGCGCAGGCAATCGGGCACGAACGTGCGGCGATTGCGATAATCGCTGCACCGCGCGGTCTCGATATCGAGCAGCTTGCAGCACACGTTGGTGTGCTCGATCGCGCCGGTCGCTTCGTCCTCGAGCTTGTGCAGGCAGCACCGGCCGCAGCCGTCGCACAACGCTTCCCACTCCTCGCGGCTGAGCTCAGCCAGCGGCAGTTCCCAGAAGCGCTCCCTCAACGCACCCACTTGGCCAACTCGGCGGCGACGGCATCGGGGCCCTTGTCCGTCGGCAAGGTCGCAATCGGCTTCCCATCCGGCCCGAACAGGTAAGTGATCCGCGAATGGTTGACGAGGTAGGCGCCGTCGCCTTCGTCCTTGCCCTTCTGGTAGTAGACCTTGAATTCCTTGGCGGTCCTGGCGATTGCCTCCGCCGATCCGGTCAGCCCAACGATGTCGGGGCTAAACGCGGCGGTGAACTGGCCAATTTTTTCCGGCGTATCGCGGGCAGGGTCGACCGTGACGAATACCTGCTGGACCTTCTCGCCAAGGTCGGGGTGCTGCTTCTTGAATTCGGCGATGCCCTGTGCAGTGCGCGACACGTCGACAGGGCAGACATCGGGGCAGAAAGTGTATCCGAAATAGATCGCGACGAACTTGCCGTGGAAACTCGCCCATGTCCTGCTCTTGCCGTGCTGGTCGGTAAGCGTGAACGGCCCGCCGATTGCCGCGCCGGCCAACGGTGCGTCGGCGAGCGGTGTCTGCGGAGCGGAATGGCATCCGGCCAATGAGAGGGTAGCGGCGAGGGCGAGCGACATTATGATTTTACGCGGCATGGTGCGACGGTTCATGGTCTGCTAACCCGCCCCGAGCAAGGGCATTCGTGCCGATTTCGACGACCGGTTTGCTAACGGAGACAGGAACCGATGCCACGCGCCATTCTGCGCTACCTGGGACTGATGCTTGCCGCGGCAATGATGCTGGGAGCCAATCCCGCCGCCGCCCAGCGGTTCAGCGATGGTTATCTGTTCCTCAAGGCGGTGAAGGACCGCGATGGAAACAAGGCGACGGCGCTGATTCAGGATCCGGGAAGCACCGTGATCAATGCGCGCGACCAGATGACCGGCGACAGCGCGCTGTTCATCGTCGTCGAGCGGAAAGATGGCCTGTGGTTGCGCTTCCTGCTCGATCGCGGCGCCGATCCCAACCTTGCGAACTACGCCGGTGCAACGCCTTTGACCCGGGCGGTGAACCTGGGCTGGGTCGACGGCGTCGAGCGGCTGGCGAAAGCCGGGGCGCAGGTCAACGTCAACAACGATACCGGCGAGACTCCGCTAATCACTGCCGTGCACCAGCGCGATGTTCCGATGATCAGGGTGCTGCTTCAATACGGGGCGGACGCCGACCGAACCGATAACTCGGGCCGCTCGGCGCGCGACTATGCCAAGCTGATGGGGGCGTCTGCCGGAATCGAGGACGTGATCGAAACCGCCGAGGCGGCGCGCGGCGGGGCTGCTTCGAATACTTACGGTCCGGGGCAATGACCGACAATTCGCCTGCCGACGACTTCACGCTCGACGAGCTGGCATTGCTGCTGGCCCCCGCGGTTGCCGATGCGGCAGCGTTCGACGGCTGGAGCGAAGCTGCGATCGAAACTGCGGCCGATGCCTGCAAGGTCGATCGCGACGTGGCGCGGCTGGCGTTCCCGGGCGGCGCGATGGACATGATCGCTGCATGGATCGCGACGATCGATGCTTCGATGGAGGCCGCGCTTCCGCCCGAGAAGCTCGGCAAGATGAAGGTCCGCGAGAAAATCGCTGCGCTCGTCCTCGCACGGCTGGATGCGATTGCCGGCAAGGAAGAATCGCTCCGGCGTGCAATGGCGATCATGGCGATGCCGCAAAGCGCGCTGCGGGCTACCCGGCTGGGCTGGAACAGTGCGGACCGGATGTGGCGCATGGCGGGCGATACCGCGACCGACTACAACCACTATACCAAGCGCGCGATCCTCGGGTCGATTTACGCTGCGACTCTGGCGGTGTTCGTCAACGACGAAAGCGAAGGCAAGGCGGATACGCGCGCTTTCCTCGACCGGCGAATCGAAGGCGTGATGCGCTTCGAGAAGGCCAAGGCGCGGCTGCTCAAGGGCGACGACGAGCGGTTCAGTCCGGCGCGGTTTCTCGGGCGCCTGCGCTATCCGGCGAAGTAGCAATTGCACGATGAGCCGCAATTCGACGTTCTTCTATTGATAATCAGTTGCAACTAGCTTCTCGATCTGGCAGCAGCCCGCGCGTGACTCTCGAAGACCTCCAGCTTGGCGAAAAAGCCCGGATCGTATCGGTCGACTGGGGCAGGCTCGCGCCTGAAGAAGGCACGCGGCTGCGGGCATTGGGGATCGACGAAGGCGCGCGAGTCGCGCTCGCCCATCGCGGGGTTTTCGGCGGGCACGATCCGCTGGCGGTCACCGTCGGGCGCATGACCATCGCGGTGCGCCGCGTTCACGCCGCAGCGATGGAGGTCGAACCGGCATGACCGCTCCGCGCACAGCCGCTCTCGTCGGCAACCCCAATTCGGGCAAGAGTGCGCTGTTCAATGCGCTGACCGGTGCGCGCCAGAAGATCGCCAATTACCCGGGCGTGACCGTTGAACGGAAGGCCGGGCGGATCGTGCTGCCGAGCGGCGAGCCGGTCGAGCTAATCGACTTGCCCGGCGCCTATTCGTTCGAGCCGACCAGCCCGGACGAAGAAGTGACCCGCAAAGTCGTCCACGGCGAATTCGAAGCCGAAGCAATGCCTCAAGTGCTGGTGGTGGTGCTCGACGCAGCCAACCTCGAGCAGCACCTCGTGTTCGCGCAGGAAGTGATCGCGCTGGGCAGGCCGACGGTCGTCGCGCTCAACATGGTCGACCTCGCCAAGCGCGACGGGCTGGTGCTCGATCCGGAGGCCTTGTCGTCCGCGCTCGGCGTGCCGGTGGTGCCGACGGTGGCGGTGCGGCGTCGCGGTATCGCTGAATTGCTCGTGGCGATTGCCGACGCCGAAGCGCATGTAACCGATGGTGCGCCGCACGCGCAGCCTCACCTGACGTTGCCAGAACGGCGCCTTGCCGCGCACAACATCGCCCAAGCCGCGATCCTGTCGGAAACCACGCAGCACCGGCTCCACGCAGGGCTCGATAAGGTGCTGCTCCATCCGTGGCTGGGCCCGGTGATCCTGTTCGCATTCCTGTTCGTGATGTTCCAGGCGGTGTTCGCGTGGGCGACCCCGTTCGCCGACGCGCTCGACGCGGGGGTGAACCTGCTGTCGGGCTGGGTCGTAGCGAATTTCCCTGCCGGGTTCCTGCGCGACCTTGTCACGCAAGGGGTGCTGGCCGGCGTCGGCTCGGTGATCGTGTTCCTGCCGCAGATCGTGATCCTGTTTGCGTTCATCCTGTCGATGGAAGCAAGCGGCTACATGGCGCGTGCAGCGTTCCTGATGGACCGGCTGATGCAAGGCGTGGGGCTTTCGGGCCGCAGCTTCATCCCGCTGCTTTCCAGCTTTGCCTGCGCGATCCCCGGGATCATGGCGACCCGTTCGATCGCCGATCCCAAGGATCGCCTGACCACGATCCTGATCGCGCCGATGATGACCTGTTCGGCGCGGCTGCCGGTCTATGCGGTGATCATTGCCGCGTTCATTCCGCATCGCACCGTAGGCGCCGGGATCGGATTGCAGGGGCTGGTGCTGTTTGCGCTCTACGTTTCCGGGATCATCGGTGCGATGGCGGTGGCACTGGTGCTGCGCCGGTCGGTGACCAAGGGCACCGCGAGCGGTTTCATCATGGAACTGCCGCGCTACCAGATGCCGCACCTCAAGGACCTGGCGATCGGATTGTGGCAGCGGGCGTGGGTGTTCCTGCGCCGCGCGGGCACGATCATCTTCTCGGTCACCGTTGTGCTGTGGCTGCTGCTCAGCTTCCCCAGGGCCGCGCCGGGCGAGAGCCAGGTCGATGCTTCGATCGCCGGGCACCTGTCGAACGGGCTGGCAGTGGTGGTGAAGCCGATCGGCTTCAATCGCGAAATCGCGCTGGCACTGATCCCGGCGATGGCGGCGCGCGAAGTGGCGGTCAGCTCGCTCGCGACGACTTACGCAGTCGATGCGCCCGACGATGCCCACATGGAGGCGGGACTGGCGACGCAGCTTGCTGCCAAGTGGAGCCTGCCGACCGCGCTCGCGTTTCTTGCGTGGTTCGTGTTCGCCCCGCAGTGCCTTTCGACCATTGCTGTCGTCCGGCGCGAGACGAATGGGTGGAAATGGCCCTTGTTCATGTTGGCATACCTCTTCGCGCTTGCTTATGTTTTTGCCGGCCTGACCTTCTGGCTGGCGACAGCGGCGGGCCTCTAGCCGGCTATCGGGCAAAACCCTATTTACGCTGTTGCCGAGCAGGCCGGCGGGAGCCTACCTGTTCGCGGGAATCACTTATTGGAGCGCGATGGCGCTCGGACTTTAGCGAACGAAGGGATGCGACGATGGCCGGCTCACTCAACAAGGTAATGCTGATCGGCAACCTCGGCGCGGATCCGGAGATCCGCAGCTTCCAGAACGGCGGCAAAGTCTGCAACCTGCGGATCGCGACCAGCGAGACGTGGAAGGATCGCGACGGCCAGCGCCAGGAACGCACCGAATGGCACACCGTGGCGATCTTCTCCGAAGGGCTCGTCAACGTTTGCGAGAACTACCTGCGGAAGGGCAGCAAGGTCTATGTTGAGGGCCAGCTGCAGACCCGCAAGTGGCAAGACCAGTCGGGCAACGATCGCTATTCGACCGAGATCGTTCTGCGCGGCTTCAATGGCACGCTGACGATGCTCGACGGTGCGCCGGGTGGCGGCGGCCAGCGCGGCGGCGGTGGCGGCGGCGACTGGAACCGTGGCGGTTCGAGCGGAGGCTCGGGTGGCGGCGGTGGCGGCTGGAACCAGGGTGGCGGATCGTCAAGTGGCGGTTCGGGCGGCGGCTCGAACTACGACGACCTCGAAGACGATATCCCGTTCTGATCTTGCGCGGGGTCAGTCCCGCTTCAATCCCTTGAGCAAGTCCGCCAGCGGGCCGTCGCGCGGCTCGTCGTCGGCCTCGATCCCGGCTTCGGCGCGCGCCGCATCGGCATTCGGCCCTTCGGCATAGGGATCGATCGCGAGCGAGAGACTTTGTGCGACCGCTTCGCCCAAATCGATTGTCTCGCCGTTGAATTCGATCTCGTCGAGGTCGTCTTCGTCGAGTTCGACTTCCTCGTCGGGCTGGGCTGCGCTGGCCGTTGGCGGGACGAACCGCACAGTGAAAGGCTCTTCGATGCGGACCGGGAAATTGTCGCCCGCCACCGCGCAGGTCTGGACAAGATCGGCGGTGATCGTGCCGATTACGTCCACCGCTGCGCCATCGGGGGCGAAACGGGCAGTCGCCTCGAGCGAATCGATAGCCGCCACCCCGAATCGTTTGGCCAACGCCGATCGCTCCCCGGCATCGGCCGTGACCGCCATTTCCTCCGGCGGATGCGGGCGGACCTTGACCGGTCGGCTGAATTCCGGCGCGGTAGCGTCGTTCATGCCGCGATCTCGCCTGAGCAGAGCAAATTGGCGGAGGTTCTTTCCAGCCGTTCGGAAAATGCGCGCAGCCCGTTGGCGATAACCGCCGGATCTGCCCCTTCGCGCAAAGTAACGTTGCGGCGCACGGCATCTGCCAGCGTGGCGTTGTCACCTGCAAGCCCCGCCTTGTAGGCTGCCATCCGCCCACCGGTCGCGCCCATGAGCTTGCCGATCCGTTTGCCGACGACCACGTCGTTGATCCCGAATTCGCGCAGTTGCCCGTCCATGTCGTGAACGAACAATTCGGTCAGCAGCGCGGTGTCGGGCACCAGTTCACTGTCTTTTTCCATGTGGATCAGCACCAGCGAATAGATCGCGGAGACCATGTCGAACCGGCCCGAGACGGTGTCCTCCGCTCCGCCACTGGTGTACCAGGAGGGGCGGCGCGCTTCGGCGACGATCGCGTTCCACAGCGGGCGCAGCGCCTCGCGCGGATCGGGCTGGCGGGCGAACAGGCGGGACAGGATGCTCATCGCGAGCCATTTCGGCGACATTCAGCGGCAATTCAACCGTGCTTGTGCACCGCGCGTGATTGCCAGCGCGGGTGCATCGCCCTAAGGCACACTCAAACCAGTTCGCGCGCGGTGATGTGGCGGGCGAAGCGACAAGAGGGATTTCGATGACGGCAGTACGGACGATCGCGGCGGGCGTGGCGATGGCGGCGGCGCTGGGCCTTGCGGGCTGCGCGTCGATCAAGAACCACCGGGGCTATATCGTCGACCAGACACTGACCAATTCGATCGCGCCGGGCATCGACAATCAGGAATCGGTCCAGCAGACGCTGGGCGACCCGAGCTTCAAGAGCGAGTGGGGCCAGCCGACGTGGTACTATGTGTCGAGCCTGACCGCCCGCAAGCCTTTCGTCCGGCCCAAGATAACCGAAGAGTCGGTTTTGGCGGTGAAGTTCGATTCGGCGGGGAACGTCGCTTCGGTTGATCGGACCGGGATCGACAAGGTGGTCTATCTCCACCCCGATGGTGACGCGACGCCGACGCTGGGCCGTAACCGCGGGTTCCTCGAGGACCTGTTCGGCAACATCGGCCAGGTCGGTACGGGCGCAGGTGCCGGGGGTGGCGCTGGCGGTGGGGGTGGCCAGGGGCCGAACGGCAGCTAGTTTGGCTTGAAGCCAGCGATGCCGCGCCCATATCGCGCAGCATGAGCGAAAGAAACGATTCGCACGGGCTGACCCCGTGGCACGGCACCACCATCATCGGCGTCAAACGCGGCGGCAAGACCGTCGTCGCGGGCGACGGGCAGGTCTCGATGGGCAACACGGTGATGAAGCCCAACGCGAAAAAGGTCCGGCGGATCGGCAAAGACGGCAAGGTTATCGCCGGTTTCGCCGGGGCGACCGCAGATGCCTTCACCCTGTTCGAGCGGCTCGAAAAGAAGCTCGAGCAATATTCCGGCCAGCTGATGCGTGCCGCGGTCGAGCTCGCCAAGGATTGGCGGACCGACAAGTACTTGCGCAACCTCGAAGCGCTGATGATCGTTGCCGATACCGAAGTGCTGCTGGTGTTGACCGGCAATGGCGACGTGCTCGAACCCGAAGGCGGGATCGCCGCAATCGGTTCGGGCGGCAATTTCGCGCTCTCGGCGGCTCGTGCTTTGTCCGACTATGAGGACGATCCCGAAAAGATCGCTCGCCGCGCAATGGCGGTTGCTGCGGAAGTATGCGTCTTCACCAACGACCAGGTCACGCTGGAAACGGTCTGAACACAATGGATAACCTGACCCCCAAAGCCATCGTCGAGGCGCTCGACGCGCACATCATCGGCCAGACGGATGCCAAGCGCGCGGTGGCCGTTGCCTTGCGCAACCGCTGGCGGCGCCAGCGGCTGTCGCCCGAGCTGCGCGACGAAGTGACACCCAAGAATATCCTGATGATCGGGCCGACCGGCTGCGGCAAGACCGAGATCAGCCGCCGCTTGGCGAAGCTTGCCGAAGCGCCGTTCGTGAAGGTCGAAGCGACCAAGTTCACCGAAGTCGGCTATGTCGGCCGCGACGTCGAGCAGATTGCCCGCGACCTGGTCGAGGAAGCGATCCGGCTGGAGAAGGACCGCCGCCGCGAAGCGGTGCGCGAGGCGGCGAGCAAGGCGGCGATGGACCGGCTGCTCAACGCGCTCGTGGGTGACAGCGCCAGCGAAGCGACCCGCGAGAGTTTCCGCCAGCGGATAGTCGACAACGCGATGAACGATGTCGAAGTCGAGGTGGAGGTCGAGGAAGCACCGCAGATGCCGTTCGATCTTGGCGGGATGGGCGGCAATGTCGGGATGATCAACCTGTCCGACATGTTCGGCAAGGCGATGGGCAAGACCCCGACCAAGCGCCGCAAGCTCAAGGTTCCCGATGCATGGGACAAGCTGGTCGACGAAGAGGCCGAAAAGCGCATGGACCAGGACGATGTCGCCCGGGTCGCGCTCGAGAACGCCGAATCCAACGGCATCGTGTTCCTTGACGAGGTCGACAAGATTGCCGTCAGCGATGTGCGCGGCGGGTCGGTCAGCCGCGAAGGGGTGCAGCGCGACCTGCTGCCGCTGATCGAAGGCACCACCGTCTCGACCAAGTACGGGCCGATGAAGACCGACCATGTGCTGTTCATCGCCAGCGGTGCGTTCCATGTCGCCAAGCCGAGCGACATGCTGCCCGAACTGCAGGGCCGCCTGCCGATCCGGGTCGAACTGCGCGCGCTTACCGAAGAGGACTTCGTGCGAATCCTCAGCGAGACCCGCGCGAACCTGGTGGCGCAATACAAGGCGCTACTCGGCACCGAGGATGTTACGCTCGAACTCGGCGATGATGCCATCGCGGAGATCGCCCGGATTGCCGCGCAAGTGAACGAAAGCGTCGAGAATATCGGTGCCCGCCGCTTGCAGACGGTGATGGAGAAGCTGCTCGAAGAGCTCAGCTTCGAGGCCGAGGACCACAAGGGCGAAACGGTGACGATCGATGCTGCCTACGTGCGCGAGCGGCTTGCGAGCCTCGCGGGCGACACCGACCTCAGCAAGTATATCCTCTGATGGCCGGGACGGTCCGCGATACGGCAGCGATGATCACTAGCATGGATCCCCGGCTCGACGATCAGCGCTGGTGCTTCGTTTCGGTCACCCCCGATCGCGCGCCCGAACTGCTCGGCTCCGCACTTGCCACGTTCCGCGAGGACGAAGGCGTTTCCGCGATCGTGCCTGCGCACATGGGCAGCGAAGGCGACCCGGTGATGGCGCGGATAACGCTGATGGTGCATTCCGACCTTGAGGGATACGGGCTGACGGCCGCGGTTTCGGGCGCGCTGGCCGAAGCGCAGATCGCCTGCAACATGGTCGCTGCGCTGCACCACGACCACGCATTTGTGCCTGTCGAAAGGGCCCAGGAAGCGCTCGCGATCCTGCGGGAACTGCAGGGGCAGGCGTAGGATCCCCACCGTCAGCGTTCCAAATTGCCAAGGCGTGGCTTGAGGCGTGGCGCGCCTGACCGTAAGGCTGGGTCGATGACCGGTTCACCCGCCGCTGCACCAGCTGGATACGATCCGCGCCTGATGGCGGCGGCGGCGGCGCTCAATGCCAACGATCTCGCACGCGCCGAGCCGCTGCTGCGCGAATACCTCAAGCAGGACCCGTTCGACGTGTTCGCGATCCGGATGCTGGCTGAACTGGCTGGACGGATTGGGCGGATGCGCGATGCCGAAACGCTGCTGCGCCGCGCGCTCGAGCTTGCGCCCGACTTTACGGCCGCGCGCTCGAACCTCGCGCTGGTGCTCTATCGCACTGGCCGCCCGGTCGAGGCGATGGAAGAGCTCGACCAGGTGCGCCGCGAAGAGCCCGACGAGATGGCCTATGCCAACCTGCGCGCCGCCGCGCTGGGCGGGGTGGGCGAATTCGACGAGGCGCTGGCGCTCTACCAACGCGTGCTGGACGAACGCCCGGCCCATCCCAAGGTGTGGATGAGCTATGGCCACATGCTCAAGACGGTCGGGAGGCTCGACGACAGCATCGCCGCCTATCGCCGCGCGATCGATTTGCGGCCCGAACTGGGCGAGGTCTGGTGGAGCCTCGCCAACCTCAAGACCTACAGCTTCGACGATGCCGACCTCGCCGCGATGGAAGCGATGCTGGCGCGCGACGACCTGTCGCAAGAGGATCGCTTCCACTTCGATTTCGCGCTCGGCAAGGCGCGCGAGGATCGCGGCGAAGCCGATGCGGCGTTCGCCCACTACCTCGCGGGCAACGGCCTGCGGCGTGAGTTGCTGCACTACGATGTGAGCGAGAACACCGCGCGGATCGACCGAATGATCGCGCAAGCCACGCCCGGCCTGTTTGCCGCACACGAAGGCGATGGATGCGATGCGCCCGACCCGATCTTTATCCTCGGGATGCCGCGCGCGGGATCGACCCTGATCGAGCAGATCCTGTCGAGCCATTCGCAGGTCGAAGGCACCAGCGAACTGCAGGACATTCCCGAGCTGGCGCGCCAACTCGACGAGTATCCCGACAGGCTGGGCGACCTGTCGGCACAGCAACTTCGCGAGACCGGCGAGAGTTATCTCAAGCGGACCCGCATCTACCGGCGCACCGCGAAGCCGTTGTTCATCGACAAGCTGCCGAACAACTGGATGCACACAGCGCTGATCCACCTGGCATTGCCCAATGCGAAGATCATCGACGCGCGGCGCCACCCGCTGGGATGCTGTTTCTCCAATTTCAAGCAGCACTTCGCGCGCGGGCAGAGCTTTTCCTATGACCTGTCCGACCTTGGCACCTATTACCGCAACTATGTGCGACTGATGGCACACATCGATGCGGTGTTGCCGGGACGGGTCCACCGGGTGATCTACGAAGACATGGTGGAGGACACCGAAGGGGAAGTGCGCCGCCTGCTCGACTATTGCGGCCTGCCGTTCGAGGAAGCCTGCCTCGAGTTCCATCGCACCGAGCGCGCCGTCCGCACCGCCAGTTCGGAGCAGGTGCGCCAGCCGATCTACCGCGGCGCGACGACTGCGTTCGAGCAGTTCGAACCCTATCTCGATCCGCTGGTCGCCGCGTTGGGTCCGGCACTGGAAGGATGGCGCACCGCGCCATAATCGTTGCATTATTATCACGAAGCGGACGCATTCGTAATTTCCTTGCACCTGTAACTTGACGCTGGCCTGTCTCACTTTGCAGTGGAGGTCGGATAGTGGTCATAAATGGAGGTCGGCGTGCGTAGTTCCTTTGGTAGATCGACTGCCTTCATCCTGCTCGCTTCGACTTCGGTCCTCGCGACACCTGCACTGGCGCAATCGACGACGCCGGCAAAGACCCCTGCCGCGACCGACAACGTCGACGCCAACGAGATCATCGTCACCGCCCAGAAGCGCAGCCAGAGCTTGCAGGACGTGCCGATCAGCATCCAGGCACTGACCGGCACCAGCCTCAAGGATCACCAGGTCGCCGATTTTTCGGACTACGCGGCCCTGCTGCCCAGCGTCAGCTACCAGTCGTACGGACCCGGCCAGTCGCAGATCTATTTCCGCGGTGTTTCGAGTGGTGCGAATGCCAACGGCAGCCACAGCGGGCCGCAGCCGACCAGCGCCATGTATGTCGACGAAGTGCCGCTGACGACGATCGGCGGCGCGCCCGACATGCACGTTTACGACGTTGCGCGGGTCGAGGCGCTGTCCGGGCCGCAAGGCACCCTCTACGGCGCGAGCTCGCTGTCGGGCACCTTGCGCGTCATTACCAACCAGCCGAACCCCAACCGCTTCGAAGCCAGCTTCGACGCGACCGGCACGACCCTCGCGAAGGGCGCCAATTCGTCGGGCGGGACGATCGAAGGAATGATCAACGTCCCGCTGAGCGAGCGGATCGCGCTGCGCACCAGCATGTTCTACGAGCGCGATGGCGGCTACATCAGCAACACGCTCGGCACCCGCAGCTACGATGCGTATGATATCAACGGCAATCCGGTCACTTTGACCTACACCAACGCCAAGTACGTCAAGAAGAACTTCAACGACGTCGAGACCTGGGGCGGCCGCGCCGCGCTCGGCATCGACCTCGACGACAACTGGACGGTGACGCCGAGCATCATCTACCAGAACCAGACCTCGCACGGGACGTTCCTGTTCGATCCCAAGGTCGGTGACCTGCAGGTGCACGATTTCACGCCGGATTACGGCACCGACGAATGGTACCAGGCCGCGCTGACCATCAAGGGCAAGATCGGCAGCTGGGACCTGACCTATGCCGGCGGCTATTTCGAACGCCAGACCGATCTGACGCAGGATTATTCGTACTACACGGTGTCCTACGTCGATAACTACGGGCCGTCGTATGCGAGTTACTACGATGGCAACGGCAACAACGTCGATCCCACGCAAGTCTATCGCGGGATCGACAAGTATTCCAAGCTGTCGCAGGAAGTGCGCATTTCCTCTCCATCGGAGAACCGCTGGCACCTGATCGCCGGGCTGTTCTACGAGCGCCAGACCGACAAGATCCATGCGGACTATATCGTGCCTGGATTCACCGACAGCCTGCTCGGGCCGCCGGTGCCCAAGTGCGGCGACGATATCTTCTGCACCCGTGTCTATCGCGTGGACCGCGACTACGCCGCGTTTGCTGACGGGTCGTACGACATCCTCGACAACCTGACGCTCGACGCCGGCATCCGTTATTTCAAGACCAAGAACTCGCTCGGCGGCTTCTCCGGATTTGCCGGAACGGTATCGAGTGCGAGCTGTACGCCGACTGCGGCGAGCGACCCGGTGCCGTGTACGCTGTTCGACTTCACGACCAAGGATTCGGGCGAGACGCACAAGGTCAGCCTGACCTGGAAGATGACACCCGACGCGATGCTCTACGGCACCTATTCTACCGGCTATCGCCCGGGGGGCATCAATCGCCGCGCCGGTGTGCCGCCTTACAGGCCGGACACACTCAGCAACTACGAAATCGGCGTGAAGACCCAGTGGCTCGACCGGCACCTCACGATCAACCTGACCGCGTTCCAGGAAGAATGGCACGACATCCAGTTTGGCCTGGCCGCATTCGGTTCGAACGGCGTCATCAGCACCTACAATGCGGGTAACGCGCGCATCAAGGGCCTGGAAGGCGACTTCAGCCTGCGCATGTCCGGGTTCAGCCTTTCGGGCAGCGCGACGTATATCGACGCATACCTGACAACTCCTTTCTGCCAGATCGACACCAACGGCCTGCCGAACTGCACCGATCCCAATTACATCGCGACGCCGGCCGGTACCAAGCTGCCGACCCAGCCGGACTTCAAGGGCAACCTGACTGCGCGCTACGATTTCCCGGTCGGCTCTGCGAATGCGTTTGTCCAGGGCACCCTCAACCACCAGTCCGGAACGCGGTCCTATCTCACGGTGGATCCGTACAGTGGCGGCGAAGTCCTGCCCAACACGCAGGGCTTTACGTCGGCGGACTTCTCGCTGGGGATGAACTACGGCACCTGGAAGTGGTCGCTGTTCCTGACCAACGCGTTCGACGAGCGCGGCGTGCTCAGCCTCAACACGGTCTGCGTACCGAGCCTGTGCGGCGCCTATGCGCGGGCCTACCCGATCAAGCCGCGCACGCTCGGGTTGTCGATCGGCTACAAGTACTGACGCAATCGGGCCGTTTGCGGATCATTCCGCCGCTTCGGCCTGTTCGTCGCTTTCGGCCTGCTGGCGCGTCCACATTTCGGCGTAAAGTCCCCCGCGTCCAAGCAATTCCGCGTGATGGCCCTGTTCGGCCAACCGACCTTGGTCGAGCACCAGGATCGTGTCGGCATCGGCGATAGTCGACAGGCGGTGCGCGATCGACAGCGTGGTGCGGCGCTCAGCGACGGTGCGCAGCGTCTTGAGAATTTCCTGCTCGGTGCGCGTGTCGAGGGCGCTGGTCGCTTCGTCGAGCAGCAGGATCGGCGGGTCCTTTACCAGCGTGCGGGCAATCGCGACCCGCTGTTTCTCGCCGCCCGAAAGCTTGAGCCCGCGCTCACCGACTTCGGTATCGTAACCCTGTGGCAGGCGGTTGATGAAGTCCGCGATCGCCGCTCCCTTTGCTGCCGCCTCGACATCGCGCATGTTCGCGTCGTCGCGGCCGTAGGCGATGTTGTAGCCGATGGTATCGTTGAACAGCACGCTGTCCTGCGGGACGATCCCGATCGCCGCGCGCAGCGATTGCTGCGTCACTTGCGCGATGTCCTGCCCGTCGATCAGGATGCGGCCGCGCCACGGGTCGTAAAAGCGGAACAGCAGGCGTGCGATGGTGCTCTTGCCCGCGCCTGACGGGCCGACCAGCGCGACGCGCATGCCCGCTTCGACTTCGAAGCTGAGGCCATGGAGGATCGTGCGGTCCTCGTCATAGCCGAACCACACGTCCTCGAACGCCAGGCTGGGGCGCCGCACGACAAGCGCCGGTGCGCCCGGCGCGTCCTTCACTTCCACGTCGGTATCGATCAGCGCGAACATCGCCGCCATGTCGATCAGCCCCTGGCGGATCGTGCGATAGACCATTCCGAGCATGTCGAGCGGGCGGAACAGCTGGGTCAGCTGCGCCTGCACGAACACCAGTTGCCCCGCGCTGTATTTGCCCTGCCACCAGCCGTAGACGGTCAGCGCCATCGCGCCGGCCATGAGGAGGTTGGTGACCAGCGCTTGCGCGATATTGAGCAGGCCGAGGCTGTTCTCGCTTTTGACGGCAGCGTTTGCGTAAGCGCTCGTCGCTTCGGCATAGCGGCACTGCTCGCGCTGCTCGGCACCAAAGTATTTCACGGTCTCGTAATTGAGCAGCGAATCGACGGCACGCGCCAGCGCGTGCCCGTCGAGCCGGTTCATTTCCGCCCGCAGCTTGTTGCGCCATTCGGTTATCGTGCGGGTCAGCCAGATATAGGCGACGATCGACAAGGCAGTCGCGCCGACCAGCCCCCAGCCGAATTCGAAATAGAAGATCACCGCGATCACCGCGAGCTGCAGCACCGTGGGGGCGATGTTGAACAGCATGAAGTAGAGCATCGTGTCGATGCTCTTGGTGCCGCGCTCGATCGTCTTGGTGACTTCGCCGGTGCGGCGCGAGAGGTGGAAGCGCAGCGAGAGCAGGTGCAGCCGCTCGAACACGTTTTCGGCCAGCGCGCGGGTTGCGTCCTGTCCGACTCGCTCGAACACGATGTTGCGCAGGTTGTTGAACGCGACCGAGCCGAAACGCCCGGCGGCATAAGCGAGCACGGTCAGCATCGCCAATTGCATGACCCGGGGCCCTGTCACGTTCATTGCGTCGACCGCCCACTTGAGCAGGAACGGCAGGCCCAGCTGAGTGCCGGTGGTGGCAAGGATCAGCACTACGGCCGCAATAATGCGCCAGCGCAGCTCGGGCTTTTCGCGCGGCCACAAATACGGGATGAACCGCTTCAGCGTGGCCCAACCGTCGTAATCGGCGGTTGCGGAGGAGCTGTTTTCTGGTGGCATCACCTCCATTTGGAGGCGATCGGGAGATTACGCAACGGGCACCACAATGGGCGCGAGCGATCAAAGGTGCGACATGACCTCGGTCCCGCGCGGCATGTCGAACAGCACCTTGCGTTCGGCGAAGTCGATCGCCACCCGGTCGAACAGGCGCAGGTTTTCCATTCCGAGCACGAGTGCAGGGCGATTGGCCAGGCCGAGTGCTGCGAATGTCGGGGCATCCACGAACATGATCGGCACGTTAGTGAGCGACATCTCGCCGACGGTGATCTTGCCGACCGTGCCCTGGTCTCCCCAGATCTTCGCGCCCATCACATCGCTTGCGGCGATTTCCCTCTGCTTGCGGGAATGCAGGCGCCGTTGCAGCGCTTTATTGGCGATCGTCGATTGCGATCCGGTGTCGATGATTATCGACGTTCGGACTCCATCGACCAACGCATCGGTTATCACCAGACGACCGAGCTTGCGGCGCGCGCGGACGATGATCTCGTAGCCAATGTTTCCGCCAAGCTGTTTGGCATTCGCGACTTCGATCGTGTCCTTCCGGAAGTCGATCAGCACTCGCAAATCCTGCAGGCTGTCGAGGCCAAGGATGCCGTCGGCACCGATATGCTGTTCCTCGAGGAGGGGTACGTGAAGGGCATCGAACACATGGTCGGCGAATTTCAGCCCATCGAGGCGCACCAGCTCGACCTGCTTGGTGCTGGCCATCCCGACGACGATCGCTGTCCCGAGCGACGGCAATTTGAGCTGGTCGCGCAATTCGGGCGTTACGACGGTCGCCTGCGCCCCGGTGTCTACCATGAACTGGAATGGGCCCTGGCCCTCGATCGTCACCGGCACCGTCATGCGCATATAGGGATCGCGCTCGGCCGACACCATTACCTGCTCGCCGGGCTCGGTGGGTTGCACCAGTGGGCCTGGATCGATTCGTTCCGTGGTGGCAGCACCCGAAGTTGCTGCGGCAAGCAACAGCCCTGCTGCGAACGCTAGCGGATGGGCCATGGTCCTCTCCTTTTCCAGGATGGAGAATACCACAGATTGCCCGGTCGCTCTAGGACACCGGTCGGGACCGGTAACGTGTTCATCGAACGCCGACGGATGCCGCGCAGCATCAGGCGGCGGCGATTTTCCGCTGCATCACGAACTCGGTGATCTCGCCCAGCAGCGGGCGTGCGATTACCAGCAGCGTAGCAAGGTAAGCGATCGCGCCGGTTGCTGCGAGCAGGGCGAGCGCGGCGGGTGCAGGCATCGCGGGCAGGTGCGCACGGACCGCCAGAACGGCGGCGGCCATGGCCGCGGTCGCGAGAATCGCAGGCGTCCATGCCTCGATCAAGGACCGCCAGGTTACTCCGATCTGCGGCAGGGT